>JABSRN010000137.1 GCA_013214025.1 Polyangiaceae bacterium
GAAAGGCTTCGCCCTCGGCCTGCAGTTCAATCCCCGCTCGCGCTTGCCCCGCGCGGACTTCGCGCAACTGCATGTACATATCGGCGACGCCCCCGTAATCGAGGGCAGCACCGTGCGGGCCTTGGAAAGTCTGCTAGAAGCCCGGTCAATACTGATGAGCGCCTACGACTTTGACCCCGCCAACACTGGCGACAATGCGGGAGCAGGCGGCTGGTAATATGCGAACGGTCACTCCCCTTCTCCGCCGCCCGGCTGCGCCGGCCCGAGCTCAACTAGCGTTCACTAGCTGGCTCGCCCTGGGCTGCCTCACAGCCTGTCTCGCGGATCCTGCCGCGGATGGCGCGGAAGGGGACGCCCCGCCGCCGGAATTCCCGGAGGCACCGAGCCTATTGTCGAACCTGGCGGAAAATGTCGTGCTGACGACGTACCGACAGTTTGAAACGGAAAGCGCAAACCTTCAGATAGCCACCGCTAGTTACCAGCTCAGCCTCAGCGTGGAAGATTTGGAAACCGCCCGAGCTGCTTGGCGGACCACCATGAGTGTGTGGCAACGCGCCGAGGTGTACCAGGCGGGACCCGCGGGCGCTTCCGGGCATGTCAAGGGCGGCCTCGATTTGCGGGACGAGATCTACTCCTGGCCGCTATCAAATTCGTGCAGGGTCGACCAAGAGACGCTGGAGAGCGCCTTCGCCGATCCTGCGTCCCTAGCGCTGGAGACCATCAACGTACGCGGGCTCGACGCCATCGAATACCTGTTGTTCAACGAGACAATAGAACACACCTGTCCCGCCGGGCTCACACTCGATACCACATGGCCGGGGCGTCTGAGCGAGATCCCCCAGCTGCGCGCCGATTACGCAGCCGCGCTCACGGTTGAGGTGGCAGCGACCGCCACAACCCTGCTTGCCGCATGGGAGACGAGCAGCGGCGCCTTTGTCGATGAGCTGCGTCTCGCAGGACGCGGTAGTATTGTTTACCCCACCACCCACAGCGCGCTCAACGCGGTCTCGGATGCGCTGTTCTATCTGGACACCTTCGCCAAAGATCTCAAGCTCGCCATCCCTGCGGGGATCTCTGACTGCACCTCTGGCAGCTGCCCCGAACAACTCGAGTCGCTCTGGGCGACTCACTCCAAAGAGAACATCGTGGCTAACCTCGGCGGCGCCCAAGCCTTGTTTCTCGGCGCCCCCGTGGGGGAAGACGGCTACGGTTTTGACGACTTGCTGGTCAGCTTGGACGAGACTGAGCTCAGCGAAACTATGAGCGCCGATCTGGCGGAGACAGTTGCCGCTGCTAACGCCATCGAGGAAGTGACTCTGAAAGAAGCCCTAAGTGTTGACCAAGACTCGGTGGTCGCACTGCACGACGCACTCAAAGACTTCACCACCAACTTGAAGACTCAATTTGTCGCGGTCATGGAACTCCAGTTGCCCCAGCGTGCCGAAGGCGACAACGACTGAAATCCATGCGAAGCCGCACCTTCCGAACACTCTTGAGTAGATCATTGTGTGGCCCCGCGGGCCTGCTGCTCGCCGTGGTGAACCCGGGCCTCACGCTCGCTCAAACAGCGGCCGAAAAACCCGAGAGAGCCGCTAAAAATACTCCTGCGGACCCCGCGCCCAAGAAGCACACCGACACCACCAAGAAGGCCAAGTCCGCCGAGCCCAGACGGAAAACTCGCTCTGGGGAAGAACGATTCCGTGGTGCTGAGGACAAAAAGGCGGAAGCCAACGCGGCTCCCAAGAACACGCAGGAAAAGGACGACGCTGACCGCGCCGCCGAAAACGCCGACACCTTGCGTTCCGGTTCGACACCGAGCACTGATCCCACGGCACCGGCAAATACAGACGATGGATTCGATGACTTCGGTGATTACGACGAAGCGGCCGCCGCTGCCATGGCCGGCGCCGCCGGATCGCAGAACGACACAGCGGCCGCCACCTCCGGCACTGCCAGCAACCATGTTGACAGCAACACGCCCGCCGATCCGAGCCTGAGCGAGCCGCACGATCTCGGTTCCATATCCATCGTCGCTACGCGCGAAACGACGACGTCTCTCAGACGCCCGGCGCAGGTTGTGGACGAAGCCGAGCTCGAAAAGTTCGAGTACGACGACGTGCATGCGGTGTTGCTGAAAGTACCGGGCGTCTACGTGCGGGGCGAAGACGGTTATGGCCTGCGCCCGAATATCGGACTGCGCGGAGCGAGCTCGAACCGCAGCTCCAAGATCGTGTTGATGGAGGATGGCGTACTGCTGGGGCCCGCCCCCTACTCTGCCCCTGCCGCCTACTATTTTCCCCAGGTAACGCGCATGACCACGGTCGAGGTCTACAAGGGGCCCTCGGCCGTACGCTTTGGGCCGAACACCATCGGGGGCGCTATCAATATGCGCACCCGGGATATTCCCGATGAGGCTCGCGGCGGCCTGGATATCGCGGGCGGTCAGAACCTGTATGGCAAAGCTCACGTCCACTACGGCCTCAGTAGTGAACACTTCGGCTACCTGATCGAGGGGCTGCGCCTGCGCACCAACGGATTTAAGGAACTGGACGGCGGGGGCGACACGGGGTTTCGCAAGAACGACTTCCTATTCAAGGCACGCGTTAACAGCGACTTGGACCGTTCTGTGTATCACGAGTTGGAACTCAAGCTCGGTTACGCAACCGAAGTATCAAACGAGACCTACCTGGGTCTGAGCGACGACGATTTCGCGGACAACGCCCAGCGCCGATACGCAGCATCGCGCCTGGACGTCATGGCCTGGGACCGCTCCCAGGTGGAACTCACTTATCACGTATCCGTGGGCGACGAACTCGAGGTCAATACCACCGCCTACCGCCACGGCTTTTCCCGCAGCTGGAAGCGGCTCAACCGCGCGGGGAATTCCTCGCTGTTCGACGTATTGCAGGATCCGACCACGGCCCAGAACGCCGTCTATTACGACATCCTCACCGGCGCCCAAGATTCAACGGCAGCCGCCGAAACCCTGTACCTCATCGACAACCAGCGGGACTACATCTCCCAGGGCATTCAGACGGAGGCGGTCTGGCGAACGGAGTCCACGTCCTGGAGTAACGAGCTCGTCGCCGGCGCCCGTTACCACACGGACGAGATCCAACGGAACCACGTCGAGGACGGTTACTTCATGCAAAACGGCGCGATGACCGCCACTGGTCAACCGAGCCAGACAGCAACCCGCAATGAAGCCAGCGCTCATGCCATCTCACTGCACCTGACGGACCAAGTGAATTTTTCGAATATCACCCTGAATCCCGGGGTTCGGCTAGAGATCGTCAACACGAAAATGCGCGATGAGCTGGCGGGCACAACCGTGAGCAACGACAACGCTGTCGTGTTACCCGGCCTCGGCGCGCTTTACGCTTTTGACTTTGGCTTGTCGGTACTGGGTGGCGCCCACGTGGGATACAGCCCTGTCGCCCCAGGCCAGAGCAACGATGTAGATCCGGAACAGAGCCTGAACCTCGAAGGCGGCGCGCGCTTCAAGAGTGGCGAGCTGGAGCTAGAGAGCATCTCTTTTTACAATATCTATTCGAACCTCGTCGGCCAGTGCACATTCTCCAGCGGCTGCACCAACGCGCAATCCGACGTGCAATTCGAGGGCGGCGAGGCTCACATTACAGGGCTCGAAAATGCGCTGGCCTTCCGAGCCAAACTGTCCGAGCAATACGCGCTACCCGTTAAAGTCGCGTACACGCTGACCCAGACGCAATTTCAGACGAGCTTTGATTCCGGCAACCCCCAGTGGGGCTCTGTACAGAGCGGCGACGAGCTGCCCTACGTGCCAAAACACCAGGGCTCGGTCCAAGTTAGCGTCGAGCACGAACTGTGGGCATTCCATACGGCCCATAGCTTTGCATCGGCCATGCGCGAGTCCGCCGGCCAAGACGGCGATGCGGACGCACTGCTGACGGACAGCTACTACCTCGTAGATGTATCCGGCCATTACGTGCCCTTCGATAGCGCACGTATTTACCTCAAGGTCGGGAATGTGTTCGACACCGCGTACATCGCGTCGCGACGACCCTTTGGCGCTCGCCCCGGACGCCCTCGGCTCGCCCAGCTGGGTTTCAAGTACACGTTCTAGCTTGGGTCGGACTTAACCCGCCGTGTAGCGCGGCTAGTTGGCGTCGTTCTTGGCGACCGCAACCCGCAGTTGCTCGCGCAGTTCGCCAACACGGAAGGGCTTCTGCAAAAAACCCGCGAGACCCTTGCCTAGAAACTCCTGCACGGTGTCTTGTTCGTTGAAACCGCTGGTGAGCACCACGGGGATCTTGGCGTCGATGGCGCGCATTTGCCGGAACGCTTCCACTCCGCCCATCACCGGCATGGTGAGATCGAGCACCACCGCCCGCAACTCGTGTTTGTGCTCAGCAAACAAATGGACGCCCTCTTCCCCGTTGTGCGCCACGATGCTGTCGAAGCCGAGAACCTCGAGCATGCGAACACCCACTCTCGCTACAGCCCGGTCGTCGTCCACAAGTAACACTAGGCCGGAGCCCGTCCGTGCGTTGCTTTGACGACTCAATGGCGCCGCGACCACCTCACTGCTTGATACCGGAAAGAAGATCTTGAAGGTCGACCCTTTATCGACTTCCGAAGACACGCGAATGCTGCCCTTATGACCATTGACAATTCCGTGCACCGCCGCCAGCCCCAGGCCACGCCCGGCAAATTTGGTGCTAAAGAACGGATCGAAGAGCTTGACCCGAAGCTCTTCGTCGATCCCACAACCATCGTCGGACACTTCGATGAACACGTACCGGCCGGGCTTACACTCACCGTCGACGTGAGCAGACGACAGATATTCGGCATCGCAAAGCGTCGCCCCGGTGGTAACACGAACGCTACCTTGGTTTTCCCCGACAGCCTCGGATGCGTTGACCACAAGATTCATCAACACCTGGTGGATCTGAGATACATCCACCATCACCGGGGGCAACTCATCCGCCAGGGAGAGCTCCACCGTGCAGTTCTTGCTCACGGCCGTCCGTAACAAGCGCTGTTGGTCCCGCACAATCTGCGACAAGTTCGCGTTCTGCAGTCGAAAGCACCCCTTGCCTGCGTAAGCCAACAGCTGTCGACACAGCGCGCCGGCACCGATAGCCGTATCCCGCACGGTCACCAAATGGGCTGCCGCCCCGTGATCTTCGGGCAACTCCAATAGCCCCAATTCGGCGCTCCCCAGAATGCTCGACAACAAGTTGTTGAAGTCGTGCGCGAGGCCGCCGGCTAATTCACCCAGGCTCTCCAGCTTTTGATCGTGCATCATCCGGGCCTCGTTCATGGCCTTAGGATCGCCCCCCGCTACATCTTCCAAATCGCGCACTGCGTCCGCACCGTATCGATCTTTCTGGCACTTGCCAATGCGGAGCACCTAGTCCGTTGTGGGCTAATCGCCTCCGAAACTGCAGACCCACTACACGACGCAGCGAACATCGGCGGCGCCCCGAGGCCTACGAATGCTGCGTGATTCCGGGATCGCCACCAACCGTTGAGGTGGTTTCCACGGACAGCCAATTCGGTGCTTGCGCCTTGGGCAAGGTGAAGAAAAGTATCCACGCAAAAAACGAACGGGACCGTGTTAACGACGTACCGACAGGGGCAGGCAGTGGCAGGCGGTAAGTATTCGAACAACTTTTATCTCGCGCGCAAGCCTCGATTGTACCGACAACTTTCAGCTCAAGGGTCGCCCGCTGCTGCCGTTCTCACCGACATATCTCCGAGGACAGGAGGGGGATCGCGGGCGTGAGCCAACGGAATGGTTGCGCTCTCTCTACATTCTGAATCAGACCGCCCCTAGCCGAATCAGAGCCGAGTGCTAGCCCACACAAAAGCCGGGCCCCTACAACAACAGCCCACACCCGAATTGGTACCGCGTGAGCCGCTACAACCGGAGCTTGAGCCAGATAACGTCGACGGTGACGGCGACTCATTCGATGGCTGGGAGATAGATCCGGATGGATCACGACTCTCGGAACTCGAACTGAAAGCTATCGCGTTGATTATGCGACGTCTGCAAGGACGCCGACGCCAACGCGAACGCCGAGATCGAGCCCGCCGCATATGCGAGACCTCCACCCCCCAAGCAACAGCGGGCACCGGTCAGTCTCTGAGCGCGCTCCCATTGACTGCCCGCCCGAGGCGCCACTGCGACAACTCGCTACCGGCCTCCTACAGCACGCCGCCTCATGTGGACGCCCACATCGATAACACTCCCGCCGAAAGTGTTGCCCATGCGGTCAGCGAAGTGGTGCCTCGCAACTCGGGCACGCGTGTCGACGGCGAGACCGTCGTGTGGGGACGCTTCGGTACTCCCCGTCTTCACGGTGGGTCGGATAAGTAAACGGCCTCAGACGTGTTGTCTGAGGCCGTTTATGCAATGTGCTCAGCGCTAAGGTGCCGAGCGCTCGGAGTGAGGACTTACATGCTGTCTATGCCGCCGTCGGCACTCGCGTCCGAAATGCCCGGAGCTCCCGCGTCGGCAGCTGCTGCCCCGCCCGAGCCAGTTCCACCACTGGACGCCGCGCCACCACTGGACGCCGCTCCGCCGTAGCTGGGCGGAGAGGTCTCGACGGGTTCGCTGCTGCTGCTGCTGCTGCCACCGCCCGTGCTCCCGGGCTCCGTGGCTCCGCCGCCGGAGGGACAGGTCACTTGGAGGGTTTCCATGGTCCAACCGCATTCGGTGTTCACGCTGTCCATGTCGACATAGTACGTGTCTGCATTCACCGCGAAGGTGGCGCCAGCGACGTCATTCTCAAAGCAAATACAATCGCCGTGAGACTCGCACTCGATGCGACGCCCGATGTTGTCGCCACACACGTAGGACGTGTCGAAAGTCGAGGGCGCAGGAGGGGGCGGGGGCTCCACATTCGTACCGCCATCACTCGGAGGCATGGGCTCGGGGCCGCCCATGACCCCGGCCGTTCCGGACTCCGAACACGCCACGTAACCCGGCGTCGGGGGGCTGGTGGTGCAGCCGTCGTCGGGCACAACTAGCGTAAAGTCCCAGCCGCAACTGGCCCCCGCGAGTGCCATCAGTGCTTCCGGGCCATCCTCACAGTTGCCCGTCACCGCGGCGCCGGTCGCGGTTCCGTTCATCAGGCAGGTACATGCGGTGCCGGTGCAGCTCAGGCCGTACTCGTTTCCGTCGGTGCAATTGACGGCACTAACGTCACAGCTCGGTGGGGGGCACTCCGCCGACGCAGGCTCCGGTTCACTGGGCATCGGAGTCGCTCCGCCATCGTCAAGCGCGAGGTCCGTGGGGGTAATGCTGGTGCCACCACAAGCCGAAACCGATCCCCCGCCAGGTCCTATCTCGCAAGTGGCCGCTAGGGGTTCGCCCGGGCCGTCCGCGACGACGTAATAACTAAAATGGTCGACCTCAAAGGAGGCCAAACCATCTACGAACATAGAACCGGGGACGATCTCCCAGGTGGTGTCGGTGTCATTGTCGAGCACCAACACCCGGTTGGGGGTGCCCCCGTAAGCGATGGTGACCGTCACCGGCACAGCGAACTCGGTGCCGTGCGGGGTGTACGCATAGGGCGCGCTCAAGAACCTGGTGCTCTCGGGAGCTGCTTGCAGACTCCCGGGCTCGCTCTGAGCGACGACGATCTCGATGTCGTCGCTCAGAGCGCCCGCCGGAATAGATACCGTGGTGCCGGTGTTGCTGATGTCAGCACCCGTCGCGCCGACGGTCACCGACGTCTCGGAGACGACCTGGGAAGTCGTGGTCTTGTTGTCTTTCGTATCGCCCAGACAACCAACGAAGCCTGCCACCGCTACAAAGCCTAGAGACGGATATATTCTATTCATAGCTTTGCTCGTTATCACGCAGTGCCAAATGGGGAAACGGCCCGCGGGAAGGACGCCGCCCATGCAGCGGCAACGGATGGCGCCGACACCCGCCGAGTCGCCCCCAACCCACCGAATTTGGTCAGCTTCAAGACCGGCCACGGGGTCTGCCACCCCCTACCCTCACAGGGCTTTGCGTTCCCCAGCGATTGCGATAAAGAAAGCCCCCCGGGTCAATGGCGCAGTTGGTTAGCGCAGTGGATTTTTAATCCATTGGTCCTGAGTTCGAGTCTCAGTTGACCCACTAATTAAAGTGGAAACATTTTCGAGGAGTTGCGGGAACTCCGCCTCCAGGCGATCGCCAGTGTCTGAGTTCCGTGTACGTTTCCCGTACGTTTGCTGCGTGTCTCGAAGCTCCGGGATGGCTTGATCAAGGGGGCACAGCTGACGGGATACACCTAAGGTCAGCCGCGCTTTTGCAGCCACTCCACAGCTTGTCTGGCCGCGTGCACGCCGCTCACATGGGCACCCTGTACCGATGCCGCAATCGTCGTGGTGGCAGTGGCCGAGCCGGCCCAGAACAACGCACCAGTATCGGCGGCGGCCAACTTAGCCCGGGCCCCCGTGCCCCCGGGAAGAATGAACGTGTATCCACCGCGAGCGAATCTGTCCTGGGGCCAATCGATTTTCTGCGACTCCAAGAACAACGATGCCGGATCGGATTTTGGATACAGATTCTTCAAATCAGCGAGGCAAGCGGCGACGCCCTCCTCTTCGCTCATGGCGCTGATAGCCGCCGCGCGCGGACCTGTGGTGTACGCCGTCAGGACGGAGGGGCGCTCCCCCGTCATACCGTAGAACACATTCCAATACAGGGTAACGGGGCCTTCGCTGCTGACCAGTGTCGAGACCTTGGGGTTCCAAAATGGCTCCCTGAACTTCAACAAGATCTTAACAACGGGGCCCATCTTGATTTGCTTGAACGCCTCGAGCTTGCTCGGCGGCAGCCCAGGCACAAACTCAATATCACCAGACTGAAGCACGCCGAGCGGAAGAGTGCTGATAGCCGCTCGGCCCTCGATGGTTTCGCCGGACTCGGCGGTGACCGACACGCCGTCGTCGCTGTAACGGATCTGCTGGATGACAAAACCGAAACGGGTGTCGAGCCCCTCCCCGATATGCTTCGTGACGGTGTCGTAGCCTTCGTTCACGCGATAGTTCGTGCCGGTCTCCAGCTTGAGCACGTTGTCCTCCAGCAACCCGGCAATGCCGACCTCATCGATGCCTCCGGGCAGATGGGACAGTAGCGTGAGCTCGGCCATGATTCGGGCTCGGCCCTTAAATCCGTGTTTTTCGATAAACTCCCGCGCGCTGAGATCCGCCCCCTTGTGTCGCTTGATGACGCTGAGGATCTTGAAGCTCGCCCAGATACCGGGGTGCATCAGCGTTGCCGGCAGAGATTTCGTACCGTAACCGATGTTAAACTGCATGTCCTTCATCTGCGGGATGGCCCGCGTCGTGGTGCCGGCGCTGCGGGCAAAGTCCCAGTGATCCGCCTCCTCCCCATGAATGAACTCAGCGCCTCCTTCGACCGGGTGGTCGCAAAATCCGCGAACAGAAAAGGTGCGCCCCCCGAGACGATCGCGAGCTTCGACAATTTCCACGGAAAGCCCCGCCTTAGCCAACTCCCGCGCCGCCGTGCTGCCCGCCATGCCTGCGCCAATTACGAGAACATCAGTCATTCCTCCCGTTCTACCAACACGCACATAGGATTCAGCGCATTTCCGCGACGCACGGTTCTTCGCCCGGCGAGTCTCGCGCGCCCTCCCCCTCTCAGCTGTTCGCCCTGCCCCGCAGACCCTGCCACTATCTCCGGGCAATCGCGCTCGTTCGGTCAACCCCTCCGTCGTTCGGCGCGCCCCTCCATCATTCGAGCCCCTCGATCCGTCCTCACCATAGAATGTCCCCGATCCCTCTCAATTGTGGGTTGGTCCGTCGTCAGCACGACCTATCCGCAATTCGCTGGATCCGGAGCGGAGAGCTTGTATTCCCATAGCTTCAGCAAATTCGATGAACCAGTGAAAATACGACATGGCTTGGACTAAGAACTGCTGACTGACGGTCGGAATTGTCGCGTTGGGTTTTTCCCCAGCAGCCTGCGCAGGGCCACCGCTGACCTTTGAACAGATCCAAGCCTGTATCGCCCTCGCCGACGATCCGAGCACCACCAACACTTGCGGCAGCGAGACCTGCCAGAGCATGACTCTCATCACCCTCCCCGCCATCCCGCCGTGTTGCCCGGTCGACCCAACCAACCTTTGCAGCGTCGAGGTGACCGAAGCTCTGGCAGCGATGATCCTGAGCGCAAACGGAATGGTCGTGAATGTCGGCTGCTTCACCCATGAAGATTTCGAAGCGCGACCGATAGTAAGTAATCCCAGCGACAACTGCCCCCAGTAAATCTGAAAACGTTTCACCGAGTCCCGCCGCGCGTGTATCTATAGCCGGGCTTCGACTGCTTTCGCTGTCAATACCTTGTCTGGAAATCGCTTCAGTATCTCGAATAACAAATCGTACTTATTGCTCGCGCTCCACGCGTAAAAGCCGTGCACCTTGGCGTCGCTGACCGCCCGTAGCTCTTCCCTCACGTAGTTGACACGCTCGCCGAGTTCCAGTCGGTAGCGGTGATTCCACAGCTCGATGTACGCGTAGATTTTGACGGGTTGCGTCCCCAGCTGGACCTTAAGAGCCTCCAGGGAGTCGCGCACTGTCTTGTACGGGATCTTCGCGCGTTTAGCGTAGGGTTGGTAATGGGACGGATACACCATCGGGCAAACGCCATCGATGCTGGACGCAAACAGTCCCATGTCTTGACCGATGTGCAGCGATGGCGCATGGGCGGCTTCACCGAAAATGTCGATCTGAAGCCGAGCGCCTCGCTCGTGAATTCGCTTCTGAAAAAACTGAATGACCTTCAGAATGTCAGCGGCATTCTTCGGCGACGCGTCATTCCGGGAGCGATACCGGATGTAGTCGAGCTGGATATCTTTGGCGCCCAGCTTCAACGCGTAGTCCACCAGCTTCCAGCGGCTCTCCCAGTAGCGCTGGCTCCGTATTTGCTCGGGGCTGCCGCCATGAGGAAAGACCGTGATCCGCGGAACGTATCGGATGCCGAATTTCGTCAGACGCTCGATGGTCTTTACGTAACGGCTAGACGGCACCCAAAGGTCAACGACGAAGGTATTGACGCCCACCTCCAATGAACTCTGAATCAGATGATCTAGCTTTTTCGGAGACTCTAGCGTCGGCTGGCTTACGTAGATGCCGCGTACTAGCACCGCGTCACTAATGGCGGGCGCAGCTGGCTCCCCCGCTGCTCCAGGGTTGGCTTCGCTGGCGCTTACCCCAGCCGCTGCGAAAAACAGCGCCACGAAGGCTGCCAGCACCAGCCAGGATCGCCGGCGCCCCAGGAGGCTGACGGAACAACGACAGAAGTGAAAGCACACAGCTTCAGTGTAGCACTGCCCGCCTCCCCCGCCCGCTCTTCACTGGCCGCCACGTCGCTGCCATGGTTCTCGGTCTGGCTACACTTCAGGGGCTCCCAGGCTGCAACGCATATAATGGGCCCAGCGGATCTTGAAATGGACTCCAGTGTTTAGACCATTATCGGCTGTCGCTAAGGTGGATCCTGCTCACTGTTGTTGAATCCGATACCATCACCGATTTCCTCATCCATGAGTGCCCCTGCGGCGGCAATTTGCAGGTTATCTGTCCGGGTGTGGAGTGTGACGACTACCTCGCAGGCCGCATGGACAGCATCTGTCCCTACCCATGACGCTGAGCCACCCCAGGTACCGATTGCCCACGGCGTCCGGCAGATCGCGTCTCAGACGCCGTACCAAACAGAAGTCAGAGTAACGGGTACCTTGGGCTGCGACCTCGGACTGAGCTCTAAGAAAGCGCATCCAGTTCCGCCATCAGTTCGACGTCGCCATCAAAACGAAATTCCAATGCGAGTGCTTGCTCTCGAGTCAGCCACGCAAAGGCCGCAATCTCACCCGGAGCGCAGATGCTGGGCTCGCCGCTGACGTGCTCGCACAACAACCAGTACAAGCGGTAGGCCCCGCCTTTGGCGAGCCCGTCGCGCAACTGGCGGATCGGCCGAACCACGATACCGACCTCCTCCATCGCCTCCCGGACGGCGGTCTCCTCTAAGGACTCGCCGGGCTCGACCCCGCCGCTGACCGGCCCCCAGTAGCCTGGGAACGACTCACCAGGCGCGCGTTGTACGTAGAGGTAGTGGGCATCCGCCCGACGAATGACGAGCACGACGCCCTGGGGAAGGTGTGCGTTGGACGGTAATGACATAGCGCTCGAAGCCTACCCCAACCGCCCAGGCACAACACCAGCCGAATGACCCGCCGTGGGCGCGAGGGCTGGCCATTAGAGCGCGTAACCAACGGCTACACCGCCGTACAAGATGTTCCTAACGGTAGAACTGCCCTTGCCGAGGTAGCCCCGGACGTTCGTGCCGCTCTCGCTGCGAAATTCATAGCGAACGTCGCGTTCAGCCAGGTGGTCAGTGCCGGCTTCAGACCACTGGTGCCGAATACTTCAAAGGGCAGGTACTTGCCGTGGGATCCGCCGACTCCAAATGCAAAAGCGGAACTGCCCTGCACCGGCATACGCGCGCGAGCATGCACCGCAGCCTGAGGGCCATGCACTCCCGCCCCGCCCCCGATAGCGAATCCCAAATATGGCAGCGGCGCGAACTCTAGCTGGAGTCCTCCGGTTCCCCCAGGCGTGCCTAGACCCATATGGCCATCCACCAGAAATAGGCGTTCCCAACGCGCTCCCAACGCCCAGCAAAAGCGCGAACGGGAAAGTGGGGCGAGGTGTTCGAAAAACACGGCGGGGGTTCAGTACTGACATTAGGGGGATCCTGCGAGTGAGAAGAAACCAACCAAGGCTGACTCTTAGAACTACGGATGAGGCCGCCCGACGGCCCGCCATATCTTGGTTATTCCGACCGCAGTGGCGTGTCCCTGCGTTGTCTGCCCTCTGATCATGCCGCAGGCAGTTCTGCCACCGGGAGACGGACGAGCCAATTCGCACAAACCGTCCAAGCCAATACCCAGGGGCGCCGCGATAAGATTCAGGTCGCTAACAAAGGCATTGTTAGCCAGACTAGCTCGGCTATTTGCAGCTCGCTAAAATGCGAGCTCAGACGACAAAAGGCAGCTGTACTGATGCGGTCTCGGTTGGCGATGTCGTCCACCATCGCCAATGCCGCACGCTCCGCCGGCTCAAAATGACGGCTGCTGTCGTAGTTGTCCGACGCCACTAATCGAGGGTTGGCGTGACCGTCGAGCAGAGCCACCGCATGGTGCGCGCCTTCACAAAAGGCGCAGCGGTTCCGTCTCGACGCCCGTAACTCCACCAATACGCGAACACCGCTCGGGACCGATAGACTCTGAGCGCCCCAGAGCAGTGGAGCTCGGGGCAAACCAAGCCCGGAAGTCGCGCAAACACTACGCGTGTATGGCATCAGCACTTTGCCGAACTTCTTTTCGAGCCCCCAAAAACCCAATCGAAGTAGCCAGGTTGTCTGCTTTATCATCGCAAGTCTGAGCTCCTGTTGCGTGGGACGGTGCAGCTGAATAGTTGTCACATCTATCTCCTTTCCCTCACCACGCTCGGGACGCCCCTTGGGTGATAGCTAGAGGCGCAATACTTCAATCAATCGCTTCCTTCGCGCTATTTTAGAATGGTTTCGCCGCAATGACCCACTTCTAGTGCCCGTCAACGACCCTTCTCGTCCGGGTCCCAACACCGTATTCCGGGCGCGTGCCGGATCTCGTAATGCTCTAACGGGCACCGATCGCCGCCGAACGTCAAGCTTAGACACGCCGGGTAATGGACGCCTTCCTCCTTCATATGTCCACCCACAACGCCGAGGCGCTGCAGACACTGTTCGTCGACGACATTGCCTCCACCAATGACAACGCCGGCCGGCGCTACGCCGCGCGACTGCCCGTCATTGGCATCGACAAGAACATTCTCTTTTACGCGAAGGCTGCGCCCTTCGGCGGTCCCGAAAAACTCAGCGTCCGGCCTATCAACGGGCTGCCGGCCTTGGTCGGACTCCAGGCGAAGTCGCCGCTAGCAGGCTACCCGAAAAAGATCGTGCCCCATCTCGAGATCGACAAGGACGGGCGCATTGTCGGCCTTCACTGCACGTTGGCGACCAAGAAACTCAGCGGCATCAATTTTCGCAACTTTCGCCGTCCGGAGGTTGGCGAACTGCTACGCGCCATTCTGCACACGTGAACCCATCCGGGGATCGGGCATTGGCTACCCGCGCTACTGGAAAGCACCGCTAAACCCTCGCCCCGCAAATTACGTACTGTCGTAACCAGAGCACCGCGCGCAAGCCTAAGATCCGAGATTGTCCTGCCACGCTGTCGTTGCTAAGATCACTGAGCCGATGACCACTCGTAAATCTCGACTCCACGCCCTCAGGGCGCCATTTGTACTGACAGTGGCCACCGCCAGCTGGGGAACGCCTGGCTGCGATGCCGAAACCAAACAACATGAACCCACACCAGCGGTCTGCCCCCTCGATTACCCCATGGGCGCAGAGAGCTGCGACGACGTGGGCGCAAGCTGTGAATACATCGGCTGGGGACTCGCTGAATGTATCGACGGCAGCTGGGTCACAACGGATGTCATTCACATCAACCCGCCACTTCCCGATGCCGGAGCCGACACCACTGTCGTGCCTTATCGGCCCGACACACCCGAAGCGGGCGCGACTCCGGAAACCGGCACGCCCGATGCGACAGACGCGACCCCAATCGATGCCGGCAACGACTGACGCGGGCGCGCAGCGCTACTGTAAGAACAGGGCGTAGGCCGGGTTGTCCGTCTCCTCGATGGCACCGTATCCGATGTCTTCGATAAAACGCGCGAAGGCTTCGTTCTCTTCGGGCGGTACTTGAATGCCCGCTAAGACTCGACCGAAAGCGGCGCCTTGGTTCCGATAGTGAAACAGACTGATATTCCAGCGGTCGCCCATGGCCGACAGAAAGCGCAATAGCGCACCGGGCCGCTCGGGGAATTCGAAGCGGACAAGACGTTCAAACGCGGTGTCTGCACGCCCGCCGACCATATAACGCAGGTGCAGTTTGGCCGCCTCGTTGTCCGTCATGTCGATCACTTCGAGGCCACCGGAAACCAGCCGGCGGGTAATCGCTGTTACCTCGTCTAGCCCTCCCGTGAGTCCGACACCGACAAAGATGTGCGCCTGCTGGGCATCTTTGAATCTGTAGTTGAACTCCGTGATCGGAAGAGCCCCCAGGGTCTGACAAAAGCGCAGAAACGAACCCTTCTTTTCCGGAATGCTGACGCCCAGGAGCGCCTCTTTTCTTTCGCTGAAATCGGACCGCTCGGCGACATGCCGCAAGCGGTCAAAGTTCATGTTCGCGCCGGATTCGATGGCCACCAAGGTCTGACCCGAGCCGCCGTGTTGCGCGACATAACGTTTGAGGCCGGCTAGACCCAGAGCGCCGGCGGGTTCTGCAATCGATCGCGTGTCTTCGAATAGATCTTTTATCGCCGCGCAGATTTCGTCGGTATCGACGACAATCATTTCGTCCACACATTCCTGGGCCAATCGAAAGGTCTCGTCGCCCACCTGACGGACCGCCACGCCGTCAGCGAAAATGCCCACCGTATCCAGAGCGACGGGTTTACCGGCCTTGAATGCAGCCCCCATACAGGCGGAGTCAGCGGGTTCGACCCCAATGATGCGCGTGTTCGGGTGCACGTGTTTCGCGTACACGCCAATACCCGCGATCAATCCGCCGCCACCGACGGGCACGAAAATGCAGTCGATCTTGCCACGATGTTGTCGGAAAATCTCGAGAGCGACCGTACCCTGACCGGCAATCACGTCAGGGTCATCAAAGGGATGAATAAAAACCCGCTTCTCTGTCTTCGCCAGTCCCTGGGCGTGTGCAAAAGCTTCGTCAAAGGTATCGCCTGCCAGGACGGCCTTCGCTCCACGACTGGTCACCGCGTCCACCTTAATTCTCGGCGTAGTGGTCGGCATGACGACGATGGCACTCACGTCTAGCAACTGTGCGGAGATGGCGATGCCCTGGGCGTGGTTGCCCGCGCTGGCAGCGATCACGCCGCGCTTTCTCTCCTCAGTACTGAGCTGAGACATCTTCGTGTACGCCCCTCGTAGCTTGAACGAAAATACCGGCTGGAGGTCCTCTCGCTTAATCCATACCTGGTGGTTCAGCGCCGCCGACAAACGAGGGGCGACCACCAGTGGCGTTTCTTCAGCGACATCGTAAACAGGTGCGCGCAATATGCGCTCCAGGTATCCCGTGGTCATGGGTCCGAAATAGACCGCAACCGCAGCACTGTCAAAGACGAGCACCCAAGCGAGGGGGACCGGACTGCTACCCGCCACTGAGGGCTCTACGGGAACGGGTGGCGGTAGCCTGCTCGGAGCCGAAACGCTCGTCAAACATCTCGCGATAAACGTACGCCTCCTTGTTTTTCGGCGTCCCAACGGGAAACCGTTTAGCGGCGCCGAGAAGCTCGGCGTCACTGACAGTAGCTTCGGCGTGGTCCTTCAGGGCGTCCACCCAGCTATCACCCACCCCGTCGCTGAACGGCGCCTTCTGTAGCCCCAGGACGCTATCGGGAAGATATCCACGAAAAGCTTCCCGAATAATCCCCTTTTTAATCCCGTGGGCGGCGACCATCTTGTTAACGGGGTGAATGTTCATCGCCGCCTCTAGAAACTGGGTATCGAGGTAGGGCAGGCGTACCTCCAGCGCCCCACGAGACACCAGAATGATCAACAGTGGCAGTCCGCCAAGGCGCTAGAGCGCTAGAGCGCGATCGGAAAATGTCTAAATCACTACCGGCGCGTTCGCGGGCACACGGCTCGGCGCCATTTTCGGGATGGATCCAACATCACGCCAATCGAGCGGCGCGGGTACCGCGGCGCTCTTCATCGATTTTTCGTAACTTTTCCCACGCGGGGTGCTGGGTTTTACAAGGCTACGCGCGTGGGCCAGTTCATGGTCGATCCGCTTGATGAAGTTTGCTTCGGGCTGGGCCGCCGGGATCGCTCGCTTGTGAACCAGCAAGGGCTGGTTCTTAACGACCAGCCCTAGAGCGTTACCGTAGCGCTTCAGCAACGCGGCAATCGTGGGCTCTACCCTCTTGCCAAAAGGACACTGAAAATCCGTAAACTGCACCAGCGTGACTAGTGCCGTTGGCGAACCCCCGGTGGGTGAGACCCCAACTGGAAGTTGTCTAACGTTTGTTCAGATCTCGCGCCTTACAATTGATCGTGGAGCGAGTGGGACGAGCCGGAGTCGCTCTATAGTTGCAGGCACTTCTTTGCTCTTAGAGTCGTGCGGCGGATTTCGCCCGCGGCATCTTTCGAATCGCGCGGAGCTCGGCATCTATCAACGCAAGGAACTTTTCCGGCGGCTGGGCCCCGCCAACGTGATGCCACTAATTCGAAAGGCAGGCGTTCCTCTGGCTCCGACCTTATTCGCCAGCCGAATTTCGTCTCGAATTTTCGCGGAACAGGTGTCCTCCTCGCGAGCCGTCCGATATTCCGTGAGCGACAATGCGGCGGCAATCGCCGCGCGCTCGATGGCCTGGCAGCTCATCTAGTCGCCGCCGGTGTTGGCGCTCTCTTCACAACCGGCGACGGCCGCTTCTCGTCCGCTGCAGTGCCGACTTTGACCTGGGTGGTCGCGATCACCGGGGGCGCTGAGGTTCGTGTTGCACATGCCATGGCACCCAAAATGCCAATTAACAGTATTAATCTAGCGGGGATCTTCGCGTTTCGAGCGTGCCAGCTCGGTATCCAGAAGACCAGCCGTTTTCGACCATCTGAACCGGACCTCACTTGCTCGCTGGCCGCCGTCAACAACCCGAACTCGGACGGTCACATTTCCCGACAGAAGTCATGCAACAATCAAGACCCGACGAGACCAAAAATGCGCGACACTAAGAGCTAAAATGCTCTCTGCCCGCCGCCACACCGCGACGCACTCGGCCACACAGTGGCTGCAGCTCGTCACCGTCTGCTGGTGGCTCATGCCCTTCGGCTGCGGACGCATTGGCTACGATGTCGCCGGCAGCAATGGCGGCATCACCGCGGACGGTGGGCTCGACGCCCCGAGAGTCACGGACAGCGACTCCACGAGCGCGGGAGGCGGCAACGGTGGAACAAGCGCCATCAATAGTGATGGCAGTGTTCTCAGTAGCGGTGGCTCCGGAGGCGTGGCGGGATTGGGCGGCGCATCCGCAGGAAGTGGATCATCTCTAGACGGCAGCACGAGTCCCGACGGTGCCCCACCCGGCGGTGACGCGGGAAATACGGCAGACAGCGGTTCCCCCGCCAACTGTTCCGATGGCTCGCAGAACGGCGACGAGACGGGCATCGACTGCGGCGGAAGCTGCGATCCTTGCACCCTCAACAACAGCGCCCCCGTGGCGTCTGCACTCATAACGCCAGGCACTGGCTGGTCCAACAATACCGCCACAGTGTTCCTCGCGGACGCCACCGGCAGCTGGGACGCCGAGGACAGCTTTGCGCAACTCAGTTTCGAGTGGGACTGGGAGGGCGACGGAACCTACGACGCGACAGGAGCCACTCCTGCCGGCATCACCTACAGCACGCCCGGCCCCTACGAGGTTCGCCTGCGGGTGACCGACAGTGGCGGACTCCAAGACGTCACTGTCTTTTACTTGATCGTCCGCACGTCAACCAACGTCATCATCGTGACCACGCCCATTGACGAAGACGACGCCGGCGACGCCCCGGGAGCCACCACTGGTGACGGCTTGTCGCTCCGGGAGGCCATCAACTACACCAACGCACGAGCCAACGCTCAGGCCATTCTGGTGCCCGACGGCTACTACATCATGCTCGACTCGGGCCTGCCCGACCTGTCGGACATTGCCGGCACCGATATCGTCGCAGATGGCGCCACCATCGACGGGACCAATCTCGGCAACGCCGTCAATTGTTTCATCATCAACGGAGACAACAACCGCATATTTGGCCTCGAGATTACCAACTGCCCGAGCAACTCGCTGGGCCTAAAGGGCGATAACAACCTGTTCAGCCGCGGCATCCTGCGGAACAACGACCAAAGTCTTGAGGTCGACGGCGATAACAATGTCGTCAGCTACTGTGAGTTCGACACCAATGGGCAGACGGGCATCGAGCTCAACGCCCCCGCTACGATCCTGTTCAACAGCATCCACGGCCACACTTCCCAGGGCCTCAAGTTCAATGGTTCCGCGGACAACTCCGTGGTCATTGGCAACACCATTTACGCGAACGACATCGGCGTAGGCATCACCATGAACGCCGCGGGCGTGTACTTCGTCAAAAACACAATAGTCGCGAACACCGGCGCCGGCGTGGACCTCGGCAACAACCCGGGCTTCACCTTCCGCAACAACCTGATAAGCCACAACGGCGGTGACGGCATCGGTGGCAGCGCCGTCTATACGTCGCGCACCCACAACAACTTCTACCAGAACGCCACGCCCTGCGGCGGTTGCACCCTAGGGACCGGCAGTCTGCTGATCGATCCCGGCTACGTGAACTTCGGCTCCAACGACTTCCGACTCACCACATCGAGTGGGCTCATCGACGCTGGTGTCGACACCAGCGACGACTTCAATGGCGCCTACAGCACCGACGATTTCAACGGCGCCAATCCCGATATCGGCGCCGACGAAATGCCCTGATCCGGCCCCCTAAACTCGAGTTTCACGGCACGTGGCCCTCCCGGGCGGTCCGTTCCGACATTTTTCCGGAGTTTCGCCAAAATATCGTAGCCCCACAACCAACGCCCCTTGCACACCCCTGCCCGCTTTCTGGGTCGGTCCGGCGTCCGCACTCATCCCATGCCCATCGGCTCCGGCCAACACAGCTTTGAGGTCTCCGCACTGGGGCGAGCGAGCTGGCACGGCACCATCGAGATCCCCAGTATCGTTCGCAAGACCCACCCGAAGATTGAATTCTTCATCCCCGAGCTGGTGGAGACGAAAAACAGCGGGGCTGTGACGCCCGCAGACAACACCGTTTCGAGCTCCGAGACCGACTTGCTGAACGTCAACTACATGTCCCCATTCGCATAGGCAGCTATGACCAGCTGGTCATCAAGCTGGCCCTGGCAACCGGCGTAGAGGCATGGGGCAGCCAGTACGGAACCACCGGCGTCGACGCCGCGGCTCAATTGATCGTCGACCCTAGCAACAACATCTGGGTCGTCGGTCGTAGCTACGGCAATCTAGAGACCAACGGTCACTCCGGTGGTTACTACCCGTATGCCTCACTGGTCACCCTCTCCGGCTCCACAGGGGTCATCACTTACGCAGAACAATGGGGAACCACCGGCGCCGACCACGGTTCCAGCCTCGCCCTCACTGCCACCGGTGATGTCTTCGTCGCCGATGGCAGTGAGGGCGAGGCTGGCTGCCGACAACATCGGGAACTACGACGCGTTCTTGATCTTCCGGGACTTCTAAGTCGATTCCTAGAGCTCCAACGTCAACTCCCCATCGTAGGCCATCGGGCAAAACGCTCGATCGCCCGATACCTCCGGGAAAATCGCCAACACCGCCGCGGCAATCGACCAAGAAGTACAAACGGCAACTGTGGGAACAGGCGGACACGCCGTCCACGTCCACACAGGCTCCCTCGCCATGTTCCGCTTTGACGAACGCGGCCAACTGCCGAGTCAGGCTCTAGCCCCGTCACTGGCATCACAACTCCTCCGGTTCTCCGCGCAATTCTTACGTTTACATTAACTTGGGCGGTCGCGCCTGGCCTAAATGTCGTAACTCGGGCGCCATGCAGCGCAGCGTATTCGCAATCGGATTCAGTTTTTTCGTCGGCATGCTCGTCCAGAGCTGCGATCTCGGAGACAAGAACGGCTGCAACAACGCCAACGATTGCACCGGCAGCGCGATCTGTTGCGCCCATCAGTGCACAGACCTCGAAGTCTGCCCCCCTGACGGCCAGACAGACGCAAACACCGGAGGCACCGAGGCCACCACCGACAGCTCGGCCCCTAACCTAGGCGGAACCTGCGGCGAGGGTCCCATTGACGGTGGAGTGGATGCCGAGGTTGACACGGGCATCGACACGGGCATCGACGGCTGCCCCACCATCATCGATATTCCCACCACGGACAACAGCAACTGCACGGGCGGCGATTGGGCTTTTCTCGCTAACGGTGACCGAAAGTGGGCCTGCGGCGTGGACAACAGCGAAGGTTTCCTGTCCGGAGTGTTCTCCTGGGGTGCCGTCGGCGGGGCCGACGAATATATCGCAGCACGACGCACCAACTTCGAGCTCAACGATTGCCCGAGCCTGGATATCACGCTCAATCATCGCTACTTCATCGGAACCAACGGTACACTCCGCATGTACCTGCACCAGGCCGGCGGTGCCTCCACCCTGGTATTTCAGCGTTACGGCAGCGACGACCAAGATGACTTCTCCTTCGACGAAACCTGGACACTCAACGGCCTGGCCGATGGCCAGTACGGCCTCGAGCTCCGCTCCGGCGCAAACAGCGCCGGCTGCTGCCTCACCCGGAACGCCACCTGGTACGTGAATCAGATCAACATCATCGCAACACCCTAAGATCGACGCTATGATTGAGTCATAGACCGTAGGGTACGGCGTTCATCGTCCAAACTTACCCGAAGCTTGCCGATTTGGGTACGCACGGTAATAGCCACGGGCCAGCCTTGAGCGTCAACGATGAACGCCAGCGAACGGTCCTCAGGATCATCGGAATCGAAGTCCTCAAGGTTGTTGACGGTGTCCTTCTCGTCCTCGAACACCTGGACCACGCCGTCGGGGTGCCACGTCAGGCGGAGAGGGTATTCGGGGGTAGTCGCTATGGGCTGAGTCATGGGGCACGAAGTGTGAAAGCGCCTACTTTCCAAGTACATCGTTATACGCTATGCGCGCCCGCGACCGATATCAGAACAGCCGCGCCGGGGCGCTACGGTGGGAGATTTCTTGGTTGTCCCGCGGTCAACGATCACAACTGATCGCAGCCCGGCAAGGCGGCCGCGATATCCGATATCCGGAGACGGCTGTCAGGCTATCGCGCGGTCGTCACGGCTGCTGATTAGCTCTAACAGTCGGGTGCCGTCTTCGGAAGGTAGCCGGATTTGAGCGCGGTCGCCTAACTGAACCCAAGAGTCCGAATGGTACTGCAATCGGGACACGTCAATTTCGTTCCACGGAATGCGAATGCCGACGCTGCCGATGTCCGACGGTTTCACTACCAGGCCATCCCGGGTCACCGCGAAATCCATGGCGTCCGAAAAGGTCACGCCACCGACGATGGCGGTGCAGTTCGCCATCTTCATCGCCGACGTTCGTGTCGTCACGGCGTACAAACCTTTGACTCGCTTCCAAGCCCGGCGGCGCCGAACCTCCGTTGCGACATCCACCACCACATTCTTAACTAGACTAAACATCAGATCCCCTCACGTACGGCCCCGAGTGGAGGCCGGACGGTCGGTAACATGAACTAATAGCCGCGGGCAAGCCACGGAGGCAATTCCGGCAGCTACGGGACCGCTGAGCCGTGGGCAGCGGAACAATACCGCGGCGCTGGGCCCCAACCCGCACTGCCAGACGCGCACGGTCGCTCGCTACTCAGGCGCTATTCGCTGCGTTCGTAGGCGCCGATATCCACGCTCACGCCCTGGGTCCGGGCGTTGCCATCGAGATCGAGGGTACCGAACACGACGCTGGCCTCTCCTGCATCGATCAACGGCGATCCGTCTGGGGCGTGAAGATTGCCGACGACGGCAGTGCCGTAGTCCGTGCCCGTCTCTCCCACGTCGATTACGGGGTTGTCTCCAGGAATCAGTCCGTCACCGCTCCAGTCTTCGACCAGGCTGGTGTTGAAGTTGGCGACGCCCCCGCCAGTTAGGCGCACGCTGGCATCCGCCGCGCTGACATCAGGGCTAGAGTTGTTCCAGAGCACGCTGTTGTTCAAGTTCACCGTCGAAGCTGACACCCATAATCCCGCACCACCAGTCGCCAGATGGTTCCCGATAAGGCTCGAGTTGTTGAACGTGGCGACCGCTCCCAGCTGTATTCTGGCCGCCCCCAAGGAGTTGCCGGCAATCAGCGAGTTACTCATCGTCGCCGCAGCGCCGTCCTGAACAATCACCGCAATAGTGTTGCGCAAGAAGCTCGTCCGATCGACATAGTAAACGCCACCATCGGTCGACGCCAGAAAGCCCACGGCGGGGTTGTCCTCCACGCGCGAGTCTTGGAGACTGAACTGAGTGACGCTGCCCTGCACGCGAAATGTGGTGGTTCCCATATTCTTACGGACGGTCGTATTCGCCATGGTGACTTGACTCGCCCCTATCCAGACAGCGCCTCCCGATCCCACCGCCGCGTTGCCCTCGAAGATCATGTTCTCGAGCACGGCCCCGGCGCTGTTGAACAGCAGTCCCCCGCCCCGACCGGTACTCTCCGTGCCATCTGCCAAGCCGCCGGTCACGGTAAAGCCATCGACGCGTATCTCGCTGTCCAATTCTACATTGAGCACGTGATAGGAGTTGTCCCCCCGGGGGTTCGTTACATTGTTGTCCCCATCGAGCTGTAGCGTGACGACGCCGTTCACATTCACGTCCGCGCCAGTGAAGTTCTGGTCGATGTCACCGCTGAGTATGGTCACATGGGTGGTCCAGTCCCGTCCGGCGCGGCCGAGCTCGTCCCCCGCGAAACCGCCGTACACGCTCACATTGGACTCGAGGTAAAAGGCCGAGCTGCGGCTCGGCGGAAAATCACCGTCGATCGGCGCCGGATAATAGATGCCCTCGGCGACCCAGATTTCCGATTTTACGCCGTCGGTGACCTCGCCGATGGCATCTTGCA
>JABSRN010000138.1 GCA_013214025.1 Polyangiaceae bacterium
GGAAGATGAAGCAGCATGGTGAATCGGGTGCTGCGTTCGACCAGTGTGCCTATCGCCGACTTGCCGAGGCCGATAATTAGATCTCCTTCCCAGTGTCCAGGAACGGCTCGGTCCTCCACCTCGGTGGGGCGCTCACTGATCATCGCCTCCGGCTCGATGAATGGCTTTCCACGTTTGCGGCGACGGGCCCTCGGGACGCGCAGTGCTCGGCCGGTGCGCAGACATGTTGTCAATTCTCTGCGCAGCGCGCCTCAACCCTGGATGTACAACGCCTGGTAGATCGCCTCATGGGAGATCCTCATCGACTTATCACCCGGAAACTCTATCCGAAGCCGATGAGCGATTTGCTGCGGGCTCCACGAAGTGGCCCATCGTCGGTCCTGTCGTTTGCCGTGTCGCCGACCACCCCATCGCCCCACGGATGGCCCGTCTATGGGCTTATGCTTACCGTCGTCCGCCGTCACCGCCCCTGCGAGTCGGTCTTGGACGTAGGCTCTCAGCTTGTCATTGCTCGTGAGCTTAGCGATCTTGGGGCGCTTGGCGCGACGATCGCTGTGCCACTGGGCACTCGATGCTCGGTACTGCAGCCCGCCAGAACGCGTCGCGGCATTGCGCCGCACCTCGCGAGAAATCGTTGATGGGTCCCTACCGATCTGACGAGCAATCTCGCGTATACCTTCTCCCTACGCCCGTAGAACGGCGATTTCCTCGCGTTCCGAAAACGACAGGTAACGAGACGAGCGGGGCGCCAGGCTAATTGGCGGCATACCGCCTGCGCGGCGAAACAAACGGCCTCCAACAGGCGCGGACGCACCACACACGAGGGCAGCCTCCTCGCTTGATAGGCCTTCTGCAATCCCCCGCCAGAACTGCTTCTGTTGCTCAAGCCCGGCTTCGGGAGGGCGTCCTGGAGAACGCATCTTTGGCCGTCCTGAGCGGTCCGACTTTCTTCGCTTCTGTTTCTGCATTCAAGCACCTCATCATCAAGGTGTTGCGAGGACCAATTGAATCTGGCC
>JABSRN010000139.1 GCA_013214025.1 Polyangiaceae bacterium
GTGTTGGCTCTGGCTCGGCATCGGGTTTCGCCTGGTCATTCTGTTCGGCCTCGACTGGTGCCTTCTCTTCAGCCACAACGCATGGCGTGAGCAGACAACAGAGCAGGGCACAACGAACGGGGAGTCTTGAGCGTACGGATAGAATGGCCATGCATCCGAGCAGAGCAACTTCTATGCCGGGACGCCGCCAGGTCAGTGCTCGGATTGCCTCCGGATCCAGCTAAAAGCTAGTCCCGGTTGCTGAGTGATCATTACATCACCCCAAGTAACGACGACTACATCGCCCCATCCTGACCAGCGGGCCGATGTCTATTGCCGGGGCACCTAAAATGCCCTGGTGAAGACTACGGACGCGCAAGTGAGGAAGCTGATGGAAGAGATGAGCAAGCATGGACAGATCGGTCGTGCGGCGTTGCGCGCCGACATGGATCGAAAGACGGCTCGAAAATACGTGCAGCTTGGCAAACTGCCGAGCGAGCTGAAAGAGCCACGGACCTGGCGAACAAGGGAGAACCCATTCGAAGCCGATTGGGATTGGGTGGTCGGCTGTTGAGCACGACTCCGGCTCTCGAAGCGAAGACGTTATTCGAGGCGCTACAGGAGCGGCGCCCAGGGCAGTACGCCGATGGGCAACTCCGCACATTGCAACGGCACGTACGGGAGTGGAGAGCGCAGAACGGCCCGGAGAAGGAGATCCGTTTCGCGCAGGAGCACCGACCAGGTGAAGCGGGACAGACGGATTTTACGTCGACGGGTGAGCTTGGGGTGACCATCTGCGGCGTGTTGTTTGCGCACTTGTTGTGCAATTTCGTGCTGCCGTATTCGAACTGGCAGTGGATAACGGTGAGCTTGAGCGAGTCGTATCTCGCTTTGAAGCGTGGCATTCAGGACGCGCTCTTCCGACTGGGCCGGCACCCCGAGTGGAGTCAAACGGACAATTCGACCGCGGCAACCCACAAGCTGAGCCCTGGAAAGCGGGACTTCAACGACGACTACGCGGCGCTCGTACGCCATCTCGGCATGAAGCCTCGGACGATAGCCGTCGGGCAGAAGGAACAGAATGGCGATGTGGAGGCACCGAACGGCGCGTTCAAGCGTCGTCTGGAACAGGCGCTCTTAATGCGTGGCAGCCGCGATTTTGAGAGCGTCGAAGTTTACGAGAAATTCGTGCAGAGCGTTGCCAGCAAGGCGAATGCTTCGCGACATCTAAAGCTTACCGAAGAGCTGGCGGTGATGTCGAAACTGGACGTGAGTCGACTTGTGGAATTCAAGGAATTTGGCTTGCCGGTATCATCAGGCAGCACGCTTCGAGTGCTTTTCAATACCTACTCGGTCCCCTCTCGGCTTATCGGGGAACAAGTCAAAGTGCGCGTTTACGAGCGAGAGGTCGAGGTGTGGCACAATGGCAAGCTCCAGCTTGTTACAGAACGCCTGCTGGGACGGCATCTTCACCGGGTCAACTATCGCCATGTCATTTGGTCGTTGGTGCGCAAGCCAGGGGCCTTCGCACGCTATCGGTATCGTGACGATCTATTTCCGTCGCTAGTCTTTCGACGAGCGTACGACGCGATCAGTCAAGACGTCCCGAGTGTGTCGACGGGGATCGAAAAGCGCGTCTATCCGGGGATCTGCTCGGAAGAGCGATGTATTGGCGATCGCGAGTTACTGGGCCAACCCGGGCATCGACGCGCACGATCGCGGCGACGTCACATAAGCGAAAGGCCCGGGTCACATCCGAGCCTTTCAAGTCGATCGGCGAGATCAACGTAGGATAGAGATCGCCCATCGACTTCTGGAAGGCCAAGAAAGTGACGGTGGGCGGGGAAGATCGGCGACGTA
>JABSRN010000014.1 GCA_013214025.1 Polyangiaceae bacterium
GCGGCGCCTGCCGAAGAGTGCGAGCCGCCCAATACAGGCGTGTGTGATGCCAGCTGCCAAGACATCGTCGCCGCGGTTTGCGGAGACGGCATTGTCAACGGCGTCGAGGATTGTGACGACGACAACGACGTCAACTTGGACGGCTGCGACACCAATTGCCGCTACGAACTGCTTACCCGATTCGACACGGTGGCGCTCGTCAGGGGTGATGCTCCGGCCTGGTGCGACCAAACGGAGAACCGGCTGCCGAATGGCGTCAGGAACGTCGCATTGGGCGACGTCAACGACGGTATCCAAGACAACATCGATGACGGGATCACCAACGTGCTCTTCCAGTTCTTGCCAACCACCCAGCAGACTTGGGACCCGACCGGAACCGCGGGTAGCGTCAACGTCGGCATACTCGATGCGGCACCGGACCCGATCTGGAACCCGGTACCGAACGCGAGCTTGGACACCAGCTTCGGCATCAGTAGCGGGGATGTGGATGGGAGCAACATTCCCACGAGCCTCGTTCCGGGAACGTTTGCCGGAAAAGACCTGGCGATGACGGGTACAGGCACCGCGAGCATTCCGTTGATGATCGGCGGGAGTCTCGCGGTCTTCGACTTTTTGGAGTTGAGAGTCCAGGCAGGCGTAGGGGCAGACACCGCGCCCGCTCCGCCATTTGCCATGACTTACGCGGCTGCTTTCACCGCTTTAGAGACCCTTGACGGCACTGGCACTGACGGCCTCTGCGGAAATATCACAGTGCATTCGCTCGCCAACGCACCCGTGCCGACATTGTTGGCTGAGGGCGGGGACCGCGCTTGTAGCCAGGACTACATCCCTTGCGCAGGCGACGTTGTGACTCCTAGCTGCAACTCTTTGTTGGACGTATTCGTCGGCGGCTGCAATTACTTCATCACCCTGATCGACCCCACTCTGCCCGACGTACCCCGTCCGGGAGGCTCGATATTGGCTCTGGTTCGGGATGAGGATCTCCAGGGCGCGACGGGTTCGAAGGTGCCGCTGGCGGACACGGACGGCAACCTGGACTCGTACTCGACTTACATGCGATTCACTGCCGAGCGCGTTCACCCTGTGGGCACGTACTAGAGGCGCCAGTCCTCAGCACCGGTATAGGGTGTTAGCGTCCCCAGTGGCGCTAACACCGGCGGGCTTGCCCGTCTGGCCGCTGGGTGTCGCCTGGTCGCTCAGCTCCGCCTGGTCGCTCAGCTCCGCAAGCTGACGCCCTGGGGCATGGGATATCTCGCGGGATCGACGTCCATTTTCTTACAAATGGCGTCCAGGACGGCATCGGCGCGCGCCAAGGTCACGCTCATCGCGACGCTGTTATCGATGACAAAGTCGGCGACCTTCGCTTTCTCCGCCATGGGCAGCTGGGCCTTCACCCGGGCACTGATCTCGTCCACCGTGGCGCCGTCCCGTTTTGACGCACGTTCGATCTGCATGGCTTCCGGCAGGGTCACCACCACCAAGGGGCGGAGCCCACTGGCACTGCCCGTTTCCACCAGCAAGGCGGCCTCGTAACAGACAAGGGGCTCTCCTGCCTCCTCTAGGGCGGCGGAGCGCTCTTGGGACAGCATGCCGATGCGGGGGTGGGTGATGCCATTGAGCGTCTCTCGCGCCCCCTCACGCTTGAACACGATGTCAGCCACAGCCTTGCGGTTCAGCTCGCCGTTGGGCTGCAACACCTCGGCCCCAAACGCGTCCACGATGGCCGCCAGTCCCGAGCTGCCTTTCTCGACAACCTCCCGAGCTAGTGCGTCCGCATCCAAGATGGGCAATCCGCGGGCCCTGAAGCGCCCTCCGACGGTACTTTTGCCCGAGCCTATGCCCCCGGTAAGACCGAACATGTGCATGACCCAGAGCGTAGTGGGTGTTTCGACTAGCGGGGGGGCCGTTCTGCCGTAATGCGGGATTCAGAAACACGGAGGGGGTTTCGAGAGAACTGCTCACTTGGGGTGAGAGCAGTTCTCTCGACGAAATAGAGCCAATTCTGTTTCTGCTGCAGGATCTCATGGTCGCGATTCCCTTCAAGGGAAGTGAATCGCGCACTTTAGCCCTCGGAACGGACTTGCGAAGCTCCCGACCCTCGGGCAGGCTGCCTGAACCGATGTTTCGTTGTTTCCTCGTCGCGCCAAGGCAGAGATGCCTGCCGATCTGCTGGGCCTTGGGGCTTTTTGCCTGTTCGGCGTCTACAACGAAACTTCAGTATGCGCAGCCCGCGACGGAGGCCCCCCAGATCTCGTCAGCTGCCGTCACCGTCCCCGCCGCGAGGCCAAGCGACACGGGGCTGCTCAGCGACAACGACCGTATGCGAGGCATCCTGTGGCGATTTCGCGCGGCGAGTCCGGTGGTGGCTCGGCCCGTCATCGCCGCCGACGGCACGACCTTCGTGGTCACCCGAGAGAACGCCGTGCACAGCATCGGGCCTGACGGAGCCTATCGCTGGAGCTACACCCTCGACGGGCCCATCGCTGGCGTGCCCGCTGTCGATAAATTCGGAAACGTTTATGTCCCGACTCGTTGGCATCTGATCAGTCTCGTTCCGGCTGGGACTCAACGCTGGTTGTTCCGAGCGCCTGATCGCGTACGCGGCGGGCTGGCGGTGCACCCGCGGGGCTCGGCCCATTTCATTGGCGGCGACCATCAGTTGTGGACGGTGTCGACCCGGGCTGGCGTGTTGTGGCGCGCGGCCTTCCGCGCGAAACCGACGACGGATCCGGTGGTGTTGCAGGACGGTCGCGTGGCGGTGGGTCTCGAAGACGGCGCTGTCGCTCTGGTGCGGGGAACCTATCAGCGTGAGTACGTCGAGCTCAGCGGAGCGGTGCGACAGCTGGTGCGACAGGGCAGCACCCTGTACGCAGTGACCGAGCAAGGGCTGACCGCCGTCTCCGGTGAAGGCTCCCGTCGGTGGAGAGTAAAAAACGTAGTGGCGGTGGCTGCCAACGCGGACTCCGTGGTGGCGGTCTCTCGGGACTCACGGCTCTTACGATTCGATTTACGCGGGGAGCCCGTAGGCTCCGCCGAGCCGCTGCCGGCAGAGCTGAGCGCGCCGCTGGCCATTACGCCGGCAGGCACGGTGCTGTTGCCGGGCCAAGACGGCGCGCTTTGGTACCGCCGGCCCGGTGAGGCGTGGCAATCCGTCAGCATCGGTAGCGCGAGTCTTTGGCAGCCGGTGGTCACGGCAAACCGCCTGGTGGTGGCGAGTGGCGACGGCAATGTGGCCGCGCTGCAATTGGACGGAGACGTTTAAGGTGGCGAGCCTGAAGAGCAAGCTCGCCCGGCTGCGGCCGCCTATTTCTCGGTCAGTCGCGGCGTCGTCGGGTTCGGCGTCGTCAGTCGCGGTGTCGTCGGGTTCGTTAGCGACGCCTGGCCCGCCCGGCGCGCCTAATTCTGGCGGACCCAGTGGGGGCCCGCCCAATGCTGACCCGCCGGCATCGAGCGAGAAGCCTCCCGTTCTATTGTCGTCTGCCGCAGCGTCGTCTGCCGCACTCACGGACTCTGACGGCACGGGTGGGGTGACACCGCTGGATGAACTGCGGGCTCGTATGGCGCAGATCATGGGTCGTGCTGATGGGAAACCAACCCAAAAAACGAATGGCGAGAATACGCTGCCGTTTGTGCGCGTGGAGTGTGAGGGCGGACCCCTGTGGCAGAGGCGTATGGCTATGGAGCGGTCGCATCATGTGGGGCGTGTTCCCGTGGCACCTGGGGCAGACGCTCGGGGAGAAATACTGAGTTTGCTCGCCTTGGACGGGGCGTTGGCTAGCGTGGATTTTTCGGATGCTCTGTACTTCGACACCGAGACAACGGGACTGGGCGGCGCGGGTGTCGTGGCCTTCCTGGTGGGGCTCGGCAGCTATGACGACGCGGGCTGTTTCGAGTTGGAGCAGTTGTTGCTGCGCAGTCCGGGGGAGGAGCGAGCTTTGTTGGTGCGGCTTCGCGACGCGATGAACGCCGCCAGCGTGTGGATCAGCTTCAACGGAAAGTCCTTCGACTGGCCGCTGATTCGAGGGCGCTACGTGATGCAGCGAATGAAGCCGCCCGAGCAGCGGCCGCAGTTGGACTTGCTGCATGTCTCTCGGCGATTGCACAAGGCTCGCATCGGCCGCTGTAACCTAAAATCCGTGGAGAGCGAGATATTGGGTTTCGATCGGGTGGGCGATATTGAAGGGGCGGACGTCGCGGCTTGCTACACGCAATTTTTGCGCACAGGCAACGACGAGCCGCTGCGGGCGGTGGTGGACCACAACTTGTGGGACGTGGTCAGTATGGGCGCTCTTGTGGGGCTCTATGCGGAGCCGCTGGAGCGCCTGCACGACGGAGATTTACTCGGTTTGGCGCAGACCTTACGGCGGGCTGGGGCTTTGGGACGCGCTCAGATGGCGGCTACTGTCGCGCTGACTCGAGGGGGCGGAGGGGAGGCCCTGCGGGTCCGTGGGCAAATCGCCAAAGCCCGCGGTGACCGAGCGGCGGCCCTGGCGGATTTTGAGTCCTCCAGCCGGCAAATTGACGACCCGAGCGTGCGGCTGGAGCTCTGCAAGCTCTACGAGCACTACGTGAAACAACCGGACAAGGCTCTGGCGCTCATGGACGCGGGGACTGGCGAGGATGCTCTGGCGTTGCAAAAGCGTCGGGACAGGCTCCGGCGCAAATCCGAACAACAGAAAAACCCCGGACCAGTGCTCCGCCGCACTCGGGGTTGATCGGCCGACGGGGTTGAGCGGCCGGGAGTGCGGAGAGCGGCCGGATCCCTGAAGGTTTGCTGGCCGGCGGGGGGACCCGCGATTTGTTGGCACAGCTTTTCCGAGCCGCGCCGAGATCTGGTACACGCGCCGTATGGCCTACGACCACCTGAGCGTTGAACCTCGCTGGCAAAAGTACTGGGAAGACAACGAATGTTTTGTTGCCAAGCGTCGCGAGGGACACCCCAAGTACTACGTGCTCGATATGTTTCCGTACCCCTCGGGTAGCGGGCTGCACGTGGGCCACCCCGAGGGATACACGGCGACCGACATCGTGGCGCGCCACAAACGCATGCAAGGTTACGATGTCTTGCACCCCATGGGCTGGGACGCCTTTGGTTTGCCCGCCGAGCAGCACGCCATCAACACCGGAACCCACCCCCGGGAGACGACGGCCAACAACGTCAAGACCTTCCGCACTCAGCTCAAGAGCTTAGGCTTTTCCTACGACTGGTCTCGGGAAGTCGATACGACAGAGCCGAAGTACGTGCGCTGGACCCAGTGGATTTTCCTCAAACTGTTCAACAGCGGTTTGGCGTTCCAAAGTGAGATCCCCGTCAACTGGTGCCCGGTGCTCGGCACGGTGCTGGCCAACGAAGAAGTCATCGATGGGCTCAGCGAGCGGGGAGGGCACCCGGTGGTGCGCCAGCCCGTTCGCCAGTGGCAGCTCAAAATTACCGAGTACGCCGACCAGCTGGCGGCAGATCTCGAGCCGCTCAACTGGCCCGACACCAAACAAAAACAACGCGAATGGATCGGCCGCAGCGAAGGCGCTGAGGTGGAGTTCCCCGTCGTCGGCGGTGATAAAAAGCTGAAGGTCTACACGACCCGACCCGACACGCTGTTTGGTGCGACCTACATGGTCATCGCGCCCGATCACAAGATGACGCTGGATATCTGCTCTAGCGAACAGCGCGAAGAAGTAAAAACCTACGCTGAGGCGGCCGCCCGAAAGAGCGATCTTGAGCGCACCAGTCTCGGCAAAGAGAAGTCCGGCATCTTTACCGGAGCCCACGCCACCAACCCGCTGACTGGCAAAGAGGTCCCGATCTACACCGCGGACTACGTGCTGGGCGCCTACGGAACGGGCGCCATCATGGCGGTGCCCGCCCACGACACTCGCGACTTCGAGTTCGCCCAAGCCTTCGATCTTGCCATCGTGCCGGTGGTCAGTGCCGACGGCAAAGCTCCCGATGAGCCCTTGACCGAAGCTTTCGCTGATCACGGCATCGCGCTCAATTCCGGCAAGTTCGACGGTCTCAAGACCGCGGACTTCAAGAGCCAAATCATCGACTACTTAGAGGCCGAAGGCATCGGCTGCCGCAAGGTCAACTACAAGCTACGGGACTGGCTGTTCAGTCGCCAGCGTTACTGGGGCGAGCCAATTCCGGTGTACTTCCCGGTCGAGTGTGACGGCGATCCGCGCACCGGGGCCGAGGCTAAGATCGACTATCAGACGCCAATCGCGGTCGACGAGAGCGAGCTGCCGCTGCTGTTGCCGGAGCTGGAGGATTACCACCCCGGCGATCCTCAGGGGCCGCTATCCCGCGCGTTGGAGTGGCGCTACTTTCAGAAGGACGGCAAGTGGTTCGCCCGAGAGACGAACACCATGCCCCAGTGGGCGGGCTCGTGCTGGTACTACCTGCGTTATCTCGATCCCCAGAACGAGACGGAGATATTTTCCGAAGAGGCTTACGACGCCTGGATGCCGGTCGATCTCTACATGGGCGGCGCCGAGCACGCCGTCCTGCACCTCTTGTACGCCCGCTTCTGGCACAAGGTGTTGTTCGACGCGGGAGTCGTCAAACACGCGGAGCCGTTCACTCAGTTAGTGCATCAGGGCATGATTCTCGGGCAGTCGCACCGCTACTACGCGGTGGTGGACGACGACGGCAAAGAGCTGGAGCGTCTCGACGGCGATCACGAGGACGTCGTTCCCGACAAAGAGCAGGGCGGCTTCGTGCGTCCCAGCACTGGCCACAAGGTCGAAGCTCGCTGGCTCAACGACAACATCGACTGGAAGGGCGGGGAAGCCCACGAGCCTGAGAGCGGCGTCAAGCTGGCCATCATCAGCGAGAAGATGAGCAAGGCCCGCGGCAATGTCGTGAACCCCGACGACGTGGTGGCCGAGTATGGCGCGGACAGCCTGCGGGTCTACGAAATGTTCATGGGCCCGCTGGAGCAGGTCAAACCTTGGCAGACCAATGGACTCGCCGGCGTGCGGCGCTTTTTAGATAAGGTCGACAAGGTCGCTCGCAAAGAACTGGGCGCAGACAGCGACGACGAGACGAACAAGCTCCTGCACCGAACGGTCAAGAAGGTGGGGGAGGACATTGAGCAGATGCGCTTCAACACCGCCGTCAGCACGATGATGATTTTCACGAACCACCTGATCGGGCTGAAGACGCCGCCGCCCAAAGAAGCGGTGGAGAAACTACTGCTTCTCGTTTCGCCGTTCGCGCCTCACCTCGCCGAAGAGCTGTGGGAGCTACTGGGTCACCCTCCGAGCATCTCCGCTGAGAGCTGGCCGAGCTTCGACGCTGCCTTGTGTGTGGACGACGTGGTGGAAATCCCGCTGCAGGTGAACGGTAAGGTCCGCGGGCGGGTGAGTCTGGCAAAGACCGCCGATGAGGCGACAGCCAAGGCCGCAGCGATGGACATCGAGAAAGTGCGTGCGTTGGTGGAGGGCAAGACCCTGCGCAAGATCGTGTACGTGCCGGGTCGCATCCTGAATTTCATCGTTAGCTAGCCTGGCGGCCCGTAGCGGGGCTCCAGTCGATCGAGCGGCCGACCGGGGCGTTCTTCCTGCTTTGGGTTGGTCCGGCGTCCGAAACGGTATGACGCGCAGCCCATGGCCGGAGGTGGCATGCGCTATGGGTCCACAACCGCACGATTTAGCGATCGATGTAGGAATTGATGAGCACTGAATCCAAATATGCGTCGCTTAGTGCTTCGAGCGTGGTACGGTCCCGCCCGAAAATGGTCACTGTCGGATGCGCTGGTTTCTCCGTTCCCGCTACGCGGTATTTCAAGGAGTATAAATTCGTGGAAGTTCAGGAAACGCATCGCGCGATTCCTGGCCCCGGGACGATTCGTCGTTGGCGAAGGGAGGCCCCGGAGGGCTTCGAGTTCGCCATGATTGGTCCCCGGGAAATCGGGCAGGAGACGTTTCGAGGCGGAAAAGTCATCGAAACTGCGCTCAATACCCTCGGAGAGGTAGCTGAAAAGCTCGATTCCCGAGCTGCTGTATTTCTGGCACCACCTGAATTTGCCCCGAACCGGGCGAACAAAGCGGCGCTTCGCGAGTTCCTGATCGGCGTCAAAGAGCACTTCGAGATCGTCGTTTTCGAGCCCGGTCCCAGCTGGAAGCCGGACGACGCGGACAACTTGGCCGAGGAATCCGACACTCTCGCCTCTCGCGATCCGTTGCAGCACGGCCCGAGCAAGCGCGACGTGGCCTATTACCGGCTGCCGGGTCCTGCAGGGCACAAGTCCCGCTATGAGGATCCGGCGATCGAGAAACTGGCGGAGCTCCACGAGACGGCCGGTCACACGGACTCCACCTACGTGTTCACCAACGTCGACATGTTCGCCGACGGCAAGCGCTTCAAGAAGCTCATCGGGCAGTAGCTCATCGGGCAGTAGCTCATCGGGCGCGCTATTTGCGCGGCAGCTCGTTCTAGGCGTCCACCGACGCGTGGCTGAGCGCGGACATGGCCGTGGGCGGACGTGGCGCCCCACGACTTCCTGGTCGCTATCTAGCCGGCAGCACGGTGGCGATGCTGTCCCACAAAACGAAAACGGCCCGAGTTTCCTCGGACCGTTTCGATTTGGGTTGCTGGTCTATGACTCAGCCGCCGTCGCCGCTGTCTGCGCCGCCGTCGAACACCTCACCGTCGTCGAGGAAACACTCGAACTCGCAGCGAGCTTCCGTACCGCCGTCCGCGGCGAAGCGGATGCAGGTGAGCAGATCACTTGCAGACTCTCCGATGTAGCCCTCGTCGGTGAGTGCGCCGCAGGTGTCGACAGCATCATCGACATCCTCGCTGCTGCCGAAGCCTCCGTTGGCGTCCGCGATCTTGCTAAACTCAGCCATGACGCAGGCGAAGTCGCCTCCGTTGGGCTTTGCTTCTACGCAAGCTGCGGTGTACTCGACACATGCGTTGTCGTCGTAGCAAGCGGTTAACTCGGTCGCACATTTGTCGACCAGACACTCGAAACAGCCGTCGACTTTGCGGGTATCAACCAGATCGATTGAGTCGCACTCGTTGCTGTTGCCGGCGTCGGTGGTGCCGGTGTTAGTGCCGCCCGTGCCGCTGTCTGTGCCCGTGCTGCTGTCTGTGCCCGTGCCGCCGGTGCCCGTGCTGGTTCCGCTGTCTTCGTCGCCGCCATCTACACCGTCGTTTACGGTGACTTCGCAGCCCATGGAGAGTGCGGATGCCACCAGGCCGAAGCCAATCAAGTTACGCCAAGCTTTCATAATTTTCCTCCAAGCCCCGTTTGATACGGGGGGTTTTAGGGGCGGTCCGATTCCCGCAAGTCACATAGACCTACGCAAATGAGGCCGAATGCCCTCCTAAGAATTTGTTGTTCTACGCGATTTCTCGTTGTGGCGGCACCGATTGGTTTCAAATAGGGCCAGCGGTCCGTCACGAGCAGCGGAATTGTCCGAGTAATTGTTTAGAGTGCCCAAGTTTTCGACATAGACCGACGAGGGAGAAGCCTTCGATATTCTCCGCGTCTGGAGACTTCCGCGTCTAGGTATCGGGTTTCTCCGGGTTCTCTGAGTCCTGAGGAGCGGGGGTCTCAGGGGGTGCCGCTGAGACGGGAACTGGGCGCCGGCGGCTCCGGAAGGCCATATATATCGAAGCTACGGTGCCCAACCACCACGGGCTATCGCCGTAGAGTTCATAGGGAGTGCGGGGCCCCCGGAGGAACGCGATCTCTTCCACGAGTGCCGCTTCTACGAAGGTGCCGGTGTTGGCCACGACCCGTCCGGCCGGATCGATGATGGCGCTGACGCCACTGTTGGTGGACCGCACCATGTATTTGCGGTGCTCGATGGAGCGGAAACTCGCCAGTGCCACGTGGATCCACGGCTCGGTGGTGTCCCCGTACCAAGCGTCATTGGTCATATTGACCAGGAGGTCGACGGGCTCGTCCTGGAGCATGCTGTTCACGAAGCTCGGAATGATGTCCTCGTAGCAAATATGGACGTTGATATTGAATTCCCCGAGGGGTAGCGGCGCCAGGGATTTGCCAGGGGTGAATCGCCCGGTGTGGGGCGACAACTTGTACAAGCTGGGGAACTGCTCACCGAATGGGAGGTACTCTCCGAAGGCCAGCAGGAACTGCTTGTCGTAGCGCCCTTGGACTGTGCCCGCCCGGTCGCTAATTAACGACGAGTTGTACAGGACGTAACCACGAGCATCCTCGACCCGTCGGGTGAGCAAGGCGCCAAAGATTGCGGGAACACCGAGACGCCGGCTGAAGAGGCGCTCGTAGTACTCGTTGGCGTATTTTTCGGGGACCGCTCCGGCCACTGACGTCTCGCTCCACACGACCAAGTCCAGGGGGCCCTGTTCTCGGAGGGAGTTGGTCAGTCGCAGATGTCGGGCGAGGCCTTCGGCGCGGTTGGTGCGTTTTGCCATCAGCCCCATGTTGGCTTGCACCAAGCCCACATGCTTTTTCGGCGCGTCCTCCAGCATGGCGTCCACCTGGGCCAAACGAACCACGCCGTAGATCGCCGCACTGGCGGTTATCATGAGCAGCCCAGCGGTCGCCTTCCACTGAGGCACGGCGCCCTCCAGCCGCGCTATGATGAGCTCGGCTATGGCGACGTTGGTGGCCAGGAGGGCCAGGCCGACGGCGATGGGGTTGCCCAGCTCGGCTACCTGAGTGAGCACCGGCACCTGATGCACGGTGGCACCGAAGTACCAGTGGAACAGCACCGGGTAGATCAGCTCGCTAGCGATGAAGGCAGGAAATATCGTCAGCCGCGGGTGCCAGCCCAGCTCATTGGCGCGGGCGTACAGCCAGCCCATGAGGGCGGTGCGCCCGGCCAGGAACATGCACAAGAGCAGCATGATCAGCGCACAGGCGGCAGTGGGGAAGCCGCTGAAGGTCTCGAGCATGCCCAGCAGCCAGTGGAAGCCGAGCAGGATCATCACCACCCCGGCGGCCCAAGAAGTAGCGGCGGCGCGGCGCGGGGTTTGTCGATGCAATGCCACCAACAGCGGCACCCACGCGATGAAGGCCACGGGCCACACGTCGCAGCCGGGGAAAGCAGCGAAGTACAGCAGTCCGCAAAGCACCGCGAGGGCGAGGCTCGGTTGGGGCGCGAGGGGAAACATCGGGCTCGCCTTGGGAGCGAGGGGAAACGTCGTGCTCTCGTCTGACGTCGGGACGGGGGCGCTCTCGCTCATACGCCGAGGACGTCCCGTACGATCTCAAGTGCCTCGGTCACGCGGAACGGCTTGATGAGATAACGTCTCGCGCCACTCTGGATTCCTCGCACGATATCTCGCGGCCCGTCGAGGGCCGTTGTGAATACGATCGGCACGGTGCTTCGGTCCGGCAAGAGGTGGGTTTGCTCGGCGACCTGAAAGCCGTCGATACCCGGCATCATCGCGTCGAGCAAAAGCAGATCAGGTGGCGGATCGTGGCTGGCCATGGCGACGGCTTCGTGTCCGTCCACCGCCCGATGGACGTCATCGCGCCCCTGGAGTGCGCCGGTCAGAAACTGGGCGATGTTGTCATCGTCTTCGGCGATCAGGATCTGTTTGCGCGCGCTACTTACTCGAGCTTTAGGTGGCGCGCCGCCGGACATTACTTCACGCGTTTGATGACGTGGAAGCCGAACCCGGTTTCAACGGGGCCAGCGACGCCGCCCGGCTTGAGCGCGAATACCGCGTCGTTAAAAGCCGGAACCATTTGGCCTTTGCGAAAGGTGCCCAGATCGCCACCGCGAGGACCTGAGGGGCCGTCGGAATTCTTCTTGGCGAGCGCCGCGAAGTCTTTTCCGCCCTTGGCCTCTTTGGTGAGGCGGGTGGCCAGGGTCTTGGCCTCTTCCTTGGTGCGGGTGACGTTGGGTTTGGCACGAGAGCCGCCCTTGTAGGCGATAAGGATATGCGAGGCGGTGACCGTGGCCACGTCACCCTTGGCGGGCGCAACGCTCGGCCGCGGCGGGGGGGTCGGTCGAGCGGGCTTGGGTGCAATCGCCGTTGGCTTGAGCGGCTCCACCGTGACCGTTTTCTTGGCCGGAGCAGCGGCGTGCAGGTCGCTGGGCTGCGTCAAATCAATACAGCCGCCGAGAAAAGTCGACAGGCTGATGGCCGGGAGGATGAATTTCGCCGTTCGTGTAGTCATCGGAAACACTGGTACGGCGCTTCGGGGCGGGCTGGCAAGTCGTATGTTCCGGCCCGCGGCTTTTCTAGCTGGAAATCGAGGTGATTCGTCCTTGCTGGTAGCCCGGCCGCTGACGCAAGATAGCGTTCAGAAATGCCGAGAATTCTCTATATCGAGGACGACGATGCCAACCGCCTATTGGTCCGCAAGCTGTTGGAGCGCTCGGGCTTTGAGGTCACGGAAGCCCCGGATGGCGTCGAGGGAGTGCGATTGGCCTGCGCCGATCCACCGGATCTGATCCTCGTCGACATCGCCATCCCTGGCTTGGACGGTTACGAGGTCACTCTCCGATTGAAGAACGAGAAGAATTTGGCGGGAGTCCCCATCGTCGCCCTCACCGCTGAAGGCAACCGAGAGACCAGCCTAGCGGTGGGTTGCGATGGCTTCCTGCAAAAGCCCATCGACGCCAAGACCTTTCCGAAGACCGTACGCAGCTATCTCAAAGGGCAGCGCGAAGAATCGCCAGCAGATCTCAGCCGGGAACATCTACGGACCCAAAGCGGGAAGATCGTCGAACATCTAGAGCAAAAAATTGAGCAGCTGAGTCGCGCTAACGCCCGGCTGCTCGATTTGGATCAGGCTCGTAAAGAGTTTTATCGGAACGTGTCCCATGAGCTCGCGACGCCCATGACTCCGATCATCGGTTACATGCGGCTTCTAGCCGACGGCGAGCTCGGCGCTCTCACGGATCGGCAAGCCAAGGTCATTAATTCGGTCGACGAATGTGCGCAGCGCCTGCGGGGACTGATCGACAATCTGCTCGACGTAACCGGCATCGAGACCGGGCGATTGCGATTCAATGCCGGGCCCTACGACCTGCTGGATGTGGTGCGACGAGCTGTCCAGCAGACAGAAGATACCTTGGGGGCCAAAGGCATCCGTCTATATAGAGAAGGGCCGGACGATCAGACCGGCTTGGGGGATCTGGACCGCTTGACGCGTGCAGTTTCCCAGCTCTTGGACAATGCTGGGAAATTCACTCCCGAAAACGGTCGAGTGGGCGTGCTAGTTTCGTCTCCCAGCGAGGGGCGCTTCGAAGTCCTCGTCGCTGATACAGGCCCCGGTGTTCCCGAGGAGGCCCAGAAAAAAATCTTCGATCCCTTCTTCCAGGCTGACGGATCGGTGACCCGGGCGCATGGTGGCGCGGGCATTGGACTGGCTATTGTTCGCGGCATCGCCAAGGGCCACGCCGGCGACGTGGAAGTGGAGTCGCCTTGCGATGTCACCATCGCCGGGAAGACGTTTCATGGTGCCGCCTTCCGGCTGAGTATTTCCGCAGCTGGCAATACCCACTTGGACTGAGTAGTGCCCGCCGAGCTCATCTATCTGGACTGGAACGCCACCAGTCCACTGCACCCGACCGTGGTCGCGGCCATGCAAAGGGCCGCCGAAAAGCATTGGGGCAATCCGTCGAGCGTGCACGCAGCCGGTCGGGGTGCGGCGTCCGTCGTAGAGGGCGTGCGCGAGCAGCTGGCCGCCCTACTGGGCACTCATCACCGGGACGTGTTGTTCACGGCCGGGGGCACCGAAGCGAACAATCTGGCGCTGCACGATACTGCCGCCTTGGTTCTCGCTCGCATCGAGCACCCGAGCGTGACTCAGATGGGCGAGACCGCTGCCAGCCGTGGTGCCCCGGTGGTGTGGGTCCCCGTGGGAGCTTCGGGCTGTGTCGAGCCGGAAGCCGTTCAGGAAGCCTTGGAGAGTCTCCCCAGCGAGATGCAAGTGACGGTGTGCGTCACGGCGGTCAATCACGAGACCGGCATCATTCAGGATGTGACCGGCATATCCGAGGTGAGCCGACGCTTCGGCGCGCGGCTTCATGTGGACGCGGTTCAGGCCCTGGGCAAGGTGTCGCTCGATTTTCTGGCCGGGGTGGACTCGCTGGCAGTATCGGCCCACAAGATCCGGGGTCCCAAGGGAGTAGGAGCATTGTTGTGGCGGGACTCCTCGTCGGCGCCGCGCCCGCTGTTGATCGGCGGGGCTCAGCAACGAGGCCTGAGGGCCGGGACTTTGGATCCCGTGACCATCGCGGGATTCGGCGCCGCACTGGAGCGCAGCCCCGACGGCCCCGAACGATACTCAGCATTGGCCAGTCTGCGCGACCGACTCCAGCACTCGTTGGGCGACCGAGTGCGGAACAATGGCGATGCTACCCGGCGGGTGCCCCACGTACTCAATGTGAGCGTCAATGGTTGGCGTGGTGACGAGATGGTCGCAGCCCTGGATCTGTTGGGGATTTGTGTTTCTAGCGGCAGCGCCTGTTCGGCCGGCACTCCGGAACCCTCACCGGTAATAACCGAGATGTTGGGGGTTGAGCGCGCCAAAGAAGCCGTACGCATCAGTCTCGGCGACGAGATCACCGATGAAATCATGTCGACCGTGATTCCCAAGTTTGTTCAAGTGCTTGGGGCCGAGCCTTCGAGTACTTGAAGGGTTACTGGAGGTGTTGATCGGATGGCGTGAAGGCACTTCATCTCACGGCTCTAAGTGCCGGATAAGCGAACGCTAATCACCGTGTTGATGACGCACCAAAAGCATTCCATTGAATGGAATCAGAGGGGGGACTACACGACCCGTGTTCAGCACTATCGTCCGCCTCCGGGGGGAACTTGAAGGGTCGAGTCTAAGTGTCTGAAGATGATTGCTGAATCTGGCATTCGTAGATGGCAAGGGCAGCCGCAACGGACGCATTCAGCGAATCGATGGTCTTGGCTGTGGTGAGGCGAGCCAGGTGGCTGCAGGCTCGTCGAACGGCTCGCTCGAGGCCCGTGTGTTCGCTTCCTACGACGACCACGACTCGGTCTCCGAGGGGGGCGTCGCGCAGGCTGCCGCTGGCCGAGGCGTCCAGGCCGACCGTCACGAAGCCGCGACCTTGGGCGTCCTGCAGGGCTCCGCGAAGAGAGTTCACGCGGCACAACGTTGCGTGTTCGATGGCTCCCGCGGAGGCACGGAATGTCGCCGTGGATAGCGGGGCGCTGTTGTTCTCCGCCCACAACACGCCGTCGGCCCCAAGACCGACGCAACTCCGGATAATCGCCCCGAAGTTTTGGGGGTCCTGGATATTGTCGATGGCGACGATGACGCGCGACTTGCTTAGCAATTCCTCGACATCGGTGAGGGCAAGGGGAGGGGCGATGGCTGCGCAGCCTTGGTGGCTCGTGCCCTTCGATAAGGACTCCAGCTCGCTTCTGGGAACTCGCCGGACCGTGGCCCCATGGTCGGTGGCGAAACGGGCGACGCCGTCCAGGCGCTCTCGATTGGCGCCAGTGGAGGTCTGGACGAGCACGGCATGTAACTGGTCTCCGCGCACGCGGATCGCTTCGCGTACGGGTTGTAGGCCGACGATGAGGCGTTCTTCTGGAGGGGTGTCTGTGGCCACGATGTCCTGAGAGTTGGCGCGGGGGATTGCCGGCGCCGAAGGCTGTCGTAAAAAATTCTAGAGCGCCAGTTCGATCTCAGCGCAGATAGCACGGGCGGCGGCTACCGGATCGTCCGCATCTCGGATGGGGCGACCGACGACTAGCAAACTGGAGCCGCTCTCGATGGCACCGCGGGGCGTACCCGTGCGTTTTTGGTCCCCGACATCGGCCCCGGCGGGACGAATACCCGGCGTTACTAGAACCGGGTTGGGTCCCAGCGATTCACGCAGCTGACCCACTTCTTGGACGGAGCAGACCAAACCACCGACGCCGTTGTCGGTTGCCAGGGTGGCCAGACGCAAGACCTGCTCTGCCGGGGAATCGCTGACTCCTGTGGCCGCCAGATCTTCCTGTCCCATGGAGGTCAGAACTGTCACGGCCAAAATCGTCAGGCCGGTATTTTCCGCTACCGCAGCCTTGGCTGCTCCCTCAAGCATGGCGGGTCCGCCGCAGCCGTGCACCGTCAGATAGCGGGCGCCGAGCTGGCAGGCCGAGCGCACGGCGCGCTCTACGGTTGCTGGGATGTCGTGAAGTTTGAGATCGAGAAATACATCGGTCCCGCTGTCGATCCCGAGGCGCACCGCTGCGGGACCCTCTCTGAGAAAGAGTTCCAGGCCGACTTTGGTGACTCCCACTTCGGGGCCAACGCGAGCCAGGGCGTCTTTCGCCGCGCCTAGACTTGGAAAATCCAAGGCGAAGGCGAGGCGCTCACGGGAGCGAGCAGTACTGTCAGTCACGAGCTAGAAGCAGGAACACAACGGATCGCCGGGCGGGCAATTGCACGCGGGCTTCGAGGGCGCAGAGTTTTTGCCGCCGCCACTTGCCGGGCGGGCACGGCGACCACCGCTTGTACGACGGCGGTTCTTGGCAAGCTCGGCTTTGATCTGTGCGCGGGTGGCGTCGTCCTTGGCGGATGCAAGGGCTCGCTTGAGCTTCTTCTCGGTGGCCAAGGCCATGGCCTTCTCTTCTTCGAACTTTCGCTTCTCTTCCTGAAAGGCGGCGTGTTCAGCAGCTGCAGCTGCTGTGGCCGCCGCCTTATCGTCTAGCTGACGCTTGATAATGACGCCGCCGCCGATGGCACCGGAGATCAACAGGAACCCCACCAAACCGATCATGACTTGGAGGTTCTTCTTTTTCTTGTCTTCGCCGATACTGGCAAGTTGCTGCTCGTGAGCTTGCTGGCTAGCCATGGTTTGGAGATTGGCGTGGGCGGCCGCTTCCGCTTCCGCTTTGGCGAGTTCGCCAGCCTTGATAGCTTCGAGGCGAGCGGACTCTTCGCGCTTGCGGGTCTCCTCGTCGGTGCGGCGTTGCTCTTCGTCGGCTACCCGGGCCTCTTCCGCAGCCTTGGCAGCAGCAGCGTCTGCGGCTTGCGCGTCCGCGGCAGCTTGGACGTCTGCGGCTTTCGTCGCTTCTTCTTCAGCGATACGATCTTCCTCAATGTTCATCAGCTCCTTGAGGGAGAAGAGAACTGAGCTTTCCTTTTCATCGGCCATCGGCGGGCTGTCTCCAGGGGGGGGTAACGTGCGGGGCAAATTCTGCCCTAAAATCGACCCCTTGCGCATAGCAATCGACATCCTTTTTGTCGATATCGCCGGACACAGATTTTGTGGGGTTGTTTCGAGTTCTGTCTGGTGCAGGCCGCTGGGCGTCGGATTTGGGGCCGGAAAATCGGCACAATTTCAGGCTCACTACCCATACACCTGAATTGCGGAAATTCAGCGCTGTCGCTGATGGTACAGTCCCGCGGATGCCGACCGACGTGGAAGCCCATATTACCGGCACAGTCTGGAAGATCGAGGTGTCCGCTGGCCAATCAGTGGCTCCCGAGGACACGCTGGTAATCATTGAATCCATGAAGATGGAGATGCCGGTAGAGGCTCCCCGCGCCGGTGTGGTGGGGGAGATCCGGGCCAAAGAGGGACAGGCAGTAGCAGAAGGCGACGTGCTGCTTGTCCTCGAATGATACGTTTCGCGATTGAAACAGTGCTGGGAGTGAACCATTGCGACTACTGAGCTCCACAATTTTTCACGGTTTGTGCCTAGCGGCCATGATCGGTGCGTGCGGAGGACCCGCGTCCCAGGGCGCCAGCGGAGCCGTCTGTTTTCGTGACGATGAGTGCGAGCCGGGTCTTGTGTGTGTAGAGCTGGCTTGCTCAAGCGACCTGGGGGCGCTGGTGAGCTTCGGCGTAGGGCCCGAAGACGAGCCCATGGATGCCGGGGGCGACGCCAGCGCGGAGGCAGCCGTGCCGACGGAATCCGGCGTCCCGCCGTCCGGAGGTAGTTCGGCAGGCGGTAGTTCGGCAGGCGGCAGTTCGGCAGGCGGCAGTTCGGCAGGCGGCAGTTCGGCAGGCGGCACGGGCACGGCGGGGTCGACAACCGGTGGCAGCTCAGCCGGCGGTAGCGGCGGTTCGAGCTCGGGCGGCAGCGGCGACGCCAGCAGCGGTGGCTCAGGTGGCAGCGGTGGCTCAAGCTCGGGAGGTAGCGGTGGCACGTCCGCAACCGGCGGCACCGGTGTGGACGCCGGTTCGGCTGACGGCGGCTAATTGGCGTTCGACCGGCGGATGTAGCCTGAAGTCAGGGATTCATTCCCGCCAGAAAAACTTCCAGGGGTTGTGCTTCAGATCCCGCAGCATCTCTTGCACGTCGTCATAGAGCGCTTCGTCCATGACGATGGCGCCTAAGGTCCCACGACCCTCCTTGACGTGATTCACGAGGCCTTCGGCCTCTTTGGTGAAGCGCTTCGTCGTTGCGGTGATCTCACTCAGATCCGTCGTAATTTGCGCCAGACGCTGCCCCTGCTCCTCGGTGGCGACGACCGCCGTGAATCGGCGAATTTCTCCGACCATTTCGCGACTGTCCGTCAGCAATGGAGACAACTTGGTGTCGAGGGTAGCCGTGGTGCGTTCCACGTTGCCCATGATTCGGTCGATTTGCGGGTTGTCGACGTATTTTTGCCGGGCGGCCACCAGGGTTTCGTCTGCGGTGACGGTGATTTTCTCAACGTTGGTGATGATGCGTTCGAGCTGTTCGCCGTTCTTGCCGAACAGCTTGCCGGTGCCGGTCAACGTGGCGTGCAGCCCGTCGAAGGTCTCGCCGATCTTCTCTTGATTGTTCGCAATGGCGACGTGTGTCCGATGCAACAAGTCGCTCATTTCGCTTAGCAACACGTCGATTCGCGGCGGGCTGATTCCGTGCACGATGGCGCCGTCTTCTAACAAGTCGCCGGGAGGGCCTGGCTCAACCGCAAGATACGCTTCACCGAGTACGCCCTGGGTGGTGACTAGGAATCGTGATTTTTTCGCGATGGAAGGCTGATAGCGTTTTTCGATTTTTGCGGCGACCCGAATGGGGGGCACGTGGTCGGTGCCGGACTGGGCTAATTCGCCGCCGCGAAACTCCATTTGGTCGACCTTGCCGATCTTCATTCCCGCCAATCGAACGGGCGCACCGTTCTGAAGGCCTCCGGGATTTTCGAAGTCCACGTACACCGTATAGGTGGACTCGAAGGTCATGCCGCCCATGACGACGACGAAGCCCATCAGGATCGCGAGCGCGAACAAGATGAGGGTGCCGACCTTTACTTCAATAGCTCGCTGACTCATGGGGATTCTACATTATAGCTACGGCCCGCCGTCGAACACCATCGGTCCTTCAGCTTCTCCGTTAATGAACTGCTGCACGATGCCGTCATTTGAGGCTCGAAACTCGGCTGGCGTGCCCGATAGCCTCACTTGACCGCCATAAAGCATGACCACATGGTCGGCGATGCCCATGATCGACGCCAGATCGTGGGACACGACGATGCTGGTGACCCCCATGGAATCGCTCAGCTCGCGAATCAAACTGTCTACACGCCGGGCGCTCACGGGATCCAGGCTGGTGGTCGGTTCGTCGAACAGCACATATTTAGGTTCCAGCGTAAGTGCCCGGGCGATCGCGACGCGTTTGCGCATGCCGTCGCCGAGTTCGCTCGGGAAGCGAGTTGCGAACTCGCGGATATGCAGCCGTTCGAGCAGCTCTCCCGCCTTGAGCAGCACCTGTTTTTGAGTCATTTTTGTGTGTTTGCGCAGGGGCAGTGCGACGTTGTCCACGCAGGTCATGGAGTCGAAGAGCGTTGCGTGCTGAAACACCATGGCGCACTTTTTTCGGACCGGGGCCATCGCGATCTCGCTGAGCTGAGATACGTCCTCGCCGTCTAACAAGATCTCCCCGCTATCAGGCCGAATCAGGCCGATGAGGTGCTTGATCAGCACGCTCTTGCCGACCCCGGAGGCGCCGATAATGAAGAAAACCTTGCCGTCCGGAACGTCGAAACTAACGCCCTTGAGCACATGTTTTGTCCCGAAAGACTTCTGTACATTGCGGAATGAAATCATCGGCAGCGCGGGGTCAGTCGATGAGCCAAAAGCCCACCATGCTGAGCAAGAGATCTAGGACGATAACAGTGAGCGACGAGTTGACGATAGCGCGGGTCGTGGCCCAACCGACGCCTTCGGATCCGCCGCGGGTGGTCAATCCACAATGGCTGCTGGCCATGGGAATCGCTGTGCCGTACGCCAGGCACTTGGTGAGACCCAGCAAGACGTCGCCCCCGGAAACTCGGGAGAAATTCAAAAAAGTCCGCGGCGAGACCCCGAAGAACACTTGGGCTGTGAGGGCGCCGGTAGCGATGGCGACACATCCTGCGACCACGGTCAGCGCAGGTGTCATGATCATCGACGCCAGTAGCCGCGGTTTGATGAGGTAATCCACGGGATCGGCAGCACACATGGTGAGCGCGTCCACCTGCTCGGTCACGACCATGCTGCCGATTTCGGCCGCGATGCCCGCACCCACTCGAGTGGCGAGCATGAACGCGCAGATCGTAGGCGCTAAGTCTTTTACGAGTAATTCGATAAACGTCGGTCCGAGAGAGGCCTGATCAGCGACCACACGTTTCATCTGCTCGCCCGCTTGGTAAGCGAAGATCATGCCCATGAAGGCCATGACGACACACAAGAACAGCAACGAGCGATTGCCCACTTGATACAGCTGGGAGCTGAGGAGACCGGGCTCCCTTCGACCGCGCAGTACATAGGTGAAGGTTCGTTGATACAGGCTCCAGAGCTCGCGCGCCGATCTCAACAGGTCCAGGCCGACGCCGCCGACCGAGACCAGTAGGTCCCGGAGCATATTCGGAGAATCCCGAGCCGGTGAGGAATCGGCGATGGTCATGACTAACCGGAGCATAACTCGACCTCGGCCGCTGCGAATGCGGAATCGCGCTGGCGGAGCCATGACAGTTGGAGATATGGCGGTCGCACGCCGGTAGCGCTCGCGGCGGGCAGGGGGTCTGGGGGTGGGGGCCCGTCGTCCTGGTCTAGTTATGCCTTATGTAGCTGCGGGGAATTATGTGGCCGGCGCCGAAATCTTATCCATATTCCCAACCAAACCAGCAATTGGAGGAGATTCGCGGCAATGGCGGCGAGCGCTATCCATTTGAGCGACGGTCGAGATGTAGTCGGCGTCGGAGCCGGGCGTGGCCGGTGAAGGTGGCTGATGACCCGCACCGCCTCCGGGGACAGACCGGATACACCTTGGCTGACGAGGGATTGGATTTCGGAAGTCGTGATGGCAGCAGCGGCGTTTTTGGTCACCACGACTACGGCTTTTGGCGCGGGGGAAGGCGGGCCCAGTAGGGATTTCGAGGGCGGTGCGAGAGCGATGTGAACTCGGGCGCTGACGATGCCGTCTATGGCTTGCAAGGTCCGCTCAAGATCTCCTGACAATCCCGCGACGAGTCGGGCCTGTTCGACTACCCGACTCGGCACCAGAGCATCGTCAGGCAGCAGCTCCAGCGTGCCCGGTCCGTGGCGCTTGGGTAAAGCTTGGCGGGCGAGGAGAGTTGCGGCACGGGACAATTCCAGGGAGTCGACCATGACTCGGTACTGCTTCGGAGAATCAGGATCCGCTTGCCGTGTTGCGGCAATATGGCCGTCTGCTAGGGCGCCGATCACTTCGGCGGCGGAGGTCTCGTCCAAAGCAACCGCCGCCGGTTGCTGACAGGCGGAGGTCAGCAGGGCCCACAACAGAAGTGAGCCTGTTCTCCGACTGCTCGCCATGTCCCAGCTCATGCCCGATGCTGGCCCGACCCAGGTGGCTACTGCGCCGCGAATCCGGTGCGGGTGACGTCCAGCTTCGGGTGGCTGGGGAAGCTCAGCTTGCGAACCGAGCCGGAGATACAGCGAGATACTCCCGCGTTGCGGGGCTTCGTCGTTACCGTGACGCCGACCGCTCGCCCATTTTGCACTGCTGCGCAGATGTTGATGGACATGCTGCTCGGGGCGCCGCAGTGACCGAAGTAGCTGCCGCTATTTAGCACGGCGCCGTACTGCGCACGGGTCAGATCCGCCTTGCCTTTGCCTCCGCCGATGGTGATTTCCTCATTGTAGGCGTTGATCGCGGCTTCGCAGCTGATGCCACCCGCGAGCTGGGGGATGCCCCCCCGGCTGCCGAGAATTCGTCTGCCGCCGCCGGCCTTTTTCTTGCCGCCTTTCAGCTCGCCTTCCATCTCCACACTGGTAACGGTTTCGCCCTGGACTTTCACGTCGTCGTTGCGGCTGCCGACTTGGGTGAACAACCATGTGCCACCCAGGGCCAAAATGGCGCCGACGATGGCCACACCACCGAGCGCTTTTCCGCGAGTGCTCTTGGATTCGTTGGCGACCACCTGCTCGACGGCTACTTTTTCTGCGACGATCACCCGGTTGCGGCGGGCGTGTTCGGCGAATGGAGCGAATTCATTCCAGTCGGCGATCGAGCGTTCCAGTTGACTGAAGCTGTCGTGAAGAATGTCTTCTTCGACGAATGTGTTGGAGCCAATTTGCATCAGCAGCTCGACGGCGTTGAACGGGCCGTGGTCCATCCCGTCCTTTTTGACGACGTATCGTGGGCGGGGATCGCTTTCGAGGCGGGCTTTGAGGGCGGTGAGTTCGTTGGTGGCGGCGTCCCCGCTCACCTGCACTTGGATGTTTTTGACTCGGATATTGTAGGGGGTACTCGGCTCGGGCGGCAGCATAGACATGGAAATATCCACATCGAAGTCGGATCCGTGATCGAGATCGCCGGAGGCCGGCGGCGGCGCCGGGACGCTTCCCCGCGGGGCCAGTCCGTGGATAGCTTGAGCTAGGGCGCGGAGGTCCGCCGGGCGATGAGCGGGGTCTGCGACTAAGGCTTTGCCGAGAACGCTTTCCAGGTCCTCCGGAATTTCCGGCACGAGTTCGCGAGGCCGGCGCATGCCGGGTCCGACGGTCTCTCCGGTCAGTAGCTCGTACATCATCGCGCCGATGGCAAACACGCTGGCTCGCGCGTTGCCTGGTTCACCTGAGCGCTCTTCTGGCGCCATACACGCTTGGTCCTTCGGCAAGGATGGAGCGTGTATGGCCAGCTCCTCGGACATCATGTAGTTGCCGTTGACGTCCACTACGACGCTCGACGGGTGAACAAACAGGCTTTGCCCGTTGTCGTGTCGCTGGCCGAGTTCGACGCAAAGCGAAACGAGGATGGCTACGGTTTGTTGAACGTCGGCGCGCATGCCGCTGACGGCCGCTTCTTCAAGCTGTGCCCGCAGGGTGCCCGGAATGATTGATGAGTCCACACTGTTGGAAATACCAACTCGGCGCTCGCCCGTCACTCACGCAGTCGAGATTTCCGTGGACGACGAGCTCAAGACCATGGGTCGAAGTGGGACCGGCCGCCGGTTTGGTACAGCCCCAATGTAGGTGCGCTAGATCGCGGTCTCGTCTTCGCGCTCGCCGCCGCGCCAAGGGTGCCGACGCTTCCGGTATTTGCCCTCAGCGAAACTTTGCAGGACGAACGCCAAGCGGGCCGACCCGCCGGCAGTCCATTCCTCCCGATGGAGGAAGTCGACCACTCGGCCCCCCACGCCGATGCGGCCAAATCCGCCGATGCAGTCGGTAGGAACATGTAGGTGCCGGAGCTCGAAGGCGAACTCTTCTGCGTTGACTCGAATCAGCCGGGTTTTGCGAAAAGCACGCTGCAGCAAGGGCTGATTGAGGCCGGTTTGGATTCGGTCACACTCGGGGCATTCGTCGGAGACCACCCAGAGGAGCGCCTGTTCGTTCGCCAGCAGAGCCACTGTTTGTTGGCGCCGAAGCTCTTGGTCGAGGGATTCGATCCCCCTGCCAATCTCCACCAGGTTTACCCGGCCGATTGCTTTCTCGGTCACGCCTGCGTCCATGTCGGCGTTCTGCGTCTGAGTATGGTGGTGGCTCGAAGCGCTCCGGAGGCTCGCCGGGGTGGCGCGGCTGGGCGCGGGTTCTAGGTTCGGGGTTTCCAGACTTCCCAACCACATTCCGAGCGCCGTTGCGGTGGACAGCAGACTGAAGGAGCCGACCGTGAGTGCTGCGCTGGCGATGGAGGACCCGCGGAGGTTCTGCGCGGTGCTGAGTTGAGTTCGGGCGACGAAGCCGAGCAGGATGGCCAGCCCGCCGAGGGGAGGAAAGACCAAGCTCCAAGAAGCGAGCACCAGGGCGAGCACAGCGGGTCGACTTAGATAGGTAGGCTGAGCGTTCTCCGCGACTCGCGCGCCGACCAACACCTGCGGGGTGTGGGACGGGAGGGGCTGCGCTTTCTGCGTCACTCTAAAAGTATAGTGTGGATGTTGCCGTGGCGCCCGTCGGAGGAATTTTGATGCCGGCGAAACAAAACTTTAGGGGCGTCGGTACGAAAGCTCCGAACTCTTTCCGGGGTCGCATTGAGAGCGTCTTCTCTGCAATCGCCAAGCGCATGACGCAGTGCTCGCAGAGCCGTAAACGCGCGTTGCGGCAGCGTGTTTGCCCTGGTAGCTTTGCCGGCCAATGGATGCCAAAGCTATCGATTCACTTGTTCGGCGCCTCATCGCAGATCCTCACGACGAGGCGGCTATTCAGGAAGCCCACCGGGGAGGTCAGCAAGACCCTCGTGGTTACGCGGGCTTGCTCGAAAAAGTGGGAGCCGCCACTGCCGATCCCGCCCTCGCAAGCCACTGGTTAAACGAAGCCGCGAGCGTGTGGCAAACGACGTTAAATGACGCACATCGCGCGGCACGCGCGCTCATGATGGCTATCGATCGCGAGCCCACGCGGCCGGAAGCTGCAGATCGTTTGGCGGAGCTCTATCGTGAGAAGGGCGACGCAAAAGGTCTGGTCGCGTTGTTGGAGCGTCGGGCAAAAGCCTTGGCTAGCGATGCCGGCGGTAATCCTGAAATTCTCGCTCAACTTGCGGGCCTGCACGAAGAGTTAGGTCAGCTGTGGTCCGGCGAGCAATTGGATAATGTCGACAAGGCGATCGAGAACTATCAGCGCGCGTTGGGTCATGATCCTCGGAGCCAATTCTCGATCTATTCGCTCCGAGAAATTTACAAAGCCAAAGGCAACTACCTAGAGGCGATCCCGTATTTCGCTCAGGAGCAGGCCCTGGTCGAGGACCCCGATCGGCGGCACGCGTTGTGGCAAGACGAGGCCGAGGTCCGAAAGACTGCGGGCGATCTGCTCGGTTGTGCTCAAGTCTTTGAGTTGCTCCTGTCCGAGCGAGCCGAAGATCCCGAAGTGCAGCAGCAGTTGGCCGCTGCGATTCTCGATGTGGTTCGCATGCGTGAGCCTATCGACGAGAGCATGAAGGCGGCCGGGGCGCAGCTGTTCGTGGCCCTGGCAGAGCTCTACCCCGGCGAGCACGCACTGGCGTATTCGACCTGTGCGTTGGAGGTGGTGCCCGGCCATGACCGAGCTGTGCAGCTTGCTATCCATTATGGCAACGAGCTCGGACGCATCGAAGAGGTCGCCACGTTTGCAGCCGCCTACGTCCAGTGCAACCCCAACGGGGTGCTCGCCGACGAGGCGAAAGCCGTAGCCGGGGCAGCGGCGCCGTTTGTTCACGTCGACCCCGCCGACCAAACGGAAATCGATTTGTCTCCCGCTCATGAGGCTGCAGCGCAGTCAGCTTCGGCGCAGCAATCAGAGCCCGAAGCGGTGGCGATGCCTGAGCCGGCTCCTGAGGGGGCGCCGGAGACCGTAGCGCCCCCCGAAGAAGCGGGCCCAACGGTGGAAGCGGCGGCGAAGGTGCCCGCAGTATTTGACGAAGAGACTGCCGCCGGAGAGTTCGACGCCAGCGAGTTGCTCGAAGGCGAGATCGTCGACGAAGAACCGGCACCCGAGCCGGGCTCGATGGCGGTGCTGTTGGAAGAGGCTGCGCAGTTTCTCTCCAAGCGTCGAAAGAACGAAGCTGCTGGTCGCTACCGGGAAGTGCTCGCGCTCGACCCCACTCAGGCGGCCGCGCTGGCATTTTTGCAAACCCATTTGCGACAGACCCGGAAGTACGCGGAGCTGCGAGACATGTTGCTAGTCGCCACCCGCGCTCCGGATGTGAGCGCAGAGGCGCGGGCGACTTGGTTTCGAGAGGTGGCGAGTCTCTGCGAAGCTCAGCTCCGTGATTTTGCAAGCGCTATCAGTGCTTGGCAACAGTTGCTCGCCTTAGAGCCTGGCGATGAGGAAACCGTCAAACGACTGAAACGATTGCTGGAGCGCGGAGGCAAATGGGACGAGCTCGCGGTCATGTTCGAGCAGCAGGCGGCCCAGGCTACCGACAAAGAGGAACGCATCGCGCTAGAGAAGGATCTGGCGAAGCTGCACGAAGGTCGTCGCAAGGATCCCGCCGCGGCAGGTGAAGCTTGGGCGCGCATCGCCAACATCACTCCTGATGACGATACCGCGCTGAATACGGCCATTCGTCTCTTCGAAAGAGGCAAACGGCCGGACCTGGCGGAGGCCGCTATTTCCGACAACGTAACGTTGGTCGAAGACGCGGCTATCAAGCTGGTGCTGTACACGAAACTCGGGGCCCTGAGGGAGGGCGCTGGCGCCCTAGACCGCGCCGCTGAGGCTTACGCGGAAGGCGCTGCGGCGACCTCCGACCTCGGTCTATGGGAGGCGGCGGAGCGCTGTTATGCCGCGGGCGAAGATTGGGCGAACGCCGCCAGCGCGATCGACGAACGCGCTCAGGTCGCAAGCGAAGATCTCGAAAAGGCGAATCTGTTCACTGTCGAGGCGGACTACTTGGTGCGGGCCGGCGACGAGAACGGAGCGACGGATCGCCTCCAACAGGCATCGGCACTGGACCCACTGAACGACGCGACGGCGGCGTCCCTGGAGCAACGCTTGCTTGAGGCGGGACGCTTTGAAGATTTGGTGGTGCGCTTGCTCGAGCGGGCATCGAAGCTCGAAGACCCAGGTGCGCGGGTGTCCTACCGCCGCCGAGCGGCTAGTATTCAACGGGAGCAACTCGAAGATCCCTCCGCAGCTAGGGAGAGCCTCGAGCTGGTCCTGGCGGATGGGGAAGACCCAGGCGCGCTCAGCGAATTGGCGGAAGATTCGGAGGCTAACGGAGACTTCGCGGCGGCAGTGGAGCTGCTCGCCCGGCTGGGACGGGCGACGTCACACCCCGTCGAGGCGGTCGATATTTGCATCCGCGAGGCGCGGCTTCGGGTCGAGAGCTTGAGCGATCTAGCCGGGGCGATCGCTTGTTACGAGAGAGTTCTCGCTGAATACGATCCGAAGAACACGGATTGTTTTGTTGCCCTCGCCGAGTTGGAAGAGCAGCAGGGGGATCAAGCCGCTCTCGCGGCCTTGCTCGAACGACACCTGCAAATTGTGGACGACGCCGAGGGCAAGATCGAACTCTGTCAGCGACTCGCCACTTTGTACGAGACCGAATTGGATCTGCCGGGCAATGCCCTCCGCGCGTTGCGCATCGTTCATGAGCTCGATCCCGATGACTTCGATGCCGTACAGAGATTGTTGAATCTCGCCGAAGTGGCTGAGGAATGGGATTCCGTTGTTCTTCACACCAAAGAGCTCATCGAGGTCGAGGGGGATGAGGAAGAAATTAGCGGCATGACCCGACGTTGTGCTGAAATCCTCCACGAAAAGCTCGAAAAGCACGAGGAAGCATTGAATCTACTCGCAGCTGTAGGCACCCAGGGCGATCAAGCTTGTCGAGACTATTTCGTAGAGATGGGAGATGAGGTGGATGAAAAGATCCGCGTCGCGACCCAGCTCGTCGAATGGTTCCGGGAGTTCCCCTCCGGTAAGCGTCGGACCACTGCGCTGCATGGCGCCTTTGAGCGATTCGCCGAAGCGGGCAAACTGGAGGAAGCGGCGTCCGTAGCCAAAGATCTCGCTCACACGCGTACCTTGGAAGCCAACGTTGCCGAGACGCTGGAAGGTATTGCTGTAGAGCTGAAAGATTTGGACGCTCTGGCGGTCGCCCAGCGCTTGCTCGTCAAGGAGTTGGGCGGTCCGGCTCGCTCGGAGGAGTTAGTTCGCCAGGCAGAGGTGATGATCTCAGCGGGCGTTGAACCGGTCGAAGCTGTCGAGCACGCTGAGCAAGGCATCAGCAGCACGCCACCGGAAGAAGTCGAGCCGCTCTTGGTCCGACTCGCCGCCCTCGTGAAGGCCCCCGGGCACGTTATTGACGTATACGAACGTCAGGTGACGCGGTGTAAAGCGCCTGAGGATCGGCTCAATGCTCTGGGGCGCGCCGCCCAAATTGCTGCCGACAAAGACGCTCTGGATCGCGCCAGGGAGTTCTTCGATCTGGCCATCCAGGGTGGGGTCCAAGAAGAGACTCTTGCTGTACTCGAGGCCATCGCCAAAGAGACGGACCAACTCTCAGACAACAAGAAGCTTCGCACCACACTAGCCGAAGCCTTGGCCGGCGGCGGACAAGGATCGCGCGACGGCGGCCGGACGAGAAGCGCGCTGCTGTTGCGTGCCGCGACCATCGCTCACGTTGAGCTCGCGGATGTACAGAAGGCTTTCGAATGGGTGGGTGACGCTCTGGTTACCCATGTGGACGATGAAGGGCTTCAGGCCTTGGATGCCCTGGGTGCGGACGCCGATGACTACGGCAAGGTCGAGGCGGTGCTCGCTCGCGCGCTCGAAGAAGTGTTCGATGGTCCCTTGGTAAGAAAATTGTTGGCGGCTCGCGCTGACGTTCGGCTCCAACATCTGGATGACATGAAGGGGGCGGCGGTTGACCTGAAACGCCTGCACGATCTGACTCCAGGCGACGCCGAAGTCATGGGACAGCTATCCAGTCTCTACACGGAGTTGAAAGATTTCCGAGGCATGGTCGCCCTGTTCGAAGACCAGATCCTGCGTGGCCGCGATCAGGGAGCCCGGGCGGAGCTCGCTCGCCAGGTAGCGCTGTTGTGGGAGAACGAACTCGATGACCCGCGGGAAGCGGCGGATGCGTGGAGGCGCGTGCTACGGATGAAGTCCGGGGACGAGCAAGCGAAGGCCGGTCTCGATAAGGCGAAGGCTGACATGTTGGCGCGAAAATCCGAGCTGGCCGAGCGCGCGGCAAAAGAAGAGGCCGAGCGAATTGCGGCCAAGGAAGCTGAGGAAAAGGAAGCGGCTGACCAACAGGCGGCTGCCGAGCAAGCCGAGGCGGACGGACTCGCAGAGGCGGAGCACGCAGCAGCCGACGCGGTTGACGATGACGCAGACCCAGCCGACGACGCGCCGGATGAAGCCGAGACAACTGATGACGAAGGCGCGTCTGACGCGGACGCAACAGACGCAGACGCAACAGACGCAGTGTCAGCGGATGGCGACGAAGATTCGCAGGACGGTGGCGAGCTGCCGGAAGGGGACGTTGACGCCGAGAGCACCGAGGTGCGGGAAGAGAGCGGGCCTGTAGAGGTAGTCGGGTCGGCCGACGCCAGCCATGAATTAGACGTGGCTACGAATCCGCCGCCGCCCGAGGAGTCAGCTGTGGAGGGTGTCGGAACGGCGTTTGAGACGGCGTTGAGCGCCGACGATTCGACGGAGCCCGAAGAAGTCGTCCCAGAGCCAACGGACGACGTGGTGGCTGAAGATGACGCAGACGATGACGGCGATGACGATGACCTGGGCGCCGACGTAGACGACGTGATGGGCTCGGTGCCACCGCCGCCCGCGAGCGGCGGCTCCCGAAGTACGCCGCCCCCTCCGCCACCGCCGCCACCGGCTTCCGGCATGGGCGCGCTCCCGCCCCCCGCGGTGCCCGGTTCGGTCCGCCCGCCCCCCCCGCCGCCGCCAACCTCAAGTCGAGGGGGCTTGCCGCCGTCGACTTCGAGTCGTGGGGCCTTGCCGCCGCCACCACCGCCGACTTCGAGTCGTGGGGCCTTGCCGCCACCACCACCGCCGACTTCGAGTCGTGGGGCCTTGCCGCCCCCCCCGCCGCCCCCGCCCCCGGAGGCGGCCGAAGACGAACTCGTGGATGACTCCGAGCTCATGCTCGAAGACGACTGAGCCGACTCCGCTTGGTGGGGCTCCGCTACTGGGACCGTTGGGTTGCTGTGCTGTTGGGCGCTTGGCTGCCTGCCGACCAGGACGCTTGCTAGCTGCCCATAGTGAAGCGCCCGGTGTCGGCGTCTACCGTGCACCTTTGTCCTAGGACGAGCGGCACGTTGGGTAAGCTGTGACCCGCCTGCAAGCCAGCCAGGATGGGGACGTGGAGGTGACCCAAGCGTTCCCGCAACACGGATTCGACACTGACGCCGTGGCTACCGGGGGGACAGTCCGTCATGGTGCCGACTATGAAGGCACAGCACCGGGCTAGCGTTCCGCTGGTTTCCAGCGAACTGAGCATGCGATCGATGCGGTAGGGCGCCTCCGCGACATCTTCGATAAACAGGACGCTACCCTGGGGGATCTGCAGTCGCCCCGCGGCGCTACAGGTACTCAACATGGTCAGATTGCCGCCGAGAAGTGGGCCGGTGGCGACGCCGGCGCCCCAGCATTGTAGCTTCGAGTAGCTGGCGGCTGTCGTTCGACCTTCCAGAGTGTCTACCCAAAGTTGTCGTCCGCGGGCGTCGCCGCGTCCGAGGCCGGCGACATTCGCACCGTGGATGCTTTGCACCCCTGCGCGCGCCAACTCGACGTGAAGGGCGGTGATGTCCGAAAATCCGACCACCCACTTGGGAGCTTTTCGCAATCCGGAGAGATCGACGTCGTGAATGAAGCGCGTGAGTCCGTAGCCGCCGCGGGCCGTCAGGATCGCTCGTGTGTCAGGATCCGCGATGGCGGTTTCTAGCTCGGCGCGTCGTCTGGCATCCGAACCAGCCAAAAATCCTTGGGACGAAAAAAGGCCCGGTTCAAAACGAACTCGGTAGCGTTCACTCAGAAATCCCATGCCTCGCCACACCAGAGTGCGATCGAAGGGCCCAGATGGCGCGATGATCCGGACAATGTCACCCGGGCGCAGGGGGGGTGGCTGCACGGCCAGGGGAGTCGCTGAGGAAGAGGTCATCGGGCGAGTTTCAACGCTGGCCCCAGTGTACTCGTGACGCAGCTCGCGAGGCTATCACGACCTCCATCGGCCGTTCGGCGCGGTCAGAGACCGATCGGGCCGGCGTTCGGGCAAGCTTGTCCCTGCCCGGAGGGCCTTGCCTCGGGGTCTCCGGTGGCCCCGAAGCGTCGCCGCGGGATGATTGCACCAGGATTAAAATCGCCGCTTCCGTCTTGAGCTGGAATCTCCAGCGACCCCAGAAGGCTTTGTCGTTGCCAGCGCCGCCGAGCCCAGCAATGCTTTGGGGCGGGGATGAGATCGTGGCCTTGAATCGACGCACTGCACTGGCACGGCTTACGGAAGTAGCCGCAAGGGATCTGATCCCCTTTGCAGGCCGCGCGGTTCGCCGGGCGAAACGCGCGGCGGACCAACTGGCGTATCGCACCCTCGGCCCAGATTTTGAAGAGCGCAACCTCGCCTTAAAAGCCCATTACCAGGACAAGGGCGGGGATCCATTCGGGCTCGACACAGAATTTACGAAGTACATGGCGATGGTGACATCCGTCGCCCACCGCTTGTGGTTTCGCACATCGGTTTACGGAATCGAGAACGTGCCCTCCGGTGGGGCCTTGTTGGTGTCAAACCATTCAGGTCAGTTCCCCTTGGACGGAATGATGATCGCCGCGTCAATGTTCATGGATGCCCAGCCGCCTCGTTTGGTGCGAGCGATGGTAGAAAAATGGGCTCAGACGATGCCGTACATCTCCTTACTATTTTCCCGGACAGGGCAGGTGGTAGGCGTACCGGATAACTGTCGTCGCTTGTTGGAACGGGATGAATTAATTCTCGTGTTTCCGGAAGGCGCGCGCGGGGTGTCCAAACCGTTCTCTAAGCGCTATCAGCTTCAGGATTTCGGTCCCGGTTTCATGCGCATGGCGATGGAGATGGGGGTTCCCATCATTCCTGTCGCGGTGGTGGGCGCGGAGGAGCAGTACGTCAACGTTGGCAATCTAGAGTGGGCCGCCAAATTTTTGGGCGCTCCCGCATTGCCATTGCTGCCACAGCTACTCATCCCGGGTGGGCAGTTACCGCTGCCGACCAAATATCACATCTACTTTGGAGAACCGATGAGCTTCGAAGGAGATCCCGATGACGACGAACTGGTCGAAGAGCAGGCGTGGCTGGTGAAGCAGAATATTCAAAACATGCTGGGGCAGGGCCTCCGGTCCCGTCAGAACATTTTCTTTTAGGGACATGATGCTGTCCGCCCCTGTGTGTAGCTGAGCACCGCCATGTCTGAACCGCTAGACGACGATGACAGCCGCGACGAACTCGACGAGTACGGCGACACCGACGAGTACGGCGACACCGATGAGGCGCTGAGTGACGACTTGCGACGGGGTCGTGTTCGACGCGAAGAAGATCGCGAGGGCGCGAGTCGAGATGACCGCATCGATAGCGGCGCGGTGGTGGTTACGGGCATTTGCGGACGGCTCGGTCGCCGCTTGGCTCGAGTTCTCCATCGGGAGCGACAAGTTGTCGGTTTGGACCGGCGGCCCTTCCCGCAAAAGCCGAAGGATATCGAGCATCACACCATCGATATTCGGCGCAAGAAAGCGCAGGATATATTTCGCAACCAAAACATCGGCGCCTTGGTTCATCTAGGCGTGATGCACAATCCGCGTGGCAACAGCGAAGAGCATCACAGCTGGAATCTCGCCGGGTTCCAGAAGTTACTGGAGTACGTGCAGCGGCATCGCGTGCCCAAACTCGTGGTGCTCTCCAGCGCGAATGTGTACGGTCCCCGCCCGGACAATGCCCAATTTCTGCGGGAGGACGCGCCGCTGCTAGGCGCCGGGGCTTTCAGCGACATTCGTGATCTGGTTGAGCTCGATATGCTGACTCAGTCGTTCTTCTGGAAGCACGCGCGCACTGAAACCGTCATCCTCCGTCCAACCCACATACTGGGTAGCGTCCGAAACGCTCCGAGCAACTACTTGAGGCTGAACACGGTGCCCACACTGGCGGGCTTCGACCCGATGATTCAGACGGTGCACGAGGATGACGTGGTGCGGGCGATTCGACTCGCCCTTCAGCCAGGAGTTCGCGGCATTTACAACATCGCTGGCCCGGCGCCGGTGCCTCTGTCGAAGATGCTGCGCAAGCTTGGTAGAGCGCAGGCGGCGTTTCCGCATAGTCTCGCCAAGATGGCCTTGGACCGGATGTGGAAAATGCACGTCTCGTCCTTCCCTGCGCCCGAGCTCGATTTTATTCGCTACGTTTGCATGGTGGACGACTCGCGAGCCCGGTCGGCTATGGGCTATGAGCACCAGCACGATTTGGACTCGACGCTGCACGCAATAGATGCTGGCCGATGGGTGGGCAGCACCTGATGAGGTGGCTCCGAAGCCGACTAGCGGTAGCCGGAACGCTCGGGTTGCTGCTTGTCGGATGCTCGGGTCGGCAGCCGATTCCGTCTGGTCCGGCTCCCGAATACGAGCTCTCTGAGCGGTCTGGGGCAGGGGCGAGCCCGCCCGCCGACCCGGGTTCTTTGTCACTCGCCGGCCAGGAGACCGAAACTGATCTTGACGAAAGCCCAGAAGAGCGTAAAGAACAGCCCGACGCGGCTGCGGACGCTGGACCCCAGTAGGCCATCAGTTCCGCGATTAGCGTCAGCTCGATTCAATGTGGAGCGCTGGAGATCTAAGTGACATCAGTCCGAGAACTAGCAGAACGTGCAAAAATGGCCTCCAGACCGCTGGCAGCGCTGAGCCGTGCCCAAAAAGACGCGGCGCTCCAGGGGATCGCGAACGCCCTGCGTCGCCGGGTCGATGAAATCGGCGTCGCTAACTCCCAGGATCTCGACAAGGCCCGAGAGAGCGAACTGAGCGCTCCCATGGTCAGCCGGCTCGACATGGGTCCGAAGCAGGTGGACGCGACAGCAGCGGGCGTTGAGTTTATCATGGGACTGCAGGATCCCGTCGGCAGTCGCGGCCCCATGCAGCGATTAGGCAACGGATTGTTGGTGGGCCAACAGCGCTTGCCCCTAGGAGTCATCGGCATGATCTACGAGTCGCGCCCGAATGTGACCGTGGATGCCGCTGCCCTCTGTCTGAAGGCCGGTAACTCCGTGGTACTGCGCGGTGGCAAGGAGGCGGCCCACACCAATGCGTTATTGGGTCAGATCATCGGCGATGCACTGCACGCGGATGGGCTACCCAGGGACGCCGTGCAAATTGTGCCTCCGCATGATCGAGAAGGCACCAAAGAGATGATTACACTCACGGGGCTGATCGATCTGATCATTCCTCGTGGCGGCGAAGGCCTGATTCGGTACGTATCGGAGAACGCTCGCATCCCCGTGGTGGCGCACTACAAGGGTGTCTGTCATTTGTACTTGGACACCGGCTGTGCTCACCCCATGGCGGTGGATCTGGCGGTGAACAGCAAGGCTCAAAAACCCGGTGTGTGCAACGCCCTTGAATGCCTGCTCGTTCACGAAGACGAGGCGGCGGTGCTACTCCCGAAGCTCGCCGAAGCCCTCCAGGGAGCGGGCGTGGAACTCCGCGGATGCGATAAGACCTGTGCTGTGCTGCCGAAGGTGAAGGCGGCGACGGAGGACGACTGGGGTGAGGAATTTCTGGCGATGGTACTCGCGGTGAAGGTGGTCTCAGACATCGATGCGGCGATGGCGCACATCGTCGAGTTCGGCTCCAACCACACGGAGGTCATTTGCACCGAGAGTCAATCGAGGGCTCAGAGATGGCTACGCGAGGTGGATGCCAGCGCTGTGATGGTGAACGCATCGACCCGATTCAACGACGGCGGTGAATTGGGGCTGGGCGCAGAAATGGGTATTTCCACCAGCAAGACTCACGTCTATGGCCCCATGGGACTGCTGGGGCTAACCAGTGAAAAATGGGTCGTCTTGGGCGACGGACAGGTAAGGAATTGATGACGGACTCCAGCGATAATAGTGGCGAACAACGCCCGCTGCCGAAGCCCACGCGCGCAACGCCACTGGATATGCTTCGCCCCACGCCGACTGCGGAAAGCCAGCGCATCGCGTTGCTGGCAGCCCAGGCCGGTCTCAACAAGAAGGCGGGCGCGGTGGATATCATCGATGTTACCGGCAAGGTGGACTACGCGGATTTTCTCGTCTTGATGACGGGGCAAAACAGTCGGCATGCGGCTGCCATCGCCAACGAGGTGGACGGGGTGCTCGCTAAGAACGGCATCAATGCGGTGTCCGTCGAAGGCTTGCCTGCCGCGAACTGGGTCTTGCTCGACTTCGTCGACGTCGTGGTTCATGTATTTCAAGAGGACGATCGCGTTCTGTACGACCTAGACGGGCTCTGGCTGGATGCGCGTCGGGTACCGGTGGAGGACTCCTCCCCCGGCGGTTCTTCGGACTGAGTCACGGCGATGAAAATCGCGGTCATCGCCGTCGGTAAAATGAAGCCGACATACTACCGGGAGGCGATGGACGACTATTTAGGTCGACTGAACCACTACGCTTCTGTTAGCGAAATTGAAGTTCGCCAGGATGCCGCCCTGGCGCGAGCGATTCCGAAGGGCATGACCACTGTCGCACTGGAAGTGAACGGGAAAGCGTTCGATAGCCGCGGACTGGCACGTAGCCTCGAAGAGTGGGGCAGCAATTGCAAGAGCGGGATTGCGTTCTTGATCGGTGGTGCCGAAGGGATCCCGGCGGACTTGTCCCAGCGTGCAGATTTCCGCCTGAGCGTTTCTTCGCTGACCTTGCCCCATCGAATGGCGCGGGTGCTGCTCGCCGAGCAGCTGTATCGCAGCATGACGATACTTCGTGGCGAACCCTACGCGCGCGAAGATTGAGCCGCGGCGGTGGGCCGTGGCTGTTCGGTCAGTCCGAGGACGCTTGGGCTCTTTTTTTGCGTATGCCGATGAGCCACGCGATGCCAATCGAGAAAAAGTAGAGCAGACAGAGCGGCCCCGCCATTAGCAATTGGCTCAGAATGTCCGGCGGAGTGATGACGGCGCTCAGCGCGAAGGCGGCGACGATGAAGTAGCGGCTGAAGGCCAGTAGCTTGTGATGATCGACAACACCGGCAAGCGTCAGAAAGAATATGATAACGGGCAACTCGAATATGGCACCGAACGCCAGCAACATGCGGGATACAAATTCGATGTAGTCCCCGATCATTACTGTCGGTTCTACCTTGAAACCTCCGGCTACCTCACCGCTGAGACTCAGCAGATATTGGAAGGCGATGGGGAACGCGATTCGCCAACCGAAGTAGGCTCCGGCTCCGAACAGCCCCGTCGACGCGATCACGAAGGGGATGGTCAATCGCTTCTCGTGGGCGTAGAGGCCGGGCGCGATGAAGGACCAGCCCTGATAGAATATGACGGGTGCCGATAGGACAGCGCCTGTGAGCATGCTCAGCTTGACGTAGGAAAGAAACAGAGAAGCGGGGGCGGGAAAATGGAGAGCGGCTTCACCAGCGACACCGCTCGCTTTCCATGCGGTGATGAACGGCGTGGTAAGCCACAACAGTACGCTTTCGCGAAAGTACCAACCGACCGCGCAGCCCAGGACGAAAAAGAGCAGCGTCTTGAAGACACGGGAGCGCAACTCGCCCAAGTGCTCCCAGAAGGTCATGGAGCTCTCTTCTTCGGGCTCCTCAGCTGTGTCGTCGACGTCTCCGGAGTCGAGCGTTGGAGTTTCAGTCACGTAGGCTGGCTCAGGGGGGGAGGGGGTTCCGAATCTTCCATCGCCTGATCGAACAAGTCGTCGGGCAGGGCGTCATAGGCGTCCGGACCTTCCGGCGGATACTCCCGGGTACGGTCAATTTCGATGTCTTCTTGATAGGGATCGACACCGCGCCCGGTGGTCGTGACCGTGCGCCCCACTTGGCTCAAATCGCCTCTGAGAATGGATCGTAGCTCGTTGATGCCGCCGCCCAGGCCCTCGTCTCTGAGGATTTCGTCGATGCCGGTTTGCTCCCGGACCTGGTTCGTCAGGTTTCTGGCTTTGGAAACCCACTCCCCGAGGGAGCGCAGCATGCCAGGTAGCTTTTGCGGCCCCACTACCAGCAATGCCACCAGCGAGATGAGGACCAGTTCTGTGAACGAGATTCCGAACACGGTGGCGGGACGGTAGCTGTCAGCGCCGATGAGGGCAATGCCCTATCGTTTGGCGCGCTTCTTCGCTGCCTGGACTTCGGCTCGAACGGCTTTAGCCCCCATACCGTAGCCGAAGGTGAAGCCCAGCAGGATGACTACCGGAATAAATAAGAAATGCTCGACGGTCACCGGCGGTCGTTTCAGTCCTTGTCAGGGACGCCCTCGCTGATGGCACGGTCTAGGCGGCTGAGCTTCTCGAGAGTCGATTGCTGTTTGCGCCAGGTGCTCACCACAAAGGCGAACAGCACTGCCCAGGCGACGAGGTAGGCCGTGACGAGCAAAGCTCCAGCGCTGGTGTCGTCGTTGCCCCCTTCGACGGGAACAAATTCAGCTGAACGGTCAGCGGGGGAAAGGGTTTTAGCTTCGGTGGGGTCGCTCACGGGAATGCCTTCTGACGATGATCAGTCTTCGAGGAGTTCTTCGGCAATCGCTCGCTCTTCGAGCAGGGATGCCTGGGTGGCCAGACTCACGGCGCGGGTGCGCAGCCAGAGCAGCAAGATAGCCAAAAGGGTGAAGTAGAAAAAACCGATGAACAAGGCCTGGGTCATGGCGGGATCTTTGAGGCCGCCGCCGGTATTGGTGATCACGGTCGGATGATTGCCGCCCCAAAGTCGCACGGCGTAGTGGATGATGGGCAGGTTGACTGTACCCAGAACGCCGATAGCGGCGGCGGCTCGGCGTTCTGCGGCGCCATCCCCCACGAAGCTTCGGAACACCACGATGGAGGCATACACGAGCACGCTGAGTAGGGTGGTGGTGAGCCGGGGGTCCCACGTCCAGTAAACGCCCCAGGCTTTCTTCGCCCACAGAGGGCCCGTGGTGAGCATGAGCAATCCGAACACCACCGCACACTCGGCGCCGGACTGGGCGACGGAGTTGCGCGAGTCGCTCTCGCCGGAGAGGTGGGCCACGCTGCCGGCGAAACACACGGCGCCGCAGAGGTACATCGCGTAGGCGCTCGGGACGTGGATATAGAAAATCTTTTGCGCCAAGCCGCCCGCTGCCATCTGCGCGGTGGGCGTTTCAAAGGCGACGAAACAAATCAGTCCGACGAGGGACAGAGCCGTGATGCTGACGAGTGCGTAGAAAGCGGTGGACTTGCTCATGAGAGAAAATAGAGGGGGGCTGTCGCCCCAGATGGGGGGCCTGTCACGGTATTAGCAGCGCTGTGGTCCTACGTCGCGCAGTTTGCCTGGGCCAGGAAGGCGGTAATTTTCGCCCGAACGAGATCGAATTCTTTGAGAGCCAAATCCAGCTCTGACTCCCGGGCACGGCGGGCAGCATCCACAAGATCGAAGCTCGTTCCCGTGCCGCTGGCGAAGGTGAGTCGGGCCAGTCTGGCGCTTTCCCGGGCGAAAGTTCGCCTATCGCGGCTAAGTTTCAGGTGCAGGGTCGCGACCTGGATCCCCCGCTGAGTACGTTGAACCTCTGCTCGGGCCAGGCGCCGGGCCTCGGTGAGCTGCTCCCGAGCTACGCTCTCATCCGCGCTGCGTGCGGTGTGTTCGCCATAGCGGCTGCCGCCGTCGAAAAACGGCACCGTCAGGAGCGCGGAGATCGACCACTGGAAGGGGCGATTGTTGAGGGTGCCTCGCGAGTTGGAGCGCGTGAAATCGCTTTGTAGATCGAGAGTGGGAGCGTAGCGCCATTTCACGCCATCCGTGTTGCGCTGGGCAATATCCGCGTTCAGTTTTGCGGCGCGGATGTCGCCCCGTTCGTCGATCCCGCGAAACGACCGGCAGACACCCTTAGCGTCACGTGCGAGCTCATCCATGCTCACGCTCGGATCGACCGACCACGGGTGGTCGCTGCCGAGAGCGATCCCGAGGGCCTCGCGAGCGAGTCGAACGCTCTCGGCGCTTCCGACCACTTGGGTTCGTGAGAGGGTGACCTCCTGTTCGGCGCGCAGTATGTCCAGGGCGGTGGCGGCACCCAGGCGCGCCCTACGTCGGGTCAGATCCAGGGTGGAGAGAGCGGCTCGGAGCGAGACACGGCTCAGCTCAGCCAGGTGCTCGGTGGTCACGGCTGTCACCAGCGCGTCGGCAACCCCAGCGAGGATGACTCGTTCTGTTTCTTCCGCGTTGAGCTCCGCCAATTCAGTTCGCCGTTTGGCCGTCCCGTGGGCATGCCAGGTGGAAAGGGCTAACAACGGCTGGCGCAGAGTGAGCGCTCCGCGATAGGCGGGGTTGGGGTTGGGCACCCCGGTTGCCTCCAGCCCGTTGCCTGTGAATATCTGCCCCTCGCCGGTGATCAGGTGTTGTGTCATGCGACCGGTCCCGGTCAAGCTGGGTAGGGCCGCCGCCAGGGCCATGCGGGCGGCGCCCCGCGCACTCTTGATTTGCGCCAACGCCATTTTCCGCGATGTGGAGCCCGAACGAACTTGGCTCAGAGCGCTGCGCCAAGAGGTGACGACGTGCTCGGGAGGCGGCAGCGGGATCAACATCGCGTCCTCGATAGCCGACACGCTAGGGGGGCTAGAGGCTGTCCCGGGAGTGGCTGACGTCGTTGGAGGCGGCGTGGTCGCGGCAGGGGAGGCGGCGGGCCCATGGGGTGTGGCTGGGGGAGGCGCTGCCGTTTGGGCGAGCGCGTGAGAGCTGACCAGCGCTAGGCCGGGGTAGATGAGAAGGCGGAGGGGCGTCATCGACATTCACCGGGTGAGGGCCAGCGATTCCGGCGTATTCGGGTGATGTCGATCTAGCTCTGCTCTGGGTTCAGCGCCAGGGGCGCCGCTGCCGATGGTCGGGCCGGTGCAGCCTCCCACTCATTCAGCAGCTTTTCTGCCCTGACAGGGTTGTCGATAGCGGCAGCGAGGGTGCTCAGTGCTTCTGGACGGTAGCCGGAGCGAAGCAAGGCATGGGCCAGAGAGGCGGCTATCTCCGGTTCGGCCGGGGCCAAACGATGAGCTCGCCGGAGGTGCTCGATGGCCAGGGCCGGTTCACCGAACATGACGTCGAGCAGATGCCCGAGGTTGTGCGAGTAGCTCGGGCAGTCCGGAGCGAGTCGTAGCGCTTCCGTGTAGGCACGGCGCGCGGACTTGTAGCTCTTGAGCAGGGAGTGCGCCAAGCCCAGTACCGCCCACGCATGTTCGTCGTCGCGGTCCTTGAGCACGGACTTGGCATGTAGCGCGGCCTTCCACGGCTCGGTCTCGACACGAAGCTCGGCCAGCTGAAGATGCATATCGACAGCTAGCTCAGAGCCGGGGGCGGCCTGATCCAGCAGTTCAGCCAACACGGGGATCAGCTCCTGGGCGCTAACCCGGCTAGCCACCGCGTTGGCAACCTGATTTTCTAGCCTCTCGGCATCTCCGGCATTCGGCATGCGTTCTGTATGAACTAGCTCTTCGAGATGCTCCGTGCAAATCTATGTAGAAGCGTTCTCCGAAACTTCGTCCTTGTCGGCGCCTCCCGCGTCCTCGTTGTCGCTGCTTTTGTCGGCAACTTGGCTTCTTGCGGGTTCGGCCTTGACATCGCGTCCGCCGATGTCGGCGCCATTCAGCGCTGCGACGGCCTCGTCAAGAATACTCGGGTTGACAGCAACAAAAGTGTGCCCATGGCGAACGTGAACGTTCCCGAGCTTGTCTTTGGGCACGCCGGCGTTGGACAGTACCTCCAGGAAGTCTTCGGCGGATGCGCCGTCGCGCTTCCCAGCGCTGACGAAGACTTCGGCCATGTCGCTGTCGATCTGACGTTCTTTTCGTCCGCGGGAACGCTCCCGGCGGGCGGGACGCTCTCCGTCTCCGTGCTCCTTGCGGCGGCGAGGCGCGCGCCCCTCGGAGTTCTCATTGGCGAGACGGGGCGTCGGCACGCCGTCGCTCTCTTCTTCGCGACGCCGATTTTGGTCGGTGGCGCGCTCGCTCTTGCCGCGAGAAGCATCCGTGCCTTCGTCAACGTCGCTGACTTCGTAACGAATACCGTCTTCTTCGTGCTGTCGTGAGTCGCGACCTGAGTTGCGGCTTCGGGGGCGGTCCTCGCGTTCCCGCTGGGGGCGGTCCTCGCGTTCCCGCTGGGGGCGGTCCTCGCGTTCCCGCCGGGGGCGGTCCTCAGAAGACCGAGCGTTCCGATTCGAGGAGGTCTTCGCTTTGGGGGCCGCCTTGGGGGCGGGTTGGCGCCTCTCGGTCTCGGCCTTCTTCACGGTGTCCTCACCGAGATATTCGCTGAGTAGACCGGCCACGATTTTTTCGGCGTCATAGTGGGTGAGTACCCGAGCTGCCAGCTCTTGGGCGCGGGTGCCGATGGCGAAGGTGCCGGCCTTGCGAAGAATCAGCTCGATGACGTCGAGTTCTGCGCGCGTCTTGAGTTCCCGCTGGGACGGCAGATGTCGTTCGACCGGGCTGATCTTGTAGCGCAGGCGAAGGTAATAAAGATCGCCGATAGAGCCCGGGCTCACCAGGGAGATAGCGGTACCGGTCTTGCCTGCGCGTCCCGTGCGTCCTGTGCGGTGCACGTAATAATCGGCGGATTCGGGCAGGTCATAGTTGAAGACGTGAGTCAGATGCGAAATGTCGATGCCCCGGGCCGCGACGTCCGTCGCAACTAGGAAGCGCAACCGCCCTTCCCGCGTGCGTTTCATGAGGTTTTCGCGCTCGCTCTGGGAGAGCTCCGCGTTCAGCCAGTCGGCGTCGAAGCCTGCCTTTTTCAGGGCTGCCGCGGCCTTTTTCGTATCGTCACGGGTATTGCAGAAGACGATGGCACTCTCGGGGTTCTCCACCTCGACAATTTGTACGAGCTCTTGGGTCTTGTGACCCTGGCTCATGTACATGAAGTGATCGATCTCCAACGCGCCGACGTGGTCGCCGCTGAGAGTTACGAATTCTGGATCCGTCAGACGGCTCTCGGCGATGCGCATCACGTCCCGAGGAACCGTGGCGCTGAACAACATGACCTGATGGCCCTTGGGCAAATCGTCCCAGACCTTGATGATCTGAGGCAGGAAGCCCATGCTCAGCATCTCGTCGCATTCGTCCAGCACGAAGGCGGTGACCGCGTCTAGCTTGAGGCTACCGCGTTCGATGTGGTCCAGCACGCGGCCGGGGGTTCCACAGAGAATTTGCGCGCCGCCTTCGAGGGCGTCGATCTGTTTGCCGATGGGGGCGCCGCCGTAGACGGCGACCGTCTTGAGGCCGACATATTTATTTAGATTGTCCAGTTCGCGACAGACCTGGAGAGCGAGCTCTCGAGTCGGACAGAGCACGATGGCCTGGATCTTCGGCACGTCCTTCTTGACCAAACCGCTGATGAGAGGGAGGCCGAAGGCCGCGGTCTTGCCGGTGCCTGTCCGGGCCTGCGCCACGACGTCGCGTTTGGCCATCGCCGGGCCGAAACAGGCGACCTGCACCGGGCTGGGGGTGGTGTAGCCGAGATCGTCGACTGCCTTTCGGACCTCTGCGGGGAGTGGAATATCGTCGAAAGTGCGTTCAGGTTCGTCCGGGGAGCCGGTTTCAGAATCGTCTGTGCTTGCTTTGGATGCCATGAATTTGCGCGGAGCCTAGTGGGACTCGACGCTCGTGGCTACCAGGGGTTCCAGTTGATCTACAGTTCTCCGAAGAGAGGCCACGTCTCCGGCCTCGTATCGAACCGCGTGCTCCTCGGCGTAGCGGAGGCGATCCACGAGTTTCAGTGCTTTCAGAGCGGCTGGATCACCCGCGCAGACCTCTTCCAAAGAACCGCGGATGGCCCATTCCGGGGCGATCGTGCTGCGAAACTGCTGAAGGGCGGCTCGTTCTCCGTCGCTACTGGCGGCGGCGGCGGCCCGCGCGCGCTTGACGGCGGTCAGCAGCCCCTTGAGGGCCGGCCGACAACTGGCGCCAGCCGGCACATCGAATGCTATGGGAGGCCAAACCTGCAAAATCACCTGGATCGACGCCACAGCGGTGAAAACCACGACGACCAGCGAATACACGGCGATTCCTCCGCGTCTCCCCATGGCACGGCGTCGAAGTTCTTCGTTTTTTTCTGATTCTGTCGGTTCGTCGTTGGTCACGGACCTCTTCGGACGGGAGTTGACGCCCCGTTGCCCGCAGCTAGCCCTGCACAGGGCTGGGCGTCAAACCCTTGCCCCTCGGGTCGTCCCGCACTACTTGGCAGGCCCCAATCCCCCGTGGGAACGGTCCCGTGGCCGAAACTGTGCCTGAATAGATGACGCTACAAGTCGACGCTGCCGTAGATAGCCTCGCCCGCACGGCGAAAAAGGAGGCCCAGGATGCGCGCCTGGAATCCCGCTTGAGTGACGCTCATTCGCTGCTCGCGGACGACCTAGCGTGGGTGGAAGATTCCTTGCGGAAGGCAGGCGCCGAGGGCCCTCATCCCGGCACCACTGCCGCGCAGCATTTGATTGAACGCGGCGGCAAACGCTTGCGCCCGATGACCGTGCTGCTCTCAGCGCGCTGTTTTGGTGACGTCCCGGACTCTGCCCGGCATGTGGCTACGGCACTGGAGCTGGTGCATTCGGCCACGTTGCTGCACGACGACGTTATCGACGACGGCATGGAACGACGCGGCGTCCCGACATCACGTCGCCTGTGGGGAAACGCGGTCAGCATTCTGGCCGGAGACTTACTGCTCGTGCGCGCTCTGAGCATCACTCAGACGCACGCGCCCGCAGCCCAGAGTCAACTCATCTCCACCCTGGAGCAACTCGTCAACGGAGAGATTGTGCAGCTCCGGGGGCGATCTGAGCTGGATGTCTCTGAGGCCACTTACGATCATATCCTGGAGCAAAAGACCGCCTCGTTGTTTCGCTTTGCGACCCGCGTAGGCTCCATGTTGGCTGGCGCAAGCGAGCACGAGCAGTCTCTGATGGAGGAGTTTGGCGAAGCGGTGGGCGTATCGTTCCAGCTGGTGGACGATGTGCTCGACTACGTTGGCGAAAATACCGGAAAATCGCTGTTCGCGGACTTGCGTGAGGGCAAGATGACCTTGCCCTTAGTGTTGGCATTGCGACATCGCCCCGAGGGATTGCAGTGGATCCAGGCGATTCACGAGGGGGATGAAACCCACCTCGATAGCCTACAGGCCTTGGTCCTGGATTCTGGCGCGTGCGAGATCGTCCGTCAGAAGGCCAACGAGCAGACCGAGCGTGCCGTAGCGGCGCTACAGAAACTGCCTCAGACCCCCGCGCGGGATCTGCTGACCGGGGTCGCCCGCGAGCTCACCGCCCGCACCCGCTGATCCCGACGTCGCGGACTCACAGCGTAGCTGCCGCGGGTTGTTTGAATCTGCTCTTAGTTGAGAACGCGCCGATTGCGGGTGCTGCGAGCGGTTTCCTCGGATTCGTTGCCCGCGTCGAGAAAGCCAGCGGCTAGTTCGCGCTCGAGGGCGTCTTTGAATTCACCTGTGAGCAATTCGAGGGCACCGGCTAAGCGTTCCACATTTCGTTGGTAGACAAACAGCCGCGCCTTCGAGGGTTTGCCCTCCGTTTCTGCGATGGCGTCCAACAGCAATAACGAGCGAGGATCGACGCCATCACTGATGACTTCAACGCCGGGCAAGTCCGCGATGAATACCTCGGAGGGGGAGATGAAAGACTGCAGGTCCTCGCGCACACGACTGACGATGTTTTGGATCGTCGACTGGAATGTTTCTCGCGTAAGGGACCATGGTGGCGCCGGCACGCCGAGATCCAGATCTCTGGATCGCAAAAATGCCTGGGTGGCGCCAGCGGAGTCCCCACGTTCGTCCAATAACAAGCCCATGTAGTATTGAGCTTCGGGGTTATCGGGGTGGGCTTTGATGGACCTCTCGATGAGCGGATAGGCGTCCTCCACCATCCCGGCTTCGTAGAGTGCCCGGCCAACCAAAAATGTATGGCCTTCGTTCTCGAAGGGTCCATCGGGAAACGCTCGGCACACGGCCCTGGCGGCGTCGATGTCGTTGCCGCCGAGTAGCGCGTCAAACTTGAGCAACAAGGCGTCGACTCGCTCCTCGCTGTTTTCCGCGAGCTCCAAGGCTTGGTCACAGAGCGATTCGGCCTGGTCGTAGTGAGCCAGGGGATGAATGCAGATCTCGGCTGCGTTGAGCATGGCTTCCAAGTAGCCGTCGTCTAGATGAAGCGCTTGCTCGTAGTGCTCCAGGGCTTCCTCGAAGTCGCCTTCGAGAGCCGCAGCATAACCGAGCAGATTGTAGGCTTCAGGGGATTCTTCGTCGATTTGCAGAGCGCTTCGTGCGGATCCTTCCGCGCCTCGGGTGTCGCCCTTCTGAACGAGATCCCAACCGCGATCGAGGTGTGCAGAAAACTGATCCATAGGCGGCTACGGTGATGCCTCGCTCGCTCGGGCGAAGCAAGCATCCCGGCTTCAGCCTAGCATCTTAGGGCGTTATCGGCAGCTCCATAGGGAGATGACGGCGTCGGGTGCCGACGAGAATACCCTTGCGGGTTTGGCTCAATCGTGAACGACGATGCGACTGCCGGGACGCTCTTCCTTCGACCAGGAGCCGTGCCAACCGTCCGGGACGTGAGGACCCGTAAAGCGGAACAGATATTTGGCGTCCAACGGCGATAAGTTGATACATCCGTGACTCATTCGGACGCCGTAGTTTCGGTGCCAGAAGGCCGCGTGCAGCGCGTAGGCGCGATAGAAATACTGGACGTAGGGCACGTCCTCTATGCTGTAGGGCATGTCACCGGCGAGGCTGCCGTTGCCGTCCATGGTGGTGGTGACGTGTTTGGTACGCACGCGCCACTCGCCTCGCGGCGTACGATGGTCCTTTTCTTTGATTTTCGACTCTTTACCGCTGGAGATCAGACTGGCCCAAACTGGTTTCGTGCCCACGAAGGCGACGATGGTTTGGGTGGAGAGATTGACGTCGATCCAGCGTTCGCCGGGCAGCAGATCCGCCGGAACGGGACCGGGGCCGGTCACCCGAAGATGCAGGGAGCGAACCCAGCCGCCTTCGGTGGTCTCGACGTATTTTTTCTTACCAATCTCGATGGTCTTGCCCGTCAGCGGAACCGAATCAAAGTGAGCGAGTTTGCCGAGGGGCTTGATCTGTTTCGTCTCTTCGTCGATGTCGTAGGTGGGGCGGTGTTTCTTCCAACCGTAAACCCAGGCTAGCGGCAGTTGGGTCTGCTCGCTGAGAACGACGCCATGAAATTCGGAGGCGTTGGTGACCCAGAATCGGTTCGACGGGGCCACTAAACCCTTGGTGGACTTGTACCACGTGCGCTTGTTCCAATTAAACGTCTTGTCGATGGCAATGTAGAAACCCTTGACCATGCGTTTGGCGAGCACGTCATCCGCACCTGCGGCCAGATCCCTCATCGTGAGCATGTTGATTTCGGCGTCGGGATCGTTCCACCATTTCACAGTGCCCGCGTCAGGCGCGTCGGGGGCGGTGCTGCCCGCGGGCAAGGGCGTTGGAGTGTCACTGGCAGCCGCGGGCTCGGCAGTGTTTTCGCTCTTTTCTGGGGAGCCCACGGGGGCTTTGTCCTTCGACGAGCCCTCGCGGGCGGTCGCGCTCCGTGCTGCGGCCTTCTTGTCGTCGGCACCTGCGCTCTTGCTAGGCTGCGTCTTGTCGCTCTCGGCCTTCTTTTTCTTGTCGCTCTCGGCCTTCTTCTTTTCGGCCTCTTTCTTCGGGTCGGATTCGTAGTGTTTCATCTGTGCCGGGGTGGGCACTGACTTGTAGAGAGGCGTTCCGTTCTTTGAATTGCGCGCGTACTTGTAGGGTAGCGTCTCGTCCCAGTTCGGTTGCTTGACGGTGAACCGTGCCTTGGCGCTATCGAGTTTGGTGGTGCCGTAGTTGCTGCAGACGAAGCCGCCGCCCACGATCTCGAACCATCCCTTAGAGCAACCCTTGCCTTCCACTGTCTCGGCCTTGACCGGCACCTTGCCGCCGCTGCGCATGTAGCCGACTTTGGTTTTTTTGCTTTTGCCGGCTTCTGAATACACTCCTGCCGAACTCCGTGTAGCGATGAAGTACGGACCGGGCCAGGGCGGAGGGGGCGGCGCGTCCACTGCCGCGTCGATTGCTCCGCCATCAGTGGAAGTGAGACCCTCGGGCAGCTTGGCTGAACCCGGCTGGCCCATCGCGGCAGAAACTCCCGGTGCGGGTTGCTCGTCGCCGGGGGGCGCCGTGCGAGAGCAGGCGAGCAGACCGAGCCCGCCAAGGCATCCGGCGAACAAGATATTCGCCGGTGGTCGGAAAACGGCTGGCAGTTTTGTGCTCATTGTCGCGGGGTGGGGGGCTGTGATCAGGTCCCTAAGCGCACTTACTACCTGTTTGGGGCCGGGTCGATCCAGTTCTGCGGGCGCCATGGACCGTCGGGAAGCATCCCGGAACGGGAAGGCGGAGTGGGCGTCTAGGCGTTTTCGTCGTAGCTTCTGCATGGTTCTCCGGGTTGGCGGCGTCTCAGGGGGGAGGACTCTCCGTTCATTGCGAAAGCCATGCCCAGCTCGAAATTCTATAAAAGCAAGGGATATCAAAGGTTTATATGAACCCCGGGTTGGCCCAAATTCCACAATGGCGTGGCAGCGCAGACACAAATCGGGTGTTTCGCTGGCTCTGCGCGTTGAGCCTGCTCGTGCACCTCCCGTTTACGCCCTTGGCCGGACTGCTCGGACTGCTTGGATTGATGGCGAATGTGGACGAAATTCCCGTCGACGTGAGCCCGCTGAACGCCATTCCGCTGTCCATCATCGCCGACGAGAGGCCGCCGGCCCCAGAAGAGACCGAGCCCGTTGCCGTCCCGGACACCGCCGACGACGATTTGATGGAGGATCTGCTCGACGAGATGGACGAGCCAGCCCCGGTTGAGCCGGAACCTGTGCCCGTGGTGCCGCCGGAGCCGGAACCGGAGCCCGAAGCTGAGGTGGGGGATGCGGGGGCGCCCATCGCAGATCCTGTGGCGCTCAGCGGCGAGGCGGGAAAGCTGGCGGAAGACAACGCGAACGTTCGACTCCTTCTGCATACGGATCGCATTCGGGACCACTGGCTAGGACCCCGGATGGGCGCATTGCTTGGGGCGACCCCGCAGTGGAAGTCGTTTTTCGCCCCCACTGGGCTCGATCCGATCGCGGACATCGACAAGATCTTGATCACTGGGCCGCAGTTTCGCGATTCGTCCCAGGTCGCGGTCGTCGTAAAATACAATGTGTCGCCCGAGGTGCTGCGGGGCGCGATCGACAAGCTCTTGAGGGCGCGACCTGAACGAGGGGGCTGGGTCGATGCGGGGGCCGTGCAGATGGCGCAAACCTTCGCCGATCGCGCATCGCGACTCATCATCTTGCCGGCCCCGGGCATCGCCCTGGTGGTGCCGCCGAGCGCTCGCGAGCATGCTCTCTCCTTGGGCTCCAAGCTGTCGTTTCCGCAGACCTCCGGCCCGGAAGCGATGGTGGCGCATCTAGTCACGCCATGGCGAGCGCTGATGGGCTTGCGTTCGCCCGTTCAGATTCCGAAATCGATCCAATGGGCTCGCTTCCGCATTCTACCTGTCGGCGAAGGCGCTCGCATCATCGTGGAAGCCGAGGACGAGACGCCGGAGCTTGCTGAGACCCATGCCGCCGCCCTGACTCGTCAAATCAACGCAGTCACCCAGGTGAAGCTAGGGGTTCTCGGAGCACTGCTCGGGGTAGGGCAACTCAACCTGCTCGGCGCCATCGACATGCGGTCCGATGGCGTGATGCTTCAGGGCACCATTGATGTCACTCGGCGGCAGTTGATGCGGATTTTTGGCGTGCTCACAGCTCAGGTGGAGCAGATGACGGGGCGGCGCCTGGTCATCCCGAACCCCAGCGCTTCCGGTGTCTCTCCCGTGCCGGCAGCGTCCGCGTCGGGCGCTGCCGGTGGGGCTTCCGCGGCTCCCACGAGTCGCGGTCCGAGGTCGGTTCTTGAGCCCGAGCCTAGAAGAGGGCTTGAGAAGCCGGGTGCTCCCCAGCCGTCGGGCGCGGCTACGGAGTCGCCGTGACCGCTTCGCTAGGAAAAGCTGGAACTTATTCGGAGCTTTCAGTCGGATCAGGTTCTGCGGACCCTTCGGTGGGTACAGATTTCTCACCTGGGTCCGGCGCCGGCGCTTCGATTGACGAAGCCGGCGCGGTACTGCTTCTGCTGTAACCAGCTTGGTCGGCTAGGGACGCCAGCAATTGGTCGGCTGAGGTCGGGTCGAGATCGCCTAGACACCACGGTTTGCCGACCCGGGGACGTACCAGCACGCGTACCTTGCGACTGGCGGCGGGCAACAGGTTGATTCCGAAGTCCAACGCTAGACCGAAGGCCACCAACAGGGCGCCGCTGGCGATCAATGACGGTGACATGCCGGGGACTCGGATGCCGTCGATGAACATGCCGACCCCGGCGTAGGTACCGAAAGCGAGGGTGAGCAAGCCGGCGTAGAGACCGAGTCGGGGGAATCGGTCCTCCCGGGTGATCTCGGCGAGGTTCTCGATCGGCACGAGGGTCATTTTTTCGCTCAGTATGCGGCCGAGCATGGTGCGGCTTGTCTTGATGTGTAGCCCGGCAGTTGATAGCTCGAAGGTGGCGGGCTGCCGGATCCCCAGGGCGAGCTTACCGATGATGCGGGAGGTGGCGGAAAGAACCAGAAAGCCGGAGAGTCCGAGGACCGTGGTGAGCAGCGCGCTACGTGGGCTTGGTTCCAGCTGACCGCTCAAGGAGACTGCACTGGGTGCCGAGGAGACCGCGCCGTCGCTCATGGTGTGATTCCGCGCAAGAATGAACCGGGTTCCGGAGGGATGCAGGGGAGACGATAGGAGAAGGCCACGGAATATCCAGTTGGGCGCAGGGCCCGCCCTGCGAAGCGGAAGCTAACGCTTCAAGCCGGACGGGGTCGACGCAATTTGTCGTTTTTTGCCGAAATGCACTGGCGCCAGGGCGCAATCGTGCGGTCCCAGCGGTCGAGGGAGAGGTCAGAATCGAGCCGGGGCCGTGATGGCCGAAGCGTTCTAGATCGTGTTGATGACGTCCAATTCCCAATGCCGAGGACAGCCCCAATGCCGAGGATGCCCCAAATACTTAGGAGAGCATCGGAGTGATGGAGTTGAGGAGCGGGCCGGGAAGCTCCGGGCCTGCATCTGCCAACATTCTGTTTTCGGCATCGACGCGCACCACGGTGGGTTTGTACGTACGTGCTTCTTCTCGGTCCATGTCCGCGAAGGTCGCCAGGATTACGAGATCGCCTGGTTCGTTGTGGTGCGCAGCGGCACCGTTAACGCAGATCGCGCGTGATCCGCGAGGACCGGCGAGGGCGTAGGTCTGTAGTCGGCTGCCCCGAGTTACATTCCAGATGTGGACGGTCTCGTTGGGGAGAATGTCCGAGGCTTCGAGTAGGTCGATGTCGATAGTTACGCTGCCTTCGTATTCCAGGTCAGCGTGCGTTATCGTGGCTCGATGGATCTTGCTCTTAAAAACGTTGAGCTTCATTGTTGCGTCCTTTGAGTCGCGCCATGGCATCCCGAATTTCGGGTTTGCCTGTCGGACCCGTGGAGCCTAGGACCAGAGACGGGTGATTTCAACTTTGTCCGTTCGGACAATAATGAGTCTTTGTTAGCAATTACGCGTGCCTACCCGTTCATTCTTCCAGAACTGAACGGGCTGGAGCCGACATATTTCGTGACGGGGCTCGATGTCGGCACGGCTCGGCGCCTATTGCGCTGGTTTACGGAAACTTGGCCGTTCCCAATGCAGTTCAGTAGCGCTTGAATCAGGACTTTTGAAAGAACGGCTCGGCTGATGAACACACCCCACGACCTGACGGATGCAGACGCGATGATGAGCGAACTACGGAGCCGTCTCCGGCGTGCGCTGAAGCTCCAGCACGAAGGTGTCTCGGGTGCCAAACTGGCGCGGGAGCACGGCTACATTGATGGCTTCATGCGGGTGCTGCTCGATACGCGAGCTGTGACGAAGAGTGAATTGTTGGCAGTAGTCGCTGACGAACGAGCCCGAGCATCCGGTCCCGCTACCACCGCGCTAGACGCTGCCGCGTAGACGCTAATTCTAGGCCATGAGCCGCTCGGACTGCAGAAGCCAGGACAATCGCTGCCGCGATTCATCGCTGATGGCGCTCTGGTCCGTGAGCATCGCGTACTTCAGTGCCCCAGTCGCGATGCTCGACTTAGGATCGGGAAGTGCTGTGCACAGTTCCACAACGGTGCGTTTGGCGAGCGTGGCGTTGCCCTTGAGTACCGCGAGTATCGCCTCCACGCTGACGTCGTCTTCCGACTCGTGCCAGCAGTCGTAGTCCGTTGCTAGCGCCAGGGTCGCATAGGGCAGCTCGGCTTCTCGCGCCAACTTGGCTTCGGGCATGGCCGTCATGCCGATCACGCTGACTCCCCAGGAACGATAGAGTTGGCTTTCGGCTCGGGTCGAAAACTGCGGACCCTCCATGCACACGTAGGTTCCCCCGCGATGCACGGTCGCGCCCGAACGCTCCGCGGCATCTCCCAGAGCGGCGGCTAGCTGCCCGCAGACGGGATCGGCCAGACTGACATGTCCCACCATGCCTTCCTCAAAGTACGTCGAGACTCGGCGTTTGCTGAGATCGATAAACTGATCCACCGCCACGAAGTGACCGGGCACGATCTCCTCTTTCATGGATCCCACGGCGGATAGGCTGATGACGTGGGTCGCGCCGAGCATCTTCAGGGCACATATGTTTGCGCGGAAGTTGAGCTCGTGGGGGGCGATGCGGTGACCGCGGCCGTGGCGCGGCAAGAAGAGGAGTTCGGTATCCCGTAGGGTTCCGCACAGAATCGCGTCGCTAGGATCGCCGTAGGGGGTGACCACGCGTTCCTCGCGCCGCGAACTCAGCCCGTCGATGTCGTAAATGCCGCTACCGCCGATGACCCCTAGCTTGTACATGGCCGCTCTATAGCGCTTTTGCGGGGGAAACCCCACAGGGAAGGGTGGGCCCGGCTGGGTTCTGTGGTGCCCGAATGCTAGGAGGTCGGCGACTAGACGTGGGTGACCAGGAGGTGGCGACTAGGAAGTGGGCGGCACGTCGCCGTCGAGCACACGGCCCTCGCGCAGCAGTTGCTCGGCTAGATTCGCGCTGCGCAGTCGTCGGCATTCTTCGGCTTTGAAGATAGAGCCGAGCTGATCGATAGCGGTCTCCAGATCGTCATTCATGAGCACGTAGTCGAAGAGTCCATAGTGGGCGATCTCTTCCTGGGCGACCTCGAAGCGGCGATTGACCGTTGCGGCGTCTTCGCTCGCGCGGCCCTTCAGGCGTTGGTAGAGCGTTTTGAGGCTGGGGGGCAGGATGAAGATGGCGACCGCATCCGGACGCTGGCTCTTTATTTGCCGCGCTCCTTGATGGTCGACGTCGAAGATCAGCCCGCGGGCATCTCCCGCACGTTCGATTTCCGCTTGGCTGGTGCCGTATAGATTTCCGTGAACCTCTGCCCACTCCAAGAAGGCATCGGACGCGACCTCTTTTTGGAAATCAGCTTTAGACACGAAATGATACTCGCGGCCGTCTTGCTCGGACGCCCGGGGAGACCGAGTCGTATGAGATACCGAGAACTCCAAGCGGTCGACTCGCTCGCGGAGCGCGTTGGTGAGCGTGGTCTTGCCGGCTCCAGAGGGGGAGGAGACGATGAGAAGGAGAGGGCCGTGGGACATTCTGAACTATGAGTATGGCACAGGGGCCCTCAAGGGCTCCCATTGGGGGAGGCCGCCGTTCTATTCGACGTTTTGGACCTGTTCACGGAGACGTTCGAGCTCACTCTTGAGGCCCACAACTGCCTGGGCGAGGGAGGCGTCCTGACATTTGGCGCCTACCGTATTGGCTTCGCGACCGATCTCTTGCAGCAGAAAGTCGAACCTTCGACCCACTGGCTCTGAGCTGTCCAGTAGCGATTCAAACTGGTCGAAGTGGCTGTTCAGGCGAACTAGCTCCTCTGTGATGTCACTGCGATCCGCCAGCACGGCGACCTCCGCTTCTAGTCGGTTCTCATCTACAGGAACGCCGTGGTCGCCGGTGAGCCGGTCGAGTCTCTCCCGGAGACGCCGGTGCGTCGCTTCGACGATCTCGGGTCCCTTCAGGGCGATCTGTTCACGCAAGCTGCGGGCGGTGTTCAGTCGGGACAGCAGTTCACCCTGCAGCGTTCGCCCTTCGGTGGTGCGCATCTCGTCTAGCGTCTTGATGGCTTGGGCTAGGGAGTTGGCCAGTGCGACCTGTACGGGGCCGTAATCGATATGGCTCCGCCCGGTAAACAGATCCGGCACCTGCGCCAATACCGTCACGGGAAGCTCGGTGTTGGGAGTGAGTTCGTCTCGCAAGGCGCAGAGGTTCTGATAGACCGCGCGGGCTCGGTCCATGTCGAGCTCGGGCGGTGGCAACGCGGCGCCTTCTAGACGAACGAGCACGTCGTAGCGACCGCGAGTGAGCTGCTTGCGGCAGCTTTGTTCGAGGAAGAATACGGATTCGCTCAACTCCGGCGGCGCCTTGACCCGGACCTCAAGAAAGCGGTGGTTCAGACTACGCAGCTCGATGCGTACTTTGCCGTTGCCGAGGGGTGCCTCTCCGCTCCCGAATCCCGTCATACTGCGCATGTCGCTGTCCTATTCGGGGAGGGCCAGGGGTGGTGGGTGCGTGGTGGGTGACGGGCTGCGGGCTACAGCCCCTTGCGGCTGCGAATGTCGTCGAGCACCCGGTGGTATTCGATTTCCCAAGTCGAGGAGCCCTCTTTCATGTGCTTCATGCGGCCGCGGACTTCGGTGTCCAGCGAGTTGTCCGTTTGCTCCGCTTGACGGAGGGGCACCCGCATCTTCCGTCGCATGTCGACGTCTTCGGCGTACACCTCTTCGACGTTGCCGGAGTGCATCAGCATTTCGAGCAATTGATCGAGCAGGTAGTCGATGGCGTCTTCGCCGAACTTGAAGCCGCGTTCGTCGGCCACCAGCTTCTTCATCTTGCCGAGATGACTCTGGGGAAGCTGGCGGTTCTGAATCATGTCCTTCGCCTTTTCCATCACTTCCGATTCGTCTCGGAGGTACTGGTTCAGGATCGACTCAAGATCTGCTGCCACTTCGGCCTGGCTGGTGCACTCGATGTCACCGGCCTTGACGATCGCACTGACCATTTCACGCGCGATTTGAGGGATTTTCGACTTCGGGAGCCACATGGTTCAGTTGATAGCGCCTCAGTTCGGCCTTAGCAAACTGAACTTAACGGAAAGTGGCTGGTTTTCGCCGGATCGGGGCCGGAAAGGGGACCGGGGTCTCGACCGGGACAATTCCAGTGGTTCGCTTCCCCGCGCTTTTGCGCCCAGTGGCTCGGGCCTTCGGGCCTAACGGGTGCCGGTCTTCGGATCGCTGGGTTCTCGTGCCCCAAGACGGAGACGGCGAAATACGGCTTCTCGCTGGCGGAGCTTGTAGGCCTCGTGATTCGCCTCGCCGCTCTCATTCGCCTCTTCGGAATCAGAATCCATCAGCTGGATTTCGCAGAGCATGTAGACGATGGAACCCAAGGACTCCGAGCCGGAAGGAGCCGAATCCATAATGTGCGCTGGGACCCGCACGGGTACCTCGGTTACGAACTGAATGGTCTGGTAGTCGGGGGCGCTAAAGACGTTGTCGCCAGGGATCAGCGTATCCTCTAGCCGGCCCTGGAATTCCTCCACCATATTTTTTAGGTGAGGGTGCTCCTCACACAAGGTTCGGAAGTGGAAGATGGTGTTCGTGCTCTCGTTCGGCAGGACGTAGTTGAACGGAAAGAGACGCTCGGACAGATACAGCAGCACAGGAAGCAGATCGTCGCGGGATTTGGTGACAATGCGAAAGCGGAGCTTGTCGTAGAGAGCTACGGTGGAAGCATCCGGCTTGCTCAACAGTTTGGTGTACATGGAGTCGAGGTTCTTCCGACCCCCCACGAACTGAGCGATCGGCATGCCCGCGTTGAGCATCTTCCCCACAATTCGGTAAACCTTCTCCTCCACCAGGTGGAACAGATCTCTGTCGCTGAGCGGCAGCTGAAACAGCAGCTCCCGCCCGTTCATGTGGTTGATGATCTGCGTTGCTTTAAGAACGGTGCAGGCACATTGCTGTCGGTGACCGCTACCGGAAGCCACCATCAGCAGCTCTTCGAAGCTCGCGTTCTGGATTGGCTTCGGAATCGCGAAACTGAAGTTCCGCTTGAGATACTCAATCGCTTGGGCCTGGATGCGTTGCAGGTAGGCGATGTCGCTCGGAGAGTCGGGATCCAGCTCGTGATTGCGGATGAATGCTCGGACGTCTTCTTCCGTCTCAAAGTTGAGTCGGTGCCAGTCGATGACCGAGCCGCCTCGCAAGATCAGACGCAGTGCATCGACGTCCGCTAGGGTGACGTCGTCCAGAGACTTTAGGCGCTGCAGATCCCCCATGGTGGAGGAGCCTTATATCAGCCGTGGCCAGGATTCGTAGTACTTGCTTCTGCGGCGGGCCGCCCGAGCGAGAGCGTGCCGAAGAAGATACCGAAGGTAAGTCCTAAAACCAGGAGCTGAGCTGCGTACTGGCTACTAGTGCCGACGATCGTGGCAACGGGAAGAACACCTGCGAGGTACCAAGGGTTTAACTTCATTCGTATCTCCAACAATCCATTTTCCGTCTTGCCCCCGCCGCGGAATCCGAACTGTTCATCTTCTATATCTCGGTTGAGTTGCGCCAGGTTGAACCAGTGCGATTGTTTAAGTTAGATGATTAAGGTAAGTGGATGTAGGTCAATGTCGCATAACGCGCTGCACCGGGCCAACTGTTAGTGCTTGGGGGGACCGCATTCAAGGGCGTCCCGAAATGATTAGCAAAATAGGTATGTGGGGGGCCGCCGTCGTCACACACGCCCAAGCAACTTTTCCTCGTGAAGACATAAGCTTATTCATATTTCTGCGAGTGATTTCTAGAGGCAGCGCGGCCCCTAGGCCGACGGTGGGATTAGAAGTTGTGCACTCGCTCGGCGGTTCGGCGGCCGCCCCGTAGTGCACGTGCTGTTCGAGTAACGCTCGAAAGATGCAGGTGATTCTGAGGTTTGTTCGACCTCGCCTAGGCGCTACTTTCCCTGTCGTGACGAACGCGAAGAAGGCGTGGGGACGCCGCACCGCCAGTACGCGCCTCCGTTGGCTGAACTGGGGTCGGCAAAACTGGGCCCCTGCGGCGATGGCGATGCTCGGGAGCTTGCTCGGTTGTTCCAGCGTGGACCCCGGGGAGCACTTCCAATTCCCTGAAATCGTATTCGACCAGGATTATTTCTACTGCGAGGTGGAGCCCATTTTGTTTCGCCAGAGCTGCGGAGCCGGGGATTCGTCCCAGGGCGATCGGGAAAACAACTGTCACTACAACGTGACGACCTTCCGCTTGAGTAACTACGACCCGCTGGTTGCCGATAGCTGCGTCAACGGGGCGCCCACCGTGGCCCCGCCCGAATCAGCGCAGAACAACTACCAAACCGCCCAGGTCAAAATGACACGGGATCCGGAGCTGTCAGCCCTGCTACTGCGACCCACGGGCGCCGCAGCACATCCTCGAGATATATTTTCGGAGAGCAGCGCGGAGGCCGCCATCATTCGGGCCTGGTCCGACAAGGTCGGGGGCCAATGAACTGGCCCCATCGGTTCGTCGGGCTGGGTGCGTTTCTGCTCGCGTGTTTGCTGTCCGTTCCGGCGATCGCCGTCGACGAGGATGTGGAGACATTTGCGCGGGTAGTGGTGGGCGAAACGCAGTTGCGTTCAGGTCCCGGCGTTGCCCATCGAGTCGTGCATGTCGCCGAGCGGGGCGAGACTTTCGCGGTTCAGGGCAGGGAAGCCACCGGCTTTTGGTTCCGCGTGTACCTCTCTGACGGGCGCACGGCCTATGTGCTCGGCGATGTCGTAGAGACCGTCGCAGTCGGTGAAGACGCGGAGAACGCGCCGTCCGCGCCGGGTTTTTTTGCCGCCCCGAATCTGGCTAGCGCATCTGGTGGAGTGGCGATGATGGGCGGGCTGACCGGCGGCATCGGTTACGCCGAAATCCGCCCGGCGCTTGTGTTGGCGCCGGCCATCGCGATCGAACCTTATGCTGGTTTGGCACTCACCCGAGCCGGTCGCCGTTTTCTATTTGGCGGTGGGCTGACGCTCAACCTGGCACCGGATTGGGCTATCGCGCCTTATGTGCACCTCGGGGGTGGCGGGCTGACGCGCCATCGCCGCGAGGACCAGGCGGCGGATTCGGCAAGCGAGAGCGTGTTTCACGCTCGCGCGGGCGGAGGCCTACTGATCAGTCTCCGCTGGGGTGTGTTGCTCCGGATGGAAGCGACGAACACCATTCTATTTACGGCGGACTCTTATGACCGTCAGCTAACCGCCATTGGCGGTCTCGGCTCGTACTTTTAACGGGAGGGAAGCTCTATGGACGATTTGAAACGCGCACTCCGGCTCGCTCTTTATGGCGCGACATTTTTACTGGTGGGCTGCGCTACGGTTCGTCCGGAGGACCGCGCCATCTTGGCGGATCCGGTGATGCAATATCACTTGGATGCGCGCGCTCACGCCGCCTTAGACCACGTTCACGAAAACCGCGAGGGCTCCTTCGGGGGCGGTAGCGTCAAGGGAGGTGGTTGCGGCTGCAACTAGTTCTCATGACTCGTTCATCTCGTCTCCAGTCGTCTCGCGCGGTCCTGTCATGGGTCAGCGCTGGGCTGGCCGTTCTGTTGCTGGGGTTGCCGCAGTTGGCGTCGGCGCAAATTGCCGAGGTCGATTTGCGGTCCGGTGTTTTTCACGAGCCGTCGGCTCAGAGCCATATGACGGTGCTGACACCTTCGGCGACGATCACGGCGGCACCTGCGAGCGCCGTTTCGGTGACGGGGTCGTACCAGGCGGACATTGTCAGCGGTGCCAGTGAGTCGGTCAAAGCCGGCCCTCAGCTATCGAGTTTTCCGGACATCGTGTCCGCCGCGTCCGTGACGGACTTCCGGCATGTCGCCTCCGGCGCCGTGGACATCCAACGACGCCATACCAAGTTAGGTTTGCAGTACGCCTACGGCACCGAGCTCGACTACAAGTCCCAGTCCTTCGTCGTGTCTGCCGGCACAGACTTTCTGCAGCGCAACACAGAGATGGAAATCTCCTATGCTAAGGGCTTCGATAAAGTCTGCAATATGGCCCACGCCGACGGAGCGCCGCCCATGTACCGAGCTCGTCTCGACAGCTCGGTGGGGTGTTTCACCGAAGCCGACGACCGTTCGGAAGACGATATCGACATGGATACGTTCCAAGGCGTGTGGACACAGAGCTGGACGCCCATCTTGACGACGCAGCTGATCGCCAGTGCGTCGTTGCTTCATGGTTTCTTGGGCAATCCGTATCGCGGCGTAGTGGTTGGACCGAGTGGGATCGCCGCGCAGGAGCATCACCCCACGGATCGCAGCCGACTGGCGCTCTCGATGAAGACGAAGCTCTATATCCGCAGTCTGAAGACAGCGACGACCCTGAGCTTTCGTGGCTATCGTGATAGCTGGGAAATATTGAGCCATACGGTGGGCCTCGATATGGACCGGCATTTGTCGAGCTGGCTGCGACTTAATGCGCATGCCCGTTATTACGCCCAGACGGGCGCGCACTTTTGGAGTGATGACTACACAGGCGGGGAGCCGCTGAACGGTCCGCGGGGGCAGTATTGGTCCGGCGATCGCGAACTGTCACCGCTCAAGACCTATTCCGGCGGTACCCGCTTTGTTGCCGAGTGGCGAGGGCGATCCGGTGGCCGATTGCTTGGCATGTTCTTGAATTTCTCCACCAGCCTGAGCGCCGATTTGGTGAAGACCGATCTGGAGAACTTTACCTGGGCCGGGACCAAACCCGACGACACGCTGGCCGGGGTGGCGTCCTTCAGCCTCACGACCCTGTTCTAGAGGAGCGGCTCCGCCGCGCGATGGCCCTCTTCGGTCGGCAGAATCGTGCTGGTGACGCCGCGACAAGCCTAAATCGCCACGTTTCCGTGGGCTATGACGGACAAACTTCTTGGACAAGCCCGCTGCCAGCCCCTATATTCCCGCCCCTTCGGGGTGTACCTCAACCTGGTAGAGGGCCTGCTTTGGGAGCAGGACGTTGAGCGTTCGAATCGCTCCATCCCGACCGACACCGAACACCGCGCTCCCCAAGTTTTGATTGGGCAGGCGGCGTAGGAGCTCAGAGGGCGCGAGCCCGTCCGATGTGAGGCCGCTAGAACGCGTCAGGGCACGAGTACTGCAATTCCCAGCTGTACAGAATGGGTGCGTCCTGGGTCGGCGACGGCGTGAAATCCATTCTGAGCTCAAAGAAGCGGTAGCCATCCTATGGGAAGCCGAGTTGCGGCGCGAGTTCGATGGGGCAGGGGCTGGGGCCCGAGTAGGTACAGGTTTGTGTATCGATGGGCGACGCTTCGGAGGTGCCGAGTTCGATCCAGGGTTCCGATTCAAGACCCGCTTCGCTGCTGGCGCTCCGGCCGAAAAAGGCGATTGAGCTGCCCCCGATGGCAGTGGACTCCCAGGTGAGAAAGCCCCATTGGGGCGGCTTGCCTTCGGGACACGTGCCTTCGTAAATCTCGCGTTCTACGGAGGGGTCGAACAGCTGGATGGGATCGCCGCCGGCATCGCTATTGGCGGGCGGCAGGCAACCAACGTCAATGGAAATCCGCGCAGCAGGGTCGGCATTGATCAGATCGCAGGTTGTTGTGCACAGAATCAGCTCGGTCGGATTGCTGTTGTCATCGTAGTACCAGCCGCCGGTCACGTTACCGCAGTCGGCCGCGTCGATGGCTCGATTGAGCATGGTCGCCGGGGGGTCGCCCGCGGGAAGGTATTGCACCGTCGCGCCGTCGGGGTCGAAGTCGCCCTCGTTCGGAAGGGCGATCTCGCACGATACGCCGGAGCTCAGGATGACCTCCTCTGCGATGGCGTTGAAGATAACGTTGAAGTCGGAGTTTCGGCAGGTGGGGTAGCGCAGGCCACCGGTCTTGATGCTCAGCGCCTGGTAGCCCGTACCCGGCCCCTCGGAGCCAGGCGTGCAGGTACCGGTGTTGATCGGCTCGGTTGCGGGCCAAGCATCCTCGGGAGGGGAGTTCTCCGCCATGGCGACAATGCTGTGCCACGCGTAGTTTCGTTCTACCGCGGTGCCGAACTGGGTTGGCGACAAAGCCATCAGCCTGGCGTCGAAGAGGTCCGCCGCAGTCTGTCCGCCTGAAACGGTGCTTCTGTCCCGGAAGTTGTCTCCGTTGTAGCTACAGAACATGTCGTCATCGGTGATGACGACGAAGGACTTGAATGCCTCGGGGCGCAGGAAGTCTTGGTAGCCGTTGGGGGCGATGGGGCTCCAACGGCGGCTGTCGTCGGCGAGTTCGTCAGAGGTACTGAAGCCCTCGAGCACGTCGCAGACGGCGTCAGTGCTTTCAACGTCAGTGCCGTAGTGGAAGAACGTGGGCGCATTGTGCTCGAGCTTTTGGTTTTCGGGATCGGAACAGCTGGCGGAGCTGAGGGCGGACCTAGCGTCTGCTTTTCGGGAGATTCGTTCGGGTTGGAGTTCTTCTGCCAAGAGCAACATTTACGATGATTGAAGTCGCTAGTGAGCCCGCCGTTTGGTATTCGCCCGCGGTGCCTCGGAGGGTGGAGAACCCCCTGGATAGAATTGCCGCGGAGCTGATGCCAGCGCTTGGGAATCGGAAGGCGAGTGCATGACATCAGCATCCGGAAAAATATCTGAGAACCACGAGCCGAGTCGGGGAGGCAATTGCCGAAAGATAGTCGTCGGAGTGGGCGACGTCGCCGCGAGTGGCCACGTCGGGGACTTGTTCCGGACCTACGCGCTCGGCTCCTGCGTCGGTGTAGTCGCCATAGATCGGGAGAGCCACATAACGGGAATTTTACACTTCGTTTTGCCGGAGTCGGACGGAAGCGCCCGCGCTCCTGCCTATTTTGCTGATACGGGAGTTGCTACGCTTGTCGACGCGATGATTGCCGCTGGTGCGGCGAACCCAGGCGCTGCGTGGCGAGTAAAAATAGCTGGCGGGGAAAAAATGCTCAATAACTGCGATGGGGGGGGACTGCCTGGACATTGGGCGTCGAAACTTAATGGCGTGCAAGCGGTGCCTTTGGCAAAGAGGTATGGGCGCTATTGCAGAAGATGTGGGTGGCGAGCACGCCCGCAGTCTCGGCGTTGTCGTCGGCAGTTTAGACGTGAGCGTCACGAACCCGTCTCGCCCGGTCGTGATCTTGTGAGCGGTTGCCCTTGGTGAATTCTATTGGTAGGTAAACGCGTTCTGCACGGCGACGCCAGAGAGACGATGTAGGTTTGTCGAAGCCTACGCGTCGAAGCGGGGCGCCGTCGCTATCGGCGTTGCGCGGACTGAGCGCTGTTGGCTTAGGCCGTGCCCGTCGTTCCTGACTTCGCCGCCGCCATCTCAAGCCCAAGACCAGCAGTCCGACGAGACTGACCACGCCGAGGAGACACAAGAATTCGCCCGGCTGTTCGCCGCCAGTGCCGATCCAGCGAAATCAGAAAAATACTCGCCTGGAGGAGCGCTGGAAATGCGTTGGCAATTTGCCCGTGTTGGTGCCAATAGCTTGGTCGCATGCGACCAATAAAGCTACGCTGTCTGATTGCTCTTCTCCTCGTGGGTGGCGGGCTGGTTGCCGCGTGCGCGGCTGAGGAGTCAAACAGCCGTGTGCTGGGCGGCGGAAGCGACTCTGGGTCTTCGGACGTCAGCGCGGGCGGCGCCGGTTCCGGTGGCGTCAGTTCCGGCGGCGTCAGTAATGGTGGTGTGACCTCGGGCGGCGCGAATGCGGGTGGTGTCAGCTCCGGCGGCTTGAGCGCTGGCGGAACGGCTAGCGTGGACGGCGGCAATGTCGGCGACTCGGCCAGTGCGGGCGGAACTTTGGGGGGGGCCGACTCCGGACTAACTGGCAGCGTTTCCGGCCCTGGTGTGTACTGCGATTCCGAAATCTGCGGCGAGGGCGATAGCTGTTGCTGGGTTCAAAGCGGTGGACCCGCGGAGTGTTTCGATCCTGACGCGTATTCGTGCGATTCCACGGGTCAACATCTTGAGTTCCCCTGCGACGGACCGGAGGACTGCGGCAATGGCGAAGTGTGCTGCTTCGAGACCGAAAACGCCGACTCGGTGAGTTGTCGCGCCCCAAACAACTGCGGCAACGCCCGTGAGTGGGAGGTTTGCCATTCCGGTGAAGACTGCGCTGTTGGCGGCCGTCAGTGCATGCCCCTGCAACGGGTGGGCGGCAACTACGAGCCAGACGAAGCGCCTCCGGGGCTCTCTCTCTGTACTGACGACGTCCTGCCCGAATCGATTGAGTGCGGGAGCCAGACGTGCGCCGCACCCAACCTGTGCTGTTGGGATCAGGACGGCGAATCCGGCAGCTGTAGTCTGAACTGCAGCAATGGTGACATCACCTTTCCCTGTGACGGTTCCGACGACTGTGCCGCGGGGGACGTGTGTTGCTTCGAGAATAACTTCGGCGACTCAACCGCTTGCCAACTCGCGGCGAACTGTGAGTCCAACGACGAGTGGGCGCTCTGCGATCCCAACGACGGCGAGCCGTGCTCGCTTCCCAATCGTGAGTGCGTGAGTGAGGACCGCGTAGCGGGCCAATTCGTCGCAGCCTCCGTGCCCAGCGGGACGTATTTGTGTACCGAGCAATCCTTCGCTCCTCCAGAGGAGCCCGCGGGCGGAGTGGTCCCCGGTACAGAAGGAGTCGTCTGCGGAGCCAGTGCATGCGAGGCGGGACCCTACCGTTGTTGTTTCGAACCGACGGGGCTGTCACTGAGTTGCTTCAACTCCGACGCCGTTTCGTGTTCGACGCTGACCTTGCTCTGCGACGGCCCGGAGGACTGCACCAACGGCGAAGTTTGCTGCTTCGACGAGTCCGACAACGACCAACGCTGCGAGAGTGCCAATTCCTGCGATGGCGATGACGAGTGGGAAGTCTGCAGTCCTGTAGACGGAGTAGATTGCGCCGACCGAATGAATTCATGCCAAGGCGTCGATGTGGCCGCCGACTTCCCAACGGCGTCTCTGCCTGCCGGTGTTTTCGTCTGTTCCCCCTGGCAGTGACGGGCAAGCCCCCAACGCGTCGGAATTGGTTGGCCCGCTCAGTCGGGGATTTTGACCATTTTGACGTCGAGCTTGATGGCTTGGCGATCGGACGACACCAGTCGGTCCCACGGAAAGTAGCCATCGCGCTCGATGGTCACGCGGTGCTCGCCTTCGGGTAGCCGGATCCCGCGAGCGGCCACCATGCCGAGGGTGCCGACAAATTCTTCGTCGATGAACACCGCTGCGTCGTGCGGTGAGGTGCCGCGCGTCATGTTCAGGCTGACGGCAGACCGCGAGCTGGCCCAGCCGCCACAGGCTGTCAGCGATAAGGTCGCGCCCAGCAAGAGCGCAGTGCCCAAGGTGCGCGCTCGCGTCATTCCCACTCGATGGTCGCCGGCGGCTTGGAGCTAATGTCGTAGGCGACGCGGTTGATGCCCTTGACCTCGTTGATAATTCGCGAGCTCATGCGCTCGAGCACATCGTAGGGCAGGCGCGCGAAGTTCGCGGTCATCGCGTCGGTCGACTCGACGCAGCGGATGGCGCAGGCTTCCTCGTAGGTGCGGTCGTCGCCCATCACGCCCACGCTACGCACGGGCAGCAGCACGGCAAACGCCTGCCAGATTTCGTCGTAAAGACCGGCGCGCCGGATCTCTTCGTCCACGATGGCCTCGGCGCCGCGCAAGGTAGCGAGACGCTCGGCGGTCACTTCGCCCAGGCATCGAATCGCCAGACCCGGGCCGGGGAAGGGTTGGCGCCAGATCACGTCGTGGGGCATGCCCATGGATTCGCCCACTCGACGGACCTCGTCTTTGAACAGCTCGCGCAAGGGCTCGATGAGCTTGAGTTTCATGTGGTCGGGCAGGCCACCGACGTTGTGATGCGTCTTGATGACGGCGCTTTTGCCCTTGACGCTCACGCTTTCGATTACGTCCGGGTACAGAGTGCCTTGCAAGAGGTACTTGATGCCCTCAAGCTTGTTCGACTCCTCTTCGAAGATCTCAATAAACAAACGACCGATGGTCTTACGCTTGGTTTCCGGATCCGTCATGCCGGCGAGGGCGTCGATGAAGCGTTGTTTTGCGTCAATGGCGATGAGGTTGAGCCCGAGATCTTCCCGCATGGCGTGTTGAACGCGCTCCCACTCGCCGTTTCGCAACACTCCGTTGTCGACGAAGACACAAACCAAACGATCTCCCAAAGCCTTATGGGCCAGCATAGCTGCGACCGCTGAGTCCACACCACCGCTGAGGGCGCAAAGCACTCGTTCGTCGGGACCCACCTCGGACTGAATGCGCTCGATGGTTTCTTCCACGAACAGACCGGCAGTCCAGTTGGCTTTTAGTCCCGCCACGTCGAACAGAAAGGCGCCGAGAATATCCATGCCCCGGGGCGTGTGAGCGACCTCCGGGTGAAATTGGATGCCGTAGAACTGGCGCGACTCATCGGCAATGGCGCAGAGCGGCGCGTTCTCGCTGTGAGCTAAAGATTTGAAACCCTTGGGCAGCCCCGTGAGTTTGTCGCCGTGGCTCATCCAAACCAGGGTCTCCTCGCCGTCTTTGAAACGTCCGAGCAGCCCGCTCGCTTTGTCGATGGTCAGCGTTGCGGCGCCGTACTCGCGCTCATCGCTGGGTTCGACAGTGCCGCCTAGTTGGTGGGCCATCAGCTGCTCGCCGTAACAGATGCCGAGCACGGGAATGCCCATCTCGAATACTTGGGGGTCGCTCTTGGGGGAGTCGTCGTCGTAAACGCTCTGGGGTCCGCCACTCAAGATGATCGCGGAGGGTTTGATGGCGCGGATTTTCTCCATCGAAATCGTGGCCGGATGGATCTCGCAATAAACTTCGCTCTCGCGCACACGTCGGGCGATGAGCTGGGTGTATTGGGAGCCGAAATCTAGAACGAGCAGTACTTGGCGGTCGGACATGGTCGATGCCGGGTACCACGCCAGAAACCGGCCGCAAAGCACCCTCGGGAGAAGGCGTTTTTGGCGCATGGGGCGCGCGATCCGGGTGGGTGGCGCGGCTCGGAATGCGGGCTTGGGGCCGCCCGGGATGGCGCTCTCAGCGCTTGGACGGGCGGCTTTTGTCGAGGGCCTTCAGCTGGGCGCGCGTGCCGGCGAACAACAGAATGTGTCGCTTTGGGTCGAGGGCGAGGCGTTGCCATTTTTGCAGCGCGCTAAAGCTGGGGGGCTGGGGCGGCTCCTGTCCGCGCCAGAGTTTCAGCAGTCGTGAGCGGGGATCCAGAGCGAGTCCGAGGCGTACCCGTTCGAAGTGTTTGAGGGCGGCGGCGTGATCGGCGGCCGTCAGCGCTCCTTCTGCTAGGCGGGCGAGCAGTCCGCGCGCTTGATCCGAGGCATCCCGTAGACGATTTTCGACGGCATTGATCTCAATAATAAGGGCCGCCCGATTGAGCCCGCCTACTAGATGGGCTTCTGCACTCGCCGCCAATCCTGGCAAACGAACGGCTCGCTCCAACCAGCCCCCGGGGCGCGTGAGCAACCAGTGAGTCCATTGGGCTTCTTGGGAACGTCCCTTGAGCGCGCGGTCAAGGGAAACGACAATGATGTTCTGTCGAACGTCGGCGTCTTCGCTCACCAGCCGATACTCACCGGGAGCGGGAGCGTCGGCGGTAGTTTCGGGGCAGGATGCCGAACGGCGACCGAAGGGCTCGAGCGCGCGGCTGAGCTCGCTATTGAGCAGCGCCGCCTGGGAGGTACCGACTGGCGCGATCACGGCGACCCGCAGTGGCTCGGTAGCGACAGCACGGGCGGCATCGAGAATTTGGTGGGGGTTCAACGCGCCCACGCTGCTCCAAGTACCGAAGGGGGAGAGTGCGCCGGGTTGATGGGGGGCTGCGCGATCGAGAGCGTGCCACCAGTCTGGGCGCGGACCGGGCCCGAGGGCATCTTGCACTTCAGCGCGGAGCACGGCGCTAAATTGGCCCCTGGGGTGCGCGGTGAGGGCACGGCCCAGCACTCGCCCGATGCGGCGTGCGTGGTCCGCGGCGCTCTCGTTGCCGGTGGCTGGGGGACCATGGGCCATGAGACCTACGCCGCCGGGGGTCACCCATGGCACCAAGGTGACATGGGGATCCTGGGTTTCTCGGCTGGCCTGCAACATCGCGAGTCCGCGGGCGCCGGCGCTGGCGGCCGGCTCGTCAGCTGTGCCGCAAGTGCTGGCAACCAACGCCCATATTTCGCCCTGGCCGCGCTCGTGGGCGGCACGAATCGTAAGCTGCGGAGGGGGCGTCGGTGTGGCGAGATCGCTGGCCAGCTGTTGCCCGAGGTGCTGGGCGACCTCGGCCGGTAGCTGGGTGCGGGGCGAGTAGGCGAGGTGCACGGTGAGCTCTCCCGCACTTTGCCGGCCACTGCTGGTCTGCCAGGCGGCAATGGCCGCTGCCGCGCGGGGATCAGATTGGGCGAGCACCAGAGACGCGAGTCGGCCGGGATCCCGCGGAGCCGACGCGAGCTGTTCTCCGAGATAGCGGTTGATCACGGTGGCGGCGAGCTGGGCTTCTTCGGAGGTGATCGCGCCGGCTGAAGAGGCGCTAAGGGAAAGGCACGCTCCCCGGGGTCGAAGCATCACGGCGGGAGCACTCAGGCTCCAGCCACGGCCGACGGCAGCGAGGTAGTGCCGGAGCTCGCTACTGGGTCGGCTCAGTGCGTTTTTTACGGCTACCGCGGAGCTCGCGTCCGCGACGCGTACGGCGAAGGAGAGCTCCGCTGTGGGGCCCATCGGTTGGGTTACGCCGACAGTCGCTCCGCTGGGCCAGGGATCTTCGGGGGTCTGGCTGGACGTTCCCGGTTGAGATTGCAGCCCCGTGCGAAAGGCGTCCACGAGCTTCGAGCTCCCCACGATCGCGTACTGAACGCCTTCGCTGGAGTGCAGGGGGATCCACTGTTCGGCGTAGTGCAGGGGACTCGTCGCGCCCTCAAGCTCGTAGGGCTCCGCCATGCAGTGGGCGAGGGACGCCTGGGGGCCGGCACTGAAGCGGGGGAGGGATGACGTCAGTCCGCTCGGGTTGGCCGGCGGTGTGTGCATCGCCTCGATGAGGGCCTGGGCCGCGGCGTTCGCTTCGACCGCGTCGGCGACGTAAAAACTAGCGGTGTAACCCAGCGCGTTGACTTCGAGTTGCACGTCGTGAACACCACGACGGGCGAGCTCGGTCTGCATCGTTTGGGCCAGCCAGGCGGAAACTCGAGACCCTTGATCGTGAACCACGGAAACTGCGATACCCGTGAGGGGATCGCCGGCTCTTACGACGGAGCTGAGACGGGGTCGCCCGTCGCCGCCTTCGGTCCGGATGGACGAGCTGGCGGTCACAGCGTCGAGGGCCGTCAGCGGCGGGCCGCTAGCCGGAGGGGGCCCCGCTTGAGGCCCACAGGCGAGCGCGAAGAGGGCGGACAGCGCGTAGATTTTCCGGGTCACTGACGGCCGGTGTATCACGGACCCAGCACCCGCTTCTAGCGGCGTTCTAGCGTTGGAGAGGGCAGCGAGCTTTCGCGCACAAAATGACAACCCCCCGTTGCCGGTCCCGGACAACGAAGGGTCGTAAATCATGCTGACGAAGAGTCGTCGGCGGTGCTTGCAATGCCCGAATCAGGCGGCGACGACCTCGCCAGCCAGTGCTTCGCTAAGGCGGGCGGTCAGTTTGTGTTTCTTGGAGTACACGGTCTTCACCGAGATGTTCATGCGCACGGCGACTTCTTCCGGCTCCAGACCCTGGGAGAAGTAGAGGCTCATGAAGGTCTGATCCTTGGAGGAGAAGGATTTCACCACATCGGCGACCAGGGCGGCCCGCTGGCGGTTGAGCGCGCTGTCGAAGGGGCTGTCACAGCTGGCGGCGACGGACTCGGCGTCCTTTGCATCGCTAGCGATGGGGCTGCGCCGGCGGATGCGCAAGAAGTCGTAGGCGGCGTGGGTCGACAACATGCCGATCCAGCTAGAGAAGCGACAGCCGCGGTCGGCATCGAAACTGCGCAGCTTGCGCTTGTCTTGATTCAGCAACTGCAGAGCGAGCATCGAGTAGATTTCGGTGACGTCGTCAGCGCTCGTCACAGAGCTGAATCGGCCGGTGACCTTGGTGATGCAGCGGTAGATGAGGCGGGAGTACTTGGCGTTGAACTGGCGCCAGGCGGCGGGGTCATCGGCGATGAGGCCGACAATCAGTTCCAGCTCTTCGAGCTGCTCGGGGGTGCGAGTAACGGGGGCGGGGGAGACGACTACAGGGGTGGAGACGGCGGAAAGCATGGGACCTCTTGGGGGGTGTTGGAGGGCGCTTTGATTGCGCCATGCTCACCCCTTGAGCACGCTCTGTGCCATCAACAAACTACTGTGATAATCGTTGGTTACGTCGATTTGCGGATCGTAACAATGTGACGGATTTGGGGGGTGTTCCGTAACACCTCGCCCCTATCTAGTTGTACGTTACAGCAGTCCTGAGGCTCCCCTCCGCGCCGTCACAAAGCTACACTCAGTAGACGTTGTCTGGCCGTGTTCACGCTCTGTTCTTGCTCGCCATTGGGCTGTTGCGCGTGTTGCTGCGTCGCCTGTTCGCGTTCGGCCCTCGGGGCTTGCCCGCGTTCCAGCAGCATTACTTGAGCGACGGTCTGTCCCCCGTGAACTCACCACAGCGCCAGCTCTTGCTCGAAGGCGGGGGATGCACCGCTTGTGGTCGCTGTGACGAAGGCGAAAGCGCTCGAATCCAGGAAGCCGGCGGCGCTTACACGGGAGTGATGTCTATCGTCCTAGGCGCCTCCCGAAACATGCCGGATTACGGCGTGACCGCCCGAGCGCTTGATTTTGTGCCGGACGCCGTGCTCGTAGACAAGGAGCAGAATTGCCCCGTCCGCGTGCCCATCGTCGCGCTGGCGGCGTTGCTTCGAGACAAGGCGGCAGACGCCCGCGGTGGCAGTCCGGTCACGGTTAGCCCCCAAAGTCAGCCGCCCCCCGCTCGCGGTTAGCCGGATAAACCCGCGCTCCCACGGCAATCGCGTGCCCGCGGCGCTCGAATACGCTACTGGCAAGCCATGACTGAGCAAGAGATCGAAGCGCCCCGCCTCTCGGGTTGGGCACTGGTATTGGGCGCGTCCAGCGGATTTGGCGCCGCCACGGCGTTGCGATTAGCCAAGTCCGGCATGAACATCATCGGCATCCATCTCGATCGCCGCAAGGCTCTTCCGGGCGTCAAAGCCCTACAAGAACAAATCGAGGCATGCGGATCGGAGGCCTGGTTCTTCAACATCAACGCCTCCGACGCCGACAAACGAGCGGCAACGCTGCAGACCATCACCGACAAGTTCGCCGAGCGCGGCGGTAACGAACAAGTCCGGGTGCTGCTGCATTCATTAGCTTTTGGCTCTTTGGGTTTGTACGTCACCACGGACGACACCAAACCGCTCACCCAGAAACAAATCGAAATGACCCAGGACGTAATGGCCCACAGCCTCGTGTACTGGACCCAAGATCTCGTGGCCGCCGACTTGCTCGAGGACGGTGGTCGTATCTTCGCGATGACCAGCACTGGATCCACCGGAGTGTTCCCCGGCTACGGCGCCGTCAGTGCCGCCAAGGCGTCCCTCGAAGCCCACATTCGTCAGCTAGCCTACGAGCTAGCCCCCAAACACATCACCGCCAACGCGATATGCGCTGGAGCCGCCGACACCGCCGCCCTCGGCAAAATCCCCGGCGGCGACACCATCCAAACCCGAGCCCTAGAGCGCAACCCCTACAAGCGCCTAACGACCCCGGAGGACGTAGCCCTCACCATCGCGGGACTAGCGCACCCCTGCACCTACTGGATGACGGGCAACGTGATTTACGTGGACGGCGGCGAAGGTCACGTGAACTAGATCGCTCGTCCGGCGACGATCGCTGCGTGCCCCACCCCCCTTTGGGTGAGGGTGGGACACTTCGCTCTCTCATCGCGGCTGACTCGCGATCTCTATTTCGCCTAGGTCCTCGGTCCCCTTTGGGGACCTGCGGCGTCCTCGGAGCTGCGCTCCTGCGGTTTGCCTGCGGCGCGGGGCCCCACCCCCACTTGCCCGGCGTCCTCGTCTTCGACCTGTCCGATGCGTGCGGTCGGCGGTGACGATACTAGCGGCGAGCACGCGCGACCGCGCGTCCTCTTACGGACCGCGTTTAGTATCCCGATGCCGGGCGAGTGGGGCTGGGGCCCTGCGCTCCGCGTTTTCGACATTTTGTCGGAGTTTCGACATTTTGTCGCAGCGCCGACAGAACGTCGGACGCTCGGGAATCGGCGGTCGGCAGGCGCGCCGCCACAGGTTAGCTGCGAACTTGACGTCGTCGTCGACGGCTCCGCCTTTAGCCACGACGCCGCCGTCACTCTAGATCTCGTCCCCTGTGGACGAGATCTGAAATTCGATTACCGTGCGGGTATGGCCAAACCGACCGGGGTGATCACTTCAACGCAGTATAAGAAGCTCTCGGGGGATTTGCAAAAGCTGGTGGTTCGCGCTCAGGACGCAGCATCGGCAGACACGCTGGGTTGGTAGACCCAATAATAATTAAGGATTCGTCGGAAGCGGCCAGCCATCAGCTTCGCTACCCAACGCTTCGGCGGCGATGAGATGATTTCGGGCCTGTATTTCCACGATCGTGGACACGAAACTTTGTGTGGGTTCCTGATACGGCAGCTCGATATCAAATCTAACTTGTTCGAACGGCGCGTGATCAACAGTCAGCACGTCCGAGCCTTCTTCCCAGGCGCGCCCATCCGCTCGGTCTGCAGCTTCGTAGAGCTCGAACTTCTCGGCCGTTAACTCGACTTTGAGGAGCGCCAGGTCCTGATCGGACAGAGCCCCACTCAATGGCGGACTGCTTTCACCGTCGAAATACGTTTGAGTCGAGAAGCTGCCATCATCGTCGACGTACATGGTGAAGCTGCCGTTCGAAGAAGATCGTACAATGATCAGCCATCTCGGCTCGCCAGTTCCGTGTTGGTAGGGGAACTCGCACGCAGCCACGATGAGGAGGAAAAGTAGCGATATCCAGATCCGGCAATGATCAATCAATATGGTTGTCATCGTACCGTTAATTCGTCGAACGACAAGGCAGTACACACAAGAGCCACTCGCAAACCCGCAGCCCCACTCCGGTCCGCGCTCAACACCCCGATGCCGAGCGAGTGGGGCTGGGGCCTCACGCTGCAAGAAACCGCAGGAGCGATAGCTCCGAGGACGCCGCAGCCGCTTCAGCGGCGAGGACCTAAGAAGGAAACTTCAGTAGAGCCAAACACCCCCGAAAGAAGCGAAGCATTCCCCCCTTACCCAAGGGGCTCATGATTGATCACAAATATTGAGCCTGATCATCTCTTGATAGAACGCCTCCCCGGTCGCGAGCTTTTCGTATCCTCGCCCGAGCGTTAGCCAGCCTGGTTCGCCGTTCTGCGACAGGTGACCGCCTAGTTTTGCC
>JABSRN010000140.1 GCA_013214025.1 Polyangiaceae bacterium
GCCTCGGTGCAGCCGTTGGTATCGTCGTTGTCGCCGTCGTCGCAGGTCTCGCCGAGTTCTTCTATGCCGTTGCCGCAGAATGGCGCGGTGCAAACGCCGGCCTTGCAGAACTTGGTACCGCTATCGCACAACGTATCGTCAGTTAGCTGGGTTGGTGTCGAACACATCGGCGTGGCCGCGTCGTCGTCACAGGTCGAGACGCCCTCGCACTCGTCTGCGCGTGTACAGTCGCGGGTTGAGTCCGTAGAGACACAGGTCCAGCTGCAGTCGTTCTCGCAGCCGTCATCGGCGTCACGGTTCGCATCATCACACTCTTCCGGACTCTGGACGGCGCCGTCGCCGCAGGTCGCGAGAATACAGTCTCCGGAGCGGCACACCATGCCGGTCGCGCAGAACAAGCCGTCGTCTGCGGCGGGCCCCGCCTCACAGCGGTTCTCGGCAGTGCAAACCTCTACTCCGTTGCACAGCACGCCGTCGTCGCAGTCCGGATCCGTCTTGCAGGGGAGCGTGCAGTCGTTCATGCAGCTGTCGGTTTCAAAGGGGTTGCCGTCGTCACACTCTTCGGTGCCTTCTGTAACGCCGTCGCCGCACTCCCCTACCTGGCCGCCGTCTCCGCTGTCGCCAGCGCCGCCGGTGCCGACGCCAGAATCTCCGTCGCCGGTGCTCGACGTACCGCCAGCGGCGCTGCCGCCTGTTCCAGCGCTAACGAAGGCGCCGGGGCTACGAGTAGCTTCGCCACAACCGGCGATCAGTGTTCCAGCACAGATCGTGGAGGTTGCGAGAATGGTGAACTGCCTAGAGAAGGATAATTTCATGGGTAGGTCTCCGCGCAAGAGCGGCTGCGCTCGTTGAAATTGCATCGCTCAATCTCAAATGACCGGCCAACCAACCGAAGCTGTATTGGCCAGTGAAGGAATAAATTTAGCTATGTACAACTAGCTGCGCGACCCGGGACTGTCGAGGAGTTTGACTCGTCCCCACGCGTCAAACTTCCACGTTTTGGCAGGAAATGTTCCCGGCTTGCTGCACCATTGGCGGGCGGAGTGGAAACTTCTAGCGTCACGAGGAAGGACCCCACCCGTCTGCGGGGTAGGTATTCACCTTCCCGACCTATCCGCTGAGCCCCCTACCACCCAAGCGGGCGCGGCAGTCGCCACGGGGCAGTCATCCCAGTGTCGTTCAGCCACCTTGAATGTTCGATTCTCCCGAATACGCGACAATAGGGATATCGCGCAACGCACCAATTGGGGATCAAGCCCTCGGAGACCCTCAGTATGTGAGCGCGTCGCCAACCGTCCAGCCGCGCTTCAGGCGCGACCAAATTGTCGACTTGTTGATGCCCGTCTCCCGGGACCACTCGGCGATAGTTTGCTTCTTGCCCTGGTAGCGTAGCAAACGGCTGTCCGTACGGTTGTTCATGCTCTCGCTCAAGGTGACCCAGCCGCAGTTAGCTGGGGTGTAGCCCTTGTTGATGTTGAAGCGCCCCAACCGTTTGCTTTTGCCCCGGGCGCCCATGTCCGCCATGAATTTGCCGAAGTCATTCCAGCGCGCGCACACCTTGATGCCGCGCTCGCCATAGGCGGCGTACTTCTGGTCATTTGGGTTGTTGCAGCGCGACCGCATGGCCACCCAAGTCCGATATTCCGGGGAAATATTATCTTTGGTGGCGTGTCCGTGTTTGCTCTTCATGACTGCTTCGCTCTCTAAGGTTCAGCCGTCCCGACGGAAATCATACGGAAACAAACCGCTGGTCTGTCCTGTGGATCGTGGGGATAGGTGGAGGCGAAGTGTGAGGGGGACCCGCACGACGCCAAGCCACAATAGAGGAAACTCGTACCTCGAGGCAACGCGTGGCAGCGAACGCGGGCACAAGATGGATCGAGGACTCCTGTCTGGCATGAGCGTCCGGCCATGAGCCTGGTAGTTTTGTACAGTCCGAAATTGCCGACCGTACAACTCCCGACGGCATGCTCCTGATTGTCTAATTACCTGGCTTCGACCAAACCAATGTCCGGCATTTCGAATACTTGGCATTGGCGATCGAACCGGTGAAATGACCAATGTTAGTCAGGCGCCGTCGGAAACCCACGCACTGCTACTTCGGCCCAACCGGTCACCAGCACGCTCATAGCGGCGGCAATAAATGTCGATCTCCATCAACTGCCCCCCCCCGAAACTATTTTCATTTTCATTGTTCCGGCCGGGAGGCCCCGGCTCGCGACGTCCGTATAACTACGGTCAAAACGCCCCCAATTGGCACCCGGCCGATCGATCGTTCAACGGCACTGGCCCTCGCAGGGGTGTCCCGAGCTAGTGCGATCGAACAAGATCCGGGGAACGATCGGCGGAGCAAAGTCAAAGGAGAGCAGAGTCACCCGCGCCAACCCCATGGCATCAACAATCGATGAGAGCTTCGTGAAACGATGCACGTAACGAACCTGTGAACGCGCGAAGCACGCCCCTCCGCTATTGGGTGGCGAAACAAAGCGGCCGGCTCTAGGAAGGTGGCTTGACGGGCTAGTCCATTTCTACCAGCCTGCGCCGCGCGCCACCCCTGAAGTCGACCAATAACTATCGCGGTTAACCAATAAGGGCGCGCCCCGAAAACATGACAGAACAAGCCACTCTGAAACCGATCAAGCCGTTTCTGAAGATCCCCGTCGGAAGCGAACCCTACATCGAAGGCCTCCGTTGCGAGAGTTGCCAGGCGGTGTTCTTCGAGACGCATCTTGCGTGCCCGAAGTGCACCACCCACGACTCGCTCAAGCCTTCCAAGCTCTCGAACACGGGCAAGCTGCACGTGTACTCGATCGTTCATCGATCGATGCCGGGCATCCCCGTCCCCTACGTGTCGGCCATCGTCGATCTCGACGGAGGCGGAACCCTCAAGAGCAATCTCATCAACGTCGACCCAGACCCCAAGAAGATCGAATTCGGCATGGCCGTTGAGATCGTCTTTAACGTCGCAGCCCAAAAAGATAAGGAAGGCAATGAGTACCTCGCCTACCAGTTCCAGCCCCGCAGCTAACGGCCCCGACGTTTTCGTCGTCGGCTCCGATCTCATCAAGTTCGGTCGTTTCCCCGACCAGACCCCCGCCAAACTCGGTGCAGCCGCCGCCAAGCTCGCCTTAGAAGACGCCGGCATCGGCATCAAAGACATCCAAGCGGTTTATTCCGGCAACGTGATGAACGCCGCCGCCATGGTGGGTCAGCAGATCCTCCGTGAGCTCGGCCAGACCGGCGTGCCCGTTAGTAATACGTCCAACGCTTGTGCTACCGGCGCCACCGCCATGCGCGAAGCCTACACCGCTATCAAAGCCGGCATGTACGACCTTGTATTGGTGGTCGGCTCCGAGCAGCTCGGCAAAGCAGGTCTCATGATGGCCGGCGGCCGCGGCGGGATCTCCCCCGAAGGTGTGCTCGGTTCCGGTTTGATGCCGGCCGTGTTCGGTGAAGCCGGACAAGAGCACGCTGCCAAGTACGGCACGACCTTAGAGCAGTTCGCCAAAGTGAGCGTGAAGAACCACGAACACTCCATGAAGAACCCCAAAGCCATGTACCAGAAGGAAACCCCTCTGGAGATGGTGCTCGACTCGGAAATGATCGCCTACCCGAACACCAAGCTCATGTGCTCGGTGAACGTGGATGGTGCGGCCGCTGTCGTTCTCGCCTCCCCCAAGAAGGCGCGCGAGCTCGGCATGAAACGAGCCGTCAAAGTGAGCGCGTCAATCTTGACGAGCGATCGTTACAGCGAGCGCAACCTCACGATGCCGGACTTCAACACCTGCACCCGGGATGCCGCCAAGCTCGCCTACGAGACTGCCGGCATCGGTCCCGAAGATCTCGACTTGATCGAGCTTCACGACTGTTTCGCAGTCGCCGAAATCCTTCACTACGAGAACCTCGGGCTTTGCAAAGAAGGCGATGCCGGCAGGATGATCGACGAGAAAGAGACGTACTGGGGTGGCAAAATCCCGGTGAACCTTTCCGGCGGTTTGCTCTCCAAGGGTCACCCCACGGGAGCTACCGGCGTCGCCAACATTGTCGAAATCGTGCAGCACCTCCGCGGTGAGGCCGGTGCCCGACAGTGTGAAGGCGCGAAGGTCGGCCTCACTCACGTGCTCGGAATCGCGTTCGGTTCGGCCTGTGCGGTACACGTACTCGAGAAGGTCAACGCCTAGAGCGCCCCTCTTCGAGAACACAGAAAGAACGCTCGCCCTTGACTGGGTGGGCGTTTTTTTTGTTCTGACGCCGGCCAAAACATCAGAGGACGCCCCACAAACTGAAGCAGGAACGCGGGGACCTCAAACGGTGACGCAGCGCTCAAAATGGACTCGAACATACTTATTGTACGGTTGTCAAATAAGGGTCATAACTAGCCCCCAGCCGCGCTAAAATGGCGGCTAACGCTACTTCTGGAGAACCATGCGAGCCCTCGTATTCGACAACAGCTTTCCTCGTCTCGCCGCGACCAAGATCCTGAGTCAGATCACCCCGCGGGCCTTCGTGAGTCGCATCGCTCCGATCCAGCTCGTTGACTTGCCGGATCCGACACTGCCAGCGGATGACTGGCTGACCATTCGTACCCAGTGGTGCGGCATGTGTGGCAGCGACTACAAACAGGTGTTCCTCAACGGCTCCACGGACAACCCGATGACGGCGTTGGTCACCTTCCCCCAGGTGCTCGGTCACGAAGTCGTCGGCATCGTGGAATCTGTCGGGCCCGGCTGTAACGAGCGCAAGGTGGGCGACCGCGTCGTGCTGAATCCGTGGCTCAGCTGCGTGACTCGCGGCCTGGCGCCCTGCGAGTGGTGCCAAAAGGGCGAACTCGCTCAGTGCCTCAACTTTACCGAGGGGCACATCGCCGCCGGCATCCATCACGGCAATAGCTCGGACGCCACCGGTGGCTTTGCGCAAATCGTCCCGGCTCACGAGTCCCAAGCTATTCCTATCCCCAACGACATCAGCGACGAACACGCGGTGCTCTCGGATCCCTTCTCGGTATCGCTACACGCGATATTGCGGGAACCACCGCCGGAGAACGGCACGGTATTGATTTACGGCTGCGGCACCTTGGGGCTCTCCGCCATTGCGACCCTCAAGGCTCTGTACCCCAGCGTGACTGTGTACGGCGTGGGCCGCTACGAACATCAGAAGCGATTAGCTCTGCAGTTTGGGGCGACGGATGTGTTCGAACACAAACCCGAATCAGCTGTGGTCGATGCCGTGGCGAAAGCCGTTGGCGCCAAGGCCCAAAAACCCTGGCGTGGATTGCCCATGCTGAACGGCGGCGTTGACGTGATTTACGACACCGTGTCATCGCCGAAAACGCTGGAAGTCGGCGTTCGCGTGACCAAAGCCCGAGGTGCCATCGTGTGCCTGGGCGTGGAGATCCCCAAACGTTTCGAGTGGACACCGCTATATTTCAAGGAACTCCGCCTCGTGGGCAGCAACGCCTTTGCCATCGAAGAATACAACGGCGAGCGCAAACACTCCATCGAGTGGTACTTCCAATTCATCCGGGAAAAGGGCATCGATATCACGCCGATCATCACCCACCGCTTTTCGTTAGAGGACTACAAAACGGCGTTCATGCACTGCTTCGCCCAGGGCGAGAACGAAGCCGTCAAGATCCTATTCGAATACCCGTGAAGCGGCGACGTCGCTGCCAGAGTGAAGGCTAGAGGAAGGTCCACTGCTGATAGGTGGCGGCCTGGCCAATACGGGTACCGGCTTCGTCGTACACATTCCAGCAGGTGACGTCGTCGATGCGAAAGCGACGACCGCTCGCGCTGATGCGTACGCCGGAATGCCCCGTCGCAAAACCCTGGGTCTCGACTTCTTGGAGGAAGCAGTCCCGCGCCTCCTGGGCCATGGGCTCGGCGCATTTGTGGGACTCCATCGCGACGAAGGCGTCCCAGGGCAGCTCCCATAACTTGAGAGCGAGGGCGTTACCGTAGTTGTAGACCGGCACGTTGGCCGCCGTGTGGGAGAGCACGACGTAATCCGCCTCGAATAGGCGCGCCGCGCGCTCGATGAGGGAACCCGGCGCGGTTAACTCGCGACCCAACAATGACTGATAGGAGCGCAAGCTGTGCTCGGAGAAAGAGAGCACATCCCGCTGTTGCCAAGGGGCCGAGTCAGTGGACATGACCGTGGCCTAGCGCGGATCTCGCACCAAGGCACGCCTGCCATGCCCGGTTTTGGCGAGCTTGATGCGTGCAATTCCCGGAGCGGGGCACTACGGTGCGCGCGCTTTCCAAGGAACTCATGCGAATTCGATGTTTTGCCGCCCTGCTCTTGTTGTCCTGCTCCCCCTCCGCCCCCGCTGAAGCGCCGCCCCCCGCTACACCCGCGGCAGTCGAGCCCGCAGCCGTAGCGGCCGTAGCGGAGCCGGTATTTGTCCCGGTCGATCGCGGCGGACGACTGTTCGACAAGTGGTGGGCGGAGCTGAAACTCGAGTTCGTTCCCGACAACCCAAAAACTCCCGAGGCGGATGGCAAGGGCGGTCCATTCGACGACGGCACCCTGCCCGACATCGCCGGCAAACCCATCAAGAACCCCGGGCACGACTACCGTTTAAAGAATTTATTCGGCTGGGATTTGCGTGGCGCCGAAGGCATTTACGGCGCCGGCTACCAAGGCAAGAGCTATGTCGCGACGACGAACCTATTGCGCGAAGACTTCGAGGAAGCCGAGCTCGTCCACCGCTTGACGCGGGGTTACTTGAACTGGCCCGCCTACGGCAAGGTATTGCCCCCCGAGGCCATTAGCGAGATCGCGGCGTTCGTGATGGCCGTTCGTGAAGGACGCGCCGCGCGCCCTGACGAGATCTGGAAGCTGTCCGCCGGTACGCCGAAAAATTACGTTCTGAACGACGGCGCCGACGTTGCCGCGGGGCACGACATCATTGCCAAGCAGTGCTCGGGTTGTCACGGAGAGGACGGCACAGCGAAGGGCCTTGAGGGGGGCAAGTACAGCCTCGGCAGCTTCGGCCGTACCCACGCCTACGAACTCTGGTTCAAGCTGCTGGCGGGACAGCCGAAGACGCCCATGCACGGACAACTGCCAAAGAACGCCGACGGCAAGGCCCAGAGCCAGAGCGCCCTCGATATCATCGCCGCCCTGTGTGACCGCACGCGGTACCCTCAAGGGAAAGCCTCAAAGGACGACGCCCCAACTGGGGATGTTCGCTGCGCAAAGTACTAGAAGAGCTCGTCGCCGCAGCGGCAACCCTGGGGAAAACGCCTCGACTTTGAGGCAAATCGAGGCCGTCGCACGAAGTGACCTTGACCTCATATTGTGTCGCGGTACAACCCACTGCGCGCGCTCTGCCCCCTGTGGCACAAGGAATCCCATGGCTGAAAAAGTTCCCGTCACCTCCAAGACCCCGAACGTCGCTCTCCCGTCGACCAACACCAAGCTGATGCCGGATCTAACGCCGCAGCAGGAGTTCGCACTGCTCGCGCGCATTCTTTACCGTGAGGAGTTCGACGACCACTTGAGCGGGCACATCACTTACAAACAACCGGACGGCAACTTGCTGGTCAATCCCTTTGAGCTCACGTGGGACGAGCTCAAGGCCTCGGACGTCTTGTTGATGGACGTCGATGGAAAACAGCTGGACGGAAAATGGAGCGTCACTCCCGCCATCAAGCTGCACACCGAATTCCACAAGGTGCGCCACGACGCGATCGTCACCATTCACAACCACCCGAAGTGGAGCTCGATCTGGGCGAGCAAACACACCGCCCCGCCCATCTACGACCAAAGCTCCGCGATGTTCGCCGGAGAGGTCGCCGTGTACAACGAGTTCACAGGCAACGTCGCCGATCCGGATAACGCCACCAAAGCCGTAGCGGGTATCGGAGATGCCAAGGTCGCCCTACTCGCCAACCACGGCGTGTTCATCACCGGCGAGAGCATCCGTCAGGCTTACCAGCGCGCCACCACCCTCGAGTGGCGCAGCAAACAAGCCTGGCACATCGACGCCGTCGGTGGCGGCATCCCCGTCGAGAAGGAAACCGCTGACTTCTTCGGCAAGTTGCTGGATATGGTGTGTTTCCCCGGTCTCTGGGAGGCCATGGTACGCCGGGAGCTGCGCGCCGATCCAACGGTCCTCGACTGACAGGCCTCGACTGACAGGCCAACCACGCGCTTCGTGATCGCCAGCCTGCTCTTCGTCGGCACAGCTCGTCGGCGAAGGCGTGGAAATCGCTGGGCGAACAGCTATCGACAAATCAGCGAAACCAAGACGCGCGTGGTGTCGTAAGCTCCTTAGCCTATGGGACGCCATCTCACCGCTATCGTTCAACTCCTCCCCGCTGTAGCGCTCGCCAGCGTACTGACTTCCGCAATCAGCGGCTGCGCAGTCGAAGAGCCCCCTCCGCCCAAGTCCGCTCCTCTCCTCGGTAGCGATGCCGGAAACCAGGGACGACTTCCGGGCGTCGACGCCACTCCCGGAGACAGCGCCCAGAGCTACGCGGCAGATCCCGGCGTCGGCGAAGATGTTCCCGATCTCCAGCTGCGCGGTTATTTGAATCGAACCGCCGAGACCCTCGCCAACACGACTCCGCTGGTCAATTTCCGTCTATCGGATCTGAAGGACCAGGGCGCGAACTATGTGCTCGTGCATATCGCGACCGGCTGGTGCACCAGCTGCCAAGCTGCGGCCAAGGATATCGGTCTGGGCGGCACCGAAGTTGTGCAGAACGGCGGCGCGGTGTTGGAGCTGCTCACGGAAGGTGTTGCCGGGCAGCTGCCGACGGACGCTGAGCTGGACGCGTGGATCACTGCCCACGATATTGAGGTGAATACCGCCGCCGCGACGGACGCTCTGGCGGGCGAAGTCTTTCCGTCGCGAGACCGAGCATACATCATCAATCTCGATGATATGAAAGTGGTCTGGACCGAGGATGGCCTCTACGCCGATCCCACGATCGGCGCTGTTGGCCTGGACACGATGCTGCGATCCTTCCTCTGAGCGCCCGTTCCTTTGAGCGCCGCCACACCGTACCGAGGGCACGGACACTAGCGCCTAGGCTCCGGTATCGCTGGGCGAAACACCGGCCGCCAACAACAGCTCGACTACGGACTCCGGACGACGCAGGGTACCGAGCTTCAGCGCATCGGACACGGGAGTCCCCATCAGCACCCGCTTGATCGGCACCTCAAGCTTCTTACCGCTGAGGGTCCGCGGAATGTCCGCCAGCGCCACAATGCGATCCGGAACGTGTCGAGGAGACAGCCGCACTCGGATCGTGCGGCGAATGATCTCGATCAGTCCGGCTGGCACGCTTGGCTCGGCAGTGCCCGGTGGGCAGGAGCCGTCCCCCAGCACCACGAACAGCCAAAGTCCACCAGCCTCCCCAACCTCCGCCGTATCCACCACCAGGCTGTCACTAATTTCCGGCAGCTCCTCCACCACCCGATAAAATTCACTGGTGCCCATACGCACGCCACCGCGATTGAGGGTGGAGTCACTGCGCCCGGAAATCACGAGGGTTCCGTCCTCGCCAATTTCGATCCAATCACCGTGGCGCCACACGCCCGGAAAAGTATCGAAGTAGCTGGAGTGATATCGCTCGCCCTCAGGGTCGTTCCAAAACTTTACTGGCATGGACGGCATGGGAGCCGTCAGAACGAGCTCGGCTGTCTGGGCGCGAACACTCACGGCGTTGTCGTCGAATGCCTCCACCCGCGCGCCCAGGGAGGCGCAAGCGCTCCTACCGGACGTGACGGGCAACCAGGGGCACGAGCCGACAAAGCCGGTACATACATCTGTGCCGCCACTGAGGCTCGCCAGGCGCGCGTCCTTCGATACAGCCTCGTACACCCACTCGAAACCTTCCGCAGGCAACGGTGCCCCGGTGGATCCGATGCCTCGCAAGGTCGACAGATCGAACGCGCTCAGATCGAGCCCGGCTTTGCGGCAAGCCATGAGATAGGGAGCGCTGGTTCCAAAGTAATGCAGACGCTCCTCGCTCGCCATGCACCAGAGGGCCGCGAGATCCGGAAACCCGGGGCTGCCGTCGTACAAAACTACCGTGGCACCGAGCAACAGCGCACTCACAGAATAGTTCCACATCATCCAACCGGTAGTGGAATACCAAAAGAAGCGATCCCGGGCGCGAATGTCTGCGTGCAAGCCGAGCTGTTTTAGATGCTCAAGCAGGATCCCCCCGTGACCGTGCACGATGGCTTTTGGCAATCCCGTCGTGCCGGATGAAAAGAGTATGTACAAAGGATGGTCGAAGGGCACGCTGGCAAAGCTCAGCGGCTCGGACGCCAGCCCACGACCCAAAGAGTCGTAGGCTGTGTGAACCGGTGTGCCCGACGTCGCTGTCGGGCGCTCGGTAGACGTCGAATCCGGCTGTGCTCCGCACTCAACGATCTGCTCTACGCTGGGGAGGCCCGCCAGTATTGTCTCTAGCTCGCCGCTGCGGTCGTAGGGTTTGCCCGCATGGGTGTAGCCGCTAACGGCAAAAAGAATTTTCGGAGCGATTTGGGCTAAGCGGTCCACCACGGTGGCGGCACCGAACTCAGGGGGGCAACTTGACCAGATGGCTCCCAGGCTCGCACAGCTAAGGAATCCGACGATGGCCTCCGAACTGTTGGGCAGGTACGCTGCGACTCGATCCCCCGACACTACCCCCGCCGCACGTAGGCCCGCCGCCACCCGCCGAACTTCCCGGCGAAGCTCACCGTAGGTCCAGCTCTTCCGCCGTGAGCTCTCCGTGCGTTCGATAATCGCGACATCGTCGTCGGGAGCGCGTAGTGCGTGTTCGGCATAATTGAGCGTGCCGCCGGGAAACCATCGGGCACCTGCCACCCCAGCGTCGGGACCCGGTTGATACGGGCGTTCCGCACTCTGGTGAAAATTCACCTCAAAGTAGTCCGCGATGGACGACCAAAAATCGCCCAGCTCCGTGGTCGACCACTGCCACAAGTCAACGTAGGCCTCGGCGTCGCACGCCGTCCCATCCCCGGCAGGGCGTTGGTAGCGAGCATTGCGAACGAGGTACGCGACATAGTCCGCCAAGCGTGAATCGGCCGCCTGTTGCGCGCTCGGCCGCCAGAGCACACGCCGCGCGGTGGGGGCCGCGCCCGGCAAGTGTGCCGTATCTGGTTTCACGGAATCCCCCATCTACTTGAGGATGCGATCTGCGGTGGCTGGCTGCAAGGACTGGACCCCGAGTGCACGCTGTTGGGACGGCACCGCCGCCGTATCTGAGCGCCGCCAAATCATGCCGTCCAACACGTAATGAGTCGCCTGGGGCAACGAGAGCAGCGGCACCACGAACACCCAGAGCCCCGGATCGATCGCGCCGCCCCCGCCACCGAAGAGCCAGGCGCGGTCCTGCCAAATCAAACGGTTCCACAGAAATTCTTCGATCCCCGCGAGCAGCAACAGCACTGCCAGAAAGGTCGCCAGGCCGCCGCGAACGATCTGTGCGCCGGCGCCCATCCGCCCATCGCGCTGACTGGCCAGGGCGTACATCCACAACAACGCGACGTAGGGCACACCGTGGGCGATCACGTTGGTAACTGAGAAATCGAAGTCGTTGGGGGCCCAGACGATGCCGCCGTACCAAACAAACGCTGTTCCGAAGACAACGACTGACTTGCCCAATCGCAGGCCTTCGCCGGCCCGCCACAGCGCGGACTGCCGGGCGACATAGACCAACATGGCAACAACCCACGCCGCGCGCGCCCATGGCAACACCGCGTCACAAGCCGGCTGCAGGCTCGCGATAAAATCCCCGTCCAGGAACCAGTGAATATCCATGGCCCCCAGGTGAGCATGCCAGTGCACGATGGGGTAAAGCGTCGAGCTGTACACCGCTGCGTTGTCTACCCAGCGATCCATGGTCTTGCCGCTGGTTTCGCGGGCGCGATAGACGGCCACCCATCCCACCTGCTGTTTTACGAAGTGCAGCACCGCCACGTAGGCGAGCAGTCGCCAAAAGGTCAACGCCCCGTGGGCGTACAGCGCGACGCCCACCGCGTAGACGGCCAGTGGCACTCCGAAGTAACGCAGGGGTTTGCGCCGCAGCTCATGGGGATCCAGATAAGTACGGAACAAGGTCGCGTAGACGTGGGCGACATCCACACCCAGAACGAATAGCAGCCAACCCCACACGGGCAATGGCCCCGGGCTGACGCCGGCCAGGTGCGCGGCGAACACCACCGCGAAGGCGAACACGACGCTGCCGCCGAATACCGACAGATCGAGCTTCGGGCTCCACAGCCAGGGTCCGAACGAGCGAGCGGGCATCAGCTGTCGATCCAACTGTCGAACTGTTGCCCGCGGGAACGCTGGATGCCCTCGGCGGCTCGTACGCCGTGATATTGCGCTTCTTCGAACAAACCGACCCCCGAGAGATCGCTATGGGCGAAGTGCACGCGCCCGTGAGGCTTTTGCACTTGCTGACGAACGGCGGCCAGCCCCGGAACCGGACGCACCATGCCGTGGCCCCAGCGCCAAACGTCAAGACGCTGGGTCAGAGCCCGCAGATCCGGGTGAGCCCGCGATAGATCGGTCAGCACCGATTCGGCGAAGTCTTCGTGTTTCATCGCCAACAAACGCCGCCGTCCCTCGGCAGGCTCGGTCTGACAAAACGGATGATAGTACGTAAAGATCGTCTCGCCTCGGTCTCGCAGCGCCTGATGCGTCGCCACCACGTACCCCAAGGCGTCGCTGTCGTAGATCACGTTGTCCCAGGCGAGCGGGTAAGCACCAGCTTCGGGGCGTTGCTTCAGGTGGAGGTTGGCAACCATCCAAGGGCTATAACTAAAGAGCTTGTTGTGTTTCGGTGCCTGGCGGCGCCACGGTCGTAAGATGCGGGTCGCGATGAAGCGCGGCACGGCCAACACCACATGATCCGCCCGCAAGGTGTAGCTGCCCCCGTGAGGCTCCGTGACCAGGAGATCCACGTATTGCTCACTGGGCACCACCTCGCGGACGACACAGCTACGACGAAGCCGTTTGCCCGCCACGCCCGCCATATGTCGGGTGAGACGGCCGTTACCCTCCGGCCAGGCGATAAACGGTGCGGACTCCTGCTCGGGCTCTCGGACTCGGGAACAGAAATAGAACATCAGCGCCCACGCGCTGGTCTGAGCGAGGGTGGTGCCAAAATCGTCGCGGCAAGCGTAGCCGAGGTACCAAAGCAACCGGGCTGACGAGAGTCCGTGTTGTTCACACCACTGGGCCGCCGTCAGTTTGTCCAGAGCGAGCACTTCTGTGTCGTCCGAGGCATAAGCGATAGGAATGGTAAATGCCGGCCGCCCCCGCGCATCACGCCACTTGACCCAACCCGTGACCAACGCTTCGAAGCGGGCCCGCTGTTTGAGATCGCCAGCACTGGCACCCCTGCTCGGGTAAAGACCCGCCTGCCAAGCGCCGTCGATAAAGAGCCGCTCCTCGGGTTCGCGCACCAGCAGCTGTTCGTGGGCCACCGGCTGCTGCCCTGGCCGTTCTGGCTCGAGGGCAGAGATCTCCCGGAGCAACAACGTCAGGGCCCGGTTATGACGACCCGGCACCGGCACGTAGTGCGCCCCCCAGGGATAAGGCACGACGCCATCACTTCCGTAAGCGGCCGTTCCCCCGGCCTGAGACTCGAGCTCGAGCAACTCAAAGTCGGCGGATCCCAAGTGCTGCAACCGCCAGGCGCAGGACAAGCCGGCGACCCCGCTCCCCACAATGACTGTGCGCACCCGGCGCCGAACGGGTGGCAACGCCGACGGAGGCGACTGGCGCAGTGTGTGGCCCAAAGGAGCATTGCCGCCCCGAATCGCTCCCGACACCTTCGGGCTGGAAATACGGTCGCAAGCCGAAGCCAGGGGGGCGCCAATCAGGAGGCCGAGCGCGTCGCGTCGCGAGAGAGAATTATCCGCCAAAGCTCCGGGTCCGTGCTGGTAGGAGCCGCACCCTAACACCCCGCTACCGGGCCCGGTGCGTCGATTGTAGTGTCCGCCCGCCAGTTCGTGTTACACAGGATACGTGATTGATATGGAGCCGTTCCTGCAAACAATGGTCACTACCCTCGCGTACTGCGTGCTGGGGATCATCATGTTCGGCATCAGCTTTCTGGTGATCAACACCATTACGCCGTTCTCGATTCGAAAAGAAATCGAGGAGGACCAGAACACCGCTCTCGCGATCCTCATCGGCTCAGTCATTCTCGGACTGAGCATGATCATCGCCGCCGCCATCGGTGGCTAAACTCCCGCCAACCGACGGCACACCCGAGCTAAAGCCCGGTGGCGCCCCCATCGCTTATTCCCAAGCGGACAGTTGGACCGGCGAGTTACGCCAGCCCTCGGCCAATCTGCTGCTCGGCATCGTGTTCGTCATCGCCACCGCAGGACTGATTTACGAACTCGTCATGGCGGCAGTCGCTAGCTACGTGCTGGGTGATTCCGTCCGTCAATTTAGCCTGGTTATCGGAACCTACTTGTCTGCGTTGGGCATGGGCGCCTACGCCTCCCGATTTATAGGTCGCGATCTCGAAGTAAAGTTCATCGATGTAGAGCTCAGCGCTGCCCTGATCGGCGGCTTCAGCGCCCCCGCGCTCTTTCTTGCGTACAGCTACACGCCGAGCTTCAGCCTTTACTTGTTTGGCACCGTCATCCTCGTAGGTACCCTCGTCGGACTGGAGCTGCCGCTGCTCGTGCGGATCCTGGAGCGGCAGTTCGAACTGAAAGAGCTGATCGCCAGAACCCTGAGCGTCGACTACCTCGGCGCTCTGATCGGATCCCTCACCTTTTCGCTCTTCTTGTTCCCCCAATTGGGGCTGGTGCAATCGAGCCTCGTGTGCGGGTTGCTCAATGCCGCCGTTGCGCTCGCCTCGACCTGGGTGCTCAATGGCGATCCGAAAGCCATGGTTCGCGCGCGATTGCGTTCCGTCGTGGTGATCGCGCTACTGGCAACCGGCATCGGTTTCGGCGGCCGCTTCTCCGAACTCTCGGAGGCACCGCTCTACAACGGTGAGGTACTCGTCGCCAAACAGTCCGCCTACCAGCGCATCGTCGTCACCGAAACAGCCGGGCACATCTCGCTTTTCTTAAACGGCAAGCTCCAGTTCGCTGGCGTTGACGAGAGCATTTATCATGAGGCTCTCGTGCACCCCGCCATGGCCAGCACGGCTGTCCCCAAGCGTATACTCATCGGCGGCGGCGGCGACGGACTCGCGGTGCGCGAACTGCTGCGCTGGCCCGAGGTAGAAAGCATCACCCTGGTGGATCTCGATCCCGCCATGACCGATCTCGCCCAAAATTTTGGACCGCTTCAGCAACTGAACGAAGCCGCTCTCAGCGACCCCCGGGTGACGGTACAAAATGCAGACGCCTTCATATTCTTGGCGGAATATAAAGGCGCTCCATTCGATGTGATGATCTTCGATTTTCCGGATCCGAGCAGTTACGGTCTGGGGAAGCTCTACAGCATGAGTTTCTACCGCCGTGCCGCCAAACACCTCGCACCAAATGGCAGCCTCGCGGTTCAATCGAGCTCCCCTTATTATGCCCCCAAGGCTTTTTGGTGCGTCGTCAAAACGCTAGAGGACAGCGGATTCAACGCTCGGCCCTACCACGCCTTTGTGCCCTCCTTCGGCGAATGGGGATACGTGCTCGCCAAGCCGAATTCCTTTCGTCCATTCCGTTCGCTGGACTCGGCTCCCGGTCGTAAAGATCTGACGGACGAAAAACTCGCGCTGCTGTTCTCGTTTCCGGAGGATATGAAGCCAAGAGTGACCCGCGCCAACCGCCTGAACAACCAGGTGCTGGTCTCTTACTACGAAAGCGAGTGGGGCCTGCCGCCCGTCACGACCTATTGAGGAGCGAGTCTCCCCCGTGTTGACGCCGGCCCCTACCCACCTAAGGCGCGCCCCTGGAGCCTCGGGCCCTCGTGTTGAGCTGCCGGTGGGTCCTTTGAGATTGTGGCCGGTCCCTCCCCCTCGGAGCATGCGCTTCGAATCATCTTCCCGGATTGGCCAGCGACCCTTGGCGTCCGCTGGGGGTGTGGTAGTGAACCCGCATGATATCGCCTGTCGTAACGCGAACCCACCGCAGCCTTCGGTCTCGTCCCACCTGGTTGAGCACCGTCTCACTGATCGGTCTCGGCCTAGTGCAGGCCTGCACTCCGCCGGCGCCTGCCACCGCCCCTCAAGCCGAGCCAGCCCCTGTCGTCGTGCCGAGTGCCCCCGAAGCCCCGCCCACGCCCATGCTAGCGCCCCCGAGCACGACCCCGGGAGCCCTGACTCTATCCGTCTACCGAAGCACCCTGTCGAACGGGCTGCGTGTTGTGCTCAACCCCGACCACAGCGTGCCAACCGTCGCCGTCTGCGTCACCTACGACGTTGGATCTCGCAACGAGCAAAAGGGACGAAGCGGTTTCGCTCACCTCTTCGAACACATGATGTTCCAGGGGTCCGACAATGTGCCGAAGGGCGGACATTTTCAGCTCATCACCGCCCGCGGCGGCAATATGAACGGCACCACGTCCAGCGATCGAACCAATTATTACGAGACCCTGCCCGCCAACGAGCTGGAGCTCGGGATTTGGCTGGAAGCCGACCGAATGAAGTCCCTCGCGGTGACTCAGAAAAATTTCGAAAACCAGCGCGCGGTCGTCCAAGAGGAATACCGCATGCGTATGTCGAACCGCGCCTACGCCCTCGGCATGAGGAAGATGGACGAACTCGTGTTCCAGGGATACTGGCCCTACGAACACGACACCATCGGAGCCATGGCAGATCTCGATGGCGCTCAACTGGAATGGATTCAGGCCTTCCACCAGAGCTATTACGCGCCCAACAACGCGGTGGTCAGCATCTCAGGCGATTTTCAACCTGAGGAGGCTATCGCCCTCGTGCAGAAGCACTTTGGGGATGCGAAAAATGCCCCCATCCGCGAATACAAGCCGCCGGCATCCGTGCCCTCCCAGCCTGCCGAGCGACACGCCAAGCTAGACGACGTCAACGCCAAGACCATCGGCCTGTTTTACGCCTGGAATATTCCCCAAAGCCGCACCGACGAGCACTACGCCCTGGAGCTTGCCGCGCTCATCTTGGGCGACGGAGAAACCTCCGTACTCGAGCAGCAGCTCATTCGGGATCTAGATCTCGCCCAGAGCGTCTGGGTCTGGACGAACGATCACCGGGGCCCCGACTTGTTCGGCTTTCGAGTGGTGCTGAGCAAAACCGCCAGCCAAAAGGCAGTTCGCAAGGTGCTCGATGAGGCCCTGCAACAACTCGCCACAGACGGCCCGACGAAGGCCCAAATGGACAAGGTGCTGACCCGCCTCAAGTCCCATTTTATATTCGGGCTCGAGTCCAATATGTCCCGCGCCAAGCAGCTCGCCAACTACGAGTTGTATTGGGGCAACGCCAGTTTGCTCAACGAAGAGCTACCGATGTTTCTCAAGGTAACGCCCGAAGCGGTTCGCGACAGCGTCGCCAAATACCTGATCCCCACCAGGCGCTCGGTAGTGGAAGTACACCCTGCAGCGCCCGTAGCCCCTGCCCCCCCGACCCCCTTGAAGGGAACCCACTGATGAACAGCCTTCGCCCCTCCCTCAGCCTCGGATTTCTCGCACTGGCAACCCTCCTCAGCTTGCCCATGCTGGCGTGCAGTGCGCCTGCCAAAACACCCGCAGCACAGCCTGCCCCGACCTCTGGAGCGCCGGTTGTGCCGGTCGCCCTCGCCTACGGCGCCCCGGACACCGACGACGGCACAGCCCCACCAGAAAACCGCGTTCTGCCCCCGAAATCGGGCATCCCGCCGTCGTTTTCCTTCCCGGCTATTTCCCACTTCGAGCTCAAGAACGGGCTCAAGGTTCGAGTGGTGCAGCGACCCACCCTGCCGATCGCTGACGTCAAACTAGTGTTCCTGAGCGGAAGCGCGACGGATGGGGGCAAACCCGGCGTCGCTACCCTGGCGGGGGAATTCCTCAAAGCAGGCGGCACCGGCGCCTGGACCAGCCGCCAGCTACTCGATCGCGTGGAGTCGCTCGGCTCGGATCTGCGAATTGTCACGAGTCGAGATGCCAGCAGCATTTCCATGAGCGTTACGAAAGATAACGTCGAGACCTCGCTGGATCTCATCAGCCAGGTAGCCCGCAGACCAAAATTTTCCGGTTCCGAGTACCGAAAGCTCAAGAAACGCGAAATGGATCGCGTTGCCAGTTCCGCCAAGGGCGACGCGCGCTGGGCCGCGAACATGGTGTTCTTCCGCGAACTGTTCCGCACGGCCGACGGCAAACACCCCTACGCCAGCTACGACGCAACGACCAAACAACTGGAGCAGGTCATGCTCTACAACGCGAAAAGCTGGTACCAAACGCACCTCACCCCGAAAAACGCGTTCCTGGTGGTGACCGGAGACGTCACGCCCGAAATCGTGCAGCAAGCGGCGGAAAAGTACTTCGGTGGCTGGAAGGGCGAGGCCCCCAAGCCCCTCCGCTACGCCGAAGTCACGACTCCTTCTGCCATCAGCATCTTCCTCGTGGACCGCCCCAAGAGCGCCCAGAGCCAAATCCAAGTGGGGACCTTCGGACCACCGCGTAGCAGCGCAGACTGGCCGGCGCTCAAAGCAGCCAACCAGGTGCTCGGCGGCGGCGTGGCCGGCAGATTGTTCATGGACGTCCGAGAAAAGCGGTCCTTGGCCTATAGCACCTACTCCTACGTCAGCGGATTCGCTCACGGTCCCTCCCTCATCAGCCTGAGTGCGGGCACCCAGACAGCAAAAACGGGACTCACACTGAAAGCTCTGTTGGAACACCTCAACAAGATGGGCAGCGCGCCGCTGGATCCGGAAGAATTGAGCACCGCAACTCGCTACCTCTCGGATGCCTTCTTGCTGCGTCTAGAAACGACAAGAGCCGTCTCCAGCATGACCGCCAGCCTCGGCATCCTGGGGCTGGGAGACAAGTACTACGACGAGTACCGGGCCGCTGTGACCGCACTCGACGAAGCCACAGTGCAAAGCACGGCCAAGAAGTACTACGTCGGAGGTCACGCCATCGTAGTGGTCGCAGGAGACGCGGACCGTCTGCAAGGCCCACTCAGCCACTTCGGCCGTGTAACCGTAATCGATCCCGACAAAGAGTTTTCTGTCGTCAAGACGGTACCGCACAACCCGAAGGCCACCATCGAGCTGAAACGAATCGAAGGCACCTGATCGCTCGATTCTGGCCATCCCGGAGTCAGCCCGACCGTTCTCCGTAGAGACTTACCGCCCCGGAGTCATCGCGTGTGTCCCCCGTACACTCGCCGAACTTCGACGTAGGTTTGCACATGGGCTTGCACCGTGAGCCCGATGGGACGGGTGTAGCCCCCGCCCAGAGAGAGGGCGATAGGCAACTGGCGTCCGGCACAAGCCTCAAGCACCCGGGCGTCCCGGCGGCGCAATCCCTCCAGACTAACGTCTAGGCGTCCGAGGCTATCGTCCTTGAGCGGATCCACCCCGGCCTGATAGAGGACAATCTCGGGGCTCTGGGAAAGCGTTGCGTCCAGAGCCTGTTGGACCGCGCGCAGATACTCTTCGTCACCGGTCCCATCGGGAAGCGGGATATCCAGACTCGACGCTACCTTGCGGAACGGGAAGTTCTTGTCGGCATGCACGCTACACACGAACACATCGTCTCGGTCGCCGAAGATATCCGCGTTGCCGTTGCCCTGATGTACGTCCAAATCCAAGATCGCGACGCGACGGACGGCCCCCTCGTGCAGCAGACGCTCGGCAGTCACCGCCAGATCGTTGAACAGACAGAAACCCTCGCCAAAATCTCGCCCCGCATGATGGGTTCCCCCGGCAAGGTTCCCGCTCACGCCGTCCCGCAGCGCCGCCCGGGACGCCGCGAGAGATCCCCCCACGCTGGCCAACGAGCGTCGAATGAGTTGTGGCCCTGGCGGCAGTCCGATTCGACGCGCAGCTCTGGCGTCCAAGGCACCGTTCAGTACGGCGTCGACGTATTCCGTACTGTGCGCCAACACGAGATCGTCACGGCGCACTAACGGCGCTTCGAACAGCTCCTCAGGAGGGAGAATGTTCAACGCCATCAGGGATTCACGCAGCAGTCGATACTTCTCAATTGGGAAGCGGTGCGCCGCCGGCAAATCGATGTGGTGATGATCGCAGTAGAAGATTTGCAACGGGAGTGGCCCTCTCGCGAGTCTCGCGCACGCGCACAGCAACATAAACTCTTCCCGTCGCTGCTCGCCATGCCCGCGGCGGGCAGCATTTCCCCTTCCTAAGAATTCGGAAGCCAACTGAACCCAACCCGCCCTTGTGGCGCGCTCAGCCCTGAGCTGCTGGCCGGTTTGGTGTCCTGGCGCATGTAGTTCTCGGCCCGCGTCGTTTTTGTGAGGAATTAACCTACATTTAACGACAGTTTGTGCGCCGATCAGCCCACAAAAAACTACCGGCAAATCTCCCGGGCTATGAACAAGCTGTGGATATGCTGCGAATGATCCTGGGGATTTGCTTGGGGTAACTTGTGTTCAGCATTAGGGATCGGGATGGAAGCCGTGGATGTTCCATAACAAGCTAATCCCCACCCCCCTGGCTGGCGACCTACTGGGCAGCACCCTGGCTACCTCCCCCAGATGTTGTGGTTTTTTGTTGCTGTACCACTACAGATTGGGTACACCGTGAGTCTGCTTCTGATTCGAAACCTGACCAGCCAGGCAGTGAATCGCTGAACAGGCTGAATATCTTAACCTGCTGAATATCTTAACCTGCAAGACCGCTCAGTAGTTTTTCCCCAGATCGGCTCATATCCACCCATCTGGAACCACTGATTCAGCCCGCCAACTGGCCTCTTCAACCGAACTTTATCCAACCGGATTTGGCAATCAGATATTCAATATCAGCAGAATTTCAATCAGAAGAATTTCAATCAGAAGAATTTCAATCAGAAGAATTTTCAAAGCCGCGGACTTCAAATAGGTCACACACTTGATGGTTTTCACCCACTCCCATCCAACGCCCAATAGGCAGCCCCGGGTGCTGCCGTCACCCTGGTCAAGCATGACCGAGGGCGGGAGTTGTCAGGGCGGGAGTCCCCATCAGGCGGCAGACCGGGGTTCCCGCTTAACCGATGGAGGACTAGCGGCGAGCTAAGTCGTTAGCATTAATTTTTCGGCATCGACCACGGTGCCGTGGATGTCAGTTGGAACGCTGACTCGGTGTCAGGGCACCGGGGTGTTCCAAAGGGCGAGGGGCTAGGAACGGGCTGCAAGCCCGACGGTACCGTTGCGCGTACCGGTTGGTGTATCAGAAAGGGACAACTAGGGATGGCACAGTCGACAATCGTGGGTCAGGACAAAGCAAGGCGCGAGATGGGGGAAGAGGAGCTCGAAGCAAAAGAAAGCCAGACTGGTAGTCAGTCTTCGGCAGCACCGGAATCGAGCCCGACCGCCGCACGGCGGCGCGGCAACCGAGCCGCAGGGCTCTCTTTCGAGCGGCTATACACCAACGCTGGAGAGTCCCCGTACGACGAGATCGTATGGGAACGCCGCACAAGCGTCATCACCAACCCCGACGGCTCTGTCGTCTTCAAGATGGACGGCGCAGAGGTACCGAGTGGTTGGTCTCAGCTCGCAACCGACATTGTCGTCTCCAAGTACTTCCGCAAGGCCGGCATTCACGGTGACAAGAACGTAGGCGAACAGAGCGTCAAGCAGGTCGTTCACCGTGTGGCTCATACCATCCGCGAAGCTGGCGAAAAACTTGGCGGCTACTTCTCCACCGAGCGCGACGCGCAGACCTTCGAGGACGAGCTTTGTTACCTCCTGGTCAATCAGTACGGCGCCTTCAACTCGCCGGTATGGTTCAACTGCGGGCTTTTCCACGAGTACGGCATCGAAGGTTCAGGCGGCAACTGGGCCTGGAACGCCGAAACCGACGCCATGGAAGAAGTAGCGAACGCGTACTCTCGTCCCCAGTGCAGTGCTTGTTTCATTCAGCGCGCGACCGACGACTTGATGGGCATCTACGAGCTCGTCAAGAACGAAGCTCGTCTCTTTAAGTACGGCTCCGGCACGGGCTCGAACTTCAGCACCATCCGTGGTCGCCAGGAAATGCTGTCTGGCGGCGGAACTTCCAGTGGGCTCATGAGCTTCCTGGAGGTATTTGACCGCGCGGCGGGTGCCACCAAGAGCGGCGGTACCACTCGACGCGCAGCCAAGATGGTCTGCCTCGACATGGACCACCCCGAAATCGAAGACTTCATCACCTGGAAGGTGCGGGAAGAAGCGAAAGCCCGAGCCCTCATCGCCGCTGGTTACGACAGCGACTTCAACGGCGAGGCCTACAAGACGGTCAGCGGACAGAACTCGAACAACTCGATCCGTGTCACGGACGACTTCATGAAATCCGCCCTAAGCGGAGGCACGTGGAACACCATCGCGCGAACCACCGGTGAAGTGGTCGACACTCTGGAAGCCGATGGCCTGTGGAACAAGGTAGCCGAAGCCGCTTGGGGCTGCGCTGACCCCGGCGTCCAGTACGACAGCACGATCAACAAGTGGCACACCTGCCCGAATACGGATCGCATCAACGCGTCCAACCCGTGTTCTGAGTACATGTTCCTCGACAACTCAGCGTGCAACCTGTCGTCACTGAACCTCACCAAATTCCTCGGCGAAGACGGCGAGTTCGATCTCGACGGCTACCAGCACGCCATCGACGTGTTCTTTGTCGCCCAAGAGATCCTAGTGGACCTCTCCTCCTACCCGACCGAGGAAATCGCGAAGAACAGCCACGACTACCGCCCCCTCGGACTCGGCTACGCCAACCTTGGCACCATGCTGATGCTTCAGGGCATTCCCTACGACTCAGACAAGGGTCGCGCCATTGCTGGCGCCCTCACTGCCATCCTGTGCGGGCACGCCTATCGCGCTAGCGCCAAAATGGCCGAGCAAAAGGGCGCCTTCGAGGGTTACGCCAAGAACCGCGAGCCGATGCTCAACGTCATGCGTATGCACCAGGAAGCGGCCTACTCGATCAACCGCGACTTGTGCCCAGAGTCCCTATGGCGCGCTGCCGTACAGGACTGGAATGACGTCGTCGACTTGGGCGAAAAACACGGCTACCGCAATGCGCAAGCCACCGTGCTCGCACCCACTGGCACCATCGGCCTGCTGATGGACTGCGACACCACCGGTATCGAGCCAGACTTCGCTCTCGTGAAGTTCAAGAAGCTTGCGGGTGGCGGCTACTTCAAGATCGTCAACCAGTCCGTGCCCGAGGCTCTCCGACGGCTCGGCTACTCCGAGGCCAACGTCCAAGAGATCGTCGCCTTCGTTTCCGGCACCAACACGCTGCTGGGCGCCCCGCACGTCAATCGCGCGACCCTCTCTCAGAAGGGTTTTACGGACGAAGATCTGTCCAAGGTGGAAGAAGCCCTACCCGGCGTCTTCGACCTGACTCTGGCATTCGCGCCGTGGATACTCGGGGTGGAAACCTTCCAGCGCCTCGGCATCGACGCCGACGCCATGGGGGAACCGGGATTCAGCCTGCTGGGTCATCTGGGTTTCACCGAAACCCAGATCAGCGAAGCCAACGATGAAATTATCGGTCGCATGACCATCGAAGGGGCCCCTCATCTTCGCGACGAGGACTACCCGGTCTTCGATTGTGCAAATCGCTGCGGCAAGACCGGCAAGCGTTTTCTCGCCCCGATGGCTCACATCAATATGATGGGCGCCGCTCAACCGTTCCTCTCGGGCGCGATAAGCAAGACTGTCAACCTGCCCAACGATGCCACCGTCGACGAAGTCCGACAGATCTATGAGGACGGCTGGAAACTGGGACTCAAAGCTGTCGCGCTCTACCGAGACGGCTGCAAGGCGTCCCAGCCCCTGTCGACATCTAGCGCCGATGACGAAGAGGTCGAAGAGCAGGTCACCGGTGAGGCCATCGCAGCAGCACTCAGCTTGCACCCTGAGGCCGAGCGCATCCGCTTGCCCAAGAAGCGTCATGGCTTCACCCAGGAAGCACGCGTCGGCGGGCACAAAGTATTCCTGCGCACGGGTGAGTATGACGATGGAACTCTCGGTGAGATCTTTATCGATATGCACAAGGAGGGCGCCACCTTCCGGTCGCTCATCAACTGCTTCGCCATGGCGGTATCCGTCGGCCTGCAGTACGGCGTCCCGCTAGAGGACTACGTCGAACAATTCACCTTCACCCGCTTCGAGCCCCACGGGCCCGTCGCCGGACACCCGAATATTAAGTTCGCGACCTCCATTGTGGACTACATCTTCCGGGTCTTGGGTGTGGAGTACCTCCAGCGCTACGATTTCGCCCAGGTGAAACCCGAGGAGCCGACGATCGAAGATCCGACGGCAACTTCATTCGCCGCCGCCACCGCTCGCCCAGCCCTCGAAAGCAGCCCGGCAGCAACTCCTGCTCCGAGCCCGGCGGCAGGCTCCGTCAACGCAGAGCACGGCGCGTTGGGCGCCCAGCTGGAAGAAATGATGGGGGACGCGCCGGTTTGTGACGGCTGCGGACACATCACCGTTCGCAATGGCGCTTGCTACAAATGCCTCAATTGCGGCAACTCAATGGGCTGTAGTTAGCCCTTCGGTATACGTCTCGGAACAGGGACTGAACACCGGGCCGAACCGCAAGGTTCGGCCCGGTGCCGTTTGTGCGGACTGCTTGAGGGCCGCGCATATCTAACTGATGGTGTCGCCGCGTCGTCAGCACAACGACTTCCACAGCCAATGTGCAATTATCGGCAGGTTCTAGTAAAACAGTCACGAGTCTGACCCGCACTGAGCGGGCAGCCGCAGCGATCGCTGCACGGAGGGATCCCATGAAACTGGCAAAACTATCCACGACCAAGAGCTCCACCTTCCCCGCTGCGCTGATCGCCCTCGGCGTACCCGCCTTGTTGATGCTGAGCGCCGGCTGCAAGAAGGACGAGCCTCCGCCGCCCCTGCCGGTGGCCAAAGCCGCAGTGACAGCTGCCGCCCCCCTCGAACTGGAGATCGAAGACGCCGGCGAGGACGAAGAGGATGAGCCGAAGGCAAAAGGCCCTTGGAAGAAGAAGGCGAGCGGGCTGACCGTTTGCTGCGCCGCTCTTCAACAGAATGCGGCATCCGCCCCTCCCCCGACCAACGGCTACATGCTGCAGGCCGCGGCCATGTGTCAGCAAGCCGCCAGCGCGGGCAAATCTGCCGGCAGCGTAATGAGTCTTCTATCGGGTGTGCTCAAGGGCGCAAAACTCCCCAGCGCCTGCCAGTAGGCAAAACGGTAAACGCGCCTCCAGCGCGAGCGCCAACGGGCGAAAAACAGAAGCCGCTCCCCCTGGAGCGGCTTCTTCCGTTTGTCTCAGCCCGCCCGCTAGCAGTCCGCCAACGAACGACCGAGCCGCTATTGGTCGGCGTCCGGCGGTAACATGTGATCGTAGCCACGGTTGAGAGGCTCCGCCTTGCCGCCAATCGTCTGCAACACCCCTCCCCAGCCCGCCTCAAAGCGTCCGATGACACGTGCTGCCCGGGGTCGCTTGCGGGCGGGGCCCGCCGCTAATAGCGCGTAGTCTTCGCCGCCATAGAGGGCAAGTTGAACCGCATTGGCATCCAGCGCAGCCGCAGCCCGGACCAGATCAGGGCGGAGTGCGGCTCGCAAGCGATGCTCTTCGATCACCACTCGAATGCCTGCGACCTTCGCTAGCTCCGTCGCGTTGGTGGCCAGGCCATCGGAGACGTCGATCATACAACTGGCGGAGCGGCTGAGGCGTTGGCCTTCGGCGATCAACGCCCGGGGCTCCCTCCAGGCCTTGATACAGGTCGCCACACCTCGGTCCTCACGTTTGATGCGCGCAAAGCGGCTGGGCCGGGAGCCTCTTCCCAGGGCCCGACAGCCCGCCCCAGCGAGGCCGACATCCCCGACCAACCACAACTCTTCGCCCACCGCAGCGCCCTGCCGCAGAATAGCCGTGCCTACCGTGCCCAACACGGTAGTCGTGATGCTGAGCTCGCGACCCCGAGAGATGTTGCCTCCCGCGACCGGGCAAGCCAAAGCTCGGGCGGCCCGCTGCTGCCCTTTGGCGATCTTTGAGACCTCTTTGCTCCCGTAGGCCGAGGGCAAAATCAAACTGGAAAGCGCCGCAAGGGGTTTCGCCCCCATGGCCGCCAAATCGCTCACTGCTGCCTGGAAGGCCCGGGCGCCTAAATCGCCCAAGTTCAGCCAATCGAGTTCGAAATGAACGTGCTCTACCGCGGTGTCCACACTCCAGACGAGTCCAGATTTCTGCCGCCGAAGCACGGCGGCGTCATCGCCGATACCAACGCTTAGCTGTTTCCAGTTACCGTCGAACTCACCGGCCAGCATCTTCACCAGCGCGGGCTCATCTTGGTCGTGGGTCGGCATTTCGATAGGTTCTATCCGCGGGGTTACTATCTAGCGCCCCAGCCGGATGCAAGCTCTCAGTCGACCACTGTCGCCGCTTTGCGAGGAATGGTTACGACAATCACGGCTCCTTCGGGCTGATTGTCTTCAACCTTAACGGTGCCGCCATGCCCATCCACCAAGCGTTTGACAATGGACAGACCGAGGCCTGTTCCCTGTGCCTCCCGCGTAGAACTGGAATCGATCTGATAGAAGGCGTCGAAGATCTTCGTCTTCTCTGCATCCGGAATGCCAATGCCGCTGTCGGCGACGCGCATTTCGACAGCGGCGGTCATCGTAGCGAACAAGACGTGGCCGCCGTCACCATCGCTATCCATCTCGGTAGCTTTGGCCGAAACGACTACGACGCCGTTGGCGGGAGTAAACTTGATCGCGTTCTCCGTTAGATTCACCAACACCTGGCGTAACCGCGGGCCGTCCGCAGACAAGCTCGGTAAGTCGTCGCCAACCTCCTGCTTGAGCCGGACGTTTTTCTTGATTGCCGTCGGCGTGAGCGTGGCCACGACGTCTTTGATGACACCACCAATATTCACCTCCAGCCTTCTCATTTGAAGAGTCCCGCTTTCGAGCTTGGAGAGATCGAGCAAGCTGCTGATCAATTCGAGCAACTGCTCGCCTTTTTCGTGAATCGTACGAACAAACTCCGTCTGCTCATCCGTCATATCGCCGGCAATGCCTTCGGACAGCATCTCGCTGTATCCGATGATCGATGTCAGCGGCGTGCGCAGCTCGTGGGAAACGGTCGCCAAAAAATTGCTCTTGAGACGGTCCAGCTCCTTGAGCCGATCATATGCCTCTTGCAGCTTGTCGTTCTTGTCCTGAAGCTCTCGAAAGCTTTCTCGGACGCTCGCCAGGTGCATATTGCTGGTGAGCAACGCCTTGTGACCGCTGAAGAGAATGAGATCGAGCGTGGATTTCAGATGCCGCGCAATCTGCGACACCGTCTCGGGCCGTGCCCGAGACATCTTGCTCAGCAGCTCCTTGGCCTTGCCGTCATCCCCCTCTGGAATGACGGTTTGCAAGGCGTCGGGCAGTACTTTCAGCGACGCCGCTAGAAACGGGCCGAGCACCATTCGCCCGAGACGCCGGCCGTCGTAGCTAATCGCCACCACGTGATACTGAGCGCCGGTAAAGCAGCTAACGCCCGCCTCCCCGTCGGCACCTGGATCGGCGGATTTTACCGCTGCGACCGTCTCGTTTAAGGCCGTCCGACCCGCGGAGAACTCCGCTAGGTACGCGTGCAAGCCCGGCTGGGGCGCCGCGTCGCCGAGCAATTGGCCCGACTCCGAAAAGATGCGCAACGGCACCCGGAACAAGTCGTAGAACCCCATCGCCATCTCACTGAGTGCGGTCGAATCGACCAACTCTTGCAGCGTGAGCGAATCGCCCAGCGTTAGCTCGTCCAGGGTACGGGGTTCGCCGGTGGTCACTTGCTCACCCCGGGGTTCAGCACTTTTTGCTTTCCACCGACCGCGGCATCAAAAATATTGTCCATGCTGCGATCGCCCATACCGAGCTGGCTGGCGACTTCTTGCATGAACTCATTGGATTCAAGGCCAAATTTATCGGCGAGGCGATGCTGACTGTCGAGGGCGTCCCAGGTGAGCTTGAGCAAACCCATGAAGCTCTCTACGACTCCGTCACCCCAAGTCGCCACCGCTAGATAGACGGGCTCCTTGCCTTGGGACGCCAGCTTACCGAGCTCTTCGTCGGTGCGCACATCTTGCATGTCCCGCTTGTTGAACTGAATGATGAGTGGCATCTGCGAAAGCGAAAACCCATTGGCCTTTAGGTTCTCGCGGAGGTCCAAGAACGCCTCGGCGTTGTGTTGGGTCTCGGCGTTTTGGGAATCGGCAATAAACGCGACTCCGTCAGCTCCTTGAACGACCAACCGCCGGGTGGCGCCATGGATGACCTGGCCCGGAACGGTGAAGACTTTGAGACGCACCGAGAGGTCGCCCTTACCCTTGAAAGTAAGAGGCAGCAGATCGAAAAACAACGTCCGATCGTCCTTCGTTTCCAGCGTCATCAATCGCCCGGACGATCCAGGATCTGCGGCTGCGTGGAGCGCTTGAAGATTGGTGGTCTTCCCGCTGAGCGCCGGCCCGTAGTAAACGAGCTTGATGGTGAGCTCCCGGGCGGTAAAATCGAGTTGCATTACAGACCTCCACCGTCGAGGGACAGTTGCGAGCGCATGCTGGGACAAGGGAGGGTCATGAGTGTCACGATTGGAGTGGTCACGGGTCGATGCATGTTAGCCTATGGGAGGCGGTTGCCAATTGGTCAGAAGATGTTCGGAGAGCTTTCAACGCTGATTCCTACCGGGAGCAATAGGGGCACTTATCGATACTGCCGGTCGTCCCCGGAGCAGCAGGCGGCCGATTTCGCCTCCCGCCGGCCACCGCATCGTCGTCCGAGCGCCGTCTGCGGGGCGGAGCGACTGAAGCCAGCCGGGGTTTCGTGCGATATCGGGCACATTCCTGGCCTGAGGGCCGATCTGTGAGTCGCACGCTGCTGCTCGTTTGGCTGGGCGCAAGCCCTGTCACCCCCAATCAGAACGCGGCTCTCAACAGCTGGGCTCAGGCTCGCCTCGTTGGGCTCGAAACCGTCGAATCTAGTGGGCCCCCGAGCCGCACCGACAGCACAGCGATGATTGGGGCGGCCGCCCAGATCGAATCTGCCATCGATGAAGCCTCCACTCTGCTGGGTGCCGGTGATCCGAGCCGAACTCAACAGAGTCTCCAGCGCGCCCGAGCGATGATCAACGCCCACCCCGAACTCCCTCAGAGCGGCTGGCTTCTCGCGGAGGTGAACCGCCTGGCCCGACAAGCCCCCGACGCGGCGGCCCCATCAACCAATGGCGTGTCAACCGACGGCGTAACAACCGACGGCGCCCGCAACGTACCGTTGGTGTCCGCAGATCCTGCAGCCATCGCTGCCCAACTTCGATCGACCGATGTCTTGTACTTGGATGGCGAGGTTTTCGACGCAGCTCGCCTCGTCGAACCCGGCCGCCATCACATGCAACGGGTCCGACCCGGCGCGACAGGGTGGACCGGCTGGGTACAAGTGCACAGCAATGGCTCGCTAGCGACGCCGATGTTCTCGGCCCCCTGCTCCAGCGATGACTTTTCCAGTGTGTCCGTGCAAGGGACTCTCCTCTCGTCCGCGGGAGTCGCCTGTCCCAACTGGGTCGCCGCCATTCCCAACGAAAGCGGCAGCGGGACCTACGTCGCCCGGTGCCGCCAAGATAGTTGCACGGTGTTCGCGCTCTGGCACGCTCGCGATGGCCAAGGCTACGCCAACCCCGCACAACCCCAGACGGAACCGGCTCCCCTTCTCGGCTGGTTGGGCTGGTGCCTCGTCGGCGTCGGGGCAGGCTTGGCGACAGGATTCGCCCTCTGGAGCACTGACGTTTTTGACGAAGAGCCGACTCCAGCTCCGGAGCGCCGCTTCAGCGGGCCCCAACGCGCTGCCCTTCGATTTTGAACCCCGATTGAGCGCTAACAGATCCGCACAGCCTACGAGTTCGTTCCACCCGCCGGTTCGCTCAGTTTCGCCCAGCGGGAATTGGCGTCATCAATGGCGGCACTGACCCGAGCCTTCGCCGGGCCACCTATCCCGCTTCGGCGTTCCACCGCCGCTGCCGGATCCAATGCGGTCAGTACCGCGTCGTCATCTAGCAAGGGATGCGCCGCGCTCAACACGCTGCGGTCGAGAGCCGAAAGCTCGACCCCCTTTTCTTCCGCCTGTCGCACCAGATCGCCAACGACGTGATGGGCCTCCCGAAAAGGCAGTCCGCGACTCGCGAGAAAATCCGCAAGGTCTGTCGCACACAGATGGCCGGTCTCGAGTGCCCCCGCCAAGCGGGCCCGGTCGAAACTCGCCGTTTGAATGGCACCCGTCAGAGCCCGCAGACTCAGGAGAGCTGACTCGAAGGCGTCAAAAATGGGCCGCTTGTCCTCCTGCAGCTCCCGACCGTAACCAAAACACAGGCTCTTCTCCAACGTGAGTAGGGCCGTCACGGATCCGATCAATCTTGCGGCCTTGCCCCGCACCAGTTCCGCCACATCTGGGTTTTTCTTTTGCGGCATCATGGACGAACTGGTCGAAAACGCGTCGCTCAGGTGCATGAAACCGAACTCCTGGGTGCACCAGATGACGATCTCTTCGCCGATGCGGGACAGATGAACCCCGAGAATGGCGAGCGTGCTCGACAATTCCATGAGGAAATCCCGACTGGCCGTGGCGTCCAAGGAGTTACGCATGGGCCGCATAAAACCTAGCTCACTCGCGGTCCACTCCCTATCGAGCGGGAAACCCGTACCGGCAACCGCACCACAGCCTAGGGGCGACTCATTGGTGCGGGCGCGGGCGTCTTGCAGTCGCTCGGCGTCGCGCCACAAGATCTCCTGCCACGCCATCAAATGGTGAGCTAAGCGACTGGGTTGCCCTCGCTGCAAATGGGTATAGGCCGGCATTAAAGTATCGATCTCTGCTGTGGCCTGGGCGGTGATGGCTTGAGCCAAACTGACGATCGCGGCCAGGGTTTCATCCGCCTTGGCGAGCGTCCACAAACGGAGATCCGTGGCCACCTGATCGTTGCGGGAACGACCGGTGTGCAACATGCCGCCAACAGCGCCCACGATCTCAACCAGCCGCGCCTCGATGTTCATGTGAACGTCCTCTTTGACAGGATCCCACACCATCTGACCGTTCTCGATCTCGGAAGCGACCTGTTCCAAGCCCTTCACAATCGCCGCGGAATCCTCCGCGCTGATCACCTTCGCCCGAGACAACCCGCGTGCGTGCACTATCGAAGCGCGAATATCCTCGCGCCAGAGCACCCAGTCGATTTCTACACTAGTGTTCAGCGCCTGCATGGCTGCCGGAATTTCGTCGGGTAGGCGTCCGCCTCTGGCTACACTCATGACCCGCTTCTAGCAGATTCCGCGCGGGATCCGCCTCCCAGTGAGGCGACTAGGCGTATATCCTCGGCGTCGCGCTGGTGCTGGGGGTTCTTAGGGTGGGTCCTATCCGCGAAGCTGCGCCATCACCGGGTCGAGAACGCCAGCCTCCAGGCTCTTCAAGCGACCGAAGAAGCGCCGGTAATCGCGCCCCGGCATCTGACCGGGGGCTACCCGGAGGGAGAAATCCGTAATTCGAGTGGTCGCGAATCGAAGGGCCGCCCGCGCCCCCTCCCCAGCCAAGGCCGACCACTCCGCACCGTTCAGCGGGCGGGCGGCGTGGTAGCCACCGAGCAGTGCCGTCACTAGATCGACATCAAAATCATCCGCGTAACACCACGCCATGACGCAGACCATCAGGTCAAACACGAAAACGCCGTCGGACGCTGCCTCAAAATCGATGAGCGCGGCGATGTTCTCGCCTTGCCACAACACGTTGTCGCGAAACAGATCGCCATGAATCAGGCCGCGCGGCAGCTCGGCAGGAGAGGGACCATACTCTGCCAACTTATCGCGAATGAAGCGGACCGCATCGTCAAAACGCCCGGTCTCCGCGATGCTCTGAAGCCGCGCCTCCAAAGCTTCCGGTCTGAAACGACTCGGCGGAATACTCGGCAGACTCGCCCCCGCCAGGTGCACCTGAGCCAACGCCGCCCCCAGCGTAGCCGCAGCCTTCGTGCTGACGCCTTTTTGACAAAGAACTTCGCCCTCTACCCAGGGATAGATGCTGACAGGTTTTCCGGCGTGCTCCGCCAAACGCTCTCCATCCGTCCGGGTCAGCGGTATCGTGGTGGGCACTCCCGCCGCTGCAATTCGATGAAGAATTTCAAGTTCGGCTAACGCCCCTGCCCGGTCTTGCTCTTCGTAAATGCGCGCGAAGACAGCGGTCCCGTCGGCCAAATCGAAGCGAAAGTTCGAGTTTACGCTGCCCGCTTCGATGGCGAACACGGAGCGCACATCCAGACCGAACAATTTACCGATTCGGACACCGTCGGCGTCAGGGAGCGGGGTGAGCAATGCCATAGCGTTCAGCGACGTATCAGAGCCCAGCCCACTCTGCTACATGCATCAGCCCGACCGCTCGCTGGGGCTCAGGTTGAATGCTCCGAACCAACGCCAGATGACACAGATTTACGGAAATACAGCAGGTCTGAGCAACAAGGGGCGCCGTGCCCTCGAGCGACTCTATCGACGCAGAGTGCCCCTCGCGCAGATTTCCTCGCCGGAACTGGTTCGCTCCCTCGCGGAAGCCACACGGGAAACCAAACGCCAAGTGGGTGTTCTCGTTCACCGCTCCGGTGGAGTGGAATCGGTCATCGTGGGTACCGCCACTGGACTGATGCTGCCGGATGTCGGGCGCCTGCGAGCAGCTCAGGGTCGCTTCCGCGCCATCCGGCTCATCCACACCCATCTGTACGGTGAAGGGCTCTCCAAAGACGATCTAGTCGACCTGACACGCCTCCGGCTCGACCTCGTGCAAGCCGTATTGCTCACCGAGGACGGGGATCCCAAGAGCCTGACTTGGGCTTACAACCTCCCCAAAAAAGGCGATGGCAAACCCGCCTACGAAATCGTTCCTCCTCAACCCTACGGGCGCCCGACTCCAGACTTCGGCGAACTCATCGCATCCCTCGAAGCGGAGTTCGCCCAAATTGCCCAGCTTCGCGTGGTCGCAGCAGACCGGGCCATACTTGTTCACATCGGTGACAAACGGAAAGCCGGCGGAAACGCCCGAGCCCGAGCGAGCCTCGCCGAGCTCGAAAGCCTGGCCAAGACTGCCGGCGTCGACGTGGCGAGCCAGACGGTCCAACTGCGCGAACGCATCGATCCGAAATATGTGATGGGCAAAGGCAAGCTCGAGTCGGTCGTGATGGAAGCCATCGATCTCGACGCCGAGATTTTGATATTCGATCGGGAGCTGTCCCCCGCGCAATCCAGCGCCATCGCCTCGAAGACGGACTTGCGAGTGATCGATCGCACCCAACTGATCTTGGATATTTTCGCAGCCCGCGCGGAGAGCCGTGACGGCAAGCTGCAGGTCGAACTCGCCCAACTCAAGTATCGAATCCCCCGGCTGGGCCTAAAGGACGACGCGCTGAGCCGATTGACCGGTGGCATCGGCGGCCGTGGCCCCGGCGAGACAAAACTGGAAATCGGGCGACGACGGGCGGACGAACGCGTGGCCCGACTGGAGCGCGAGCTACGCCAACTGAGCAAACACCGCGCTGAACGCCGCCGCCGCCGGAGCGACAGCGGTACGCCCATCGTCGCCATTGTTGGCTACACCAACGCGGGTAAGAGCACGCTGCTCAACACATTGACAGGCTCGGACGTCATCGCCGAAAACAAGCTGTTCGCGACTCTCGACACCCGTGCTCGCCAGCTGCGGCTGCCTACCGGCACCAACGTCGTGCTCACGGATACCGTGGGCTTTATTCGGAATATGCCGAAAGATCTCTTCGCCGCCTTCAAAGCCACCTTCGAAGAGACCGCTGACGCCGACCTACTGCTGGAAATAGTCGACGCGTCGAACCCGGAGTTCGAACAACACGAAACGGTGACGAGCGAACTACTCAAGCAGCTTGGCCTCGATCACATCCGCACGCTCCGTGTGTTCAACAAAGCCGATCGAGTCGACGAGACCTCGGACGCACTGATGACCGCCGAGACGCACCTGATTATTTCAGCCCACGACAACAAGAGCCTGGACGGACTGCGGGCCCACATCTCGTGGGCCCTAGCCCAGGAAAAAACCGAGCGGGAAAGCGCCGAGCTAGAGGCGGAACGTCTCGCGGAGCTGCCCCCGGATGTCGAACCCTAATCAGCGCTAGTGCGGAATTCAGAAACACGGAAGGGCTTTCGAGAGAACGGCTCACTTGGGGTGAGAGCAGTTCTCTCGACGAGATAGGGACAAATCTGTTTCCTCCGCAGGATCCTATGGTCGCGATTCCCTTGGTGAATCGCGCACTAACGAATCGCCTTCGGAACCCCGCGCAGGGCCCCCCGAACCGCCGCTTGCAGTGCGAGCGATTGGGCGCTTTTCACCTCGCCAGGAGCGTCTTCGGCGCGCCCCCTACCCCTCAACATGGCGAATAGGTCGCCCCCACCAGCGCGTCTCAGGGTGGCGGACACCACCGCCGTGCTCGTAGCCTTGGTGGAGCTATCCTGGCTATACATTTTCACCAGCTTGGCTGACAGGATGTAGCGCTCGCGAGAGCTCGCCTTGCCACGGTCAATTTTTCTCAGCTCCTTCTGCAAAGTTCGCCGGAGCTCGCGCATATGCCGCTGCTGATTCGCACCCTTCACGGAAACTTCGCCCAAACGAACACGAGCCGCCGACCGAGAGGCCGCCCCGGACGTCACGCACAGACTCGCCAACACAATGGCAATGAGCCAGGTCTTGAACCACGGTGAACCAGTACGCATGCACGCTCCTCAGACGTCACGGTCGGGCTCAAGCCGCGGGCAGCCCTTGCGCGATGTCGTCCCCTAGCTAGCGAGCTGGGGGCGCGAGGGACAACTTCACGCGCAAGATCGGTAGGTAGGTGTAGGTCCACCGCGGAGCTTCGCTAAGCCATGGCCGCCGCTTCACCCGCGGCGCCATGGGACCGAGCGGATCGACCGACCCGTGCTCTCAGCGACCTTGAATGCGCTCCAGGGGGACCACTTCGTCCCAGGCCGATTCATGGCCGTTGTAGTGGATCTTGTACTTATCAGGAGCGACCACTTCGACAATGGTCGCCGAGTAGGTGGAGCCTCGCCACTTGACCTTCACCTTGTGGCCGACCTTAAAAGTACTCACTGCAGATTTCGCCTGGGCACTGGCCGCGGGCGTCAGTCCCATCGCACGAGCCACGCGCTTCGGTGGTGGCGGCGCGGGTACCGTCCCCTCGGCTCGGCCCTTAATCTGTTCCGCGTCCACAATGCGGTCCCAACGGGTGTCGTAGCCATCCATATGAACCTTGAAGCGGCCGCGGGTTCGCAGCTCAAGGATGTACGCGGGGTAATCCTTATCCTCCCACTCAACCATAACGCGCTCTCCCACGCGGTACGGGTCGCGACACCCCACGAAAACGCAGAACACCAACAGAGCTAGAAATCGCGACCTGCCGGCGGCCGGAAATCGGCGGAGCTCTTTGCCCCCGCCAACCGCGGGCAAGGCGCGAAATAGAGTCACTCTGCTCCCGCCGTCGCTTCCGCAGTCGAATCCGCCGACGCCGCAGCGAGACTCCAGCCCGCCAGCTCGATGGCGGGTCCGTTCTCCGCTCCCCACCCCGCAATGCGGCCCTTGGTCGAACGGTACGCGTGCTCCAAAATTTCGCGACGCGCAGCGAACTGCATAGGAGGGTGCAAGAACAAACTCGTGTCCGCCGGACCGGGCTCCAGCACCAAGATCTCCACTTTGCCTTCAGCGCGATGTCGACGAATGGATTCGCTGAGCAAGGCGTGAGCACCGATTCGGTTCGCCTGACTCGCCACCCAGAAAAACCCCTTGTCCCGGACGCTGGAGCGTTGACCGTGACCTGTGGGAACGCTCTCTACGCGCATTGGCACCAGGGGGTTCACGACGATGACCAGCTGTGCGCCCTCAGCCACCGCCACATCGACATGGGTGCATTGGGCGGGCCCTGGATCAATGTAGTGACGACCCTTGACCTGAACTGGAGAAAAGAACGGTGCGAGCGCCATGGAGGCGACACAAGCGCGGGTGACCGTCACGTCGTCTTGCCCCGGTGAACCAAAAAGCACCTGCTCTCCCGAATCCAAATCGTGGGCCATGATCCGAAGCGCCCGGGGCATGGCTTCGAATCGATTGGGCACGGTCCGGCGCTGAAAAAAATCCCCGAGGAATTCTTCGTATCTGTGAAGCGAGAATAGCCCCGCCGGAGCAGAGTCGATGAAGCGATCCAGCTCGAGCCAAAGTGTGGCGGGCGTGGGCGCCTTCGACAACAAGCTCCGCGTGCCGTGGGCGAAGGCGTACAGAGCTGTGGTCACCATGCGGCGCCATTCCTTTCGGTCACTGCGCAGTACATCCCGTCGGTCGAGCGGAAAGTAGTCGTCAGCGGGATCAAGAATCGCGCGATAGATACGATTAATCGGGCGCCCGCCTGCGAGCATGGCCGCAACGGTCGCTCCGGTGGACGTGCCAACGTACAGATCAAAGTCGTTGGTGTCCAAGCCCCCGATGCCATCCTGCAGGGCCGCCAAAGCGCCGATCTGATACATGGCGCCGGTGCTGCCCCCACCCGGCAAACACAACGCGACTCTCGGCTTCTTGTTCTCAATCATTGGTCTCGGCGCTTCATCATCGGTCTTGTGCCCTCGCGGCTTTGGCCCCAGCACTGCCGGTGCCAAAGTAGAATAGGCCATACACCAAGGCGAGGCTTCCAAGCCAGCCCAAGGCGATAGACTGGCTACCGAAGTCGACCGAATCGAGGGTCGACTCATGGCCCACCACCATCGAAACCACCGTCGTCAGGTTAAAGCCGGCATGCAGGACCAAGGGTGGATACAGCGAACCGCTGACCGTTCTAGCCAGCCCCAATGCCAGAGCCACGATGAGCAAGGGGCTCACATGCGCCAGAGAGCGCATATCCGACATATTCCAATGGGCGAGCACGAAGCAGCCGGCCGTAGCCAGGGTGGCTAGTAGCGGTGACTGAGCACGCCGGAGGGCACCGTAGATGGCACCTCGATAAAATAATTCCTCAACCACGGGGCCGGCGACGCCAACCACCAGCGCTACCGCCAACGCCCGCAGCGGGCTCGCCACGCTGAGCAGCTTCTCGCGATGTTGCGTCTCCGCGTCGCTCAGCGGGAGCCAGCCATTGATCAGTTCGGCAATATGACTCGCCGGGATCTGTATGAACAAGCCTAAGGTAAAAGCGAGACCGATGAGTTGCCAAGGGGTGCGACGAAAACCAACGGCTTGGCTGATCGAGCGGTCGGGAGCGTAGGCTCGTAGCGCCAAATACGTGGCCAACACCAACACCAGAGCCAAACAGCCCCCGCTATTGACGATGTCGGTGACCGCCCCGGGACGAATGATTTCGCTGAGCAACAAACACAGCTGCAATCCGACGGTGGTGCTCAGCGTCCAGACGATGGCAGAAAAAGGAGTCACGTCTCCCGCGACGCGCTCGCGCGGCCTTGGGGAGGGATCCCACGCTTGACCACAGTATCGAGGGCGGGCCCGGGACCGAGGTCCGGGTAATCGAGGGTGTAGTGAAGGCCGCGGCTTTCACGACGGTGGGTCGCGCAGGCCACGATCAACTGCGCGACCGTAGCGATGTTCCGCAACTCCAACAAATCACGAGTCACCAGGTGCTGCCAGTAGTAATCGCGAATTTCCTCTTCCAACAGGGAGATACGCCGCCAAGCACGCTTCAGTCGGCCGTTGCTTCGAACGATGCCGACGTAGTTCCACATCAAGCGACGCAGCTCGTCCCAGTTGTGCGAAACCACCACCGCCTCGTCACTGGCCGCCGCCCTGCCAATTCGCCAGTCCGGCACCTGGGGTCTGGGACTGTCCCGAAGCCCTTTGATTTCAGTCTCCAGTCGGTCGGCGGCGCGGCGGGAAAATACCAGGCACTCCAACAGAGAGTTGGAGGCGAGACGGTTGGCTCCGTGAAATCCGGTAAACGCTGTCTCCCCCATGACCCACAGCCCGGGAATCGAAGTGCGACCACCTAGATCGGAGCTCACGCCCCCACACATATAATGAGCTGCGGGCACAACCGGCACCGCCTCGCGGGTCAGATCGTAACCGTAACGCCGGCACTCTTCGACTAAGGCCGGGAAGCGCTCGTGCACGAAATCGCTCTCTCTGTGAGAGATATCGAGCAGCACATGTTCGGAACCCGTGCGCTTCATCTCAAAGTCGATGGCGCGGGCGACTACATCACGCGGCGCGAGATCGCCCATTTCGTGGTGGTTGAGCATGAACGGCTCGCCGTCGGGCAGGCGAAGCTTGGCCCCTTCGCCTCGGAGGGCTTCGCTCAATAGAAAACTCTTGGCTGTGGGATGAAAGAGGCAGGTCGGGTGGAATTGATAGAACTCCATGTTCCCGACTTCCGCGCCCGCTCGGTAGGCCATCGCAACGCCGTCGCCCGTCGCGACGTCCGGGTTCGATGTGTAGAGGTACACTTTGCCAGCGCCGCCGGTGGCGAGCATGGTGGCGCGCGCCAGATAGGTATCGATGCGGCCATTGCGCTCGTCCAACACGTAAGCGCCGACGCAGCGGTCGGGCTCGCCGAACTTGCTCACGGTGATGAGATCCACCCCCATGTGCCACTCGAGCATCTGAATATTCGGCGACTCTTTGACTGCCGCGAGTAGTGCCCGCTGGATCTCCCGGCCGGTGATATCGCCAGCGTGGGCGACCCGGCGTTGCTGGTGCCCGCCTTCCCGGCCGAGATCGAGTTTTCCGTCCTCCCCCTCGGAAAACTGGGCTCCCAAGGACTGGAGCCACTCGACGGCACCCGGACCTTCGCTCACACACATGCGAACGACGATCTCGTGGCAGAGATCGGCCCCGGCGCTGTGGGTGTCTTTTTCGTGTTCGTCGAAGGAATCCGCAGGATCGAGCACTGCGGCCACCCCGCCCTGAGCCCAGCTGGAGGCGGCATCGTAACGGGTCCGCTTGGTCACGACGGTCACCTGCCCGTGCTGGGCGGCGCGAAGCGCGAAGCTCAGGCCCGCAACCCCACTGCCGATAACCAGGTAGTCCGTCTCGTGAGCCATCTGTGAGACAGCTACCATGGGCCGTAGCCGTCGACCCCTCCCAAGCCGCACTGTCCGACCGACTGTCCGCACGAAACCAATTCTCCCGACTAAACGAGGTCCCGTTCCGGTACGTTCTACTGAGACGAGTCGTCGGGATCTGTTCAGTGGCCAGCCGCGTCCATGCAGCCGAACTCCGCAGGTCTATCCCGGCAGCGCGGAAAGCCGTCTGTTTCTGCAGGTTTTTCGGGGATTTTGGTAGGTCCGGCATTGACGGGCCAGGCAAAAGGATCTAATTCCAGCGCCGGTTTGGCGACGCTGTCGTCGATCACTGTTCTTTGCGTCGTCTGCTCGACGCTCCCTGCGAACCCGGGCTTTCGGGATCGCTCCACCACTCCCCTAGGAGGTCATCGCGTGAAAATCCTCGTCGCGCTCAAGCGGGTCGCCGACCCCGATAACGCCAACAAGGTAAAGGTCTCTCCCGAGAAGATCGATACCACCGGACTCGAATGGAAGATCAATCCCTTCGACGAGTACGCTCTAGAAGCGGCTCTCCGCCTCACCGAAGACGGCAAGAAGCCGAAAAAGCGTGAAGGCGAAGTCGTAGTGATGACCCTCGGTCCTAAAGAGGTCGAGACCACTCTGCGGTCTGCCCTTGCCACCGGCGCCGACCGCGCCATCCGCATCGACTGCACTGACGATGAGCTAGACGGCCGCCTGGTCGCCAACGCGCTCAAGACGGTCATCGCCGAAGAGAAGCCGGATTACGTGATCTTCGGCAAACAGGCCGTCGACGGTGACAACAATGGCGTCGGCCAAATGGTCGCCGAACTGCTGGACTGGCCCATGGCGACCTTCGCCGCGACCATCCAAGAAGAGGACGGCTCCCTGCTGGTCTCTCGAGAAGTCGACGGCGGCATGTGCACCCTGCGCGTCAAGACCCCCGCGGTCGTGACAGTCGACCTTCGTATTGTAGCCCCCGAGAGCGTCTACTCGAAGCTCACAGACAAGGCTCACAAGTACAGCGACGGCGTTCGTTTCGCCGCTCTGCCCGCCATCATGAAGGCCAAGAAGAAGCCCATTGATGTGAAGGCCCTCGCCGACACAGCTGGCGGCGTCACTATTGGATCGAACTACGCAAACTTCGAGGCTCCCGCGGCACGTGCCGCGGGCGTCAAGGTCGAGGATGTCGCCGCACTGGTCGACAAACTCGCCAACGAAGCGAAAGCCATCTGAGGAATTAAGAATATGGCAGACGTACTTGTTGTTGCAGAATTGGCCGACGGCCAAATCCGCAAAACCACACTCTCCGCAATCACCATGGCCAAGGCAGCAGCTGCTGTTCTCGGCGGTGGATTCGACATTCTCGTCATCGGTGGCCCCGGTGCCAAAGCCGCGGCCGCAGGCGCCACAGCCTTTGGCGCAGGCAAAGTGCTCGTAGCAGAAGACGCTGGTCTCACAGATTACGTAGCCGAGCGATACGCTCCGACGGTCGCCGATGTTGGCAAGGGCTACGGCCTGATCTGCGCCACGGCGTCCAGCTACGGCAAGGACCTGATCCCCCGCGTGGCTGGTCGTCTAGAGGCTGCTTTCGCTGGTGACTGTGCCGGCGTCAGCGACGCTGGTGGGAAGATTGCTTACAAGCGACCGATGTTCGCTGGTAACGCCTTCGGTACCTGCACGCTGAACACCGCAATTCAAACCGCAACCGCTCGTCAGAGTGAGTTCGAGCCCGCAGCCGAAAGCGGTGGAGCCTCCCCCATCAGCGATGTGACAGCGACCGCCCCCAGTGGCGCCGCCGAACGTGTTGAATTCGTATCCCTGGAGCAGGTCAAGAGCGAGCGCCCCGAGCTCGGCGAGGCCAGCACTGTCGTTTCCGGCGGTCGTGCTCTCAAGGAGGAGTTCTTCAAGGTCCTCGAGCCTCTCGTCGACGTGCTCGGCTCCGCTCTCGGCGCATCCCGCGCCGCTTGCGACGCCGGTTACGCCCCGGGCGATTACCAAGTCGGGCAGACCGGCAAGATCGTCGCCCCGGACCTGTACTTCGCCATCGGTATCTCTGGAGCCATCCAGCACGTCGCCGGCATGAAGAGTTCCAAGACCATCGTGGCCATCAACAAGGATCCTGACGCCCCGATCTTCCAGATCGCGGACTACGGCCTTGTGGCTGACTTGTTCCAGGCTGTGCCGGAACTGGTCGAAGCACTGAAGGCCAAGAAGGCCGCCGGCTGATCAATCGAGAAGTCAGGCGAAGTCGGTCTGTCCGACTTCGCTTGACAGATCGAACGCAGGAGATCACTCTCCCGCAGCCCGCGAGGGCAATCGGGGCGTAGCGCAGTTTGGTAGCGCGCACGGTTCGGGTCCGTGAGGTCGGAAGTTCAAATCTTCTCGCCCCGACAAATCCCGACAGAAAGCTTTAGGATTCCGAGACATTCGGGATTCGGGCTTGCTGTGGTTTCCCGCTAGTTGACCGAAAGGAGAACAATCGCTCCCTGGAGGTCGGCCCCAGTGGCATGCACGTAGCGTTGCGTGGTGTTCAAGCCACTATGCCCTGCAAGCACCCGCACGGCCTCCACACTGGCTCCCGCTTGCACGAGCTGCGAGCAGAAGAAGTGGCGGAGCGAGTGGAAGCTCCGCGCCCCAAGGCCATTGCGACTCTGCATTTTCTTCAAGCGCATGAGGACCAGTTGCCGTGACGGCGTGGTCCCGGCCTTGGACACGATCACCCGAGCTGCCGGGAGCTTGTCCTTGAGTGCCGGTGCAACGATGCCAACAAGGCGTGGCGCCATCGGCACTACGCGGTCGTGACCCGACTTAGGCGTCACCAGTTCACTCTCGGACATGGCGCGACGGATATGGATGAGCTGTTTCTTCAGATCCACATCCCGAACCTCCGACGCCCTTACCTCGCCCTGCCGAAGCCCAGCGAAGGCCGCGAGGGCAATCGATACATGCAGCCAGCCTTTGCTAGCGTCGAGCATGGCCTCCACCTCGTCTCGCGACGGGGCGTCGGGCAACTTGCGCCCTGGCGACGGCGGTTTCGGCAGTATGGGCAGGTCATCAAGCTCCCCAACCTCAACCGCAGCACGAAGAATGCTCCGAACCAAGTTGACGGCTCCCCGCGGCTGAACGCCGCGCTTGGCGAACGACGCTATCGATGCCCGCAAGGTGCGAGCATCGATAGCGTCGAGTCGCTTGGAGCCGAGCTGTGCGAGAAGTTCTTGCCGAAGCAGTGCCTCGTACCGCTTGCGGGTCGCAGGGCGGTAGCGTGGCATGTAGAGCGGCACGAACGTGTCGTCGGCAAACGACGCCGCAGTTGGAGCCGCCTTGCGTACGGTTCAGGTCACGGACTCCTGCGAAGGCACGCTGATCGAGATCACCCGCGGGGTAAAGCCGTGACCTAGAGCCACCTAGCCACGCTGCTTTTCCTCGCCGTTGGGGCGCACCTCCTGGGATGCCAGTCCGTCGTGCCTACGCAAGTCCGACGGGGATCGCCAAGTCTTAGCCATGGCCAGTACGGCTGCGACAGCTAACCGCCGACCTCAGATCCATTGCCCTTGTTCCACTCCCGATCCCGGGCAATACTCTCGGGTTCTAGACGTTCTGTGCGAGGGAATTCATGACGAACTTTCGGTTGCATCAGTCAATACTCTGCGCGCTTGCATTAGCAGGGGTTCTTGCCGGCAGTGCTTGCGACAGTAATGACCGCACACGCAGGGCCAGCGAAGACGATGGTGGCCCCCGTTACGCGGCTGGCATTCCCTCGCCCGACGCCTCTCCGGACAGCGCACAGCCGGATGCGAGTGTGTCGGTCGTGAACGCCGCAATGGAAGCTCAGTTGGAAGCCGCGACCTCGGACGCTGTGGTGGATGCTGTGCCGGACGTCGCACCTGCGCCCGCACCCACCGTCGTGCCGGTCTACCCGACAAACGGCGCCGGCTGGAACGCCTACGTGGTGTCCGACGGCACGAGCGACTTCGACGCGTCGGACACTGCCTGCACCGGCGACGAGCCAGGCCAAGCATGTTCTGGTTGTCTGCACGGCGGCGAATTACGCACAGCAGAGTTCCTCAATCTCGCTAGCTGCAACGGACTGACGGTGAGCGATACGCTCACCGCCTTTGCCTGGGTGTGCGACGACTCCTCTGGAACGGTGGTCGTCTCTTCCACAGCTCTGCTACCGAACAAAAAGTTGTCCGATCTGCTCGACATCGGGGGCGCGAGTTTTCTACCCAACGCGGTCGCCCTTCAGGACATCGGCGATGTGGTGGCACAGTCGATGACCACCGTGTGGTGGCCGACTGCGGTTGTCGCCATGACCGGCACCATGAACGCCACTGCCGATAGCATCGTACTGGTGCAAGCAGATCTCGTCGGCAACGTCGCCATGAACGCCACTTCCCGTGTTGCCATCGTGATTGCACCAGGAGCGACCCTGACAGGAACTGGCGCTGGTGGGGCCGTTGTCTCTGGGACTAACGCCAACTTCCTGTCCGTCGAAGGCGCTGTTCTGGCGACCGGCAAAACGTCCGGTGTCAGCTTCTACCGGGTAAAATGCCCAGTCATGACGGATCTGACGGCCACCGACGCACTCACCGAAGGGATCCGTTGCGGCGAATGCCACCAGGGACGTTTTACGAATCTACAAGCGACAGGAGGCAATGGGAACGGCATCGAGCTGCATTCCACACTGATCGACAAGTCCGCCGGTCACGTCGCGACCGGCCTCACCGCAACAAACAATGCGGGGACCGGCATCCTGATCGATTACTCGACAGCTATCGATGTATCCGACGTGCTCGTCGACGGCAATGTGGGCACAGGTTTGGTCTTGAACTTCTCCGACGGCGCGCAGCTGCAAAACGTCACGGCGACCAACAATGGGCCCTTCGGCGTCGCGATGAGCTTCGATACAGATGCCTCCATCTTTAATATCACCGCGGCGGGGAACGCAAACGGTGTGCGGTTCGAGGACACAATTCGCGGCACCGTCGGAAACATCGAGGCGACGGGCAATGGGGATCTGGGCATTCAAATCATCTTGCAAGGCGCCAGTGCCGAGCGCTTGGACAACATATTTCAGCGATTGACCGCCGTCGACAATGGTGGTTCGGGCATCACGTTCGCCGGGGACTTTGTCACGCACAACATCCTGCTTGACTGGGTCGCGACCAACAACGGGCGGCGCGGCGTGGAGATCACGAACCTTGACCACGCCGTCGTCATGGGGCTGATCACGAACAACAACCGCGACGAAGGAGCGTTTATCTCTGGCTGCCGGAACGTCACCCTGGCTAATTTCACCTCGACGCACAATGCAGAAGGCATGGAGATCCGCGACTGCGAAGGCGGCACCTTCTTCAACATGACCGCTGCCCAGAACGTGCAGAACGGCATCACCATGATTAATTCGAGCTTCACCGCCGCGGAAAACTTGGCGACCTACGCCAACGGCGGTGACGGAATCGGGGTTTCTTCTCAGGGCTCCAGCAACACGGCGCACAATCTGCTTTCTACTGAGAACGGAGGCTTCGGTATCAGGCTTGGTAGTGGCACGGTGGTTTACAGCGGAGCTCTCGAGTTGGGCAGCAACAATGCCAATGGCATCCAGTGCAGCGTGGCCATCAACGCGTTTGGCTTGGACGACGGCGGCAGCGTCTGTGCCATCCAGGGAGCATCCACCGCTGCTCTCAGCTTGAACTCGTCAGCCGTGGGGGAAGTGTTTGGCCCGCTGACGATCGACGATGCCGAGAACCCAAGCGATACCAACGGCGCGGCGCCCTACGCAAACATCGGAGACTGGACGAACTTTGAGACGCCAACAACGCTGTGGGGCAGAGACGGCACGAGTGTTACCGACGACACCAGTCGCGGACCTTGCGTGATTGGCGGAACTTGTCGGACTTGGGAGTGGGGTATACCCCTCGCGAGCACGTTCCTGCGCAATGCAACGCCGGCTCCGCCGAGCGGCGACGACACTGTTACGCAAACTTGGTATGATTCGACGCCCGCCACGAGCCAGGCCGACTGCGACGATCTCAAGATCGGTTCCGTGTACGATTCCGGCGGAGGCAACTGCAAGACCACCTACTTGCGCGCTGCTGTGGAAATCCCTCTAGACGGCATCGGCAATGAAGACGGCCTCTGCGATTCCGACGAACACTGTTTGTACTCACCGAATATTGGTGCCTACCAGGGGCACGAAAGCTTAGTTCAGGGCGAGCCCTTCGAAGGCGGCGCTATCACCGGCGTTTCACTCTGGCGGCACCCGGCCAACGGTTACTGACCGAGGACAGGAATTCCAAAGCCCTGTCGCCTGCCCGTGACAGACGGCTACGCTCTGCCGTTCCGCCCCCGACCGTTCACTATCCCGCGGTCACCGCGGATTCGAGTCGCTGGGAAGACGTGAGAGGAGCGTTTGCCCCTGGGGGCCCCGGGGTGGCTGTTGAGTGGGCTAATGAAGCTCCCGTGGGACGAGCGGTAGCTCCTCGCCCTGAATGCGTTGGAGCCGGCCAACGATGAGGTCGAATCGGGCCATGAAGAGGCATGGCAAGACGAGATGCCCGTAGGCGTGAGTCTGTAAAGAACGGCGAAACCAAGCTGTACACGTGGGAAGAAGTCAAAGCTGCGGCGATGGCTCCCGTGACAGACGAGTAGTCCGTTGACGTATCCGATGCGCTTCGTGGAGGAGGCGTAAGCAGAGATTGTCCACGAACGGCGATAGTACCTGAGGCGAGCGGGTGAGCGAGTGTATCCCGTCAGCTGAATTCGGACAGAAACAGGGTCTGATCTAAGAGACAAGCCGGAGGGTGAAGAGCTCTCCTCAGGAGTCTCAAATGCCACGAAAGAATCAGTCGGGCGAAGCCGCGGTCAACGAAATCACACGCAGAACATGCCGGAAGTTCTCAGCCGAAGAGAAAGTCCGCATTGTGCTTGAAGGATTGCGAGGCGAGCAAGGCATAGCCGCGCTCTGTCGCGGTGAAGGGATAGCCCCCAATCGCTACTGCCGTTGGAGCAAGGATTCCCTTGAGGCCGGCAAGAAGCGGCTGTCGGGAGACACAGTCCGCGAGGCCAAATCGAGCGAGGTGAAGGGCCTACGCAAACGGGCATTCCGAAAGTTACGCAAGTGACAACACAATCATCCCGCGTCGCGCTTCACACGCAGCTCGCAACGAGCACTCGGCTCTCGCGGCACGTCATCTGTAGTGCGAGTATGACTCGTCGCACTCGCACTCAAATTCTTGGCTCGCTGCCTCTACCCCCGGAAGCTAGCTGCTCGATTTGCGTAGGTGTCACGATTTGCGTAGGTGTCACGATTCGCGGTAGCTTGAAAACATGAGGCGGATGCGTGGAGAACTGGCTGACCAATTCTGGCGGTGGCTCGTTGCCGGAGTCATTGGCGGTACGTTAGCGGCTAGTATCGAGTATTCGCTGATTGCGCTGACCGTCCCTCTTTTGACTTCCGATCTACTGGGGGCCACCCAGCTCCTGATGACGCTGTTCGCACTCTATGGTAGTTTCGGAGTGCTGTTGGCCCCGCTCGGCATTGGCTTGGAGCGGTTCATCGGATCTCGTGGCTTCCCACCGGCCTGGGTGATGTGGACAGTCGCTGGGATGGGACCGTTTAGCGGGGCCGTCGTAATCGCCGCGGTCGAGCTTGTGGGGGCGCCTGTATCGACGGAGTTTCCCGGCCGTGTCGCCTTGTTGCGGAACCTGGTGATCGTCGCTGCCATTTGTGTCTGCGCTGTGCTTTCCGCGGGCTTGGGTTATCTGCTCAAGAAACATCTGGCCTCCGCTCGCATACTCTCGTCCCAGCGTGCCGTGGCAACCGGTTTGGTCGGGATGGCGGCGTTCCTCGGATTCTTTTGCGTGCTTGCAGCGTTGGCGCCGGTGCACTTGCTGGGCGAGATCACTGCCACAACCGTGGCAGCTCTGGCTCTCTCAGTGCTTGCCGCCAGATGGTGGACAGCGGGCCTCGTTCGCCGTACCGGGCAGCGGTGTGCGGTAGCTTTCACGTTTGTTGCGCTAGTGAGCGTGACGGTGTCGGCACATGACCACCACGCGCGGTTCCTGCTGCACCACCACTGCCCGGGCGCAGCCCGACTCGCCGGTATTGCGCGGAACCTCGTTGATCTGGACGGCGACAAAACCATCGCCCTCTGGCTCGGCGGCACGGACTGCGCGGAGGGCGATGCGACCGTCGGCGGCATCACCCGCGAAATCCCCGGGGACGGCGTCGATCAAGATTGTCGTGGTGGGGATGCCCCTAGGCCGATGCCAACTCCGCCCGCGACACTCTGGAAGGGATGCAGCAGTCAGTCGAGGAATGTAATTCTGATTACGATTGATGCGCTTCGGGCAGAAGCTCTGAACCCCAAAACGATGCCCAATGCTTCAGCCCTGGCTAGTGAATCTCAGCTATTCACACGGGCCTATTCGCCGGCGACACACACGCGGCTCTCTCTCGCATCGTTGTTTGGTGGCATCGTGCCGTCGGACCTAGGAAGCGAGAACATGTTGGTTGCGCCCGACATGAACATCGGAAAGCACGTCGCCTTACGGTTCCAGGGCGCCGGGTATCAAACCTTTGCTTTGAACCCTTTTTTCCAGAACCATGAATCACGCGGGCTTTTTCGGGGCTTCGACCATGTCAATCGGGACCTGCACGATTTGCGTGCCAACTCGCCCAAGTTCACGATCAGTTCTGGGGGCATGACAACAGCGGGCATCGCTCACATTCAAAAGCTGAGAGCTGAACGCTTCTTCGCGTGGATTCACTACCCCGACCTTCATGCTCCCTATGGGGCGTTGTTTGGGGATCCGGACAAATCACCGACAGAGCAATATTTCGATGATGTGAGATATACGGACATGCATCTCGGTAGGCTTCTACAGTACCTGCAATCCAGTCGGCTCTTTGCCGACACGGTGATCGCCGTGAGTTCGGATCATGGCGAAGATTTGGGTGAGTACGGAACAGAGGGACACGGGCCTCACCTCTACGAGACCAGCGTCCACGTCCCATTGGTTGTCTATGTACCGGGGTGTCCACCCCGCGTTCGTCACGAACCGGTTAGCCTGAGCCGGTTGGGTGCTACGTTGGAAGTACTGTCGGGTCAAAGCCCCCATGGCTTGACGCTTTTGCCGGGGCACACTGACCTTGTTCCCGTAGTAGCCGAGGTTGTGCAGTTTCTTGATTATATGAAGCGCGCTGTTATCGGAGCCCGCTTCAAGTTGATCGTGGACGTTCGGAACGGCGGTCGAGTCCTGTTCGATCTCCAGAACGACCCGGGCGAACGCAATAACGTGTACCGGAGCCATCCGCGAGAGGCCGAAAGGCTCGAAGCCATGTATCAGCGCTGGCTCGATAATCCAGGTCAGCGCTGACCGCCCTAGGAACTCGGCGTCGGGGAGTGCCCCGACTGCCATCCCCCAGTTTTTCTCGATTTCGCTCCGATGAGGGCCTATCAGCACGATATTCAGCCCCCCCGGGCGACGGCCCGATGTCGCCTTGCCCGACGATTCCCGCTAGGGTCCCCCGAGTGACTGATCCAGGCGAGGGCACCCAGCCATTTATTCCCTACGGCCGACAAGACGTCGACGAAGAAGACATCGCTGCCGTAGTGGCGGTCCTACGTTCGGACTTCCTCACCACCGGTCCGGCCGTCAGCGGATTCGAAGCCGCCCTGGCGAAACGGGTCGGGGCCAAGTACGCAGTCGCCGTCAGCAGCGGTACCTTCGCACTGCACGCGGCCTACTTTGCCGCCGGAGTGGGCCCGGGCGACGAGGTCTTGGTACCGGCCATGACCTTTGTGGCCACCGCCAACGCCGCTCGTTATCTCGACGCCAATCCCCGTTTCGTCGACGTCGACGCCAGCACGGGATTAATGACCACCAGCTCTCTGGAGGCTGTCTCGAGCGACAAGCTGAAGGTAGTGGCGCCGGTGCATCTCAACGGCATGCCCGTGGATATGCAACAGATCGCGGCCTGGGCACGACCGCGGGGAATCAAGATCGTTGAAGACGCAGCCCACGCCCTAGGTGCCGACTATCAGGGGCAACCCGTCGGCAGCTGCGAACACAGCGACATGGCGATTTTTTCCTTTCACCCGGTCAAGCACATCACCACCGGCGAGGGCGGAGCTATCGTCACCAACGACGAGAAGCTGTTTCGGCAACTCCAACTGTTCCGCAATCACGGCATGACTCGGGAAGACAGCGAGCTACTCTCTGAATCTCCAGGGCCGTGGTACTACGAACAGCAACTGCTCGGCCACAACGGGCGGCTCAGCGACATTCAGGCTGCCCTGGGTATCACCCAACTGGCGAAGCTCGACGGCTACGTTGCCCAACGTCGGGCGCTCGCGGCACACTATGATCAGGCCCTAGTATCCTTGGCTGCGGTCACTCCCGTCCCGGGTAACAGCTCTGCCGCCAGCAGTGCCTATCATCTATACGCACTGCAGATCGACTTCGCAGGCTGCGGCGTGTCCCGCAAAACCGTGATGGGCCGACTCCGCGACCGCGGTATCGGCAGCCAGGTGCACTACATTCCGGTGCCCCAACAACCTTACTACCAACGCTTGGGACAGCAGCCTGAGGACTATCCTGGAGCGCAGCAGTACTACGCCGGAGCCTTGTCCTTGCCGCTGTTCCCCCGAATGACTGAGGCCAACGTGGGTCGCGTGACCGACGCCCTTCGCTCGGCTTTGGGCGACTGCTAAAATCCCTACTCAGAGTCATCGTGAGCCCCCCAGCTGTTGTCGTTATCATCCAGGCCCGTATGGGGTCTTCCCGGCTGCCCAACAAGGTGTTGCTTCCGCTGGGGACCCACTCCGTGCTGGCCCATGTCGTGCGGCGACTCAAACAAGTAGGCAGCATCCACTCCCTAGTCATCGCCACCACCGAAGCGAGCGCGGACGACGCCATTGTCACGGCCGCCCAAGAACTAAACGTCGGCGTATTCCGCGGCTCGGAAAACGACGTGCTCAGCCGCTACTACGAGGCCGCCAAACTGTCGACCGCCGAGGTCATCGTCCGGATCACCGCCGATTGCCCAATGATCGACCCTATGGAAGTCGACCGAGTCATCACGGCCTTCCTGGAGCGACTCGGCACCCCAGACGAAATCGACTACGCAAGCAATCAAGCCGGGACCGACCGCCGCATCCCCCACGGACAAGATGTGGAGGTGTTCAGCATGAACGCCCTCACGGTCGCCCAACAAAAAGCCACCGACCCGGGGGACCGCGAACACGTTACGCCATATTTGTATCGTACTCCCGGACGCTTTCGCACACGGCTTAGTCATTATGCCGGCGCGGACTTGTCCCACCTTCGACTCACCCTGGACACCCCGGCCGACTTGCAGCAGCTTCAGGCAGTAGTGCTAGCCTGCGGGGATGATGCCAGCCTAGAACAGATCGCCAGCTACCTGGAAGCTCACCCAGAGGTGGTAGCACTCAATGCTCATACCCAGCAGAAGGGCCTCCTGAGCGATAGCGATCAACGCCGCCAACGCATAGCCGGCCGGCTGTTGCTCGGGCGTGCCGACGCTAACTCAGAGATCGGCTTCGGCCATGTGAGCCGCCTGGGTGCCCTGTTGACGGCCTGGGTCGAACACGGCGGTCGCGCCATGCTGCTAACCGGAGAGCTGCGCGGAGCGGTTCGGCAGCGGCTCGTGGACGCCGGCGTCCGCATCGAATCCATAGACGAACGAGATAGCCACGCCGATATCCAACGTAGCTTAGTGGTCGCCAAAGAAAGCCAGGCTGCGGCGATCGCGGTGGACAGCTATCAATACGACCGCTTCCAGCTTGAGCGGCTGCGCGAACTCTTTCCCACTCTGTCCATGGACGATCTTGCCGAACAAGGCGTCAGCACCGATTTGGTCGTCAACCAGAACCTCAATTTTCCGGCGGATCGATACGGCGATGTGAAGCCAACGCGGCGGCTCTTGGTCGGTGCCCCCTACGTGCTGCTCCGACCGGAGATTCGTGCAGCCTTGGCCAACGCGACCACAAGCGGAACCGACGATCCCGACCCGTCCCCCCGACTGCTACTGAGTTTCGGCGGCTCCGACCCTCTTGGGCTGACCCTCCCCATAGTGGAGCGTTTGCTCCCCCAGCTGGGCACCGCCAAACTAATCGTAATGCTCGGCCCCGGGGTCTCCGCACGAACGAAGGCCGAGCTAGCGAAACAGCAACATCCCGCGCTCAGCCTGCACGAGGATGTGACGAATATAGTGCCCCTACTACGATCGGCAACCCTGGCGCTGGTGGCGGCTGGCTCCACAGCGTGGGAGTTGTGCGCTCTAGCCGTTCCGGCGATGTTGGTAACGGTCGCGAAGAACCAGCTAGACGTTGCCTCTGCGCTCTCCGACACAGGCGCGGCGGTGCACCGGCACTGGAGCGGCAGCGAAAGCGCCGACGAGATATCTGCGAGTGTTCTGGAGCTACTAGCCGACGGCCCTCAGCTCCAACAGCTCGCGCAGCGCGCCCAGAAGCTGATTGACGGCCGCGGTGTGTTCCGAGTGATTGACGCACTGCTAGAGGTGATCGACCATCGGCAGGCAAAGCCATGACCACACCAATCAGCATATTTGGCAAGACCGTCGGAAACGGCTCCCCGTGTTACATCATCGCGGAAGCCGGCAGCAATCACAACGGCGACCTCAACACAGCTCTGCGCTTGATTGACGCCGCGGCCGACGCAAAAGCAGATGCCGTCAAATTCCAGACCTTCGAAGCCAATCGGCTCTATCCAAAATCTGCCGGCAAGAGCGACTACCTCAAAGACGAAACTCCGATCTTTGACATCATCCAATCGATGGAAATGCCAACGGAGTGGCTACCGTGTCTGCGAGATCACGCCCACGACCGCGGTCTCGCCTTCATCTCCAGTCCCTTCCACGAAGAAGCCGTGGCCCTACTGGACCAGTTTGTTGATGCGTTCAAGATCGCCTCCTATGAACTCACCCATGATCCGCTCCTGCGAGAGGTAGCCGCCCGGGACAAACCTCTGGTCCTCTCCACCGGGGCATCCACGCTGGATGAGGTCAAGCGCGCTGTGGACGTGCTGCGGGATGCCGGACGCAAACAGCTGGTTCTGCTGCAATGCACGGCGTCCTATCCGACTCCTCCCGAGGCCGCCAATGTAAGCGCCCTGATCACCCTGCGGGAAGCTACAGGCATGCCGACGGGCTTGTCCGATCACACGCGGGACCCGGTCGTAGCTCCGGCGGCGGCGGTTGCCCTCGGCGCTTGCGTCATTGAAAAGCATTTCACACTTTCCAATCGCTTACCTGGGCCAGACCACGCCTTCGCCATCGAGCCGAACGAACTTGTCCGACTCGTCAAACGCGTGCGCGCCACGGAAGCCGTGCTGGGTGACGGAAAAAAACAGGTACAGGCCGTCGAAGGAGAGCTCCGAGACTTCGCCCGACGCAGTCTCATCACCACTCGCGACATCCAGGCAGGACAGCCATTTTCCCGGGGCAACGTAGACGTACTACGCCGAGGCAAGCTAGCCGAAGGACTGGCCCCCTCCGAGCTGGAACGAGTGCTGGGCTCCCGCGCCGCACGAGACTTGCCTGCGGAGACGTCGCTTAAAGAGGCGGATCTCGCGCTCGGCGAGTAAGCCACCATGCCCGAGCCGCAATTGCGCCCCGCCGAAGAGCATGACTGCGATGCAGTCTTCGACTGGGCGAACGATCCCGACACCCGAGCCGCATCGTTTCTGCGCGCCGACATCGTCAAGTCCGATCACATCAAGTGGTTCAAGGCCACCCTTGCGGGTAAGCTGCGACAGCTATTCATTATCCTATCGGCCGGGCAAAGGGCCGGAGTGGTGCGCTTCGACTGGCTCGCCGATGCCGATGCCCCCGCCGGCGCCGGGCGATGCGCGGAAGTCGGCATCAACCTGGCCCCCAGCCACCGCGGTCGCCGCCTGTCGACCCCGGCGCTTCATGCCGCCACAGTTGTCGCCCGGGATTCCGGCGTCGGCCTGCTGATTGCACACATTCGCCCAGATAATCTGAGCAGCGTGAGAGCCTTTGAAAGCGCCGATTACCGCTTGGTAGACACCGTAGAAATCAAGGGCTCGCACGCCCTGCGTTACGAGTTGAGACTCGCCGAAATTAGCGTATAGAGCTTGCAGACGAATCCAGCGATGAGCCAGCCCCACCCAGCGAACCGTCCCGGCCCGTCTGTACGCCTCGCCTGGGAGCATACTCACCGAGAAGCCCTGCCCGCGTTGATCCTGCTGCACAAAGCGCGGCAACGCCAGATGTCAGGGCAAATGGAGCACCTGAGCGCCTTGGGGCAAAGCCCCGTCGGTCGCGAAGTCGTGTTCCTGCCGTTTTTCTACGATGACGACGTTCGAAACCGCTACCTCGGACAAGCAGACTACCAAAACTGTTGGCTGGTCAACATGGCCTGGGAGCAAATGCATTTCGCCTGTGGACGCGGCTACCTGTTGCCGGACGGTGAGTTCGCCCGCGAAACCGTATTGCACTGCGCTTGGGGCGAACGATTTGAAGAACTGCTGATTGACCACGGCATCCCCAAAGAGCGCATTCGCATCACGGGGCACCCACGTTTCGATATCTACAAGCACACTCAGCTACTACAGAGCCGCACGGAACTCGCAGAACCGTATGGCCTGGACCCAGACAAGGACTGGGTCCTGGTCCCCTACAACTTCAACATGGCGTACATCTCCGCAGAGTTACGCCAAAGTTTGCAAGCGCGAGGCTATAATCTTAGCGATGAGTTCATCGCGGGCTTCGCCAAAGCACGCGATGCGTTTACCGAGATGGTGCGCAATCTCGCCGACGAGTTCCCGCAGACTCAGTTCATTTTGCGGGTGCACCCTGCAGGCTATGAGGCTGAATCCATCTACCAAGGCGAAAGCCGGACCCGCGAAAATTTGTTCGTTATCGCGGACTACGATATCGCCAACTGGGTCCGTCAGGCAGCGTTGACCATTGTGTGGAATAGCACCACATCGATGGAGTGCATTGTCGCCGGCAAACCCGTAGTGGCCTACGAGCCCTTCCCTTTCTCAGAAGTCTTCGACTTCGACGTCAACCGCATCATTCCCAATCTCACGAAGGTATCTGACATCGCCGACGTGCTGCGTTCCCTACCGGCTCCAGGCTTGAGCTACGACATGGATCGTTTCCAATGTTGGTACCGGCATCAGGACGGAAAGACCGCCGACCGCCTGCTAGATATCGTCGACGAGGCTCGTCTGGATCCCGAACGCTACGCCGTGACCCGCCCTATTGTGGAGGACCCGCGGCTCCGCGCAGGCAACCGACTGTATTCTTCTGTATCAAAATGGCCGTGGGGAAAAACCCTGCTCCGCACGGGTTTCGGCGTTGACCGCCCCCCCCGTCATGCGCCACCGCCCACAGCACCGCTGGAGCGCGCGGTCACCGAATTGTCGGCACGACCATTGCTGGACTATCTACGCTAGGCCCAACTAGCCCGAATCCCGACATGACCAGCGACGCCCAGCCGAACAGTGATGCCCCCTCTACGGGCCGCGCCGCTCGCCTGAGCAATTGGGTGCGCAAGAAGGATCCGTCCTTCTTCGCGTACTTCCTCGCCAAGGTAATCCCCGCCGTCCTCTCCTTCATCACGGTCACGTACACCATCCGGTTCATCTCCCATGCGGATTACGGGGAGTGGGGCTTCCTCGGCGTGGTCTCCGGCATGTTGGTGCCGGTCGTGTCCCTATCGCTCCCCCAAGCGATGATGCGAATGTACTTCGACAAGAAGGACGAGCGAGTCGAAACCCACGCCTCTCTCGTAACCACGACCTTTCTGGTGAACACCGCCGGCATGCTCGTGGTGTTTGTGATCGCCTGCCTGCTCTACTTCGCCGAATCCCAAGCCGCGTTGGGGCTGCTTTACTTCGGTGGGATTACGACTGGAAAAATTGGATTCAGCTTTTTCAACTACCTCAGCCGAGTGCGCAACGACTACGGACTCTACCTGTTCAACCGCGTGGTGGAGAGCCTCCTCTACACCGCCTTTGTCGCGACGTTCGTTTCTTACGTCGCAGACGCCGACCGAAGCACAGAGGTTCTCGGCCACAGTCGTCTACATTGGCTGGCTTACGCAAGCATCGGTACGGTCTGGTTGATCAACGCAGTGAACGCGCTGTACTACTCCCGCCAGGGGCTACTCAGCATCAAAGCAAAATTGCTCAGTAAGGTTGAGCTTCGAGAGATGCTGGCGTTTTCGACGCCACTGATCGGAACATTCTTCATCGGGTGGCTGCTGGCATCCTCCGATGTTTGGGTTCTACGCCGAGTGGGTAGCCTTACGGCGACAGCAGACTACTTGTTTGCTGTAAAAATCGCGGGCGGCGTAGCACTGGTCACCGAATCGTCGCTACTGGACTGGCCTCGATTTTACTACGGCCACATGCGAGACAACCACGCGGACCGAGATGAGCAAATCGCGCGCCGCGTTCGAAGCTTCCTCTACATGCACATTGGCGCCATTCTACTGGTCCGCTTCATCGCAGCCTTCGCCTACGATGTGCTCGGTGCCGAGCAGTTCGTCGCGGGGCTGGAGTACCTGCGATACCTAGTGCTTGGCAATTTTTTCTTCCTGTTGGGCAATCTGATGGCCGCCGGTATCGGCTACGCCAAACGTACCCATCTGACCTTGGTCACCTTCCTGGTGCCGGGAGCAATGAATCTGGGACTCAATTTCCTGTTGATTCCCCGCTGGGGTGCACACGCCGCCGCATTGACGACCCTCGCTGCCTACTTGCTCTACGCGATTCTTTCCTTCTTCATGGGGCGACCGTTTTACCGATTTCAAGGCGGCTCTCGGCTGATCGCGGTTATTGCAGTAGCCCTCGGAGCTGCGCTACTGCCGCTCGGCCTCGGAGCATGATCACCAAGACCAACCAGGGCGGCGGCGCGGACGGGTGCCGACCGATCTGATTTCGACCACGATGCCGCCAGACTGCCGCTGAGCGCCGCATCCTACGACTCCAGCCCGGGGCAGCAGCCCACGGCGCAGTCTCCTTGCCACAGCTGGGAATTTCGCTTGCCGCGCCCATGGGGGCGAATTACAGCCAGCCAAGATAGCTCGACGCTGATTCTAGCGTCACTCGAAAGGCCCCCAGCCATGACCGCCCAGGACGATTCCCAGCTTTTCGCTCCGCTGCTGTCGGTGCCCCCGGATCTCAAAGGAGCCGTGATCCTCGTCACCGGTGGAACAGGGTCGTTTGGACACGCCTTCGTCCGGCGCCTGCTCAAGGACTTTTCCCCGGGCCGGGTGATCGTCTTCTCCAGAGACGAGCAAAAGCACTACGCCATGCAATCCCAGATATCGGATCCTCGTCTCCGCTGCTTCGTGGGGGACATCCGCGACAAGGATCGCCTCAAGCGCGCATTGGCGGGCGTGGACATCGTGGTGCACGCGGCGGCCATGAAACATGTACCGATCGCAGAGTACAACCCAATCGAGGCGATCCGGACCAACATCGACGGCGCATCGAACCTGCTGGAAGCTGCGCTTGACCGAAACGTCAGCCAACTGGTCGCGCTGAGTACCGACAAAGCAGCTAGCCCGGTCAACCTCTACGGCGCGACCAAGCTCTGCATGGAAAAGCTCTTCGTCGCCGCCAACTCGTACTCGGGCTCCTCCGGCACTCGCTTCAATCTCGTGCGCTACGGCAACGTGGTCGGCAGCGCCGGCAGCGTTGTTCCGCTGTTTCGAAAGCAGCGCCGCGAAGGCCTGCTGACTATCACCGAACCCGACATGACGCGCTTTTGGATCGGCATGAACCGAGCGGTGGATCTGGTGTTGCTTGCGCTCAAAGAGGGCCGGGCCGGTGAACTATTCATCCCCAAGATCTCGGCTTGCACCGCCGCTGTGCTAGCCGAAGCTATCGCCCCCGGCGTGCCAACCAAGATGATTGGGATCCGGCCTGGCGAAAAGATGCACGAAGCCATGATCACGATGGACGAAGCCCGCTACGTCGTAGAGTACGAACGACACTTCGTAATCGAGCCTAACTTTCCCTGGTGGGGTCAGGAACGGCGCACTGACGGTAACAGCGTCCCCGATGACTTCGCCTTCAGTAGCGATCGCGCGCACCAGCTGAATGTTGAGCAGACACGGAAGTTGCTCGTCGAACTCGGCATGATGGACGACTGAGCGCACCGCGAACGACTCGGAGGATTGCAGCTGCCCCGGCCGTCGGATATGTTCGTTCGCATGAGTTGGCTTGCCTCAACTATCCGCAGAAAAGGAACGCTTTTCCTCGTTCTCGCCGTGGCTATCGCCAGTTTCGTGAGCCACATGGATCTCGTCAGCGCCAGCGCGCCCTATTCAGGCCACATCGACGAACCTTATCTCACCACTCGTGCCCACGACATCATAAGAACTGGAGAGCTCAATCCGCAATTTTTCCGCTACGGTTCCCTTCCCATCTATCTGGCTGCCGCCGGTGAGGCGCTAGGCATCATCCAGGCAAACAAACTCGAACGGGTCACCGTCAGCGATTTACACTGGACCCCGTACTACTCCCACGCGGTTGTGGGTACCATGATGCGCACGCCCTTTGTGCTCGCTGGATGTGCGTGCCTCGTGTTGGTGGGCCTGATCGCACGAAGGCTATACGGCTCCCGCCTAGCGATGGTCACGGCGACCCTATCGGCAACATCCTTGCCACTGTTGCATTTTCATACGTGGGCCTACGCGAACGTCGACATACTGGTTACCTTTTTCTGCCTACTCACCAGCTGCTACGTTCTATGGACGTCATCGCAACAGACCTATCAAGCAAAAAGCTTCATCCCCGGTGTGCTCTGCGGGCTTGCCATCTCCTGCAAGTACACTGCAGGAGTGATGCTTCTAATCCCCCTGCTGTCAATTTTCTTGTACGGGAGACGTTCCAGGCTGAGATTGGCCGCAGCGCTCCTAGTGTCATCGGCCCTCAGCTTTTTCGTGGTGATGCCATACGCGCTCCTGGATCTGGCCCATTTTCTCGACGACGTCGGCGCCGAAGTCTTTCACTACAACGTAAGCGGACACGGTAGATTCACCGCAGTTCCCGGACTCCCTCATCTCAAACTGTACTTGACGGCTCTGCGTACCCAATTAGGCGACGTGGGCCTAGGACTCGCAGCGGTTGGCTTCGTTGCAGCTTTCAAACGGAACCCCAAATTGGCTGCGGTCGCCTTCATCGGTCCACTGAGCTTACTCGCCTACATTTGCACACTCAAAGTGAATTTCCTCAGGAACATCTTGGTGGTGTTCCCCTTCGCCACCATCGCCTTGGGGGGCGCCTACACGGCAAGCCAACAAATCGCATCCTTGCTCAGGTCCCGAATTCCGACTCCGTACCTTCAGAACTATCTGGCGCCGCTTGTGATCGGTGCCTTGATGCTGACACACACATCGATGATGCCGTGGTATCGCTTCCACGTCCGCTCAAAGCCAGACACCAGAATCGTTCTTGAGGACCATCTCCTCCACAATTTCGCGAAGGGCAGCCAACTGTGGATTCCGGAAGGAGCTCATATTTCTGTGGAGCGCTTGGCAAAACACTTCAACGTCAAGCGACTCAATAGAAACAACGTCCCCAAGTCGCTATCGGGCGGACTCTGGCTTCGACCGAAATTTGCCAACGATAAACAAGCCGAACCGTTCATGCATTTACCCTGCAAGGTGTCCTTCGCAGTCGAAGGCAATGCTCTTCGCAAAGAGATAAGCCGCAATCCCGGTGTCGCCGTCTGCTCGTTGTAGAGCGAAAAACCATCACCTCGATACCAAGGCTCTGGGCAAACACGCTCACCACTTGTAACCTTACTGTTCTTCGCCCCCGGGCCCACTCCCACCGCGGCGATACTATAAGCGGGTATCGTCGCAATAATCGCAAGTAGAGTTCCTGTGCTGGGCACCAGCACCTAACGCAACCACCGGCTCATCGCCGGAATCATGGGTTGCCAGTCCTCTTGCGGGCTACGCGAGCCATGCCATTGACCTTCCCGTTGTACTCTCCGTACTTTTCCAATCAAAGAGCGCTTCCTAGCGCCGAGTAGCCGGATTGTGCGGGCACGGGCAACACCAACGGTGTCAGACTCGCCACTCGCGGCGGTAATCCGCTTCGGCCGCCGCGGGACGCTGATCGCGGCGCATCATCGATAGGGCTGCATGCCCACGCAGCGCTATCGATGATGCCGATGTAAAGGCAACGCTCATCGGGAAAACCGCGAACTTTATCCGATGGCCTAGGTCAGCGGGTCTGGGCAAGCCCAAGCACCCATTCGTAATTTCAGTGCTGGGCACCCCGTCTCTTTTAGGAGCGCTCAAGCGTCAGCTCGCCGCTCGAAAAGTGTTAGCGCACTCTCCCTATCGGAATACCACGTCGCTCCGCTGGTGTATCCCGGCAGCTGAATTCGGACAGAAACAGGGTTTGAGCTAAGAGACAAATCGGGTCGAGCTCATTGTCGATGGCACGCTGGGACTGATGCGCGCGACCGAGCAGATGTACGCTCAATCCAATTTTCAGCGCTGTCGCAGCATTCTTGATAAAGAACACTTTATCGCCATCACACCGGCCAGCCGCCAGCGGCCGAACAATCACATCCTCGGGCGTCTGGAGCTCGGGCTCCTGAACGTCCCACCACTAAAGTGTGCGATTCCAACGTAGGTCAGTTGCTTCATGTCCCCAACCTAGGGCGCGAAAACGTGTCCCTGTCAGACTATGGTCAGCGTCCCGTCAGCATAGCCAAACAACGCGAGGGAAAACATTCCTACGCGAAGCGTCGGCGGCCGAAATGGAGATGTCCACGGGCGGCCCGTGGCGAAGCAGCTCAAGCTTCATTCAGGCCACCACCGAATGGCGCCGCGCCTGCCGACGCTTCACCAGGTTCCGTCACTGGCGAAGCACTGTCACTCGCTGATATCCCCGAGCGAAAGAAAGCCCGGAGAACCGCTGGTGTGTAGATCAGGTCGACAAGCAGTGCAAATATCACCGTGACAGCGACCAATGTTCCGAAGTCGCCAACGTTGCTCATAGATGCCGTTTGGAAGACGCCAAAACCAAAAATCAAAATGATACTGGTCGTCACCATAGCGCGACCGCTGTGCTGAAAGGCGAGCCGAATGGCGGCGTCCCTGCCCAGTTCCTTCGTATTATGCGCTCGAAACTGGTGCAGGAAATGGATCGTGTCGTCCACCGCGATTCCTAGCGCGACGCTCGCCACGAGCAAGGTACCCATATTCAGCGGGATGCCGACCGCGCCCATCAAGCCCAAGGTCATGACCACCGGCAGCAGGTTCGGAACCATCGCGAGCAAACCTAGGCGCAGCTCACCCAGCAACAGAACCATCAGCAGGGTGATGCAAACGATGGCAATGGCCAGACTGCGAAGCAAATCCCACAGCAGGGCGTGGAGGATAACCGAGCCTGTGTACATCCCCCCTCCGGGTCGAACTCGAGCGAGGCCCCCGACATGTTGTTCGATGCCAGCTGCCACGTGATCCAGCAGCGGTTGATAACCCATAGCCCCCCGCCACCGGACACGGAACGTCATCAGAGACGACCGGGCATCTACAGTCATCAGGCGCTTCAGCTGGCTCGGCGATGAACTCTCAAACAACGTGAAGAGGTCGTGGACCCCGCGCGAATCGTCCGGAATCCGGTAATCAGACTCGGCGCCACCATGTAACGCCCGGTGGGTTTCCCGGATCGGATCCAAGACACTTGTCGCGTTCGTCACAAAAGGCTCGGAGCTGCCCTCTTCTTTGAAATCGAGCACATGTTGCTCGAGCTTCTCAAGAGCGAGAAGGAGATTTCTGTCCTTCAGCGTTTTTCCTTCGGGCGCATCGATCAACAACGTCAGTACGCGAGCGCCGCCCATAGATCGGTCTTGGTCCAAGATCGCCTTGACCACTGCGGTGCCGGGCGGAAAGTTCTTGATGCCGTCTTGAGTAGGCCGAATATCCTTGGCACACCAGATCGAGGCCAACCCGATCAGCCCACCGACAACGAGGGTAATGTTGCGCCTGACGAGCGTATTGGACAGCGAGTCACACACGGCCAGGCCCTTATCGAGAAGGTCGCGCCCTCTGGCTTTGGGTCGTGCACCAAGCAAGCTCTTTTGATTGAAGCTGAGCACCACAGGAAGGAACACCAGCGAATGCACCATCGTGGCAAACACTCCAAAGGCGCCCGCCACGCCCAGCTCCACAACTGCATCCAGCGATGCGAATGAAAAAGAGAGCAAACCCAAGGCGGTGGTCAGAGTCGTGAACATGACCGGTTTGCCCGTAGTGGCGATGGCATGCACGATGGCCTCGTGGTTCGGAACTCCGTCACGACGTGCGTCTCGGTAACTGGATTGAACGTGAACCGAGTCCCCCAGACCGACACAAAACAAGAACGCGGGAAGGATATTGCTGACAAGCGTCATCTGGGTGTCGGTGACGGCCATGAACCCAAAGGTCCACACCACGCCCTGGACCACGACCAGCAGGGGTCCCACAACGCCCCATGGGTGACGAAACAGCGCAACGAGCATCAACAGCATCATCAGCGCCGATGCGCGACCGAGCACACCTAGGTCCCGCATCGTGCCTCGCATGAAGAACGCCCGCATGGCCGAGTGCCCAGCGACTTGTATGTCAAAGTCATCGCTCTGATATTTGTCAGTGATCTTGACTAGCTCGTCGTACACGAAGCCCAGTTGCTTATCGTGCATGGACTCGAGGCTGACGAGCAGTATCGAGTGTGTCCCCTCGGCGTTCACCACCTGACCCAGCAGAGTGCGGTCCTGGCGGACGCGCTTTTTCAGCTCTGACAAGTCGCCAATCGTCGGCCACTGATCAAAGAGGCCTTCTACGACGAGACCACCATCTCGCCAGAGGGTTTGCCGCACGTTGAGGAGAGAGGTGATTCGCTGCACGATGCTGCCTCGGCTCTCGTCACCCCAGCCCTCAGCATCGTCAAGCTCCTCAAAGCTATCGGCTCCGTCGCCCCCCACGGCCCCTAGGGGCCGCGGGGGATCCGCTGTAGCGTGAGCGTTGTCGGCCCCCCCAGTGAGCTCCATGTCGAGTCGCCCGAGCTCGTCTTGAAGCGACCGCAGTCGCTCCAAGTAGGGCAAGGAATAGACGTCGCCTTTGACCAACACGAGGAACAGCGAATCGTCGCCAAAACGATCCCGGATCTCGTCCAGGGTTCGCACAGCATCCGAGTCATCGGAAATCGTCGCGGCAACGCCGGTATCGATGCGCAGTCGGGTTGCCGTGGCGTGTCCAAAAAACGCCGTCAGCACGAAGGTGAGAATCAACATCGGGAAGCGGAAACGCAAAACGAACCGGGCGCACCGCTCGAAAAATGGACTGTGGGAACTCGCCGGATTGGGTTGTCGAATCATGATTAGCTACGCAAAATCTCCACAACCCGCGGTTCGGATGTGCGCTTGATTTTCAGTCCGATATAGCATTTGTCCCCCCCTCCTTCGATCACAAACTCAGGCTGCCGGACGGCATGCCACCCGCGAGGATGACTTCGGCTTGGGCTGCGGCAAACGGGCGGTCGAAGAGCTTGCCGTCCTGTTGACGCGAACGAAAAAAATCTACGACGAAGCTCATTCGATCCGAAAACTCCCCCGAACTATTGGCAGCGCTATCCTACAAACTGTCCTCAGAGCGATCGAGCTCCCCCAAAATATTTTTCAGTGGTTCGTAGTCCACAGTTTCGAGGTCATCCGGAAAGCTGCGCCCGCAGTCGAGCGGGGGCACATCACAGCCGAGGTAGTGGGACACGTTGGGGAGCTCCAGTGTCATCAACGAGCGCGTGAAAATCACGTTCCACTGTTCTTCGATCTGGTCCATCACCGGACGCAACCACCTCTCCGCCAATCGCCATGCCACCCAACTTCACTCGAACGTTTTCGCACTCCGCCAGCTGCGTCATGTCACCTGACCAGATCGGAGATATCTCGTCGCGACGGTCCGCGTAGGGCCCTACTCCCAACGGAGTCGCCAGATGATTGACCACCATTGTGGTCTCGGGCACAGCGCGCGCTAAATCCCGAAGGCCTAGGATCTGCGTATGGTAGTTGGCGGCGTCAAAGACCAAACCTTGCGCCCCAAGGCACTTCACCCCAGCCCGATAGCCCGCATCGCCAGACTCCTTGGCATGCCCAATGCCGGCCATCTGGTGCACGCCATCGCCCTCGCCCCAGCACGCGTTGTCCCGCACACCACGAAACAACGTGCTCGCCGCCATGTGAGCCTCAAGCAACGGCTGCCCCGGCTCTCCCAACGCCAGGTTCGCCTTGCCGACGATGCCCGCGATGCGAGCGACGCCCGCGGGCGCATCTCGGGCTTGGATGGCCAAGCGATGAACCCACTCGGTCTCGCCCGCCGCCACCAGCTCCGGCAGACCGGTCCCGCGGTAGTGTTCACCACATTCCATAAAGACGGTCTGCCCGACATTGTGCCCGCTGGTGTCACGCCACAAATCGGCGAGCGAGTAGGGCGAGATCGCCGTGCTTAGCTCGAAAATGTGATGGTGAGCATCAACGATCTCCCGCCCCGGTTCGATTACTTCTTCGGTAACGCTAGCGATCCATTCGTCTCAAATTCTCATGACCCTCTCCTGCAACCCACGGGCTGTGTGAGCAGAGCTTCCATAACGAGCGTCCTCAGGTCAATTCTGCGTCCCACCTGAGGACGAGTGGGCGTCCCCAAGCAGGAAAAAAGTCTGGCCGAAACTGCGGCGCCACGCATTCGGGCGTTACGGCCTGCACTGCGAGCGAGCGAAGCCCAAGGCGCCGCTGTTCCTCGAAAAGATCGAGTTTTCTACCCGGGCGCAGGCCGTCGGTTCGACGGAACGCAGTGCATGTACTAAACTCATCAGTATGTGTTTGATCTGCATCGAGTTCGAGAAACAGCGCATGACTGCGAAAGAGGCGCGGCGGGCGTTCAGCGAAATGGTGGTGGATCTCGATCCGGACCACGCGAAGGTCGTTAAGAAGATGCTCGACGACGCCGAGACCGACGCCGACAAGTCCTAGCCCCACAGCGGCCGTGCGCCATTTAGCTGGTGGGGTAAACCGTTCAGTTTTCGACGACACAGGCTCTCGACAACACAGGCTCTCGGCGACACAGGGCGTTCGGCGACACAGGGAGTCAACTAGATCGGCTGTTGGCTGCATCCAGCCACTTTGCCTCCCTCCGTCAACGAGTCCTGCAGCGCGCTCACCGCAGGGACTACTGGACATAGGTACGCATCGCAGTCCCCCTTCGACGCCCTGCGTAAATAGTTCGGCACGTGTCTAGTTGGGACGAATAGCGCGAAATTACGCAGTTGAGCGTCGCTCAACGCGCATCGAGAAGACCGCGACCCATCGTGTTGGTGACGCTCAAAACACCCAAAAGCAACCCGAAGCAGACCAAAAAGAGAATCGTACAGCTGGGTATGATTTGTCCGAACCGAGGCAAAATCGCTTGTGACTGAATATTGCGAATGATACGTAGAGCACTGCCGCGTTAGGCTCTGTTTCCGGATTTCTCCCGCGTGGGGAGCCCTTCCGAACTTGGTCCAACTGGCAAGCGCGTAGCCTTTGGTTTCGCTAGCACTCACTACTCTACTCGGAGCACCCATGTCCCTACCCACCGGCTCGATGAAAGACCGCAACTGTATGATCACTGGCGCCAGCAATGGCATCGGCAAAGAGGTTGCCCATCAGCTCGCAGCCCAAGGCGCCACCCTCTACCTCGTCTGCCGCAACAAAGAGCGCGGCGAGAACGCCCTCAAAGAGATTAAAGAGAAGAGCGGTAACGACAAACTCACCCTACTGCTCGCCGACCTCTCGGATCAGGCCGCGGTCAAGAAGCTAGCCGAAGACTTCCTCGCGACCGGCGAGCCCTTGCACGTGCTCGTCAACAACGCTGGTATCTTCAACTTGAAGTTCGAGAAGAGCGTCGACGGCATCGAGAAGGTCTACGCGACCAACCACCTCGCCTACTTCATTCTCACCGAGATGTTGCTGCCGCGCATCAAGGAGTCCGCTCCGTCGCGCATCGTGAACGTCACGTCCCGCGGTCACAAGTGGGCCAAGAGCATCTACCCGTTGAGCGAGGCCTTTTTCGACGGCTTCGAGGCCTACGGCGGAACCAAGCTCTCCAACATCCTGTACACCCGGAACCTGTCCCGCAAGCTCCAGGGCACGGGCGTCACGGTGAACTGCACCCACCCGGGTGACATCGAGACGGGCCTCGCCCGCAACAACACAGGCTGGCCCTCGATGATTCTCGGCATGCTCAAGCCCTACTTCAGCTCGGTCGAGACCGGCGCCGAGTCCACCGTACACTTGGCAGCATCCCAAGACGTGCTTCACACCTCCGGCGAATACTTTGTCGGAACCCGCGTAAAACGCTCCTCCGCGCCGTCCTACGATTTAGGGCTAGGTTCCGAACTTCGCGAACTCAGCCTAAAAATGACCGGACTGAGCGACAGCGCCAACTGATCGAGTACCCCAATGCCTGAGACCACATCTTCTGCCCCTTCGGACATGCCGCCCGCTGACACCAGCGCGCCACGTGAAACGTTCCTGACGAGTTTCGACGGAACCCAGCTAAAGCTCTACAGCTATGGCAATCCCAAACGTCGACCGATGGTGCTGGTCAACGGCATTGGCGCCACACGCGCTGCTTGGAAGTACGTCATTGAGCGCTTCTCGGCGGACTATCACATCATTACTTGGGACTACCGGGGGCTGTTCGACTCCGGCAGCGCTCCCAATATTGAGTCCTATCGCATGGCAGACCATGCCGAAGATCTCGCCACTATCCTCAAGGCCGGGAGCCACCAGGCTCCGGTTCTGATCGGCTGGAGCATGGGCGTCCAGGTTGTGCTCGAGTTCCATCGAAACTACGGCGATCTGCCCCACGCCTTCGTCGCGTTGAACGGCGCCCCAGGGCACATGCTCAACAAGGCTTTTGAGCACCCCATCAAGCGTAAAGTCATCGACGGCTTGCTGAAAGCTGGCGCCTACGCTACCGAGAGCGTGGGTTTCCTCGCCTCTAAGCTCAAGGGCAAGGAGCCGGTCATCGGAGGGCTCTTCAGCATGATTGGCAAGCTCGGCGCCCTGTCGCCGGACGCCGACGCCGAGCTGATGAAAGACTTGATGCGCGAGTGGCTGTGCCACGACATGCGTATCATCGCGGCGATCCTCTCTGATCTCGCGGATCACGACCCGTCGGATCTGTTGCCCAGTGTCTCCACGCCTACCCTGGTGCTCGGAGGCAGCGACGATCCCTTCACGACCCAAGAGCTGGTCGATCGCACCGCCGATGGTATCCGGGGGGCCATTCGCCACGTAGTACCCCAAGCGACCCATTTTGGACTGTTCGAGTACCCGGTCCAGGTCAACAATACGATTGAAAACTTTCTAAACGGACTCAAGACGTCCGCAGTATCCTGAGTCACTGCCGGCGCTAGCGCGCCGGCAGGTGCCCGATAACCAAGCCCCCACCCTGCAAGCGCTTCACAGCGCCCAGCGTCGCCCTCACCCCCATCACCAGTGGATGCCGGCGATCCCGCGAGCACCGAACGCAGTTGTTCGGCGTCGTCGGCTTCTGGCTCGAAAGCCTTTGACCGGAGCCACCAGCGCTGGCAAAGGCAGCGTGATGTCCCGCCGAGCTCCGCTCCTTACGGCCCTCGCCGCAGTCGTATACTCGACCACCGCGAGCGCTCATGGCGGGGATGACCACAGCATCGGGCACGCGGCTCTTCGGAATCTTGCGGGCATGGACATCAGCGTTCTGAGCTTTGATCACGGGCGCACGGCCGGCACTCTGACAACGGTCAGCGTCCGCGGGGAGATCGCTATGGGTCGCTGGGTGGCGGGTGTCTCGCTGCCCTATCATCACCTTGTGCTCAAGGACCGGGACGACATACACGGCGTGGGCGATCCCACCAAACTGGTGAAGTACCAGCTCATCCGCATGGGCGCCGATGGGCTGAGCCTGCAGATAGGGACACGCGTCACTCTTCCGCTCGGAGCTCAACACGACGGGCTCGGTGCCGGACACTATGAAGTCAGCCCCTTCGTCTCCGCAATGGGCATGGGTGCGCGACTGTCCTGGCACGGCACACTCGGTCTGAGCGAGTCCATCAGCTCGCACTCTCACGATCCCTCCGCCACGGGCTCGGAAGAACAGTCCGGTGCAATCAGCAGCTCCCCCGTAACCGCTCACGCCAATCGGGAACTGATGGGGCACCTAGGCGCGACCCTCGTGCTCGGAGAACACTGGCTCGCCAACGCCATCGTGGAGGGCCGCCAGCCGCTCTCAGACTCCCGCTGGGAGACGAGCGTAGTGCTCATGCCAGAGCTCGGCTGGGCCAGCCATGGGCGGCAGTCACGCGGGCAAATGCGCACCATTCAGCACGGGTGGTTGGTAACACTGGGGAGCGCCCACATGGTTCTGGGGCAACGCTTTGACCACCGCGCAAGCTTCGGCATGAGCCGACGATTTTAAGCGACCGTCAGCCTTTAACGGCGCTACAGGCGACGCGCAGCGATGGGGATGCTGAACGAAAACGCGGACGGCTGAGGCCCGAATCTGGTGGAGCGGGCGACCCCCAAGATACAACCGCCGACGGCGGTACCAGCGATGGACCCCGGAATCAGCTGAGCTCCAGACACACTGCCCGACTTGGTGATATTGAACCGTACGGAGATTCGCGGACGCCCTTCGACACTGGAAGCGTGGCGTTCAAAACAGCCCTGAACGGCCCCTTGACGCTGCTGAAAGCGTCGAGTGAGAGCTTTGGCGTCAGGCCCTGACGATGCCGCTTGGGTGCTGGCGCCACCCGTTCGGCGAGCAGCAGCAGGCGCCGAGCCGGCAGCCGTAGCAGGTGCTGAGGCACTCGGCGTAGGAGCGGCTGAAGCTGCGCCTGACCCCCCAGGCGCGGGTACCACGCTGGCTGCTGGAGCGGCGACGGCCAAGGGAGTGGCTTCCCGCTGTGCGACGACGAGGAAACGGGGAGCGGGTTCGGCCTTTTCCTTGGTGACGACGTACACCACAGCGCTGCCCGCGATCAACAACGAAGCCAGCGCCACAATTTTTAGTGCCACCGACGCCGCGGCTGCCGTGCTGGGCAGTTGTCCTGCCATACCGACAGTCTGGTCGATGATCGGCAAGGCACCGGGGGTACCCGGATCCACAATCAGGCTGTCCGGCTGGGTCACCATGTGGTCGGTGGGCTCGGAGAAAGCGTAGGACGAGTTACTACGAAGCTCTTGCGCCGCAGGAGCCGATGACAGCGGGTGGTAGCTTCGCCCTCGTCCCTCCTTCTTCTCCTTATCCTCAAACTGGCGCCACGCGGCGTCTCGTTCTTCCAGAGACTCCACGCCTAGAGCTTCGGCGATGCCGCCCATGAAGTCCCGATGAACAGCTCTCTCCAGCTCTTGTCGAACCTCTTTGTCGGGCTTCGTGTACTGCGATCGCAGGGCTGTCGCGAACTCTTCAGCAGATTGGTAGCGATCGACCGGATCCTTGGCCAAGGCAATTTGTAGAATGTCCGCGAGTTCCTCCGAAACATCGGAGCGGACCTCGGACAATCGCGGCGCCTTGCTTTTCATCACACGATTCAGAGTTTCGCTAACGGTCTTAGCGGCGAAAGGGTTCTCCCCGGTCAGCAGCACGTGCAACGTGACCGCGCAGGAGTACACGTCGCCGCCCGGTTTCGGGCGCGATCCCGAAAAACTCTCCGGGGGCGAGAAGCTCAGTTTGCCCTTGAAGGCAATGTTCTGAGTCTCATACTCGCCGCTCTCGTCCGTTCGGGCGATGCCGAAATCCAGCAACTTGATGTTCCCCTGGGCATCAAGCAACACATTGCCCGGCGATACATCGCGGTGAACTACCGTAATTTTAGTGCCGTCCGGACGCGTGAAGGTGTGCGCGTAGTGCAGCGCATCCAGTACGTTGGCCATGATGTACAGCCCGAAGTGGACTGGCATCCCGCCGATCTCGTCAATCAGGTAGCGCAGCCACTGGCCCAAGTGGTAGCCATGCACGTACTCCAACACCATGGTGTACGTGCCCTGCTCCTCGCCGAAGTCGACGACAGACACGATGCCCGGGTGGGTCAGATTGGCGAGGATTCGGGCCTCGCGCACAAACATCTTGAGGGTCTCCTCCTCCTGGACCAAATCCTGACGGATGCGCTTGATCACCACCGGACGCGCAAAACCAGCGGCCCCCTCGGTGCGGCCCAGATAGACGACACCCATGCCGCCCTTGCCGACGGCTCGTAGAATCCGGTAGCGCCCCAGCACTACCGTGTTCAACATCGGATCTTGTTGTTGTTCCCCCAAAAGCCTACTCCGCGGCGCGTCGCAGGTAGTAATGCACGCCACGGCTCGGATGGGCCAGTCGTATGCCGATCGCCCGCTGATTTGTCGGGGCGGTCGTCTGTCCGGAAAACCGATACTGGCCGTCCAAAGGCAGGTCGACACCGCCTACGGAGGCACTCCAGCCCGGGGCGCAGGCCCCGGAGACCGTCACCAAATTGCCGGAAGTAAATGTGCCATTCTTCGGGGTTTTGATGCTGGCGGTGGCGGCAGCGTTGTCAAAACGGATGCTCAGAGATGTCGTTTTCGACGATCTGCCGCCCGACGACCGGAAGGTCAGCTTGTGGGTTCCCTCCCCCAATGCACCGGGCCGAAAGGAGTGGTTCGGTCGGGAAGTCGACACGGACTTGCTCCCCGTGGGCGACGCAACCGACAAAGTGTAGCCGCCAGCCTTGGGGGCGTTGGGCCAGAGAACCGACACTCGTGGGAGGTGATTTTGGTACAGGACCGTGTATCGGCGGCCGTCCGTCTCGACCTGGGTCGGAGGAGCACTCCTCGGTAATCGGCGCTGACCGGAGTCCCGGTACACAGCGATGCTGCCTGAGCCAGAGGTCTCTTTGGCTAGTCCGTCACCCGTAAGACATCGAAGAACATAGCTGTACGAGCCACCGGGTACGTAGATGTTCGCTGTCCCCTCGCCCCGAGAAGACGACACCACGCGACCGGCGCGAAGCAGCTGGATGACCCCCACCTCTTCGCACTTGCCCACGAAGGACAATCCGACGGACGTCGGCGGCCGCGGATCGTGGATGGCGGCGGAGGCGCCAATACCGAAACGGATGTCAGCGTAGGCAGGACCGCGGCCACTGACCTTTACGCTGCCCTTACGCTTCAGCGCAGCACTCTCGCCGCTAGCGAGATCCTGGCTGCCCTCTTCGCTCTCAAGTCGGACTTCGCCGGCGATGACGCTGATCTTCGTGTCCTTGCGGCGCACAGTAACGTCAGCACGAGCCAACGGCTTGGCGATGATCGACCCGCCCGGCACCGTAACGCGCACAGTCACTTCCGCACCAGTGAGCGCCAGAGAGCCACTCTGTGCCTCCACCAGTACGCCCGGTGCTGGCGCTACTACGAAATTTCCGGAGCCGCGCAGCGTGGCCGTCATGCTTCCGTGCTGCAGATCTGCATTCACCCCGCGAGGAAGCTTGAGGGTCGACCCCTCAGGCAACTGATTGGGTCCCTTCTTCAGGACCTCCCACTTCTTGGAGCCAGGAGCCTTCATGGTAGCCCCCCTTCCGCTGATAGAGGCCGAGACTGGGCCAGTGGGGATCTCTTCTATGATCTCCGGCTCCGGTTCGGGCTCCGACTTTAGCTCGGGCACCGGTTCGGGAACTTCAATTTCGATGACCGCATTTCCGATGTCGACGAGAAGCTTTTGCCCCGCGCCCACTTCCATCGTCTTGCCATCCAGGGTCTCGAAGTTGGCGCGGCCGACACTCACTTCGAAGCGGATCTTGCCGCCCTTGCGGCGGATGTACACCCGCGAGCCCGCCAGGATGGTCGCCGAACCGATTTCGGTGTCCAACACCAGCCCACTGGCTTTGGTCTCGATCAGAGCCGCACCCATTTCGACGTCCAAGCTCGGCTGATCGTTGGTGCTACGAAAGCGCACGGTCGTGTTGCTTTCCAGCATCGCGGTCGCGCCATCGTCCAATTCGAGCTCGGCACTGGACTCCTTGCCCGTGCTGACGCCATCATCAAATTTAAATTTGGCAGAAACGGTAGCCGCTTCCCAATCGCCGATAGATGCCGCAAAATCCCGCTGCACGGTGCCGTTCACACCGATCAGCACTGCCAGAGAGTCACCGCTACAGCCACCACGGCACGAGAACGCGCCGAACATGATGAGCACGCCGGCGAATCTCAAAAACCAGCGGGTCATTTGCCCCCGCGCAGATCGACGTTGAGAACAGTGACGCCGTTCTCTTCGACCCTCACTTTGCGTTTCTGAGACTTGTAGCCAGCCGCCTCGACGGACACCTCGTAGCTACCGGGTTCGACACCCACGCGGAAGTGACCGTCCTTGCCAGCCTGAACGGTCGCCACCGCATCGCCGCCCTCCTTGGACAGAATCACAATGGTCGCTGCGATGCCGCGACCACGAAACGACCGAACCAGACCGCGAACCTGACCGGGCGGGATCGCCGGCTCCATCTGAATCTTGGTTTGGAGGGCCTTGCCCTTCTCCAAGCTCACGTCGATCGACTGAGAGACGAAGGACTCAGCACTCACCTGGAGGGTCGCCTTACCAAGGGGTACACCTTCTGCTCTCAGAGCTCCGCCTTCGCCCGCCTTCAGGGTTATCTTCTTGTCGCCTTGCACAAGCACGACCGTGGCACCTGGGATGGTCGCGCCATTCGAATCGACAACGCTCACCTTCGCAGAGCTAGTCGGGGTCGCTGCGGCTGCCGGAGCCTCCGTTTCTTCCGGCTTCTCTTCCACCGGCTTCTCTTCTTCCGTGTCGGTGGTGGAAGCAGTGGGAGCAGCCGGGCCGTAACGCAATCCCAGCCATACCGATGATCGAGGCTCAACGGGAATCACCACATCCGTCGGAAGAAGCGCGGGCCGATCGCTCAGCGTCACATCCACGAATAACTCTCCAGAGAGCGTATCCGAAAAGGCATGCCGAACGCCTGCGCCCACCCGCATGGGCGACTGCATCATGTCAGGCGCGCCATCTCCCACTAGAAGATCGGCGCTCAGCTCGGCGAGGTATTCGGTCTTGCCGGAGCGGTAAGACATGGCAATGCCAGCCAGTACCGCGTCGACCTCGCTCAGGCCCAAGGCGAGCCGGTCAGAATCACTCAGGCGCTCGATGTCATGCATGGCGGCCGCGCTATTGTCCAGGCGATAGCCGCCCCGGGCCGCCAACGTCAGAGAGCCGCTTGTGTGGCTTAGCAACAACGACATACTGGGCGTCAGCGCATCGACGATTAACGACGGCGCTTCGCCTCCCGGCATCATGAGGTCCATGTCCACTCCGAAGGACCAAGGGCTCGCTGCCGTCGGTGCCGTGTCCGTCGCTAACCAACGCACCATCACCGTAGGATCTCCGACCAAACCGCTGTCGCCTTCGGGGTGTTTGTCGTAACGCCCCGATAAATTTCCCCCAAACAGAAATGCGGGCGCTGGCGAGAGCACAGCCGCGAGCTTGCCCATCAGTCGGTGGTGAGTGCCGTCAGCATCGGACTGCGCCTCGGTGTATGCGTAGCCTCCGCTGCCCGCTACTCGCACCCCCGAAGGAACCGGAGTGGGCACGCCAACACGAAAAACGCCGGGCATTGCTGAACCCGAATCTCCAACCCCCTGAGCGAGTGCGCCTGAAGGTACGCACAGCACTGCCATCACCACAGCAGCCGACACAGCTTGTTCTGCCCGTCTCGGAAATCTAGGAAAGCCGAAGAATCCCACCAATTATGATTATGCTAATACTCGGGGCAGGAAGCGAAGCCTAAGTCGTCGATATCCTCACACTTTCGTCAATCGGGACCGACACCGTCACCCGCCGGACCACCCGGACCACCAGCTCTCCACATGGAGCATTCACGGCCAGCGTTAGGGCGAATCCTTCGCGGGGGCATCGGACCCCATAGCGTCCAACAGCTCAGCCGCCGGACGCTGACGCTAGGTTCCAAAGTTTCCCGCAACAAACAGCGTTAGCGCTGCTCCCGCTTCGGTCCGACGGCCAAGTCGCAACAAACAGTGTGGCGCGATTGTACCGGGCCTCCAATGCAAAGCGCCCACTCGCGCACGACGGTAAGTACTTATTCCAAGCGACGACGGCCTTTGCAGAGTTGCGCTCATTGAAGTGCGCGTGATGAGCGGTTTGGTACATCTTCGACGACTCAGCGCGCGCCTTGGCCCCCTCCGGAGAAGGAGTTTCAGCCGACTGCCGTGGACGACTGACGGCTGCTTTGGCTCCCCATCGTCCGCGGCAGTCGGCTGGGGCAGCGCCGACGTCGCGAGAGCCGTCTCGGTCACGCAAAATCGCCCTCCGGGGCTGTCCTTTCGCAACAACAGGGACTACCAAGCCCCCTCTCGGATCCATTCCGGGACACCCAGAGACCGACGCCATGGGGGTATTCGAAATTGTCCGAGAATCCCTCAGCGGCAAGTCCCACGACTTTACGCGCGGCAATTTGAACCGCTCCATCGCGCTGCTCGCCATCCCCATGGTGATCGAGATGAGCATGGAGTCGGTGTTCGCACTTTGCGACGTCTACTTCGTCAGTCGCCTCGGCACTTCGAGTGTCGCGGCCATTGGCATCGTCGAGGGGCTGATCACATTGGTCTACGCCTTGGGCATCGGCCTGGCCGTCGCCACCACCGCCACCGTGGCCCGACGGATTGGAGAAGGCGATCCCGAGAAAGCGGCGAGAGCGGCGGTGCAAAGCAACTGGCTGGCACTCGGAGCAGGAGCTGCACTCGGGCTCGGCGCAGTGATCTTTTCGTCAGAGCTCTTGGAGCTCATGGGTGCCGACGCCCTGGTCGTCGAAATTGGCGACACCTACGCGACGATCCTGCTCGGCAGCCAGACCGTCATCCTTCTGTTGTTCGTGAACAACGCAGCGTTCCGCGGTGCTGGCGACGCCAGCCTCGCCATGCGCTGCCTGATGCTCGCGAATGCCATCAATCTGGTGCTCGATCCCTGCCTCATCTTTGGTCTCGGCCCCTTTCCCGAGCTGGGACTGACGGGCGCCGCCGTGGCGACCACCATTGGCCGCTCCGTTGGGGTCGGCTATCAATTTCTGACGCTGTATCGAGCGCGCGGCAAGCTCAATATCACGCGCGAACAGCTGCCCCCAGATACAGCTCAGCTCGTCCCGCTCGCTCGTCTAGCCATCGGCGGCTTCGCTCAACACGCCGTCGCCATGGCCAGTTGGACGATGCTGGTTCGCATTGTCGCCGGCTTCGGCAACGCGGCTCTCGCGGGATATACTGTCGCCATCCGACTCATCATTTTTGCGCTGCTGCCCAGCTGGGGCCTGTCCTCCGCCGCCGCCACATTGGTGGGTCAGAGCTTGGGAGCAAAACGGTCAGCTCGCGCCGAAAGCGTCGTCTGGCGCATCGGCGCTTACAATATGGTGTTTCTGGGCTCCATCTCTCTCGTTTTTGTCACCTGCTCCCGAGCCTTGCTCGCCCCCTTCGGTATCAGCGACGAGGCCATGGCCATCGGTAGCGATGCCTTGCGCATCATCAGCTACGGCTTCGTGTTCTACGCTTGGGAGTTGGTGCTCAGCCAGGCCTTCAACGGCGCCGGTGACACCCAGACGCCCACCCGAATCAACCTGTTGTGTTTCTGGGCCTTCCAAATCCCCTTCGCCTACGGACTTTCGCGCATGCCTGAGTACGGCGTGCATGCGGTATTCTGGATCGGCGCCCTCGCCTACTCCGTCGCTGCCACCCTCGCACTACTGTTGTTTCGACGCGGCAAATGGAAACAGGTCAGCGTCTGATATCAACGGCGTCACCGGGGCGTTGGTGAGCCCTAGCCATGACGCGGGCAGAGGGCGCGGCTCAATTGACTGAAGATGAGGGGGCTCTAGTTCGGGCGGGCTCAGCTCAGTCGTCAATTCGGGTGCCCCAAGCCCAAACAGCGTCGTCCCAGTCGACCTGGTGCCCGAGGGATCCCGAAACATCGCAGCATCGCCCTCAGTGCCCGCGGCCCTCCTGCCTGTTCCAGCCATCTGGAGTCACTGCGGATCCGGCCCATTTTCGCCTGCGAGCGTGGGCCCGTCGCCGGGTTGTGCTGCTCCTGGACGAAAGCGTGTCGGAAGGGTTGAAAGCATCGCTCAGTCAGCGGTAAACCCCCCGAGATCAGACCGACCCGCCGGAGAATCAGCTTCCCATGAATTCGATCCTAAAACGCCTCAGCACCTCCCTCACTCGCCAACTACCGATGGCTCTCGCCATGGTCGGAGCTCTCTGCACCAGCGGCTGCGACATGGGGAAATTCATGGCGGACCAAGCTTTCAAGAGCGCCGGCAAGGCGGGCCAAGGGGTTCAGACCATTCACGACTACGAGACGATCAAGAAGATCGCCATGGCCGGAATGGGGCAGTTGGAAGGCTTGCACGCCATGTCGCCGAACAACCCGGCAGGCCTGCAGCTGTTGATGAAAGCCTGGGCCGGCGTTGGCTCGGCGTTCATTTGGGACGAGTACGAGCTCGCCTTCGACAACGATGACGATGCCGAGATGGAGTACCAGAAGCTGCGCGCCCAAGCCGCCTTCAAGCGAGCGAAGTTCTTCGGCGAGCGCCTGATGGCCCAAAAGGTCGACGATTTCGACGAGATCAAGCAGAGCGGCGCCAAGGAAATCCGCGCTTGGCTCAAGCTCAACTTCACAGACGAAGAAGATGCGCCCCTGCTACTTTGGTACGCCTTCGCCAGCATCAATGCAGTCGGCGCGAACACCCACGACTCGGCGCTCATCAGCGAGTTGTACGTCTCGGAAGAGTTCTTCCAGCGTGTAGTCGAGCTAGACGAAGGTCTCGAGAACGCGCTCGCCCACATCGTGCTCGGCGGCTTCTACGCTCGTCCCTTCGGCGAGCCCGAACGTGGCAAGAAACATCTCGATCGCGCCCTTGAACTCACCGGCGGCAAGTTCACCGCTGTGCAGCTCGCCACGGCCATCACCTACGATTGCCAGACCCACAACAAAGAGAACTACATCAAGAATCTGCAGGCCGTCATGGGAGCGCCGGATCCGCTACCCGAGCAACGCGTCGGCACTGTGGTGGCCCGCCGCAAAGCCTACCGTTATCTGCACAACCCTGCCTGGCAGGACGAGTGCGGCTTCACGCTCTAATCGGCAGCGCCCGCTAATCGCCGCCCCCGGTATCACTCGGTCGGCGTACTGCTCTCGAAAACCGACGGCTGGCTCGGCAACAAGAACGACGCCGCCAAAAAGAACGCCATGTCGCTCTCGATGGAGGGCGCGCCGGCCCTTTTTTCGATCTGGTGAATGAACGCGTCCACGCCGACGCTGAACGCGAACCACGAGAGACCGGGATACACCTTCAACCCGCCACCAGTAGTGCCGACCGGGCCCCATTCGCCATTCAGTTCGCGCATGCCGCCACCGAGCATGCCGTACAAGTCTAGCTCCAGCTGTCCACGCTCACCGACGCGCATAGCGGTCGCGTTGGAGATAAATAACGCGCCTTTCACGTACTGCATGCGATCGCTCTGAAGATTGCGAAAGTACTCCGACGATTCGTCGGGCTTGATGGTGAGTCGTCCGTAATCGGCACCCAGCGCGAGCATGTTGTTAAAATGAAATATGCCGCGAGCGCCGAACGCGAAGGTCGAACCCAAGGTAGCGCTCAAGTACTGCGCGGCATAGGGAGCTAGCTCGAGCTGAAGCGCGCTCCGATGACGATAGGCGTCGTCCAAAATCGGAGCGAGTGCCCAGATATCCGGCCCCGGCGCTGCGGCTCGTGAGCTCTCCCCTGCGGTCCCAAGCGGCACGGGTGCTGTCGGTGGTACTGCCCCGTTTTGGGCGGTGGTCGACGAGGACTCTGCGCCCGTGGCTGCAGCGGCCGTCACAGTGTCGGAGGGCGGGCTTTGAGCGTCGCTGGTGGCCGCCTGAGCCGCGTTCTGTGCGCTGGTCTCCTCGCTACCCAGCGCTGACGAGACGGCAGCAGAAGCCCAGACAGACGGCGCGACGAGAATCAGGGTCAGGCAAGTAGCAATCGACGGGCTGTACAACATGGCGAAGCCCATACCATGCAACCGGACAATAACCTTCCCTTTTTGTCCCCCGGCGTCAGGACGTTAGCCTCCACCGTTACCGCGGCTTAGCTGGACCGAACTCTAAGCGCCCTGCGTCGCGCAGCGCCCACCACCCAGCTAGCCATCGAGCTCAGCCTGGGGATCTAACCCCAAGTAGGCCGACAAGTATTTGACCCCCACGTAAAACGGAAGAGTGTCCACCGCCGCGATGGTGAACTTAAAAACGTAACCCGATCCGATGAACACCCAGAGCTGCGGCCAGAGGGGCTCTGCCGCATGGATCGGCAACCCACCGGCGTAAAAATGCGTGATGGTGATCACGGCAAAGGAGTCGACAAACTGACTCAACATGGTGGAACCGTTGTTGCGCAACCACAGATGTTTGCCAGCGGTCAGCCGCTTCCAAAAGTGAAAGAGATACACGTCGATAAATTGCGCGGCCATGTACGCAATCATCGAAGCCACAACCGCCCCCACCGCGAGACTCCTCACCTTGTAAAAGGCGAAGCTATGGTCACTGGAGAACGGGAGCCCCGTCTCAGGGTTCATCTCTGGCACCTGCGGTAACACTCCGCCCAGCCAAAGAATGAACAGCACCCACGCGTTAAGCATGAGCCCGACCCAAACCAAATTGTTCGCGCGCCGTTGCCCGTACAGCTCGCTAATAAAGTCAGTACATAAAAATGTAACCGGATACGGCAGCACACCGATGGCAAGCACAAAGGGCACCTCCACCGAGCCGATGCGGAAAGACATGTCCAAGAAGCGCGTGACTCCGAGCACATTGAGGAGAGTCATCGAACCAAGAAACAAACCCGCCAATACAAGAAACACACGCTCCCTGCGGGCGTGCAATTCCGACGCCTCGACGGGGTGAAGCGTGGATGCTGGGGTGCTCATAATGCGGGAGCCTATCGAAACCCAGGCTCAGTCCCCCAGGCGAATTCCCAACACTAATTTATGCCTACGATCTTCAGCACTTACGGACTGCCGCCCCTGGGACCATGCTGCGAAAGACCGCCCCGTTGATACTCGGGAGCCGAGTATGCTCCCAGCCATGGCGAACACCACAAAGAGCCTCATCGAGGCTGCACAATACGTCAGTCTCGAATCCTACAAGCCCAACGGCGGAGCCGTACAAACTCCGGTGTGGTGCGCCCCCTTCGAGGACCGCCTGGTCGTGTTCACGAATGTGAACTCCTACAAGGTCAAACGGTTACGTCGCCAACCTGACCTAAAATTGGCGCCCTGCAACGCTCGCGGCACCGTGCACGGACCGTGGGTAGCCGGCTCCGCCACGATCCACAGCGACGCCGAGGAAAATCGAAGCGCATTCCGCGCGCTACTAAAAAAATACACCTGGCAAATGGGCAGCATGATGTTCTTCGCGCGCTTCACCGGACGACACAAACAATGGGTAATTCTGCAGATTCAGCTCGAACAAGCGACTCCGGACCCCGACGCCGACGCGTCTCCTCTCTGATCGCTACATGGCAATCCTCCATGACGTCAGGCGCACTATCGGACGACCCAATCATCCACGAACGGGCTTCCAGCTGACGGCGGTGGACCACTACCGCGTATTTATCGTGTTGGCCCCTCGCGAAACCGCTATAGCCCGCGGGTGTATGACTTTCGAACGGGAACCATTGGCCTCGGCGTCGCCGGCAATTTCACGGGACACCTAGAGCAAGCAGGGGAAGCCGCAGATTTCGCAGCCGTCAGCGGCGTCGCCGCCTGTGCGCCGAAGGGTCTGTTTCCCTTCTATGCCCTGAACGCAGCCGAGCGGCTGAGTCCGTATCCACTGTCGTCAGACCGCATTCGGCTGCCGACAGGCGACGCGGGCGCAGCGGTGCAAATCGAACCCGAGCTCGCGCTGATATGCCAGCTCCAGTACGCCGGGGCTGCCGTCTCTGGAATCGTGCCCACCCATTTTGCAGCCTACAACGACTGCTCGCTGCGCATCACTGGCGCGACGAAAATTAGCCAAAAGAAGAACTGGGGCGCCGATTCCAAAGGGCTGAGCGCTAGCCACGTAGAGCTCAGTCAATTCAACGCAGTGGGGTCTGTCGACCGCTTCCGCATCGCGTCGTTTCTCAAGCGCGGTTCCGAGGTGTTCGATTACGGCATCGATAGCCCGGTCAACGGCTACTCGTACTTCTACGACGCCCTGCTCGAGTGGGTTGTAGATCGCATGAACCATCAAGTGCATGCCGGCCCCCTCGAAAATATCAGCGAACTGCTGGCTTCCGGCGGCAAACCCACAACCCTTGTGCTCAGTGTCGGCGCCACCCGCTACACCCAGTACGGCGAAAGTCATTACCTACAAGCCGGTGACGAAAGTTGGGTCATAGTGTACGACGCCGGGAACCACGATGCCGTCTCGATTCGACAGCACGTCATCAACGGGCACACCGCCATCGAGACGGCCTCAGTGCTGCGCCAATCCGTCGAGCTCTAGAGCAAATCCGAAAAAGCACCTGCGACCATGGATTCGGCAGAACTACGATCGGAAAACCCCGGGAGGAGCAGTGCCAGACTTCGCTAGCGTGGCGTCGCGCAGGGACAGCGGGGCTTTAGGAGCGGTTCTGAGCGACGCGGGACAACGGCCCGCCTCGAGCTAGTTGTTCAAGAACACGCCGGACACATTGAACTTGGCTCGATCTGCCGGCAAAATGTTAGCGATCTTTGGGAAGACTCGGCCACCTGCGGGAGCGCCCAAGTCCACTTCGCGGGGAGGGTTGAGGCCCCGGCCGTTGCGATCCGTGACCAAGCGTACCCGCGGTCTATCCAGCGCGGTGGGCTCCGCTGACGGCCCGATGACCACGCCCCACTCTCCCGTCTCGAACTCGATCACGCTGCCTGTCGGAATCAGACCAACCGCAGCGATCACCAATTTTACATGCAAGGGATCGACGTTCGGATCTTCCGCGAGCTTCTGAAGCGCATCCAGCGGCGACAAGGTTTCAACCGTGGCGTCTCGCGGCGCCAACTTGTCGAGCAGGACACGAACCGTATGAAGGATCTGCGTTTCAATGAGAGGGCTCATCGATTTCTTGTAGAGCGGACCCATCACATCTGTACGCTCCAACCATGTCGCCTCGTGAGACACGACAGTTCGGAGAGCGTTGGGGATGTTCACGCCGCCGGTTGCCAAACAGACCTCCGCGGTCGTGGGCGGCACCTTGCGATTGACATCGTCGGCCAGGGCGACATAGTGGTCCCTGCCCTCGGGCCCCAGTAATTTCACGCGACCTGCGTCCATGACCAGAGCCGACATGGTGAGCCGCGCCAGGGTGAGTCGATCGGTCGTCACCTGACGCGCAATCACCACCGTCAGTATCGCCGCCTGAACCGCCCGACCGGCGTCATCACGATGCGCATTCGCCATCGTGGTTAGACCCAATAGCGCGGGGTCCTCGTGCTCCGACAGCCCGACGAAGCCCTGGGCCAAGCGCTTCACTTTTGGCGGCATGATGATCACACCCTCCGCTACATCGTCGAAGAACTCGCGCATCACCATGAGTGCCGAAGCGTAGAGCTTCAGGATGCGCTGACCGACGGGCAGCCCATCGTCTTCATCTCGAGCTTGTAGCGAGGCTTCCACCTTGCGCACCGAGACGTGATCGATCTTCGTCGACAACAAGGCCGCGCGCTGGTTGGGGTCCCGGTACGCGAGAATGAACAATCGGCAGAACTCGAACAAGTCCGGCGGCGTGACGTTCATGTCGATGGTGATTTCCGAGATTCCGCAGCGCTCGAAAGCCTTACCAAGTTCTCGTGCAGAACCGTAGACAGCTTTGGTCGCGCGCAGTAGTTGCCCGCAAACAAAAATCGTCTCGTCAAGGAAGGTGATCGATGGGTTCTGACCAACGACGCCGCCGAAGTCGACGAAGATCTTATGCGTCTGCTCCACCGTTTGTAAAACAGCTTTGTTCTGTAGATCATGAACGAAGATGTTCTTGACCATGCGGTACAGAGCCTGCACCGCCTCCGCTCCCTTTTCGCGGATTTGTTCCAACATCGGGTTGCCCGACGATGAGGTCGCGACGGCTTTCGCGAGAAAATCGAGCTGGGGAGCGTCTTCTGAAGTGGCTGGATCAGACATGGGTAATTCCTAACGGCCCGGCGACTTGGGTTTCGCAGACCCTGCCTTGCCGGCCTGGGATTTGTCAGCCCGCGGCTTGCCCGCCTTCGATCTATCAGTCCGCGACTTGCCGGCTTTCGCTTTCGCCTTGGCCTTGGCCTTGGCTTTGGCTTTGGCCTTGGCTGCCGCCTTCTTCTTTTCAATCGCCGCTTCCTCCGCGGCCGCAGTGCGGGCTGCGAGGCGTTCTCCGAAGGTGATGATGCCTCGGCTCGCGGCTTCGCGAACCTTTTCGCTGTTCTTCCACCGGGCAGTGGATAACTCGTTCAACAGGTCCACCACCTCTTGGGATTCCGCATTGGCAGCCAACGCCTCCACGGCGAGGGCTCGACTTTGCTCGTGAGCCTCCGAGCTCATCACTTTCCCTGAGTTGGCGACCTCGAGGGCAACCGCGTCGCCACGCGACGGAGCCAGGGTGTACATGGTGCTGAAAGCCTGCCGACGCTCTTCTTCTGGGAGCGAATTAAAATCGTCCGAACGAATCCGTAAGACCAAGAAAGGCCCGGCCGCGCGAATTTGGTACTCCTCCATCGCCCGCAGCGCGGCGAGGCGCACACCGGGTTCTAGATCGTCAAGCAAGGACCGCAACTCCAAGCGGAGCCGCTCACTAGAGACACCTTCCACATGGCCCAGCGCTTCGATGCGGACGACGGGGTGAGGGCTCTTGACCGCTTCGGAAATTGCCTCTTTCGCTTCGGGGGTTTTTAGCCCAGCAAGAACGCGGACCAAGGCCAATCCGAGATCGATATCGGCGTCAGCGAACAGTGCCGCCATTTCAGCCTCGTGCCCGGCACCAGCGCGCTGCAGGTATTCGATTACGATATCGCGCAACTCCACATTAAGCAGAGAAGTGATCGCGCCCACCACAACGCTGAAATGAGAATCGTCGACGAATCCCAATATCTTCGTAACGGCCGACTGGAAGCGAGGTTCCAGCTCCTCCTTGCCAGCGGCTTCTACGAGACAGGCCTCGATGGTCTCGGGAGAAACGATGCTGCCCGCCAGGGATGCCCGTATCTGCTTCGCGTCTTTCGCGCGCCCATTTTCGCCAACCATGTCACACAGGGAGTTGACCATCTCGACTGCCGTCACCGCATCGTCTGCGGCCATGCCGTCCACCGCAACTCTCAATGCGGTCGCAATTTTCTCGCCACCCGCCGCGCGAAAGGCAGCGTCGTAAGCCGTCGTGGCGGCCACAAGAAAACGCAGGTTCAGCTGATCCGAGTCCATGGTGAGCCGTGCGGCCAACATAGTCCTCATCGCATCGTCGACCTTCACGGCAGCGTTGCCCGATACCTTCGGCGCCGCGGCTCCCGGAGCCACTGTGCCGCGAGAGCTCGACGCAATCAGCGTACTAAATATTTTCTGCTGCTGTCCGGCGATGGTCATCGCTCGCTGGCTGCTTTGGCGTTGCTTCCAGCTTCCTTGCAGTTGATCGATGTCGTAGTGCCGGGCGGACGACATGATCACATCCCGCGCGTTTTCGAATTCCAAACGCGAGTCCTGGTCGCCTTCAGCATAAGCATCGATCGCCTGGTGGATCACGTGATCGAAGTCCGCGTCCCAGAGCATGGTGACGAAGTCATCTTCCGGCGACAGGTCCTTGGCTCGGTCCAAAGTGATCAAGCGAAAGAACTTGTCGAATTCCTCTTCGTCCAGGCCCGGCTTGATTCCCAATAGGCGTATGCCATCCGCAAATAGTTGATACGGCAAGCGATCGAACGGCGAATGGGGCTCCCAGAGCGATTCTTCTCGGGCTGTGAAGGAGTACGGTGTCACCACCCAGGCCATCGGGTGATCCACGTGCATGAACATCGACGCGCAGTGACGAAATGCCAAGTCGGCGCGTCGCTTCACCTCCGGATGCTCACGACCATATTGCTTTTCACCGGTGAGTTTCCGCTCAACGAGCACGAACAGCTCACGCATGGCTTCGATGTCATCGTCTGTCGAATCTTCTGGGCTGTAGCCCGCGCCGCCGCGCCCCTTCGGCTTCGACGTAATCTGAACGCCTTCGGCTCCGCCGGACGGCCCCCCCATGCCAGTGTGCGCAGCACCGACGCCACCGATGGCGGTGCCGGAAGATACGACGGCGGCTCCGCTGACCGTTCCGCCACCGGACTGAATGGACACCGCTTGGCCCCCCTCGGTCTCAGGCGCGGTCGGCGCGGCCTCCATCCCCAGCAAACCCAACACCGCTGCGCGCATCTCGGCAGCGTTCTGATAGCGGTTGGCAATTTCAAATTGGAGAGCCGTGTCGACGACGTGAACGAGATCCGGAGGAGCGTCCGTGAGAAATCGCGCCAACGATGGCGCCGGTCGCGTCGCCGCCTGAATCAACATTTCGTTGTCGGTGTTCGCTTGGTGAACCGCGCGTCCAGTCAGCAGCGTAAAGATGATGGCACCAACAGCCCAAAGGTCAGTTCTGTGGTCCACCTGGTTCCACCGGCCCAGAGCCTGCTCCGGCGCCATGTATGCAGGTGTGCCCATCATCATGCCGGTCTGCGTACGCTTCTGTTGCGTATTTTCATGCAAGCGGGCGATGCCAAAATCGAGCAACTTAATCTCGCCAGTTTTGGTGACGAACAGGTTGTCCGGCTTCAGATCCCGGTGGACGACGCCGGCGAAGTGGGCCTTCTCTAGGACAGCCAAACACTGCTCGGCGACACCGAGAGCCTCCGCCATCGGGAGAGTGCCGCCGTTGCGCTCTGCGCGTCCGTCAACGGACTCGCCCATCAGCAGTTCCATGACGAGATAGGGCTCGCCGTTCTCGGCAGTGTCATCATCGAGTACTTTGACCGTGCCCGGATGTTCCACCTTGTTCGCGATGTAGGCCTCACGGAGGAAACGCGTGAGCACCTCCGTGTGACCGGCGAAATCGGAATGGATGATCTTGATGGCGCTCTTGGCACCGTTTCTGTGGGTCGCCGCGTACACCGCAGCCATACCGCCAACGCCGATCAACGCATCGAGGCGCCACTTCCCATTGAGAGTGATGCCAATGCGCTGCTGGCATTGCGTGATTAGCGGGTCTTCTTCTGTCACGACTCTCTACTACGCTCCCCCAACACCCAACTCTTGAGTGTAGCCGCCAGCTTAGCTAGGTTGCAATCCGGAGCTGAGGGGATCTGCTCTGTCGAAGATATTCGGCCCGCGGGAGCGAGGCTCTGCAGCTATCAATGTCCCCCACCGAGGCGCGGCCTCAACGGCGATCTGACCACCCGGAGCGTGCCCGCTGCGCGCTCCCGGGACGCTGGGATATCCTCCTCCGCTTTCGAGGTGCGACACCGGTCATAGGGGACCGCGGTGGCATCATCTCCAACGTTTTTTGCCCCCAATCCACCCCGCCGGCCGACAAATTACCTATGCGTTTACAGTTAGTTGCGCTGGGTGCGCCCTCGAGTAGCAAATAACCCAGAGTGTAGTAGCACTGGAATGACTTGGTCGTTATAGTGTGGGTGCAATTTCCACCGTCCACCCGGGCGTGAGCGGGGATTTTCCCTAGCCTTTGAGGAGGTCACCATGGCCATCGAACTGCCAGCCGTCCGAATTCTTATCGTCGATGACGATCAGCAAATCTGTGATTACATGCAAACCCTCCTTGAGAAGGATGGCTTCGCCGTAACCGCGCTCACGGATCCAACTCTGGTCGAGAACGAAGTTCGTCACGGCGAGTTTCACGTGATCATCCTCGATCTGATGATGCCGAAGCTGGACGGTATCGAAGTGCTGCAGCGGATCCGCGGCATCGACAAGGACATCGCCGTAATCATCCTCACGGCTCACCCAAACCTAGACTCAGCGATTCAGTCGATGAAGCTCGATGCCGTCGACTACATCAAGAAGCCGTTCAACGTGGACGAGTTCCGCGACGTGTTGGGTCGAGTCATGCGCAAGAAGGGGCTCGCTCGGACCCCCGAAGAGCAGCTCCACAAGATCATCGGCGACACAATTCGCGGGCTCAGAAAATCCAAAGAGCTGACCCTCAAACAAATGAGTCGCCGGACCGGCTTGAGTATCTCCCTACTCAGCCAGATCGAGCGTGCCGAATCGAGCCCCTCGATTTCGAGCCTTTACAAGATCGCGGTAGCCCTGGACTCCCGGATCCAGGACCTATTCGGCAAAGAATAGCCGATTTTCCCGGGGAATCCGTCCCCTGGCGCCCGGCCCAGCTCCGAACGCTCTGGCATGGTTTCTTAACTATCCGCAAGCTTGACAGAGCGGGTTCGGCTAAGCATATTCGCGCGCCCAAAAGCCGAAGTAGCTCAGCTGGTTAGAGCACGCGCTTCATAAGCGCGTTGTCGGCGGTTCAAGTCCGCCCTTCGGCACCAATCCCCTCATTCACGACCCCCTCGCGGGGGCAGCTCTCGGCATCAACGAGCCCCCCTCAGCGTCGTCGGAGCGGAACCGCCGCGTTCAGCGCGTCGAAGCCGATCTGAGCCCGCAACGACGAGACCCCCAACACTGCTGGCAACGGCGGGAAGGGCGAAGCCCCCCGAAGAGCAGCTAACAGTCTGGAGTCAAACAGCGGCACTCCGCTCGCACGGCGTACCCGGGCCTCTGCCAGACTGCCGTCCGACAGGATCCGCACAGAGATGATGCAGAGCCCACTGACGCCCTCGGCGATGGCGTCAGTGGGGAAGGCGTCCCGCCACAGGGGCTCGAAATTGTGAACCAGGTTACGGAAATAGGCCACTCGCCGATCGTCCGCGCCATCATCTCGGATGGGCCCCGCGCCCGTCCCGCTTGGCGACGCGTGAGCGGCATTGTCAGACTGCTTACCATTGCCAGCCCCAGGAGTGGCAATCGCGCCGCGACCGTCACGTCCGGTGCCACCCGACGAACTGGACAGGACCAACGATTCGATAGCGTTGGCTACCTCCTGGCGACTGTCGACTGTGTCGCGAGGGCGCCCTCGAGTCTCGCTCGGAATCGACGCTCGGGCTCGCTTCACTTGGGGGCGCGCTAGCATCACCCGGGCGCTGCGCCGTTGACCGTCATATCGCCGCTGCTGCTGCACCCCGCGGGGGCGTACCTCTTGCCGTTGACCAACTGGCTCCAGCTCGGCGGAAGCAATGTTTGGCCCCGTCAGCCCGCGGGTCCCCGCCCGAGTCGGGACACCTCCACTGGGCAGCCCCGAGGCGCCGTCCGCGCGGGAGGGGCGGCGGCGCTGCTCCCGTTCCCATTCGCCGGACGCGAGCAAGGATAGCTGCATGGGGTTCGGAGTTGCCCGACGATTCTCGCGCGAAGCGCGCTCCCGACCCGTATCGATGCGCTGTACCTGGCTCCGATCTAATCGGTTTTTGATATCCCGGGTACGCGTCACCCGTTCGCTACTGGAAGCCAAGTTCAACGCCGGAGCTCCGGCGCCATCCCCTCCCCTGCCGGGAGCGAGGCGGTCAGGCAGCATCTGTTGGTCCCCGCCCTGACGCGGAATTTCCCGCGGGGGAATCGAAACGGACGGCGAGCGCCGGGCGGAATGAGTCACCGCTGGGGACGTGGGGACCAGAGCGATATCGATCTCCGTGCGGGACTCCACCGGCGCTGGGCTACCCGCCCAATACGCCACTGTCCCGAGAGCTATCATGTGCAGCAGCGCAGAGCCACCGAAGGCTGTAGAGCCAATCCTCCTCACTCCATGATCCTGACAGGAGTCGGGACGGCTGACCACAGGCAAGTCGGGGATTGCCTCCTTCGCGGTACAATCGTCCCCCTTCGCCAGGAACGCAGCTCAGCTCGCGGGGGCCAGCAGCCGGCGGCGCCCCATTAACACCAGTCCCCCCACTGCCAGAACCCCACCGGCAACATACAGCTCTTCCCATTTGGCTCCCTGCGCCATCAGCGCTGTCACTGCGATGGCAATCGGGACCACCCACAGCCCGCGCGGGGGAAGAGCCGCATCCCCCCGCCGACTCAGACACCAATACGCCAGAATGGCAGCCAGGTATTGCGCCAACACGGCAACGCTAGACAGTACGAACAGTCCCTCCAACGAGCCCACGCTGACCAACAGCACAATCCCGAAGGCGGATAGCCAGAGCGCCAGCTGCGGCACATCGCGCTTGTCTTCACGACCGATGAGCTCACCCAAGACATCTTTGCGCCCGAGCGCCGCGAGATATCGCGGGGTCAGCGCGAACATGCCGAAGGCGATGCCCATCGCAGAAATGGTCGTACCGATAGTCGCCAGAGTGCCGACGCCGTCTCCTCCCAAGGTCCGGGCGGCCTCCGCGATCGGTGAACCACTCCGAGCCAAGCTGGGCAACGCGCTGACGCAGGCCGCGTGCAACAACGAATAGAGCACGGCTACACACGCCAATGTCCCCAGGGTCGCCATGGGAACAGAACGGCGAGCGTTTCGCACGCTCCCCGCGAGCACTGGCACAACTTCGAAACCCTGAGTCGCGAATACGACCACCAAAACAGCGCGGGACAATCCCCCAGCGTCGGGGACGACAGTTTGCGCGGGAGTCACGCCATTCGTCAGGAAAAGCCCTACGAGAAGCAACAACGGCACTAACTTGATCACCGTCATGGCATTCCAAACGATCGCGCTGGGAGACAAGCCCAGGCTCGCCACTAGAGCGAAACTGAGCGCGCAAAGCACTGCCACCGCGCTCTCGCTCACATTACATAACTGCTGAACCGCCGGGGCGACGTGATGCCCCAAGCCTGCCAGCACAGCCCCGGCGCTGAACAAGGCAGCCACATAGGCGATCCAGCCGACGAAGAACCCGGCGGTCCCACCAAATGCCTCCCGAGCCCACACATAGGGGCCGCCGTTCTCCCGGTATCGCGCGCCCAGTCTGGCGTAGACCAGCGCGATGGGCACCAGACACAACACTGTCAGCGGGTACACCGCGACGCCGAGGTAGCCCGGTATGGATTCAGCGACCGCTGACGGAGCGAAAAATATCCCCACTCCCACCGTGCCGTTCACGCCCAAGGCCAGTAGGGAGGGAAGCCCCAGGGGGCGCTCCGTCCCGCCGGCATCTGGGCTCACAACAGCTCGCTGTATCGCTCGCTGACGAGCACGGCCGCGGCATCAGCCGCCGAGCTATCTTGGTATGCAAAATCGCTCTTGAGTCGTGAGAGAGCGCGCTCCGCCGCCTCCCGCTGGTGGTCATCCAGTCCTGTGGCATCATCGCGAACGAGCACTACGAGATCGCGACACAGCTTGGCCACCGCGCCACTTCGTTCCTTGAACACGGCGTTCTTGATGCGCCGAATTTCGTCACGAAATACGTCTTGATTATCGACTTTTTGGCCTGGGTTTTCGATGGCCCACGCGGCGATACGACCAAGAATCGCGTTCCTAAATTGTTCGCTGCTGTCGGGAGTCCCAATCAGCGTCTCCACCTCTGCCATCAGCGACTCGTCGGGCTCTTCGTAGGATCCGGTGTGTTCGTTCAACACTTTTTCGCCCTTCACCGCAAAACTTACGTGGTGAACGTAGCGATCGAACATGTCGTGATATTGCCCTTCGTCGACGATTCCGCTGGCGCCGCGGAGCTCCAGTTCCAACGCGTCAAGCAATCGCACACGCAGCCCCTTGCGAAATTTTTCGTGGTCGTGATAGCCGCCGTCTGTCGCCTCCTGCTGCAACCAGACAAATTCCCCCGGGCCTTCACACAGCTCGTCGAGTTGGTCAAGCACCGCGAAAGGCGACAAGTAATCGTATCTCTCGCTCTGGGCCGCGTCCAATAGGACCGTCCGCATCTCGCGCGGGCTGGCTCCGATACTGCCCTCGTAAATCGGGTAGGCGTCGGTCTCAGTGTACACTTCCCCCAGATTGGCACGTAGCAACTTGGCTGTATCTTCGTCGAGACGCTCTGGAGTGGCACCCGACGTATAGAGCTCCATCTTCTCCACCACGGTCAGGCTAGAGATCACCTCTTTCAAGGCCTCGCCGTACTGTTCCGCTTCCGGGCGGCGCATTCGGGTCAGGACTGCAAAGATCGCGGCCATGGACGTGGCGTGCGGCGCCACATGGCCCCCGACTTGCGGTACGATCTGAGCCTCGTAGATGGCGGTCTCGTCGGCGTAGTTTCGTAGATAGCCCGCTCGCACCAATTCGAAACGGCCACGAAAACTCTCAAATTCGTGGTGGTCACGGAACGCCGCCAGCTGAATTTCGTTCACGCTGGCGATCATCACCGCATTCAGTTGGACGTTCTGCGAAGCGAGGGCGAACTCCCCTGTTTCGATGGTCTGCTGCAAATACTTGAAGGCATCCAGCGGTCGCTTGAACAAGTCGGAAAATTCTAACAACCCGCCGGAGGCATCGATCAGTTCGCCATAGGCCTCGTACAGAGTCAGAGATTGCAGCGACGTGGGCAATGCCCCTACGGAGCGATCGGCGGTGAGTTGTCGCTCACCGGCATCCACTGACAGGTGGGGCCCGATCGTCACGGCACCGCAGCGGTAACGCTTGGATATAAAGTAACGCTCCACTTGCACATGGCGCAGAACGCTTGCCAAATCGCCGTCGTAGTCGGTGAGCAGCGCGGAAAATATTTCCCGATTCTTGTGGGACAGCTCGCCGTTCATCAGCCACTGGCTGGGCAGATCCGATACGTCATTTTCCGAATAGAGCTTCGTCAACAGTTCGCGGCGCTGCGTGCGCGGCAGCAAGAACAAGGGGTGGTCCCGAAATTCGATCCGTAGCCGGGCGTCAATTTCCTCCTCGGGTAGGTGAGCGTAGCTGGCTAGCGTCTCGCCGGTGCTGTGGCTGCGGTCGAATCCGATGGCGCCACTGAGCTTGCTCTTCGTGGGGAAAACCCAATGGAAGCGATACAGCGCCCCGTCATCCAGGCTTGAGTAGTGCTCCAACGCACGAATCATGCAAGCGGCTACCGTGGACTTGGCGGAGCCGTTGGGGCCGTGAAGCACAGTGAGCCGGTTGGACCGCCCCTCCCGAGCGAAGTTCCTTAGAACTCGGTACACTTCGGACTGGATCTCCTCCTGCCCGACCAGTCGCAAGCGATCGGCCTCTGACTGCTGCAGCCACGGGAGATCGAATAGCTTGAACCGGGACAGCGTGCCCCACGGTTTCTCGACGGTTGTAGACCCCCAGTGATCGAACACGTCCTTCAGATACTGGACCGAATCGCGACAGAACAGTGGAGGCGCGGCTTCGAGCAGCTCAAGGTACTCCCCGAACGACAGCGACCGTTTCTCGTCAGCGAACTTACGTTGGATCTCATCAGAGATCCTTCCGAGATCACCCAGAATCCCACCCTCGGACATCTGCTAACTCTATCACAATGAAACACCCTGTCCGGCGAATGCTAGGCGTAGGCGCGCGCTGACTATTAGGCGGCGTAGTTCTCGCCTCCCTTGTCGGCGTGTTCCGCCCGCCCTGTTTCGCCGCTAGGTGTCAACGGTCTGACGACCGAGCACCGCCCATTCCGGCCTATTTTACGGTAATCGGGAGGCTGAGGTTTTCGCGCTCCACGCGACACTGCTTCTCGGTGCAGACGGAAAAGTAGAACTTCCCGGAAACGGTCTGCGAGCCGGATGCGATCGGAGTGAACTCAACGGTCATGACAGCTCGCCGACCGTCAACCTTCGCGCCGCGGCTCACTTCACTCTTGAACTTCAGCTTGCCGTTTTTTGCGCTCTTGAACTTGTAAGGATAATCCTTGTTCGCTTTAAACGGCGCCTTCGCAACGAGAACGATTTCGATCTTGGCGGGTTTGCCCTTCTCGTACGATCCGGCCTTACGTAGGTCCAACTCGAAGGCGGCATTGGAGATGTGCTGCGTCAGCTGGCTCGCGTCAGGAAGCGCGGGCTCGGATGCCCCAGCAGTGGTCGCGGCAGACAACGCGATCCCCAGAAGCAGCGACGTCCCCAGAAATTTCCGCGGGAGATTGAGGGGAGAATATCGACGGAAATCAGGCATCGTCATCTAGTACGCACGCCTCGCCCCAAAAGTTCCGCAGAAGTGACTATTTCGCACCACGCCCGGAGCGGCTGCCAATAGGCAGAGAAATGGGTGCTGGCGTGAGTTCCGCCTGACCGGCGCAAACCGGGCCTAGCCGAGGATAACAACGATCGCCATGCCCACTAGAAGCATCACAACAGCGACTATCGCGGGAAGCACCCAGTTCGGGCGGCTGCCCATCGGCAGGGCGTCCTGAGTCGCGCTCATGGGAGCGGTCGGCGCTCGGGCACCCGACGGCGCCTCGACCGCAGCGAAGGCATCGTCCATAGCTCCCAAACTGTCGTCTTCGCCAAAGAAGTCATCAACGCCGGCGTCCGCCCCACTCGTGGGGGGCAGTACCACGGCCATTTCGTTCCTTTTCGCAGCAATCAGCGTGTCGAGCTCAGATTCCGGAATCTCCGCCCATTCGGCGTGGGTACCACTGAGGCCAAAAGCCTGACCCAGCGCGTCAGCAAAGGCGCCAATCGACGCCGTACGAACCGCAGCAGTCTTCTTCAATGCGTTGGATATCGCTCGATCGAGGGTCGGCGGTAGAGGGTGCTCCTGCTTGCACTCCACCTGGCTCGGCGGAACTGGCTCCTTCGTCAAGATCTCCAATAGGATGCTGGGACCGTTAGTGCCGTAAAAGGGGACGCGTCCTGTCAACATCTCGTAGACGATCGCCGCCATCGCCCACACATCGGCGCGGTGGTCGAGAGTGTCGAGGCCCTGAGCTTGCTCCGGTGCCATGTAGAAGGGCGATCCGATCGTGGTGCCCATCACAGTTAGTTTCTTAGCGGTCTCGCCTTTGTCTTTCACTGAGCCAAAATCGAGCAACTTGACGATATCGCCGGCGCTCGTCTGACAAAGGAACAGGTTGTCGGGCTTGAGATCGCGATGCACGAACTTGCGAGCATGCGCTTCGCCCAAACCCAGCGCGGTCTGGCTCATCATGCGAATAACTCGTGCGGGCTTCAGTATTTTCTCGCGTTGCAGAGTGCTGCGCAGCTCCTCGCCGTACAGAAATTCCATCGCCAAGACGTAACTGTCGTCCGTCGTCGCCTGAAAGTCGGTCACCTCAACGATATAAGTATGCGGGAGCTGGCAACTGACGTCGTACTCACGCTTGAAGCGCTCAACCGAAACCTCATCGTGAGCGATTTCCGCATGCAGTATCTTCAGCGCGACACTACGCCTCTCATACATGTCTAGGGCCTCATAGACCCGGCCCATTCCGCCGTCGGCTACCACTCGGCGGATCTGATATCGAGAACAGATGAGCTGCCCCACGCGAGGATCGCCGTCATCCGCTTGGACAGGAACCTGAGTGGCGCTATGCAGTAGGGCGCCTTCGACAGGACAAAACCCTGCCTCGTCGGGGTACAATCTCCCACAGACCCGGCAGGCCTTCACCCTTCGCCTCGCTGCTCGGGCCCGGTCACAAGATCTGTCTCCAAGCTCCGGCCCTACTCTTCGGCTGACGCGGCTTCTGCCGGCGCCTCCGCCTCAGCTTCGCCTTCTGGCGGCGGTGGCTTGAAGTAGATGATTCGATTGCAGCTGGCACATTGCTCAAAGTCTTCGCGACGGCGCATCTTCTGAAACATTTGCGGCGGAATCAGAATGTTGCACTCGCTACATTTTCCGTCCGTCGTGTACGCCAGAGCGTTGCCGCGTCGCTTCCGAATCATCTCGTAACGACGAAACATCACCGGCGGCACGTCCTGGCTCAGCACGTCGCGCTGGACATGCTTTTCGTCGGCCTCTTTTTGCAGCCCGGCTAGGCGAGTAGATAACTCCCCTTCAGTCGTGCCCAGCTCGCCGGACAGTGTGTCGCGCTCGGCTTGAGTGGCATCTATATCGGACCGAGCCTGCTCAGAAAGGGCTGCGAGCTTCTCAATTTCCAACTCACGGTCGCGATAGAGTCGGCGTAATTCTTCTATCTCGCGTTGCCCGGCGTTGACCTCGCGCTCGGTTCGACAGCGCGCGAGCTTTTCGCGGGATCGCTCCATCTGAACGCTCATGGTCCGCGCCTCTTGGATCAACCCGCCACGGACGTTATCCATCTCGTCGGCGCTGGCGGTGGCGGCCTGGTGCTTCTGCTCAAGCTCCGACAGCTTGTCCTTCTTCTCCTCCAGTGCGGTACGCTCCCGGCTGAGTTCGTCTTCCAAAGCCTGAAGGGCGGAATCTAATTGCGATAGCCCCTCGAGGGCGTCGACTTGAGCTTCTATGTTCACTTGGAAGAGGGCTCCTTGCCTTGTTTTAAGCTGTATACCGGCCTGGCTACGCCAAATCGACGCTGAGCGGAACCCCCCCTGGCAAATCGCGATCTGCTTTGGGTGTACGAGGAGGATTCGTGCTGAAGCATCATTTATTTTTGGATTTGGACGGCGTCTGAACGGAGTAAAAAATGCGCTTAGTGGAAGGTGATGCGCTGGGGAATTAGGGAGAAAACAGTGGGCCCACCTGGGTTCGAACCAGGAACAGCCCGGTTATGAGCCGGGGGCTCTGACCGATTGAGCTATGGGCCCCGATGGCACCGACGGTGACCACCACGACTGCAACCCCAACGACAAGGTAGGGATGGCAAGCGCGTGAATCTTCAGACGAGCGTCGCCCGGATAAGGACGAAAATCGGCGAAGGTTCGGTGATTCTGTGGAGATCGGCGATGCACGGACGGGAAACGTAATGCATGGGCGAGAACGGAGCAACCGTCGCGGCTGCCCCCCAGCGCAGTCTTTTCCCTTGAGCATCGCCGACTTGCCCGGATTTGCCCGGCCATCCGGCACGGCGCCTGGGAGCAAGTGCGACTAGGGGGCCGGCCGTGACCCTCCTGAGTCCTCCCTCAGGGCTGAGATCGCGGGGATGGACGCTGTTGCGTTGGGGATGTAACGCTGAACTACGTCCGTCCATCGGGGATAGACGCTCCCGGGGAACAGATGCCAAAGCTGGTTGTTCGTGGTGCTAATCAGCACAATCTAAAAGATATTTACTGCGAACTGCCACGCAACCAGCTCGTGATCATCACGGGACCGAGCGGATGCGGCAAGTCCTCCCTCGCCTTCGATACGATTTATGCTGAGGGCCAGCGGCGCTACGTCGAATCGCTCTCGGCCTACGCCCGTCAGTTTCTCGATCAGCTCCCCAAGCCGAAGGTAAAGAGCATCGAGGGCCTGAGCCCGGCAATCGCCATCGAGCAGAAGGCGCTCGGCAAGTCTCCGCGCTCCACCGTCGGCACAGTGACAGAAATTGCAGACTACCTACGTTTGCTGTTCGCTCGGGCCGGTACCCCCCATTGCCCCAAGTCGGGCAAGGTGCTGCACGCCCACACCGTCCAGGAAATTGTCGACAGCATCCTCGCCCTAGAAGAGGGCTCGCGAGTCATCCTACTGGCCCCCGTGTTGCGCGATCACCGCGGAACGCTCGAAGAAGCCATCGAGGGGCTACGCCGGGACGGCTTCGTGAGAGCCCGCATCAACGGCGAAGTGATCGATTTGGGAGATTATCTCGAATCTGGCTCCAAGGGCCCGCACGATCTCGACGTCGTCGTAGATCGCATCGTCGCGCGACCCCAAGCCAAGGGGCGAATCACAGATTCCGTAGAGCTTGGACTTCGGCTGGGCGACGGCACCGTGCTCATCGACGAACAGAACGGCGAAGAACCGCGGGTGATGAGCGAACGGCTCGTTAGCTGGGAATTTGGCATCGTATTGCCACCGTTGGAGCCCCGCCTCTTCTCATTCAACAGTCCTCACGGGGCGTGCGGCGTCTGCGATGGCCTGGGCACTCGCTCTAGGATCGATTCTGCGCGGGTCGTACCCGATCCTGGAAAAAGCCTCCGCGAAGGAGCCGTCGCCGCCTTCGGTCGCCGGGGCTCCATCGCGATGGCGACCGAGATCGACCGGGTCGTCAAAGTACTCGGAGTGGATCCGGACGTGCCCTTCATCGAGCTCTCCAAATCGAATCAGACGATGATTCTCGAGGGCACGGGAGCCAAGAGTCGCCGGGGCAAGGCCTACGACGGCATCATCCCGCGCCTCGAAAAAATCCTCGAAGAGGGTGCTGGCGAGGGAGAGGATCAAGAGACCGAAGAGGGCGCTATCGGTCCCGAGGACCTGGGGCGGTTCATCGTGACTCGCACCTGTGAGGCCTGCGATGGGCACCGACTGCGCGAGGAAGCTCTCGCCGTAAAGCTCGCCGACCGCACCATCGCCGATCTTTGTGCCCTCCCCTTGGGTTCCCTGCGCACCTTCCTTCTGGATGTTGCCGAGATCGGCGGGTTAGATGCAAAAAAAACGGCCATCGCGGAGCCCTTGATCCAGGCCGTGACCGCTCGACTCGGCTTCCTCCTGGATGTAGGCCTCGACTACCTATCCCTCGATCGGCCTGCTCAAACGCTATCGGGCGGCGAAGGACAACGCATTCGACTCGCCACGCAAATTGGCGCAGCTCTGATCGGCGTCTTGTACGTTCTCGACGAACCCAGCGTTGGCTTGCACGCGCGCGACAACGAGCGCCTTCTTCAAGCGCTGCGGCGCCTCGTCGACAAGGGCAATAGCGTACTTGTGGTTGAGCACGATCGGGATGCGATCCTGGCTGGCGATTATGTCATCGACATGGGTCCGGCGGCAGGGATTCACGGCGGGCAGATCGTTGCCCAGGGCACCCCCGAAGATATCATGCGGGATCCGAATTCCGTCACCGGCCCCTATTTGTCAGGCGAGAAAAAAGTCGACATCCCCGCCAAGAGGCACAAGGCCAAGCGCAAGAAATTATCCATCGTTGGCGCGCGGGCACACAATCTCAAGAACGTCACCGTGGACATCCCCGTGGGTTTGCTCACTGCCGTCACCGGGGTCAGCGGCTCCGGCAAAAGCAGCCTGATCGTCGACACTCTGCTCAGCTCTGCGCGTGCCACGCTGTATGGCGCGTCTACCTGGGTCGGGCCCTGCGACGCAATCAAGGGACTCGAGCACATCGACAAGGTCATCAGCATCGATCAGGCGCCGATCGGTCGAACGCCGCGCTCCAACCCCGCGACCTACACCGGAGTGTTCGCCCACCTGCGCGAACTCTACTCCGGACTGCCCGAAGCCCGCGCTCGAGGCTACAAACCGGGCCGCTTCTCCTTCAACGTAAAAGGCGGGCGTTGTGAAGCCTGCCAGGGTGACGGCGTCCTACGAGTCGAGATGCACTTCTTGCCGGACGTGTATGTCCGCTGTGAAAGCTGCAACGGCCGCCGATATAACCGGGAGACATTGGAGGTCACCTATCGAGGCCTCTCTGTCGCCGATGCGCTCGAGCTAACCGTGGACCGTGCCTTCGAGTTATTCGAAGCCATTCCCAGAATCAAACAGCGGCTCCACGCACTCCGCCAGGTGGGGCTCGGCTACCTTCAACTGGGACAGCCAGCCACCACGCTGTCCGGAGGCGAGGCTCAACGAGTCAAGTTGGCAAGCGAACTGGCGCGAAAAGCGACCGGCAATACGTTGTACGTGCTGGATGAGCCGACCACCGGGCTCCACTTTTCCGATATCGAGTTGCTCACCGACGCGCTGTACGGATTGCGGGACGCCGGCAACACCGTCGTGGTGATCGAACACAACCTGGACTTGGTGGCCTGCGCCGATTGGGTGATCGATATGGGCCCCGAAGGCGGCAACGGCGGAGGCGAAGTCCTTGCCATCGGCACGCCGGAGGAAATCGCAGGCGTGAAAGCCAGCCACACAGCTCGGCATCTCGGACCCGTGCTCAAGCAAATTCCGCTCCTACGCGTCCGGAAGCCGACAAATACAAAAGCCAGCGGCCAGGGAAAGTCTAAGAAAGCTCCCGCTAAGAAAGCTCCCGCTAAGAAAGCTCCCGCTAAGAAGGCTCCCGCTAAGAAGGCTCCGGCCAAAGCCAAGAAGAAGCGATAGTCGGAACCTCGCTGAGCACGCCGGAGGGAGGCAATCCGGCACGCAATCAAAACGGGCGCCGCGCACCAGAGACACCGCGCACCAGAGACACCGCGAACCAGAGACGCCGCGAACCAGAGACGCCGCGATGCAGACGCCAAGTTCGACGCGCCCCCAATGTCCCCCCGTCCGAGGCGTTGGCTATGTCAGGAAGCGCTCAGCTGAAGTCGCGTTCGACGCGCTCTTGATCTTCTTTGCATCGAATACAAAGAGTCGTCTCTGGACGCGCCTCAAGCCTTTTCACGCTGACAGGCTCGTCGCACTCCTCACAGACGCCGAAAGTCCCCTCGTCAATTCGATCGAGAGCTTTCTGGATCTTATCGAGGAAGGCCTTCTCGCGTCCGCGCAAACGGAACGTAAAGGCCTGGAGGTATTCGCTAGACGCCAGATCCATCTCGTCAGGGAGATCGTCTGCATCTAGAGACATGTCTTGCTCAAGGGTTTGCTGAGCCCGACCGACGATTTCGGCGCGCTTGGCTTCGAGCAGTTTCTTAAACTTCTTCGCTTGGGTCTTATTCATGTTTCGCGACTCCCCGCTCCGCGAGGGCACATGAACATAGGTTTGACAGCGCCCTTCGTCAACATCATCACGGCCTGAAGGCCGCTCACCCGAACGACGGCGACCACGCGGGATTTTACAGAATTGCCCTGGGTTCCAGCATCCTACGCCCCAAACTGAACGATCGGTCGGACGCTAGGAACTAAGCGGCCACGAGAATAATTTATCTACTCAACAGCTGCCAATTAGCCGGCCGGACCCGGACAAGTCCCGCCCGCGCGCGTACGCACAGACACCTCTCGCACAAGAACCCCGGCCCGCTCATCATGGCATCATGGCATCATGGCATCATGGCATTACGGCATCTGAACGATGTAAGCCGCTAGATGCCGTCGCGATAGGCGCGAATAGCATTCACGATCGCGTCCGCCATTTTTTGTCTGTACTCCCCTGTGTCCAGACGCCGCTCCTCGGTCGGGTTCGAGATGAAAGAAGCCTCAAACAGTACCGCTGGCATGCGAGCACCCGCCAATACGTAGAACCCCGCTTTGCGCACCCCGCCATCGTGCACGCCCGAATAATCAGGCGACACCGACGCCATGGCCGCCCGCTGAAGCAAATCCGCGAGGTGGCTCGAGCGGGCAACACTTCCGGCGTCCAACACACGACTCATCATCGTCGCAAATTCGGCTGCCGCTGCCGCTGACGCCTTATTTTCCCGAGCCGCAATGCGAGCTGCTGCGGCGTCTTTGGAGGCGTCGAGCACGAAGGTCATGATGCCGTGGCTCTTACGGTGCGGACTGGCATTGCAGTGGATGGACACGAATACGTCGGCGCCAAAGGCGTTGGCTTTTGCGACACGCTCGTCGAGGGGCACGTACACGTCCGCGTCCCGCGTCAGCAAGGTCGATATACCCAACTCGCGAGCTAGCAGCGGCGCCGCCCGATGCGCGATATCAAGAGCCACGTCCTTCTCTCGCAATCCCACTGGCCCTGTAGCTCCTGGGTCGTTGCCGCCATGCCCAGGATCGAGAACGATCCGCCTCACCTTTCGAGGGCCTTTGGGAGCGGTTGTGGCTACCTTGGGGGGCTTGAGAGACACATCGATGACGAGTCGGAAAGGCTCAGGCAAGTAGAAAACATGTTGGTACACGGTGGTGTCTAAATCGAGAACGATCCTCGTACCCTGTTGTCTTTTGCCCAGCCGGACGCGCTGCACGACCCCGCCGACCTTATACTCACTCGGGCCGCTAAAAAAGGCGCCGCTCACATCCACGTAGAGCCTCGGCCCTTGGCCTGGGGAGCCCGCGAGCGAACCCACTTCAAACAGCACTGGGCGGGTTAGGAACACGACGACTCGAGCGGCATCCTTAGCCCCATAGCGCTCCACTCGGCTGATCGTCGCGGGGCCGCTGGCCACAGGATCCACAACTGGCATCACCGGCGCCGGTGATGCCAGTTGTGGATCCTGTGCACTCCCTACCGCCGCCGCGCGGCTGCCCCGCGAGGCTTGGATCTCTCGATCCAAGGCGGCGATCTCGGACTGTCCAGGCCGGAAAGCGGACAAGGCCTGGATCAACAGTTCCGCCCGGGCGATGCACTGAGCATTGTCGCTCTTGCCGCGGGCGAGGTAGGCCCCTGAATACGCCACCAGAGGCTCGTTCTTGGCTTCTCCGCGGAGCCGCGCCGCGTCGACTTGCGCCTGACATGCCAGCGCGCTGTCCCTACCGGCCACCTCGTCATACAGGGCAAGCGCCTCCAAAGCATCCGCCTCCCGGTGTTCGAGGCGCCACATCCGCTCTCTAAGACGAGCCGCCTGCAGTGACGCCGCCGCACCGGCTCGACCGGGATCCTTAGCGGCCTGGGCGCTCAGACGGTTCGCCTCCGCCAGAACCTGACCCCGGGGAGCCAACTCCAAACTGGCAACCGACGCGCTCGCGGGAGAGCTAGTCGGGCTGGGAGCCGACGCCGATATCTCACCGTCCCCACAGGCAGAAGCCAGCAGGAGCAGCAAACTGGGCAACCCTCGCCAGACCGAAACCGGCATTGTCTTATGCATGTAACGCCAACCGCGAACAAAGGGCGAGCTTTCCCACAAATGCTTCAACAAAGTGCAGTTTGCCAGCGCGATCTCTGCGGTGTTAGGGTGCTCTCGGACAACGTCAAGTACGACAATGGTGGGATCACGGGACGACGAGCAAGGGGACAAAGAGTTGTCTCCCGACCAGGCAGATAGGCTCGCAGACAGCTTCAAGGCGGTCTGGGACGACGATGCCGAGCCATTGCCCAGCGATCATCCGCCGGCCCAACTTCCCACGCAAGAGGCTGCCGAACGAGCGAAAATCGCGAGCGCGCCAGCGAATACCCTAAAGCCTGTCGCTCCAGCGAAGGACACTGCCTCCAAACTGGGTGCAATCGGAGCGCAGATCCCCGGGACACTGCGGGACAGCGCATCCCCTCCAGGCTTTCTCTCCGGAAGCCCCACGCAGACATTGCACGGGATGGCGCCTGTCCGAGTCGGCAAAGGTCCAGAAGACGAGCCCCCCAAAGATATCGGGCTCAGTCCGAAGACGACCATGGTCGGTCTAGCTCCTGCCCCCGAGACGCTGAAGCAAATTCGCGAAGCTGCAGATGCTGCCCCACCGCCCGTTCATCCCATCCCGCCGCATCCGGACGAAAAGGCGAACCCCGACTTCGAGGCCGCAAGCCCGAGCTCTTCGAGCCCCGCAGAGAAATCTGCCGCGGAAAAATCCATCCCGTCAGCGCCAGCCAGCGCCCCGAGCTCGACTGATGCCAACGAGTCGCCCGAGGCCTCACCTGAATCCAGGGCGAGTTCGAGCCCCGCGCATGCTCCGCCCGCCTCCCTCGATGACGTTATCGCGCCAGCCGCCGGCAGCGCATCCACCATAATCCTGGGAGAAAACTACGCGGCGCAGCCAAAGGGCTCCAACACGCTGTGGGTCGCCGTCGGAGCTGGCACGACTGCAGCCCTGTTGACATTTTTCATCCTCAACGGACGATCGGACAACGCGCCAGAGCCCTCTCAGGCTGACAGCGACACAGCTACGAGTGTGAGTCCACCGCCAGCGCCGGCGCCTCCCCCGGCGCCTCCCTCGGCAGAAGCGGCGGACGAGATTCCAACCGAAAATCCCGCCGCGGAGGTCGATGACACAACGCCGGAGGCGACCCAAGCGGCCCCGCCCCCCCCCCCCCCGCCGGCCCCCGTTCCAAAGGCGATTCCAGCCCGGGTGAAGAAGCCTCGCCCAGCAGCCAAAGCCAAGCCCAAGTCCCGACCGAGAGCGACACCCAAAGCTCGGCCAAAATCAAAGCTCAAGACCTACAAACCGGCGCGGAAAAAGCCCGCCAACCGGAAAAAATCGTCCACCAGCTCTCGCGGCGGAATCGTCCGCGACAGCCCGTTCTGACATAATGCGCCCCTATTCCGCTTCCCTCCGTTGGAGATCTCATGACGCCTAGTGCCCGCTTTCTTTGCTCTCTCACTCTTGCTCTCGCCACTGCGCTCCCCATGGCGGCACCGTCGACCGCGCAAGCCGACAGCGCGACCACCCAGGTTGCCCGCGAGCGTTTCCAAGAGGGAGTCGAGCTTTATGATCAACGCCAATTCGAAAAGGCGCGGCTGGCCTTCCTCCAAGCCTACGCACTCAAGCCCCACCCGGCAGTTCTTCTAAACCTGGCGCAAAGTGAACTGCGCGGCGGACACACCGCGGACGCCGCGACCCATTTCAACAATTTCCTGTTGGAGAACAGCGGTGGCAGCCCGGATCAAATTCAAGAAGCCGAGCTTGGACTGGCCGCCGCCTCGTCGAAAGTCGGTGTCCTGAAGCTCACGGTCGACAAGAGCCACGCCGAGATTTTCGTCGATGGCGAGTCCGTTGGGCGCACACCGCTGGCGTCACCGATTTACCTCGAGACCGGCGCTCACAAGATCGAGGCCCGTTCGGGAAATCTTCGTGCGGAGCGAAGTGCCACCGCGGTTGCCGGCGAAAAAATGAAGCTGTCCCTCACGCTCACGGAATCTTCCGGCGTCCCCGCCGCAGCGCCCAGCAGTGCGGTGGAACCCGAAGAAACTGTGTTGGAGTCAGATGAGGACCCCGAGGACCCCGATGATCTATCCGTTAGCACGGGGGGACGGAGAAACATCATCGACTGGTACCTCGATACGCCGCTGGCCTGGTACCTCAGCGGAGGCGGCTTGCTGGCCCTCGGCGGCGCCGGCTTCTTCGCCGTCAGCTCAGAAAATAGCTACAACACCGCCAACGATTACGCGGCTCAGATTAAGGCCCAACAAGCTGCTGATAGTGTGTTGTGGGGGCCAACGTCAGAGGCCACAATCGCGAGAAACATTGTCGGTGCGGCGCCCGGGGCCGACTACAGATCAGCCGGTGCTTGTGGGCACGATGTCACACTCAACGACGACCAACGCCATTTGTACGAAATCTACATCACCGCCTGCGATTCGTTTAACGCAGCGGCCAACGACGGTGACAACTACTACACCACGGCGGTTGTGCTCGGAGTCGTCGGCGGGCTCGCTATCGGCGGAACCGTCGCCTACTACTTCATCGACCCCGCCGCGAAGGACGACCCCGATACGACGGAAGATACGGCGGACCGCTCGCAGCGAAACACGGCGACGGTTCGCGTCATCCCGGTGACCAGCCCGGACTACAACGGCATTTCGATCCTAGGCCGGTTCTAAAGCCGTTTCTGAGACATCGCTGGACAGCGGTAGCACTGCGGATCTAGGCACTGCGGATCTAGGCACCGCGGGTCACCCCAGCCCGCAAACTCGTGCGGTCAGCACGGCATCAACGGGAGTCACGCCAGACTCCCAGCGCTGACGTCGTCCGACTCAAGACCCGTGTCGGCTTCGACCTTGCGAAGCCACGCTCGGAAGGTACTGCGGGGCACCCTGGCGGCCCGTGCGGCGGCGGCAACGTTTCCGCCGTGCAGTTTCACGAGATCGACGACGCTGGGACGATCGCCAGGATCGGCGTTGAGGGTAATCGGCAATGCGGCGTCCACGTGAACGCCCTGGATCTCACTGCCGGTCGCCGCTACGGCCGCTCGGTACAAGACGCTAGATAACTCTCGAACATTGCCGGGCCACGAGTGAGCCACGAGTCTTCCTAACGCCCCGCTGTTGAGTTGTTTGCTCCCGATCTGTGGAGCGAGCCGCTCTAACAGAGCCACGGCGATCGCCGGGATGTCGCTCCGCCGAGTGCGCAACGCCGGAATGTGAATACGGGCCGTCGAGATGCGATGAAACAGATCTCCTCGAAACCTCTCCTCGGCTACCCGTTGCTCCAAGTTGGCCCAGGTTGCAGACACCACGCGAGTGTCCACCACGAAGGACGAGTCGGCCCCCACCCGTCGTATGCGACCGTCCTCAATGACACGAAGCAATTTAACTTGAATTGGCATCGGAAGATCCGCGATCTCGTCGAGCAACAGCGTGCCGCGATGAGCTTGTTCAAACGCACCGGAGCGCTTGCCTACGGCTCCGGTGAACGCTCCACGTTCGTGGCCAAACAGCTCGGAATCGGCAAGCGATTCTGCCACCGCCGCGACGTTGAGCGGTACGTACTCACCGCGCCGTCCGCTCAATTCGTGGATAGCGCGCGCCACAACGTCTTTGCCACTACCGGACTCCCCCTCCAACAGCAGGGGGGCGGAGGTACGCGCGTGAGCGAACACATCGCGAGCCAGTCGTCTCATCGGTTCGCTGTTACCGATGACTCCGGGTAGCTGCGGCGCCGAACTCGAATCTACGTCCTGCTGGGCGGAGCAAACGGTCACCGTCGACCGCCCGATAACGAAACTCAGGCTTTCGCTAACAAGAGACGCCGCTTTGACCTTCGCTGAGCCGACATACACGCCGTTGCGAGAGTCCAGATCCACCACGTCCAATCCTCGATGCCCCGCTCGAATCGCAGCGTGTTCTCCGCTCACGGCGGCGTCTTCGACTCGCATACCCGCAGACCGCCCCCCACCCAGGACCATCGACTCCCCCGCCCGCAATATTTGCCGCTGGTTGCCGCCCGGTCCTCCCACTTCGACGAGCCAGGGGCCCCTCGGAGGGCTAACCGATATTTCAGTGGTGCAATCGCGATCCGTTTGTAGCTCTTTCATGCCCAAGGCTTCGGTCGCCCGCAGCGAACAGTTGCTACAATTGTGTCGAATCGTGGCGCACCTCGGGGAAGTCACCCAACTCGCGACAAAACCCGGGCATCCTCGATGCATGACTGCGGACCTAGCCCGCCTGTCCCGGCCAGTTGCGGTCCCACAAGACACCTCGTCACTCGCAGCTGCACCGGCGAGAACGGCAGGCTCTCGTCCCCCAAAGAAAAACGGCCCCCGAGGGGGCCGTTTTCTTGAGTTGCGGCAGACCGCTCCGACTATTATTCCGCCGAGATGGCGGTGCCTAGAGCGGAGCGGAGCGCGGAGTAGTGCTCGCTGACGCTGAAGACCAAAAGGTCCTTCATCTTCTCCGCCGGCGGCAGATCCGTAGGGCCGCCAGTTTCCGCACTGAGGAGCTTCTTGGCAATCTCAAGATCCCCCGAGATCAGAAGACCTGCACGGGCGCTGGTGAACTCTGCACCATGATTCCACTTCTTGATGTTGGCCTTGGCGCCCTCCTCGATGAATCGCTTCACCACGGTGCGCAGACCTTCCATTTGACGCGGTTGCATGAACTTGGCGAGTGCCTGCGCCGTATCTTTCACCTGTTTGGTTATCTCCTTAGGCAACGGTGTGTTCGGCGCAGCGATGATCACTCCCGCGAACAACATCACGGTCAGCTCTGCTTGCGTCGGGAACAGGTTGCGCATGTACAACTCACCCCGATAGCCGGCGAGATGTTTGCCACAAAGGAACGTCAGTTCCTGCGGTTGGAAACCGCTCAGCACGCTTTGCCCAGCCACGGAAGCTGGCGGCGCAGAAGGAACCGCCAGAATCCCTCCAGCGACGTCGTTGCGGACGTACAGATCCGGCAGCTGCACACCAAGGACTTGCCCGGCCCAACCGAAGGTCTTGGCAAAAGTAACCGTCGAAGTCGCGGGATCTTGCTTGAAGCGCTTGTCCAATGCGGGGAGTTTCCGCTGCGCGGTTAGCAAAGCAATCTTAGCCTGAAGGGCCGCAGGGGCAATCATCTCGAAGATCTTTGATACGTATAGGTTTTGCCCCGAGTGGAAGAGGTGCTTGACCCACAGCTCGTTGCTGACACGGCCCTTTACTTGCAGCATGCCTTCGGGACGATAGTCCTCAAAGAAACGCTTCTCTTCTTCGTTAGACTTGCGCATGAACGCAATCGCGGACGCCACGCACCAGGCCTCATCGTAAGCCTTCTTGTGCAAGTAGAGCCGGTAGAGGTGACGGTACGCGTCAACCTTCAGCGGGTCCGATGCCAACACGATTCGCTGCTCAGCGATCGCGTCGTCATAGCGCTCTGAGGTCTCGTAGAGCTCAGATAGAATCTGGCGCTCCACCAAACTCTCCGGTTTAGCGACGGAGGCCATCTTGAATGCCTCGATGGCGCTCTCCTGTTCTTCCATGCGATCGCGGTAGACCAGACCCAACTGATACCAGAGCATGTGCTCCAGACCGGCGTTGTCCTTGCCTGCCACGCGGTGGAGCATCTTTCGGTAGTTTCGCTCCAACTGCTTCCAATTCTTTTGAGCGGTAAGGATCTTGTTGATCCGCTCGAAGGCCTCCAAGAAATCCGGAGCCAGGTCGAGCGTCTCATTGAAGAGCTCCACTGCGCGCCCCTCGTCATCCAACTTGTCGCGGCAAAGCTGCGCCATGGTGTAGAGATAGCGAGACTTTTTTGCCGGAGCCGACTCAAGGTCGCCAATGACCTGCAGGGTGTCGACCATTTTCTGCCAGTCACCCGCCTGCTGATATAGCTGGAGCAACTTGTGCAACAGCACGTGGTTCTCAGGCTTGATTTCCTGGGCTTCTTCGAGCGCTTCCACTGCCTTGTCGAAGGACTTCTCTTTGTCGCCCCAAACCTCACCGATTTCGAGTAGCAGCGCGTAGCGAGGCTCGTCGTCGAACACACTGTCGAGAATCTGACGCTTGTAGGAAGCGACCTCCTTCCAGTCGTTCGCTTTTTCGTAGATGGCAACCAATGCTTCCAGCGTCGCTCGATGCTCGCTGTCCAGTCCGAGGGCTTTCTCGAAGTTGTTGATCGCCTGTTTGGATTGTCCCTGCTCACCCTTGATGCAACCCAAGCGGTAGTAGACGTCCGTACGCTCGTCGACTTCGTCCTCACCCAGTGCAGTGAGCACCTTCTGATAGTTGGTGAGAGCGCTGGGCCAATCCTTCAGGCGGTAAGAAACGTCCGCGATTCCACGAATAGTCTCCTGATCCGTCATGTCCAACTGATGAGCTTGGGTATAGGCCTTCAGAGCCTTCTCATCAGCTTCCTGCGCCGCCAACACACGGCCGTACAGCTTGTACAGCAGGTGCTGGTCTTGCTTTTCCTGCCCCTTGGACTTCTTCACCAGCAGGGCTGCCAAAGGTTCGGCATCGTCCCAGCGCTCGGCGTCCATGTAGCTCTTGACCAGCGGCAACGCAGCTTCTTCGCATTCCGGATCGCTCTGGATTGCCAACTCGTAGGCTTGAACTGCCAGTTCCGGCTCGTCGAGCATCTCAGCTCTGACCCGACCCAGCTCCACCAGTAAGCGAGCCCTCGGTCGAGCCTGCTCCGTATTGGACTGCTCTTGCTCAAGGTATCGAGCAGCACGATCCCAATCGCCTTCGTCCACAGCAATGGTGCGAAGTGCGGCCAAGCAAGCCAGGTGCGCCGGATCCAAGTCCAGAGCCATTTCAAAGCGCTCTTGGGCCGCGACACGATCTCCGAGCTTGTCCTCGAAGGCCTGACCGATTCGGAAGTACATCTCCACGCGTTGCTCACCGTCGGTCGTGAGATCGGCAACGCGAGTCATCGCGTCGATAGCTTGGGAGGAATCCCCCTGCTTATCGTAGAGCTTGGACAACGCATCGAGTGCGACAATGTTGTTCTCGTCGAGGTCGACGAGGTTCTGATACGCGGAGATCGCTTGATCCGCGTCCCCGACCTCATCAGCATAGACCTTGGCGATCTGGCCAAAGAATTCAATCTTGTCTTCTTGTTCGGCGGCGTCACTGATGTGCCGCTCGTAGGTCGTGATGAGATCCAACCATTGCTTGAGACGCCGATAACAACGCTCCAGCCCTTCGTAGGCGCCCACCTCCCCTGGATTGATTTCCAATGCTTGTTCGTAGCGCTGGGCGGCTTCTTCGGACTTCAGGAACTGCTCCTCCTGAATTCCGGCGACCTTGAGCAATACATCAACTCGATCGCGTTCAGATTCGACGACATCCAGCTGCTGCTCAAGCACCTGAACGAGTTCGCCCCATCGCTGGAGTGTCTCATGAGCGCGTTCCAGGCCACGGAGACCTGTCAGGTTCGCAGCTTCTAGTTCGAGCACGCCGGCATACACAGTGGCGGATGCCTCGAAGTCTCCGAGTTCTGTCTCGTACAACTCTCCCAACCGAATCTTCGTGACGACAATCGCGTCGGTGTCGGTGAGAGCCTCCACCTTCTCGGTCAAGATACTGGCAAGCTCCCTGTGCTCTCCACCGGCGGCGTAAATACGCTCCAAGGCTTCGAGTGCTGGCACGAAGTGCTCGTCCACTTCCAAAGCGCGCTTGTAGTAGCTGATGCCTTGAGCGGCCTGGTCCATCTGGAGCTCAAGCAACTCGCCCAGATCCACCAAAATGGCTTTACGATCATCGTTGGCCACCGCGACATCCAAGCCGCGCGTGAGCATCTCACCCATCTTTTGCCAGTTGGAGCTCAGGCGGTAGATGTTCGCCATCTGCCGTAGAACCTGAACGTTGTTCGGCTCCATCTGCATGACCTGCTGGTAGTAGGGCTGCGCGTACTCAGGATGACCCAAATCCTCGCCGTACCACTTTCCAAGTCGCAAGCAGAGCTGGATCTTCGTGCGCTCTTCGGTCTGCTCTTGCAGCCAAGCGTTGGCCGTATTGATGAGTTCGCCCCATCGTCCTGTCGACTGGGCCAAGGCCTCCATGTACACCACAGTGACGTCGTCGCCGTAGTCCTCCGCGAAGGCGTTCACCAAGGCATCAAAGGCCTGATTTTCATCGTCCAAGCTCTTCTCGAACACCGATGCGATGCGCCGTAGCAGGTCCGCCCGCTGGGGAGCGTCTTCGAGCGCGTCCAGTCGGTTCAGGTAGAGCTCGACCAGAGGCTCCCATCGCTCCCCTGCATTGTGGAGTGTTTCCAGCTCCGCAAAGGCGTGCTCGTGCAAGCCATCCACCTCAAGAATTTTCTCGAATGCCTCTGTCGCGGAGTCGTACTCCTCGACAGTCGTCTTCCAAATTTCCGTGACCTCAAGGAGTTCACGAATTTTCTCTTCGGGTTCCTCAAAGGCGGCGGAACGTTGGATCTTGACCTGAACCACATCGGGCCAGCGCTCGTCGGCGCGGTAAATCGCTTCCAACTCCTGCATCGCCTCAAAGTCGCTCGGCTCAACCTCCAACAGCTGCGTCCACGCTTCCGAAGCTTCAAAGGGCTGCTCGAGGACAGTTCCGTAGGTCTTGCCTAGCTCCCGATACACCGCGATGAGCTCTTCGCCCTCAATCAAGGCGGCGGCTCTCTCCACAATTGCGTGCAAAGCGGTGACCAATTCCGTTGAGTCTTCCTTGCGACGCCAGATTTCGGCGACGGCCCGCAGTGCGATGACATTGCTGAAATCAATGTCTAAGACGCGATGCCAAGCGTCATGCGCTTCATCGTCCCGCCCCAGCTTCTCTGTGAAGAGCCGGGCACGACGGGTGAGTGCATTGACACGTTCTTCGTCTTCTTCGGCGATATCAAAGTGGCGTTCGAGAACGTCACTCAGCTCGGCCCACTGAGACTCTTGCTCGTACAGATCCGCCAAGGCCACCAAGGCCTCCGGATCCTCTCCACGCAAGTCGAGCACACGCTTCCAACCTGTCACGGCGCCCTCGACGTCGCCGAGATGCTTGGCCGCGATGTTGGCTAGTTTTGCCCGGGTTTCCGCTTCTTCGACATCGCCGACGGAGTTCTCAAGCTGGCGTTCACATACTACCTTCAACTCGGTCCAGGCTTCGCGCCCTTCGTAAATGCGGGACAGCGCGAGGATAGATTCTTCGTGAGTGGGCTCCAGCTCATCAAACACAACTCGGAAGACTCGAATCGCATCGTCGATGCGCTCTAGTTGCTCCTCGTAGACTTGACCGACTCTCGCGTAGAACTCCACCTTGTCAGGAACTTCTTCCGCCGTCTCTGCCCGCAGCTCCAAGATTCCGGCCAGTTCAGTGAACTGATCCATCGAGGTGTAGATGCGGTCTAGATTCTCCAGGGCATCCTGTTCCTTCGGCGAGACCGTCAATACGAAGCGGTAGGACTCTTCCGCCTTGTCAGCATCAGCCAGCTCCTCTTCAAAGAGTCGAGCCAGACGTTTGCCGGCGAGCACCTGAGTTTCAGGGGATACGCCTTCGATACTCATGACGTCGGCGTAGGTGTTGGCCAACAGTTCCCAACCGCCATCGTTCATCGAAGCCAGACGCTCGATTTCCTCACCGATGCGTTCGTCTGTCGGAATCTCTTTGATGGCTCGCGCGTAGATTTCGAACGCGCGGACCGAGTCCATCAGGCGCTCCTCGGCATCTTCAGCGATCCGGTAGTACATCGCGACGCGCTCTTCTGGCTCCGTCGTATGCGTCAGCTGGGCCTCGTGGACCTGGATGAGCTTCTCCCACTCGGCAGAAGCCTGGTAGAGGGGCTCGACGATCTCGGCAATCGCCTGTTGCTTGACCCCTACAGCGAACAACGACTCCAACGCCGCCAACGCCTCTTCGTGCTCAGGAGCAGCGTTGATGACCTCACTGTAGGCTTCGATTGCCTTATCGACATCGTCCAGACGGAGCTGAAAGACCTCGCCAAGGCGGTACTTAAAATCGAGGATTTCATCCGGGCTCTGCCCGATATCCGCTTCACGGATGAGCACCTCAGCCAGGTCACTCCAGCGCTCGGCGGAAGTGAACAATCGATCGAGTGCTCGAACAGCGCCCTGATTCTCTGGGTCGTGTTCCAATGCCGTGCGGTATCGCGCGACGGCGTTGTCGACGTCCTCTAGCTGAACTTCATAGACCTGAGCGACTCGCATCACCAAGGCCACCAAACGGTCCGGCTCTTCCTCTAGTTTCGCCAGTTCTGAGTCGTAGAGCTCTGCGACCTGGGGCCAGCGCTCTATGGTCATCGCGAGCCGTTCCAAGGACCCCAAGGAATCCTCATTCTCGCTGTCGACCGCGACAGCCCGGCCGAAGACATCAAAGGCGCTAGCTAGATTGCCCAAGCTCTCCTCGTACAGAGCGGCAATGCGGTGCAACAACTCCACCTTATTGAAAGAGTCTTCGGAGCAGCTCGCCTGAACCTCCAACACGCTGATGAGGCGATCGTATTCGCCCATCGCGTCGTAGACGGTCTCCAACACGCTCGCGGCAGCGAGCGCGTTTTCGCCATCGGTCCCCTTGATTCCCTCAAGGGCCGCCAGAGTGGGCTCGTGGTCGGCCTGAATGTTCAAGATGTCGCGATACAGCTCGACCGCTCGCACAACGTCGTCTAGACGCTTCTCGTACAGCTCCGCGATTCGGTACTGATAGCTAACCGCCTCAGCGGGGTCTGCCGTCAGTTCCGATTCTTGCGTCAACACGCTGAGCAGCTCTGCCCAGTTCTCTGCTGACTGGTACAAGACATCGAGCCGACCGAGGGCGGTCAGATCGTCCGGATCGAGTTCAAGCACTCGCTGGTAGGTGTCGATAGCATGCTCGACATCACCAAGTTCGCGCTCATATACAGCGCCAACCTGGTAATAGATCGCCTTCTTCTCATCCGGATCGAAGACCAGATCGGCCTTCTTTGCGTAGACATCGAGCAGTTCAGTCCACGTTTCGGCCGCTAAGAAGAGACCGATCAACGCATCGATGCTCTTGACGTCTTCTTCGTCGATCTCCAAGACCTTCTTGTAGATCGCCACGGCCATCTGCTGACGCTCCAAGAGATCTTCTTCCAGCGTGGCAGCCTGGTAGAGAGCGGCTTTTTGCTCGTCCAAGTCCTCCAGCATGTTGGACTTCCGCTGTAGGATTTCGGACATCTCCGCGTATCGTTCAGTGGTCTGATACAGCCCCTGCAAGGACTCGGCGGCGGACAAGTTGGTCTCGTCGACGGTCAGAACGCAGCAGTAGAGCCGAATCGCTCCCTCGATGTCACCCATATCGTCTTGCACGACCCGGGCAGCCGAAGAGTACAGCGCACTGCCCAGTTCCGGATCCTCCTGCTTGGCTGCGAGCTCTTCCAACACCTTCGCCATATCCGCAAAGCGATTGGTCAACCTCGCCAAACGGTCCAGGCCCTCTTGGCTCATCTCGGAGGACGGATCGGCGGCCAGCGCGCGTGCCGTTGTGTCGAAGGCAGCACTCGGATCGCCGGCTGCGTCGTCATAGAGCACCGCAATTTGGTGCAACAGCTCCACCTTGGTGTTCACGTCGTCGGCACGTCGTACCTGGACCTCGTGGACGCCAATTAGCTTCTGGTAGTCACCTTGATTACGGTAGTGGGGCTCCAGGATCTCCGCGATGACGAGCTCTTGCTCAGCGTCCGTTCCCAGTCGTTCGAGGGAGGTCAGCGCTGCCTCATTGCTCGGGTCCCGATCGAGAACTTCGCGGTAACCCTCGATAGCCGCTTCCGCCTCACCCATTTGCTGTTCGCGCAACGACGCCAAACGCAACATCAGCTCGAGCTGCTCGGCATCCTCCTCTGCTAGGGCGAGACGAGTCACCAGGTTCTCCGCAAGTTCCGGCCACATTTGCTGCCGCGCGAACAACCCATCAAGCGCGGTGAGCGCTGCCGAACTCGTCGGATCCATCGTAAGGACATCACGATAGGCAGCGACGGCCTCTTCCGGCTTATCGAGGCGCTCTTCGTAGGTGGTAGCTAGCTGGGCGTAGTACCCCTCTTTTTCTTCACCTTCATCGGCGAGGTCGATACGTCGAAGGAATACGCTGATCAAATCTTCCCAGCGCTCATTGCTTCGGTACAAAGTATCGAGGGCAGTGAGCGCCTCCGCATCCGCGGCGTCGAGCTCCAAGATCTGTTGGTAGCTTGCTGCGGCTTCATCGATCTTCCCCAACTGCTCTTCGATGGCGGCAGTGCGCAGGAAGTAGTCACGGGCCAACACGGGGTCGCTGAGTTCTCCGGCTACCTCATTGTACAAGGCGATCAATCGTTCCCACGCCGTTGCCTGCTCCGCGAACTGTTCCAATTCCAGACGCGCATCGCTGGAAGTCGGATCGGCCTTTACGGCACGCGACTGTGCTTCAAACGCGCGACCGACGTCATCCAACTGCATGGCGCAGGTTCCGGCAACTCTCCGCAACAATGACACTTGCTCGTCGGGCTCAGCACCGAGAACCAAGATGTCCAGCGCTCGAACCAAAGACTCCCAATCCTCGCGGGCTTCATAGATAGCCTCAAGAATCGCTGCCGCATCGCCCCGATGCTCCTCGTCGTCTAGCATGCCTTCCAAGGCCTCTCGGGCCCCTGCATGCTCTTGATCGAGGAACAGGATCTCTCGGTAGTTCTCCAGCGAGGCACTCGCATTGGACAAGTGTTTTTGGTCTGCCTGACCCAGTCGGAATTTAAAGTCGATCAGCTCAGCTTCTGTGGCGTCGAGCTCGATCCGTCGCCTCAAGATATCGGCGAAGGGGGCCCAGTCTTCCGTCTGTTGATACAAGCGATCGAGCGCGGCGAGCGCGGTCAAATCCGCAGCATCCTCTTCCAGAACAGCGCCGTATGTCTCGATGGCGCTCTTGAGATCTTCGACCTTCGCCTCATGGAGCTTGGCGATCTCGAACAGTACAGGCTTGCGCTCCTCGGGATCAGATATCAGATTGCGCTGACTCTGATACACACCGAGCAAGTCCGTCCAACGCTCGGTCTCTCGATAAAGCTTTTGTAGCGCTTCGAGAGCCACTTGGTTCTCAGGCTCGCTCTCCTGAACAGCGCTGTACTCCGCCAACGCTTCGTCGACGTTTTGGAGCTCCTCGACCAGAACGCGACCGAGAGACAGCCGAAGCATGCTCACGACTTCAAAGTCCGAGGACTCCTCGGCGACGACGATCTGGGCACGGTATTTCTCAACCATGGTTTCCCAGCCAGCGGTAACGCCCGCTGCACGTTCGGCATCGCTCCGGGCCTGTTCGTCGCTAGGGGCGATGCTGAATGCCTCGAGGTAACGTTCGAAAGCTTTTTCCTTGTCGTTGATCCGCCCCTCGTAAAGCGCGGCGACCTCACGTAGCAGCTCAAGTCGTTCGTCTGGATCTTCCAGATGCCCCAACTTCACTTCGATCGCGCTGCCGAGCCCCTTCGGGTTGTTGCCCGACTGGTAAATCGGAATCAGCGACTGAGCTGCCGCTAGATTCTGCGGGTCGAGACCTAGCACCTTTTCGTAGGCGCGCGACGCCCGGTCCGGCTTGCCTTTCTGCGTCATCCACAATTCAGCGATCTTCATCAGCATTCCAATGCGCTGCTCGGGATCCTTGTTTCTGCTCTCGTTGCTCTCCAACACGCGAATGAACTCATCCCACTTACCGCTATCCGAGTAGAAGTCCTCCAACTCATCCCACCGACCGAGCGCTACGTAGCGCTTCTTCAGTTGCTCCTGAGCGCGACGGTCATCGGGCTGCAAGGTCAGCAACATGCGGTAGGCATCCACAGCGCGAGCGTCGTCCTTGAGACGATCTCCGGTGACCTGCCCGAGCTTGGTCAGAAGTTGAACGCGTTCGCCGATGTCGTCGATGTATTCGACGAGCTTCTCGATAACGTCCGCGAACTTTTCATAGTTTCGTGCCCGCTCGTATAGCTGGGCGAGAGCCTTCAGCGCGTCGTAGTCGGCGTCATCCGCTTCGAGAACCACCGCCCACAGACCAATGCAAACATCCGGCTTCTTGATGCGCTCGGTTGCCAGCAACGCAATGTCCTTATAGGCAGCCAGTTGCTCGGGGCCTTCCGGCAGCGCGTCGGCCTCTCCTTGGCGGAGACGGATGAGCTTCTCCCAATCACGCCGTTTCTCGTACATCTGCCGCAGATAATCGATGGCAGACTCGCTGGTGGGGTCGACAGCAAGAACCTTCTCGTAGGTCTTGACGGCCTCGGCCTGGTTCATGAACTTATTAACGTAAAGATCACCAGCTTCAGCCAGCAGCGTTAGCTTCTCGTCAGCGTCGGGGACCTCTGCTGCCAAAGCGATCAGGGTCTTGACGTATTCGTGCATTCGCTTGGCGGCCTGTTGGGCAGATAGCTTCTCTCGGAGTTCAGCGACTTTGGCAGCGTCCACCTCCGGCGGGGCCTCCGCTTCCGGTGCAGCTTCGGCGGCTTCCGCCGCTACTTCGTCGCCTGCCGCCGCATCGGCGGCCTGCTCTATCTCGGACTCCGGTTCTGAAGCTGATGCTTCAGCAGACTCCGATTCGTCAGAGACTTGAGCGTCTTCTGTCGTTTCCTCGGCGGGAGCCGTGCCAGCCTCTTCTTCGGCCTCAGAATTCGATTCGCCACCACTGTTTTCGGACACAAGTTTCTCCCCGATCAATGCCTCAAACTGAGCCACTGCCGTGTGTTCTGGCGAGATCTCCGCCAATCGCTGAAAATATACCCGCGCGCCGTTCACGTCGCCGACTTCGCGCCATGTAATGAGCGCAGCGTGAGCCAAGAAGCCGGCACCTGCGGACGACCGCCCCAGCTTGTCGGCTAGCTGAGCCGCCAATGTAACGACTTTGCCCCAGTCAGCGTCTTTGGCGCCGTAGAGGTCACGCAAGTACGCAAAGGCCGCATGGTTATCAGGAACGAGCTCTAGTGACTCAGTTACGAATCGTTCGCCGAGTTCCCGATTTTGGTGTCGCAGCGCCCAGCGCGCGCCAAATACGAAGGCCAGAGCTGCCTTGCTTTCCCGATCATCTATTGCGGACAGCGCCGACGTCTGCGCATCCACGATTTCGCTACCACGGTCAGCGGCGATCAGCTGTCCCTCGAAGAGAGCCGCCGCGGACGCGGACGATGGATCGGCCGCGTAGGCTTGTGCCAGCAGTCCCTCTTCGCCGAGGCCCTCTCGTCCGCGGGCAACACGCGCTGCGCGAAGCCCGAGGTCGGACCGCGCGGCGGGGTCCGTACCCGCGTTCAGCTCAGCCACTAGGTCCGAAATTCTGTTCTCGGCTTCTTCGTCCGAAGCTTGGCAATCCTGTAAGCGGTCACTAATTCCTAGCGCCTCGGCGTCGGTCAGCGACATGCCCTGGGCATAGGCGCGGGACGCCCTCTCCCGATCGCCAAGGTCTGCGGAAACGTCACCCAGATCGCGGAGCGCGGCGGCGCCGCCGTCCACTCCGTTCTTCAGCTGTAGCTCCAGCAGCTTTTGCACCATTGCGAGCTTGCCGAGGTCCCAGTAGATTTTGCGAGCCTCGACCAATGCCTCAGCCAACGCCGGATTCAGCTTGAAGGCATCTTGAAAATGCTTCAGCGCCTTCACCCCTTGAAGGAACTTTTGACTGAGGACACGCCCCAACCTCAGATGTAACTCAGCCTGCGTTTCCGCGTCAGAAGCCTCCGCGATCCCCTGTTCAATGATCTCTAGGACGGCATTCCAATCCTGTTCAGTCTCAAGCTTCGTCAGACGCTCTTCAAATTCCATGTTTCACCAAAAGTCGGGCAACCCGCAACAAACCAATATTCCGCAAAAAACAACTAGGACTTAGCTCGAACGCTTACTGACTCAACTTTTGGAGCAGTGCTTTCGCTGTGACGCACTGGTCACGGTACTTCTCGGCATTCTTCTTCTGTTTTGCGCCGCAGTTTCGCTTGTCAAAAGACTTGAGCAAGCGAAGGGCTTTCTCTTTCTTCGGCGGCGTCATCTTCGCGTAGGTACTGCCTAGGTTGTACGCGATCTCCGGATGCGTCTTGCCGCCCACCTCTTGGGCCTTCTCCAATGCGGTTACCCTTGCGGCCTCTTCGTTCTTGGCCTGGTGGACGTTGGAAAGAAGCGTGTACATCCCATACAAGCTGTTCGCGTTGTCCTCGATCCGAGCCACGAGATTCGTGCCCTCCTTGAGGACCTGTCCTGCCTGCTCATAGAACTGGAGAGCGATGTAGAGCTCTGCAAGCCGGGGGTAGAAGTACGCCACACTCGGCTCGTGCTCGATGGCCTTGGTGAAGTTCTCGATCGCCAACTGGTCATCGCCAGTCCACATGAACGCCTCGCCCAGCTCGTGATAACACTCAGCATGGTTGGGATCCTTTTCGATGCACTTCTTCAGCGGCTCCTTCGCCTCTTCGTAAGCGTCAGGATTTCCGTCTGCTGCAATCTTGCTGAGCGCGAATCCGCGTCGGTAGTAATAATCGGCATTGTCCGGAGCCGCTTGTACCGCCCGAGCCAGCGTCGAGGACATGTTGCTCCAGTCCTCTTTCTTTTGATAAGCCCGCGCTAGCTTCCAAAGAATCCGATGATTCGACGGGTCGAGTCGCGTCGCCTCTTCATACTTGTGGATTGCACCCTCCACGTTCGTCTTGAGCGACCGGTCACCAGAGTTGGCGAGGTTGATCGCTTCGATGTGATCTCGACTACAGCCGACGCTCGCGACTGCCAGTGCTGTGACAAAAATACCTGACTTCAAAATCCCTAATGTCTTCATAGCGGCTCACCCTTCACGAAATGCTCAGCGCCGTCTGGTTCAGGCGTCTGAGGTTGCTGGCTACATTCGGACGAATGTCGTCCCTGGCAGCCGCCATTTGGCGGCCTTTGCGGAATAGTTCCACGATAGAATGTGGGCATGACAAGGGTGTCAGCATACGCGGACGCATGTGACGAAGTAAAGCCGCTCGAAGTCCGCCTTTGCCCTATTTTTGATGGATTTCAGACGCCGCGACGACGCCCACACTGGCGCTGCGTCGAGCCCAATATCGCGCGCGCGACAACCCCCTCGCCGCTTCGGCTCAGCCACGACGCACCCCCGCCACAACGCCTCAGGCGACGCCAATGCTCACGTCGCAGGCGACCCTGCGGCGCACTCGATTACACCGACGGACTAACCGCCCGGTGAGAACATAATCGGATACACAACGGTCACGATTCCACCCTCGGGCGGTGGGAAGCTCAGACCATAGTATGCCCGAACGACACACGATACGACGCCTGAATCCGGGATATCCGAACCACCGTTGCCGACGTTCGAGACTGCACCGTTTCGCCCAATAACGAAACGAACCGCCACGCGACCTTGAAGGTTCGGGTTCTTCTGTAGACCCTGCTCGTAGCAGAGGCGAAAACGGCCGTAGTTCTGACGAACGATTCGCTGAATGACCTCTTTGGGCAGTCGACCACTGACTTGAGTCGCACCCATGCGTACGCGGGGTACCTTCGTTTTGTGACCGCCTCCAAGACGGCCATGTCCGCTACCAAAGCCCTGACCGGTTCCGGTTCCGGCGCCGTGCCCGAAAGTACCGATCGAACCGAGACCGATGCCTTCACCACGACCACCACCACCCTCGCCGATGCCGGAGAGTCCCAGACCGCCGCCGCCATATGCGTCGCCGACGTCGTCGCCCCACATGTTACCGTTGAAGCTTTCGAGGTTGGGATCGGGGTCAGCCCAATCGATTACGGGTGCATTGGGATCTCCCGCCGCACCAGTATTCAACAAACCGATGATGCCGAATTCCATCGCGTCGCGGAGTGCCTCTGCACGAGAAGTATTCTGATACCGCTTATTGGTATCTTTACTCTCCTCCTTGCCCATGGCTCCTTCTTCGTCTTTGTGCTGGTCACCGGTGCCACCTGAAGTGTCGACCGCGTCGTCATCAGCTTCCTGCTCTTCTTCCTCTTCTTCTTTTTCAGCAAGAGCGTCGAGGTACTGCTGGATCAGATACATCTGATCCTTATCGAAGCCTTCATCGTCGAGCAGCCCCAAGGGAGGAGTGAAGTACGCCATGGCGAGAATGAGCCCGCCCACCGCCGACATGGACATTCCGAAGTAAGCGAGAATCGTCCAATCGATCCCCGATGCCACTCCGTGAGCCACGGGCTTGCCGGCATTGACCGCGCCAACCATGAACACCATGTCACCGAGTTCGATCCTAGCCTTGCCACCCGATGGCAGCGCTATCTGATGAGCACCGCTCAACTCCGCGCAAGGCTGTGCTTTCTGTCGAGCTTCATCCAAGGTCATGCGCGGTTGCCCTGGCAATTCAATGTGGCCGCTAGCGCCAGCCGGAATCACAACCGAGAGGCTACCGACATCTGCCACCACAACCGGCATCCGAGTCGTCCCCAAAATCGTAGGCGGCATGAGGAAATCGCACTTCAGATCCTTGCCGTTGTCCTCACCGACGTAGAAATTACGCGGAGGGCTGAGATGCGAAACGTGAATCACATTCACGCCCCAAAGCACCATGATCTCCACGGCGGCATCCGCAGTCTCCACCTCAGCCAAGCTGACGTCCGGGCCACTCTTTACGAGGGTGTAGGTATAGGTCCCGGGAGCGGCATCGTCCGGAACATCGTAGACGGCGTCGCGCGCCGCGACGGCAGCACCGGCACCGAAGGGATTCGCGCCGAGGCTCCCCACGCCAGGACTGGCATCTGCGAAGGGGTTGGCTTGGCCGGAGCTAGCGTCCGCGAAGGGGTTGGCTGCTGCAGCCCCGGCCTTCGCGAATGGGTTGGAAGCCGGCGGGGCTGGTTCAGCAGGCGCTTCTTGCGCCGGCGCGGCGACCCCCTCGGCTTCGGCTTTCTCCAACATTATCTGGACGCCGCCGACTTCGATCTTGTCGCCGATGCTCAGCTTGCACTTGTTCACCTTTTCGCCATTGACGATGGTGCCCGGATCATTTCCTAGGTCGATCAACGTAACGTCGTCCGGCCCGGCCACCTCGATGACAGCGTGCATGCGGGAAGCCGCCTCGTCGTCCACCTGAAGATGACTCTTGGGATCTTTGCCTACCTTGATGATGTCGTGAGCGAGAGTCTCTCGACCTAGGAGCTCGTCTCCTCGGTAAACAGCGAAAGTAAGTACCGCTTTAGCCATATCGTTCGATTCCTGACGGGCCGTTTCGACCCTCTTGGGCTGGGCGCATCGCTTGATGGATGCGACTGGAGTTTTCTTAGAGGTTCTCGACGGACTTGAGCATTTCGGGAACGAAAGACGTCCTCGGCCGAATGAGAGTTGTGCGTGCCGCCTTCGGGCGAACGCGAATGGTTGCGTCGTTGGGGCCAAAGCCGCCGGCAGCTAGCGGATCATCGTCAAACTCGTAACCATAGCCGTCGCCTTTTTCGTCCTCGGCGTGGGCCAAACCACTCAGCATAGCGATGCTCAACACGACCAAACCCGATACGAAATATTTAGACCGTTTCATCAGACTGCCTCCTCAGGCGCTCTCGGCGATTACAGTGAGATTGTAGTGACCGACCACCGAAAGCGTCAACAGAAGAGACGCTAAACTCAACAAGTGATGCACGCTGAGTAAGACACTGCCGATCCTCGAAAGTTCGGAGTATCGACGGTATCAGTGAACATTTTCGTCGTCCTGCCCGGCACCGACGAGTGAATTCCGCCCAAGCCGCAGACTTCCGCCAACGGCGGCGTTCTACGGTCAACGAGCGGCGGGTGGGCACTCGACTGCAGCGAAATGAACGGTCCGCCCTCTGGCCAGCGCCGAGTTCCGAACGAGCCAACCAGTAGCCAGATCCCTTCCTGAACACGCCCGGAACTAGCTGCGACAAACGCGAAGATGACGCCCAGGAGCGCCATCTTCTCTTCCGAGCAGGGTTTCCCCTGGGACCTCCCCACTAGAGAGAAGCCTCACCGCCCCCAAGGGGTCCGCCTGCTATTTCTTGGAGGCCTTCTGCTTCTTCTGAATTTCCTCGGACTGTTTGCGCATTTGAATGCCGTCTTCGATGAACTGCACCGTATCGGTAATGTCTTCTGACCGGTCTTCCGAGCGTTTCACTGCTTCGGCAAAGACCGAATCGCCACTCGCCTTTTGAATGAAGGTCCGATAAATCGACGCAGCCTTTTTCAGCATGGGGACAGACTGGTCCTCATTCCCGCTCTTGGCCTTGTACTCCTGAGTCAGAATCGCCTCGTTGTAGTAAGCCTCCGGGCGTTCCGGAGCGATGCGACGGCACTCATCCAAGTGCTTCTGAGCTTCCGCCACGAACTGCGTGAAGTTTCCGTCGTTGATCTGACCGCGAATCGCCAGGGCGAGTCCCAAGTGAGCTTCGTAATCATTCGGGCTCAACTTAATAGCATCGCGGTAGGCCTTCTCAGCCTCCTTGAAACCACGGAACGTGAGGTTCACAGCACCGTAGTTCATGTGAGCCTCGAAGAACTTGGGATCGAGCCTTCGGGCTTTGCCGAAGCTCTTCACCGCGCCGTTGTACTTCTTCATCTCCACCTGGATCAGACCGGCGGTGTTATGAATCGGTGCGTACTTGGCGTTCTTCCGAATGGCCTGCGACGCAACCAGAGCTGCAAGCTCCAACTGCTGCATATTCACCTTGGCGCGTTTCGCCCCGGCAACGGCAAGCCCGCGCCGACGATGCTTACGCGAGATGCCCGACTTCGCCTTGGCCTGCTCCATGTAATAAACCGCGAGCTGGTTGAACGCCGGCATGAAGTTGTCATCGATAGCGAGCGAACGCTGAATGTTCTTCTTGGCGCGCTCGAGATCATTCTTGCCGTCTGAAGTTCGCTCAGTCCCTGAGCGCTCCATTTGTAGGGCGGCAACACTCACCAGAGCCTCGACGTTCTGGAACTTCGCGTCGCGAATAATTTGTTCCAACTTCGAGATAGTGCCGCTCAGATCCTTGTTCTTCTTGAACTCGAACAAGACCATCTGCGCGCGGGCCCGATGAAAGTTGGACCCCGCCTTTCTGGCAGCCTCATAATGGGAGATGGCCTCTTTATCCATACCACACCGCATGAACGACAATCCTGCGTTGTAGAGAGCTTCGGGCAGCGCCTTGCCGGTATCCGACTCTTGTTGCTCCGACGCATCTTCGAACTGCCCCGCAACCGACTTGCAGGAGCTGTCATCCCAATTCTGGTTCTTGTCGTGAGCAACGAACTCGCCCAGCGCCTTGTCGTAGTCAGCTTTCGCCGCCTTACTCACCGCCGTACCGCCAGCGCTCTTGAGCCCGCTGTCCTTCTCCGGAGCCAGAGCCCCTTTGCCGCCGATGCTTCCACCGCAAGCGGTGGTGAGCAGTAGCAGGCTCGACAATGCGAAAGTGCGTGTCCGGGTCATTCCACTGCGTGCGCGCGTCAATCCAGTGCTGTTCTTAGGAAAGCTCATCACTTCTCCTCCTTCTTGGCGGGCGCCTTGCTTGCCTTGGCGGCCGTCACTACCGGAGCACCACCTAGGCGCAGGGGCTGTGCTCGCTCTTGGAGCACGCTGTTGACTCGGTTCGGAGCGCCACTGAACTCATCGATCAAGTGAAACTCATTCTTGTATTCCTCAGACAACCACTTCTCGCAGGATCGACTGAAGTGGTCGAAGTACTGGTAAGTGACGGAGTAACCGAGGCAAGTCCGGTAGGCGGCCTTGGCGCGTCTCTTGAGGGGCTCGGACGCATCATCCAGGGCGCCGTAGTACGCCGTGCGGAGAACCGGATCCTTCTTCATGTAAGCGGGGATGGGGGCTGCTCGGAACTCCTTCACGAAGGTGCCCCACATTTCGCCGACCCGAGAACCTGCCGCGATAACCCACTGAGGGGGCGGAACAGGCTTGAGATCTACGATTTTCTTGAACTCCATGCCCGCCGTGTCAATCAGTGGTTTCTTTTTATTGATCCACTTTTTGACCTTGGTCTGGATGTGCTTCATGACAGCATCTCGAGTCCCCGCGCCCTTGTAGACAGGGAACTTCACGCCCATGGCCTTCTTGTATTCCTTTTCGGCGAAGTGATAGTACGCCTCCCCGACTGCCGTCAGTGCTCGACCTAGCCGGCGTTGACGAGAGGCCGCGTCTTCCGGAATCTCGTTAATCGCTGCGACGGCCTTAGCAGGATCCTTCCACAGCGCGAGCGTCTTACGATATTCGCCGTCCGCTCGGGTCTTCAGCTTGGTCAACACGTGACCGAACAAGGCGTGGGCCTGAATTCGAACGTCCAGCGTGGCCTTGCGGTCAATCAGAGAGATGCCGCCAGCGAGCTGGGTGCGCGCCTTCTTCCAATGCTCTTTTTCAGCGTAGTTGGCTGCAACCGCGAATGCGATTTGCGCCGCCTTTGCGGGCTCCTTGCGACCGAAGTTTCGGTTGAAGGCCTTGGCTGCAGCGATGGCCTCGTCCTCGTGACCGAGACCGAGGTTCAACACAACAGCATCGCTCAGAGCCTGGCTGGCGTGTTCGCCCTTGTACTTCGTCTTCTCGGCGTAGCGCATGTAGTACTTGGCGGCCTGGTCGTAGACCGCGATGGCCTGGTAGTTCCCACCGATCAAGTAGATAGCTTGGTTCGCGAGGTCGGTCTCGTGGAGACCGTAACTTGGGTTCAGCAGAAGACGCCGAACGCCGATGGACTTCGCTAGCAATCGCGCCGCTTGGTAAGCCTGAGCACCATTGTGGAGGATTTCGTCCATGGCTCCACATTGGGACTCCTCGCCAGCGCTGAGCTGTTTCTCGCCGTAGGTGCGCCACAGTTCCACGTAGCGATCGCCACCCTTCTTGAACAGCGCCAATGCTTCAGCGGAGCCCTCGGGCTTGGTGCGCGCCAGCTCAACCGTCTTTTCGGCGGAGAGTCGTTTGATATCGCACTGAATGCGCGTCAGCAGTTCGCACTGCTCTTTGTTGTCCTCGAACTTCGAGCCCTCACAGAACAGCTTGAGGAAAACCGGTACATCGCCGGCCATATCGTCAAAACAGGTGGGCCGCGGCGGCTCTGCCTTGGCGCCCAAGACGTTGAGCGACTCCAGGTAAAGCTGGGCTGCGAAGAGCGACGCCTCTTGGTCGGAGTGATTGATCGCGATGTCTCGGAATGCGACCGCGGCTTCCTCCCAATGCTGAGCCTCGAAGTAGGTTCGCGCTCGTGCGTACTTAACTTCAACGTACTGCTCCTCCGCTTCCTTGTTGCCCTTGGGCGGTAGGATGTAGCAAATATAGCGGTTGAAAGCCGTCAACATGCCCTTTTGCATCTCGTCGAAGGGCTTCGGTTTGATCTTCTCCCACTGGCCCGTCTTGGACTCCTTGTCCTTCTTGCTGGCACCAGTCGGACCATGGCCGCCCGACTTTCGGTCGGAGCCACCTTTGTGCATCTGGTCGTACATCTTCTGGTAGCAAAGCACCGAAGCGTAGGCGGCTTCGGGAGCTTCCGCGCCGGTCGGGTTCTCAGCCACGACAGAGTCGAATGCCGGACCGCAGTCCTCCCATCGCTCCTGGACGTAGAGCAAGTCCGCCATCGCGTACTTGATCTTGTAGATGTTCGGCCAGTCCGCCTTCATGATACGGGGGAACTTGAACCTCGCAAAATCCTTAGTGCTGAAGTTCTCGACGATCTTTTTGTAGAGGTAGGCGGCGAGATCCATCGTGCGCTTGTCGCCGGTGCCTCGGGTGCCGCCACTGCCAACAGCCTCGAGGTGCCAGCTCATCCCGGTCTCGGCGAGAACCTCGGCCGTCTTGTTGGCACAAGCGAGCTTCGAGGCCGAGCTGTGCTTGGCGCTAGCGAACTGCTTCATGACCAAGACCTGCTTGTCGAGCACCTTCTTGATAGCAGCCTTGTCGTTGGCCTTCAGGGCCTGGATGGCGTGGCTCACGTGCGTCTGGTACTCGCAGTATTTGTCACCCTTGTCTCGACTCATCAGGTCGTTGAACAAGGTGATGCCTTCCCCGTAGAAGCCGGTGTCGATGTACGCCAAGCCCAGCTCATAAAGCATGCCTAGCGTCTTCGTGTTCTCGCCACCCTTATCCCCGCTCAGCGGCTTGAAGAAGTTGTAGGCGCGCTCGGGTCGACCTTTGGCGGCATATACCGGCACGAGATCTCGTCGCGCCGTCTTCCGAAGCTGCTTAGCGTTCGGCAAGTTCTCGAAACTATCGCCGTACTCGATAACGTTTTTAAATTCCTGAATCGCCTGTTGGAGTTTGCCGCTGTTCCAGTAGACGTAGGCCAACTTGTAGCGGGCATAGCCGTAGCTCAAGTTCTCTGGTGGCTTGTACTTCGTGACCTGCCTGTAGGCATTTGCGGCCACGACCCATTTGCTGGGATCGGCCATCGCGTCCTGGAAGAACAGTTCACCGAACGCCAGGTAGGCGTTCGGCACGTACTTGCTCTTCGGAGATTTCTCGATCAGCTCGAAGTACACCTTGCGGGCACTATCGAGCTTCCCCAGCTGCTCGTACTCGTAGGCTAGATAGTATAGCACTTCGTCCAACTTCGAATAGTTGGGAAAATGCCGCTTCATCTTCTTGTAATACTTGATGGCGTTTTTGCGGGCGGTCTTGACGATCCTCTTGGACGAGGCCACCGTTTTCATCGCGGAGTTGTAAACCTTGCGCTTTTTCTTCCGCTTGGCGTCATCCGCTTGGATTTGCGCCTTAATGCGATCCCGGTCGCCGGCGGAAGCCAATTCAACGTAGCCCTCCGCGAGTCGCCGGGTCAGCTGAGCTTTGTCCGGTGAGCGCTTTTTCGTGCGCTTGTACAATCGCTCCAGCCCTGAAATCTCCGTAATTAGGAGCTTCCGGGCGCGCTGCTTAAGACGACCCTTGCGGGAGTCTCGGAAACCGGCCGACTGGCTAGCATCCGGCGGAGGGGGTGCCGCCGAGCTCTTCTTCTTCTTCGAGCGAGCAGGCGGAGCCGTGGAGAATGCGGCACTGCGCTTCTTACGGATGTCGAACTTGCTCGGGCCACCCGGGCATTCCATCAGCGATTTGTACGCGCCGGCGGAAACACACTGGGTGCTGAGTTTTTGTTTGGCACCAGATGCTTGCGCCGCCCAGCCCACGTTGGACAGGAGCACAAGGGCGGAAGCGCACAGGAGCGCGGAGTAACTTCTTACGTTCATGTCCAATTATCTCCCACAAGCCGATTCGACTACCTGTCGGTAGAAACCGAGTTCGTCACGCCAGTATTCGCCACGGAACGGCCAGAGCAGATGCTCCGCGTCCGGCTTCACGACGCCATAGATTTTCGACTCCGCCTTGCTTACCTGGTGGTGAGCGATAGCTTTGTCCAAGATGTTTCGTTGAGCAGCGGTGATATCGATGAGGATTTTCTCGCCGTTGCGAAGATGCTCGTCCAACTCGTCCAAGTTTCGCCGGTAGCGTTCCTTGGCCAAAGTCCCTGCCCCCTTCACCGCCATGCTGCGAGCTAGCTTGAGCGAATCCTGCACCTGCTGCCCGAGTTCCGAGCTCTTGAAGCGGCCCGGGGCCTTTTTGAATCGAGCCATCTCGGTGTCGAGAACCCGGACGTACTCGATGTTACGAAGCAGCGTACGATCGCCTAGGGCGTTCTCAACGATGCCTTTGATGGCGGGGTCTAATTCCGCTGTCCCGTCCCTGACCCCAGTCAGAAATTTGAAGAACGGCTCCTCCTGGTTCTTGCCCTTGTATCGGGTCAGCACCTTCTGAAGCTCGGTCTGAATGGGAATGTATTTCTGGTTGAAGCGGGCCACCACGGTCGTCGCTGCGTCGTAGTTGCAGTTCACGAAGTAAATGACCGCCTTTAGAATTTCCGCCTCAGGATAAAACGATCCAGGGAAGTACGGCGCCTCGATGGTGTGGATGTTCCCGAGGGCTCTCGGATAATCGCCTGCCATGAAGTAGGCCCAAGACTGTTCGAACAGCGCGTTCAGCCAGTACTCGCTCGCCACATCGATCAAGTTCCAATATTTAACAGCTGCACTCAGCTTATTGGCATTGACGGTGGGGGCATTCGTTTCAGCGTCCAGCCGAATCGACGACGAATAGTAGGTCCGCGCCATCGATAAATACGCGAGATCCCGCATGCGGTCTTCGTCCTCAACACCCTCGACACCATCTTCGATGGCGGCTTCGATTCGTTGAAAGGCGTTGACCGCCGGTACTGACTTTCGGAGCTGCACGTAGCTGACGCCGGAAAAGAATTGCGCGTGAACGTAGAACTCGCTGTCTTGCTTCACCTTCTGAAACAGACGAATGGCGTCCTTGAACTGACGGTTCCGGTACTTGTAGCGACCCAACATGTAGTTGAGCTGCCAGTAGAGTTCCCGTTGTTGGTCGTTGTTGAATCGACCGATTTGTCGGTCGTTGTACTTGCCGACGCGTTCAATGATGTCCGCCGGCTCGGGCAGCTGGGTCGCCAACTTCGTCAACCACAACAGCGTCTCTTTGAATTTCAGATGATTCTTGTCGTTAGAAATCATGCTGAAGAGCGCGTAGCTCGCTTGGTAAAACTTCAGTCGATACAGCGAAACCGCCAAGTAGTAGTGAAACAACTGTTGGTTGCCCGGGTCGTCTCCCGTCTCGCCCGCTAGCACGCGGAAAGAAGCGAGCGCGGCCTCGCTCCATCGTTGTTTGTCGAAGAGCCGCTTTGCCGCGGCCGCTTCTTCCGTCATCTTGCCGGCGACTACTGGCTCGCCGCCTTCCTCCTCATCATCCTCATCATCCTCTTCGTCCTCGTCGAGGTCGATGACGGAGCCGTCTTCGTCCTCGGCCTCTTCATCCATGTCGATGACTTGAGCATGAGCAGTTTCGACTTGAATAGTGAGCCCTCCGAACAGGAGAGCAGAAGCGACGGTACAAACCCCAGCGATGCGACTACGCAACATGGGACCTCTCTTTCAACGATGTTTGAGACGACACGAATGGACCACTTGAATGTGGCCAATCACCCGCGCGATATGCGAGCCCCAAAAACTCAATGAGAATCAATAGATACACCCAACGACAGGCGGCGATGTTAAAGATGCCTACACCTGCTTGTCAAGCAGACTCACGCATCGTTTTATAGGCTCGCGATTCGCTTTTTGTACCGGCAGAAAATTCGCGTGAGAGGCGTACGCCGAAGAACGCCGTTCGGAGTCTTAGACAACGTAAATACGGGGACCTTGGATGGGTTCCCGTATCTACGTTAGAGCCTAATAATTATCCACCCCACCTGCACGCCGTATAACTAGTTTTCAGATTGACGATCTTTGTCGCGCCAAGCTAGCGTGTGCTCCCAACAAGTCGACGGCGCCCAACCGTTTGATGCCGCGCGCTCTGCCCGGCACCGGCAAGTCGACCAGACCCACGAAGTCTACTAACGAGGATATTGTGCATCGGACCCCCACTGTTCAACAGAATTCCCTCAGTCTCTTTTTGGCGATCACCCTAGGGCTCACGGCGCTCGCGGGCTGCGAGAGCGGTGGCGTCGGTGACCCGTGCACACCCGAGGAAGAGTATCTAAGCAACTTCGCCGGTTTCGCCGTTAACGGTCGAAGCGTCGAAGCTCGCTCCTTTCAGTGCGAAACGCGCATCTGTATGGTGAACAACTTTCTCGGTCGGACCACCTGCCCCTACGGACAGGTGGGTTTCAGCCAAGCTGATGTTCTGGCTGCCGAAGCTGAGAACCGTACCTTAACGGTCAACCCGAGCTGCAAGATCCCTGGCACCGAGGACCCCATCGATCCTGGTGTTACCGTCAAGCCGCGTCTGGAAGAGCGTCCCCCCGAGGATGCCGTGTACTGCTCCTGTCGTTGCGACGGGCCGGATTCAACCGCTCGCTACTGCGAGTGCCCCGGTGGCTTTAAGTGCGAAGAGCTCATTAAGGACATGAAGCTCGGTAGCGCTCAGCTCGCGGGCTCCTATTGTGTGCGAAGCGGCACCATGCTGGCCGATCCTGCGCAGGCCGGGAAAAGCGGTATTCTGTGTGACCGCACCTCCCAGAACTGCGAAGACTAGGGCCGGCCTCCGGGCCGATCTCGGCAGTCGCGCGGAAGATGCGGTCGCCGACTACCTTCAGGCGCTGGGCATCGAGATTGTCGAACGCAACCTGCGGGTCGGACGTTTGGAAATCGACATTGTCGCACGTGACGGCGACACGATACTCGTGGTCGAAGTGCGAACGCGCGGTGCCGGGGCGCTGCAAACAGCCTTCGGCAGCATCGGTCACGAGAAGCGAACGCGGATTCGCAGAGCGGGCGAGCGACTCTGGAACCGTCGCTATTCTCGCGATGCCGCCGTGGCCCGCATGAGATTTGATGCGGCCAGCGTAGTGCTACCGCCGAATGGCGACGCTCCGATCGTCGAATACGCACCCGCCGCCTTTTAGACTGCCGCCTGCGCGGCGATCGCTCCTGTCACGGAGCCGCGCGACTCAGTCGAGCTGAGCGGACAACTTCGAGCGAAAGTCTCGCAACAAGCCCGCGCCGTCGGATTCACCTTCCATCGCGGCGAGAACCTTGTCGATCTCTTCAATTTCTTCAGTTTTCCGTTCGCGCAACGCCCCCACCATCTCTCGGAAAGCCTCGAAAAAACTGACTAGCTCATCACCCTTCCGAAGGGGATACGGCACTACCAGACTGCCATCCTTGAGTTCGCCGATCTGGCGCTTCATCTTGTAGATCGGACCGGCAATCTTGTGAGTTACGACAATTCCCGTGCAGCCGATTCCCAAAACCAGAAGAGAAAGCAACACGACCAGCGCCAGACCAGTCACCTGCTGGCGGTGAGCCATGTCCTTAGACTGCTGGGCGAGGAGAGCTGACTGGGATTCCAAATCCGCCTGCTGCTTTCGAAGCAGCTCATCCTGATCTTTGGCGTCCGCTTGGAAGGCATCCAGCAAGGCGGGATTGTCCTGATAAACAGGGTCCTTGATGATGTTCATTTTCACCACCGCGCTGACCTTTTCGCTCTCGTGCACGACCTGCCGGCCGCGAGTCACCACGTCTTGGCCCAGGGAGACTGACTGCTGGCTTTGAACAATCACAGCGTCGCTCACCCTCCAGAGAATCAGCCCTAAGGAAACGCTCAACACCAGGGCGATGCCAACGAAGTAACCCACATACTTGAGCTGAAATTCGGCATCGATGAGGTAGTTGCGCAAACGTCGCTGGTGCCGGCCGGAAGTGGCTTGCGGTGCTGAAGATGCATTTGCCATGACGTTACTTTCTAATCTTTTGGTGCTCGGACCACTATTGCGAAATCAAAGCGTAGGGGGAGAAGGGTCCCACAATCAAGTATAGCCACCTTGCACAGACAGCTAATCCGCCGTTCTGTAAGCAGTTCTCGATGCGGAGGGGTATCGGTTTTGGGGTGGCGGTGAGTTCTCTAGATGCCGAAAGCCGGAGCGAGACCGCGCGGCAGTTCATTGAATGGCAGCCGCGCTACGAGAAAACTTCTGGAACACTTTTTCGGCGCAGGCCTTGATGAGGAAATCCTCTGTGTCCTCATCCCCTTTGGAGACACCGGGCATGGAAAGTTTGGTTGATGTCATCCCCTTCAGGGCCTTGCCGGGATAAGAAAATATCGACAGCGACATCTTTATCGAGAGCTTTCCGCCAGTGTAGGTCGGCTTCTTTAGCTTGGGCCACAAGTAAAACGCCGTCACGTTTTTGTGTTTTTTCAGGAGCGTCTTAGCCTGGCTCGGGCTCTCGGATTCCGGAGCCACTACGAAGCCATCGAGCTGGTCGATCGCCGACAGCATCGCTTGGCGCACCATCTTGTCCAGGTCGCCGCCGGCACGGCCACTCTTGTCCTTCAGCTTGCCGATAGCGACGTAGTACTTACTGCCAGCCCCTAGTTTCTTGGCGCCCCCACCCTTTAGCTTGCCCAGGCTCTTACGAATGACGCTCTTGACCGACGCGTTAGATTCTTCTTCCAGCTGCTCACTGAGGCACTCTTCTCCGCCCATTCGAAGCTTGCCGAGAGCTGCCGCCGAGGCCGCGCGAACCGTTGTGTTGGAGTCATCCAGGGCCTCGCACAGCGGTTCCAACGCGCGTTTGTCACCTGAGGCTCCTAAAGCTAACGCGGCTTGAGTTCGCACCCGGAAGTCTTCGGCGTCCGCCAGTTGGTTCGCCAGACGGGCCACCCGGTCCCCTGCCGCTGCAGGAGAAGACAAAAGCAGCCCGAACACCACGCCCATCAGGGCAATGAATGCTAGGGCCCCGGGGGCGTAGCCCCTCGATGGAGGCCGAGTCACAGCGCCGGGCAGCTTCCGCATTCCTAAACAAGTTAGCACGATCGTCCGAATGTCTGCCGCTGAGAAAACCGGGAGCTGCCTCATTTGCAGCCTTCGCTGCAGGCCCCACATCCGGCGACTGCAGAACGCTGCCGGAGAGTCTGCTTCGGACCCGTGTAGGTGCTGCCGACTCGGGCAGTCCGCCTCCACCGACACCTGGCCTGATTTTGAAGCTCGCCCACGAGCTGGGGATATCGACAAACTCACAGCGATCACTAATAGGTCCGACGCAGCGTTTGAAGATTTTCTTCAAACGAAGCAAACTGCACACACTGTGTGGCGCTTCCTCATCTTGCTCACCCTCGCGAGCGCTAGTGCCCACGCCGCCCCGCTCCGAATACAAGGCACATCTCATTTCTCGGCAATTGCCGTCGTTCTGGCAGATCCGAAACACCTCGAGATTGGCGGACGGCTGCTCGACGAACGCGGAAATCCCATATCTGGAGTCTCCATAGGCATACGGAGCGGCGCGATTCAGCCTTGCCGAATCAGTGCATCTGTAATGACCGATGGCGACGGCCGATTCTGCCTGCGGCTCGATGCCGTTAAGGAAACGGAACGAGATGTGCTCGTCTTCGGAGGGTCCGAGTACCAGGCCGCTACGCACCGCGAACTCTCACTAAACCCAGGCCACGTCGATCTGGATCTGCATTTCCCACCGGGGCCGCTGACCATAGCTCTCGGAGGGGCTTCGACCGAGGTGAGTCTGGGCATCGGTAATTCTGCGATCACCCCTCGCCCCGCGGGATTGCAGATACACTTCGAACCGGAAGGGGGCTCCCAGCAAATCCGGGTCGGGACGGCCAAGCTTGCCCAAGGGCAGATACTCAAGTGCTTGCTGCACTTGAGTGGCGTCGCCCATCCGGGCTCCGGGCGCCTGATTGCCCGACTGCAGTCCGGTAGCAGCCAGGCCCATGCGAACACCCCCGTGCTGTTCACGGCTGTTGCCGCTTTAAAAACTGCAGTCCCTGGGGGCTCCCACGATGCCAGCGAAGGCATCCCCATCAGCGTCGAAGTCTCGAGCCTCCGCGGTCCGGTACCGAACGGCTGGGTGGAGGCGCGGTTTCGGGACCTCCCCGTCGGCATGGCCTCGGTCATCGCAGGGCGCGCCAAAGTCATCGTCAGTTTTAGCTCCCCGAGAGAAGAGATCATCAGCCTCAAGCTTCAGTATCTGCCCGCCGAGCCCGCGTGGCTCCCGCCCGCACCGACCACGGTATCGCTGTCGGTTCAACCTCCGAGCCTGTGGCGACGACTCCCCTGGCTCCTCGCAGTGTGCGCAATCCTATCGTGGGTCGTGCGCGGCTGGTGGAGACCCGCAGCCAGCAAGCGCAGGGCGTCTCCCGCCCCCGCCCATCGCGGGGGACCGCCAACGGTAGCGGTCATCACGGAAGCCCCCGGTACCGGCTGGCAGGGAAGGGTCCTCGACGTACACGACGGTCGGCCCCTAGGGAACGTAGTAGTAGAGGTTCATGCCGCCACTTTCGGCACCGAAGCCCACAACCAATTGGCAAGAACTGACTCTAACGGCCGCTTTACTATCGCGTCCGTTGCGGTCACCTCGTCGGACAGCCTACGTCTCGTGGCTCGGGCGCGCTGGCACGCGACTCTTGAGCAAATCGCGCCGCCCCAGGGTGTCATCGAGCTCACCCTGGCGTCCCGTCGACGTAGCCTGCTCTCCAGCTTGACCAGTTGGAGCGAACGGATGGGAGTCCCGTGGGTCAACCCTGGGGACGCCACTCCGTCGGAAGTTCGAGCTACGGCCGAAGGCCGCGGCGACGCTCATATTGCCCGCTGGGCGTCCGCCATCGAGGAAAGCGGGTTCGGCCATGATGCCGTCGACGAGCAGCGAGAGCTGGCGGTCCGCGCCCAGCAGCCGGGCACTCAACCGGCCGGAGAAGTCGAGCTACCGGACGACTGATTGCGTTGACGCCTCACGGCCCGCGGGGAATAGTCGCGTCCGCTCGCTCCCGGAATAATTCATATGGAAATCGGTCTAATTGTAGGTTTGTTGGTCGTCGCGGCGATCTTCTTTTTTCTCAAGCAGGGCTCGCCAAAACAGCTCGACGCGCCGCCCCCCATCGCCTCCGAACCGCCTCCCCCGATTGCTTCAACTCCATCCCGTGGGGAAGCCAAATCCACATCTGCAGAAGAACGGGCCGCAGACGACGCTGCCACCGAAGAGGCAGTGGCTCCCGAGCTGCCTCCCCCGCCCGCTTCTAAGCCGGCGCTCACAGCCCCTCAGGACATTCAGAGCCTGCGCAAGGGCCTCGCCCGCTCCAGAACGGACGATGGATTTTTCGGCAAGCTCAAATCTCTGTTCACCGGCAAGACCGAAATTGACGCGAGTATCGCGGAAGATATTGAAGAACTATTGCTCGCCTCGGATGTCGGCGTGCCCACCACCGAGAAAATCCTCGAAAAGGTGCGCTCGGAGCTCTCGGGCGACGCACTGGTCGATCCCGCTCGCGTATGGAGCACCCTCCGAGATATAGCAACGAACATTCTGGAGATTGACGGTACGGCTGGGGCCTTCGCGCTTTCCGCCGAACCCACCGTTGTGCTGCTCGTCGGCGTCAATGGCGCCGGCAAGACCACAACCATTGGTAAGCTGGCCACCAAGCTCAGCGCCGAGGGGCACAATCTCGTCCTGGCGGCCGGCGACACCTTCAGAGCTGCGGCCGTTCAACAACTAAAAGTTTGGGGAAAACGCGTTGGCTGCGAAGTCGTCCGAGGCAAGGATGGCGCAGATCCTGGATCTGTGATTTTCGACGCGGTCGATAAAGCGAAAGAAATCGGCGCCGCTGTCGTGCTCGCTGACACCGCCGGTCGATTGCACACGAAGGCTAATTTGATGACTGAGATGGAAAAGATCGCTCGGTCGGCCGACAAGGCGATGACCGGCGCTCCCCATGAAATCTTGCTCGTCATCGACGCCACGAATGGACAAAATGCGCTCGCTCAGGCGAAGGAATTTCAGAACACACTACCGCTTACAGGCCTAGTTCTTACAAAACTGGACGGTACGGCGAAGGGTGGCGTCGTGCTTGGGATCTGCGACGAACTCCAGTTGCCAGTCCGTTTCGTGGGCCTCGGAGAACGCCCAGACGACCTCCACGAGTTCTCGGCGGATGCATTTGTTGAAGCGTTGCTCGGCGACGAAAACGCCGCCAGCTGATCGACCAGAACACACGACAAACCGATTTGATGTTGCTTACGCGAAATTCTGCGTGATATAGTCGCGGCGCGCTTGGTAATCGGATTTTTCCTTGCATTTTCGAACGGTTACATCCCTCCTGAAGAGTTACATCACGCGCTGATTACCGCTAGAAATTTAGAAGAGGCATCGATCAATGAAGAAGGTTCGCATAGCGCTTTTCGCGGCGGCAACACTCGTTGCTTATCCGTTATCCGTTCACGCTCAACCCGATGACGAGGAAGAGTACGAGGACGAAGAAGAAGAAGAAGAAGGGGACGAGGACGAGGACGAGGACGAGGACGAGGACGAGGACGAGGACGAGGACGAGGACGAGGACGAAGACGACGCTGCCGATGGGCTAAGCGGCATCTGCGAAATCGATCCCGACGCCTGTCCGAAGCTCGACTTCAAGAAGGAAGCCGAGCGAGACATCAACGAACAGCTCTACGCCGTCCAACAGATCTTCGCGCTACGTGTACGTCGTTTCGAATTGAGTCCCTACTGGGGGTTCAGCGTCAACGATCAGTTCGTCAGCCACCCAGGGCCGGGCCTTGCGCTCAACTACTGGATCACCAACGTGCTCGCTGTCGGCGTGAACGCGAACTACTACCGATTCTTTAACATCAATAGTGAGTTCAACTTCCAGACTCGACGAGCCGCTCGTATCGGTGTGCCTCTGACGGAGTACGATTGGGGCGCGGCTCTGAACTTCTCCTACTCGCCAATCGCTGGGAAGTTCGCAGGGTTCGGCGACTTCATCTTCCAGTACGACGCCTACGTCGTGGGTGGAGTCGGCGCACTCAGTACTCGCCCTGTCCCGGTGTTCGACCCAGAAAACCGGAACTTTGACTTCGATCCGAAACTGGCTTTCAACGCCGGCTTGGGTTTCCACATCTTCTTCAATCGGTGGTTCTCGACCACCCTGGAGGTGCGGGACTACATCTTTAACGACAAGCTCGAAAACACAGCGGTTGAGGCAACCCCAGCGGCCGCACGCGATGAGAGCACCTGGTTCGGCGAAAATAAGCTGACCCACGGCGTGCAGGCGCAACTCGGCGTCTCAATCTTCTTCCCATTCTCCTTTGAGTACCGGCTACCGAAGTGATGCGAGGCAAAGACATGACGACAAATCATCGAACAAGTCTGCTGACCCGACTGGGAGCCGCTCTAGCGGTAGCCAGCTGCGCTTTCGTCGGCGCTCCCGACTCTGCGCAGGCTCAAGAAATCTTGCTCACCGGTCCCTTGGCGGGCTCGCCCGCTGTGCGGAAGATAAAGATGTACCGGGAGGGCCGGATTGAATTGGCCCCCACGGTCTCCTTCTCGTTGTTGGACGAGTACCAGCGGCAGATTTTCGTAGGTGCCAGGTTGAACTACAACATCACCGATTGGCTAGCGATCGGCGGCTGGGGCACTTTTAGTCCCAGCGTGATGCATTTTCCTGCTCAATTGTCTGATGAGATCCAGGACGTCAACGAACAGCGAGAAGGCACAAACGAGCTCAGCGAGACCCTGACCCGAAACAACATCGGCAACGAATTCTCTGACCAGCTCAGCCGAATCGATTATGTCGGAGCCGCTCAGATCACTGTGGTTCCATTTCGCGGAAAGGTTGCCATCTTCCAGAACCTGTACGCCGACACGGATCTGTACTTCTTCGGTGGCGCTGCCGCCGTCGGAGTCACGGAGCGCGCTGATTGCGTCAACGCCGAATGCGACACCGGTGTGTTTCCGATAGCCAAGCGTACGGCGATCGCTCCCACCTTCGGCGTCGGGTTTTCGTTCTACGCCAACCGGTGGATGGCCTTCGGTCTCGAATGGCGTGGGCTTCCCTTCGCTCGTTCCCTCGCCGGTTTCGACAACCGCGGCGCGGATCCTGGGGAGCGATTCCCAGACCGCAACGTGGACGAGACCGACCGCGAGCTGAAGTTCAACCAGATGTTGAGCGTCAGCTGGGGGTTCTACCTGCCCCTGGACTACAAGGTTAGTGAGTAGCCCAGGTTAGCGAGACATCCCATTTCGGCAACCCCGAGTGGGATGACGCCGTCACCAGAGCAACGAGCCATCCAATCGGGTGGCTCGTTGTAGTTTGTGTCTCAGCACGGCATCGTTTGCTGAGCGACAATTACACTTCCCCAGGCGTTTTGCCTCTCGGATAAATGTTACTGGGGACATGTAGTTGACGTTGAGCAATCGTTCGTGCCTCAGCACACGGCCATGGTGCCTCAGCACACGGCCATGGTGCCTCAGCACCGGCCATGGAACGGCTGTAGTGGCTCTCAGGGTCTCGACTGCGCGGTGGCGGCCCTCCCCAACCTGGGGAAGCGGAGCCTAGGACGTGCTGACGACTCGGCGACTGTCACTGAGGGCGAATTTGGGAGGGAGCGTCGGCGATAAGCGCGCACCCAGCTCCTCGCTAAGCTCCCACTCTTGCTCCACGAGCGCAGAAGCCACACGGTTTCTTACACGAAGAGATTCTTCCTCTTCCATTGCCTCTACGAGACTCTCCATGCTTTCTGGCGATGCCATGCTGAAAATGGCACCCACCGCGTGGAAGCGAACTGACTCATTTACATCTAGCAAGAACGGTTCGATTGCCTCGCGCACCTCGGTGCCGGGATAGTTTTCGAGAGCGTTGAGTAACTGTACTTTCGGCTCAGAGTTCCGCGTGTACTCAGTGTCAAACTGGTCCAAAAGGCTCAACATTTCCTCTGCAATGAGGTGCTCGGCTACGATCTCGCGCAGGATTTCCAGCGGCCACCGGAGACTCTCCGCCTTGACGCAGTATTCTCGAAGGGGCCCCAAGGCCTCCTCGCCCACAGAAACGACGCCTACCGCAGCCGATTCCTTTTCTTCCTGGTCCGTCGTTGAGGGCTCCATGCTGAAGTTGAAGCGACGCAGCAAGTGGCGGGCAGCTCCAGCGCCCCCGATCCGCGCCAGTTCCGAGATCGCTTCTTGCCGATCGTAGTTCTGACTGTACTTGTCGGCGACGATCCGGCTCAGGCGTGCCAGCTCCTTCTCGGTCTTGCTAGCGGCCTTGCCCGCGGAGTCTGCTTTTCGAAAACGATCAAACAAGCCCATGGAGGCCCCTTCTATTACGTTGTCGGCTCTACGCCGCTGCGGCCGGGTATACCTGCTGGGCCTCGGGATTCAAGCTCAGGATTACGCCGGAAGCTGTCGAGCCGATTCTGCCGCCAAAAGCGCGAAATCTAAGGAGGACTCAGAGGTTGTACTGGGCAAATCCCAAGCTGCGGCTCTAACCACCAGCGGGAGGTGACTGAGAGGTCCGCCCCTCGTCGTCCGTTTCTGGCACTCCCATGAGCGCGTTCAACAACGAATTGATTCGAAAAATCAGACCGCCCAAATCTGGGTGTTCCAGTTCGAAGCGGAGCTCGGTCTTGCCGTTGATGATTTGAAGTAACCCCTCTTCGAGTTCAGCCACAGGCTGGGAGATGAAGTTGCCTAATTGACCTCCCGCGCCCGCAACCAACAACATGCCGAACATCGCGACCAATACGATGGGCCACAACAATTGTGGGATGCTGTGGACCAGCGAGGCGGGTACGGCCGCCAGCAGCACCGCTGAGCCGTAGCCAGACAGCGGCGCGGCGCCCACCACCATGCCCGAGTCATTCGGTATCGCGGCAAAGCGGCCAGACACAAGTGTGGACCTAGCGGCTCCAAGCGCGCCTGCGTCCACACCGGTTAGACCCCCGCCAGCCCGGGCGATGACCTCCAACGCGGCCCCTCCAGAGCTGGTCGCCAGAGCAATACCAATTCCAGAAGTCAGCTTGCTCGTCCGGCTCAGACGTTCGTCGTTCAGCGGAGTGCCGACGACGAGCGCGCCGACGACATCTCCGTCTTCGCCCTCTACGGGTGAGTAGCTCGCCAGCATCTGCTCATTTCGAGTTCGATCCACCCAGATGTCGCTGGCTGTCTTGCCCGTCGAGAGAGATCTTTTCAACGATTTGTAGGCGTCCGCGGTCTTGTCGCCGCGCATTTGCGACGAGCCGTTTCTGCCGAGAGCGATGCCGTGAGCATCGATGAAGAGCACGAGCGACGGCGTCATGCCGCGAAAATCTGGATTTTTGACGGCGGCGTCCTTGAGACGGTCGGCTGCACTGCGGGCGGCTGCGCTGCGAGCCTGCGCGGTCCCAAGAGTGAACACCGAGCGCATGCCCTCCTCTTTGGCCTTACCGGAAAGCCAGTGCTCTAATCGCAGGCCGTCTAAGGCTAGCTGCGCGTTCGCAGTACGAATCGCTCGCTCCACGTCGGCTTTGCGCTCACCAGGATTCGTCAAGATATCGCTCAACGAAGTGAATAGAAGAGCGAATGAGAGTGCTCCGACGATCGCGACGATCCCCGCGTTTACGATGATAATCTTCCAGCGCATCCTGTGACTTCCCGCCTCCGCCCGACAGCAAGGCAGCGCGATGCCGCCCCATCCTGCCGGGATCCCCCTAACGTTAGTCAACAAGCGCTCGAACTTCCATGGCAAGCCGTGTTCTTGCGTCGAAACTCGGCCATCTGGCCGCTGCGGCCCTCGGCCACGGCGCCTGGGCACCCAACCAGATATATCGTCTGTGTCACTTGGTGGCCAGTCTGTGGCCAGTCTGTGGCCGGGTCCGTGGGGGGCCAGGAACCCGCAAGCAACGCCTGGCCATTTCGGCTGGCCGGCGATAATCGGTCGGAAGATGAACGCAGCTATTGCAGCCGATACTCGCTGTGCGCTACAGAACCGCGGGAGTCGCAAGGCGGCTCGCCCCGAATTGGGGTTAGACACGGTGGGTGTAGCTCAGTGGTAGAGCACTGGATTGTGGCTCCGGTTGTCGCGGGTTCGATCCCCGTCACTCACCCCAACTCGAACCCAGCTGAACTTTGTCAGCGCATTGCTTGGTCAGCAATTGGTTCGAAACGCCAGATCGGCGAAAACTCGTCCGCGCCCCGTGAGAGGCGCCGTCGGGGCACGAGCTCGGCTCCCGGCATGCGGAGCCCCCTCCCCGTTGTGCCGAATTGATTCTCAGCCGACATTCAGGCTAAATGCACATCATGAACGGCAAAGTATGGACGATGGGCGTTGGAATTTTCATCCTGACCGCGTGCAGTGATCCGGTCCCGCCTCCTGCCCAGGGGGCGTTCGCCTACAGCGCCACCGGCAGCTGCAATGTCGCAGGTGCCGTGTCGTCCGCCGGAGTCGACACCGGAACGCTCTGTCCTCCGGACAACGATTCGGCGTTCACTGTCACCTCCGCGAGAGAGGTCGACGGAGAAAACAACGCCGAGTTCTCCTGCACGGTCGGGTCCGATGGCTCCTTCGATATCGAAGGCACTGTCGGGGGGACCACGAGGCTGGTTGCCCAAGGCAGCGCAGTCGACGGCTCGACCATTAACTTCGTCAGTCTGAAAGAAACCGGCTCAACGTTGAGTTCCTCCGATTGCGTGCTCACGAAGGTGCACGACGTGGCCGCGGGCCGTATCTGGGCGAGTTTTTCTTGCGCGGGCATGGACGACGCCGAAGACTCCAGCGCCTCGTGCCCAGTGACCGGCTGCTTCGTATTCGAGAACTGCTCCGAATAGTCGGCGTGCCGGCGCAACAGTCAAGCGTTCGCATCGTAGCGCTGTAGCGCCACCATCGCCGTTGACTCAAGGCTGTAGCCGAGCGCTCGGATGGCTAGCGCTCGGATGGCTAGCGCTCGGATGGTGGAGACGCGTCCGCAGGATCTTCTATCACTGCGGCGGTTACACCAGCCGGCGGAGTGTTAGCCAGATCGTCAACAGGACCGGTCTGAACTGAGACGGGCGGACGTGACTTCATCGCCGTGGCACCCTGGGTCGGCGACACGGAAGTTCGTTCGCCCTTTTCGAGCCTCACAAGCAGGGCGGTAGTGTTGTCCTCACCACCGTGCTCGTTGGCAACCATGATGAGCTTGCGACAGCGCTCATCGAGGTCGTCACCATCGATGGTAATCTCCAGAATTTCCTCGTCGGTGAGCATGCCGCTCAGCCCATCCGAGCACAGCAAGTAGATATCGCCCTCTTGGCAGTCATCACGCTGAATATCGACTTCGACTGTATCTTGCATGCCCAGCGCACGAGTAATGACGTTCTTCGGCAGCTCGTTGCGCTGGTCTTCCGGCATGTCAGGCATGGCGGCGAGGTAGTCGTTGACCAGCGAATGATCGCGAGTCAGTTGGGTGATCTCGCCCGCACGGATTCGGTACACGCGGCTGTCGCCCACGTGCCCGAGATAGACCCGGTTTTCCTTGCCGGAAAATACGACGCCGACGACGGTAGTGCCCATGCCGCGCAGATCCCGCGAGCGAACGCCGTGCTCGTACACCTGACGATTGGCCATGCGAATGGCGCTCAACAACTTGTTTTCTTCGTCCGACAATGAAGCGTCGAAGTGGAATGGCCAGGTCGCGTCCTCTTTCGAGGTGCTGACGAAAAATTCACCGATGGTGTCGGCTGCGAGTTTGCTGGCTACATCGCCAGCGCGATGTCCGCCCATTCCGTCCGCAACAATGAACAGATCATAGTCAGCCATAACGCTGAAGCTGTCTTCGTTGTGGTCTCGCTGCAGCCCCACGTCGCTAATTCCGGCTGCTATTGCACGCATCCGCTAACCTTAGCCCTCGAAGCTCCGGTGTGTCTTAGAAAAACGGTGTCCTAGAAAAACGCCGCCCGACCTTTAGCCCAATACGCGATGGTTTCTACGCGACCGTTCGGAAGACCGCCCGTCGCGGCGACGTGATCTTTCGATGACGCGACGCGCCATCGGCACACATGTCGCAAGCTCGTCGAATGCGGCAAGCTCGACCATTCACGCCAGGGGGCTCAGACCGTCAGGATTTCCTTTTCCTTGCTCGCGATGGTGGCGTCTACCTCGCGACCGCCACCGCCCACAATGTCCTCGGCCTTCTTCTTGCCTCGATCAACGTCGTCTTCGCTGGCATCGCCGTCCTTTTTGATGGCGTCGAGCATGTCCATAGCGTCGTGGCGCGATTTGCGAATGGCGACCTTGCAGTCCTCCCCCATCTTACGCGCCATCTTGACGAGATCCTTACGCCGCTCCTCGCTCAGCGGCGGGATCGGGATACGAATTAGAATGCCGTCAGACTGCGGGTTGAAACCCATATTGCTTTCGCGAATGGCCTTCTCGATGAGCTTGCCCTGCTCCTTGTCCCAAGGCTTCACCGTCAACATACGCGCTTCCGGAACGCCGATGTTCGCCATCTGGGAGATGGGCGTCGGTGTTCCGAAGTAGTCCACGCGGAGCGCATCCAACATGCCGGGGTGGGCACGTCCGGTACGGAGTTTCTGAAGCTCGCGGCCCAATGCAACCTGCGCTTTCTCAATGCCGGTCGAAAGTTCGCTCAATGTATCGTCGATCATCGGTGCATCTATCCTGTCGCGCCGTCGAAACCCCTCCGACCGCAGGCTGGCGTTATATCACCCAAAAATCGGGAAGTCGCGTTCACAGCCGTCGCGATTCCCTCGGCAGAACACTCGGACCACCGGTCGGGGGCAGCGCATTGTGGCCCGATACTCCTGCGCAATTGTCCCCTGGGACTTGCGTAAACCGAGGGCGCGTGTAAGTTCGGCTCACTATGCTGGCTCCCGAGTTCCTCCGACCCGTTATCGAAGCGCTGCAGAGCGTGATCCCCATGCTCCAAGGGGTTTTCCAGAACGGTTTGCTCAACCTCGCGGTCATCGTTAGCTTTCTGATCTTCTGTATCGGAATCATGCCGCTGATTCTTCTGTTGTCCCCGGGCATCGACTCGATGATTCAGGACACCCCGGTTTACAAGATGATCTGGGGCACCCCGCCCGACCGTACCGGCGACGGTTGAACCTCTCGCCGACGGTGATTCCCCCCTCGGCAACTCACAGTCACCACAAACACAACCTCCGCGGCTCGCGCCTCCTTCGAGCGTCGCGACTGCTAGACGCGCGATCCCAGCGCGTTCCAATTTTGTTCATACATCTAGCCACTGGCGCACACGCAGCTTGGATACGCCCCGATGGCTGACACTCTGCCCCAACTCGTAGCGCTGGAGCTGTTCGTGTCCGCGTTGAACACGCCGGACCTCCGCACAATCGTTTCGCACGACGAAGCTGACATCAGCACTTTGTCGATCGACTTCGTGTTGCAGATCTCTGTTTTGAACGGCGGCACCCGTTCTGGCTGCCTGGCGGCGCGCACATCATCGTCGGCAAAGTCCCTTCCTCGATGGTGGACAGATTCCCGTCCCGCTGCGCGCTTGATAGACGGCGAGTCATTCCTGCGCCTCCTAGGGATGCTGACAGCCGACACGCTCAAGCGATTGATTGAGCTAACCCCATTCGTTGAGACTCCGGAGGTGCTCGGACAGCTCTACGAATCGTTTCTAACCGTGAGCGCCATCCAGCTTGATGCCGCCTCTGTGCGCGCAAAAAACGGTCGCTGGCTCAGCCCTCGAGCATTGCTGAGGCTGCCACCAGACGAACGAGCCGACGCAGTACGGCTCGAATGCGGTCTGCCCCCGAGCCAGTCTGCGCGCTTGAGCTCGCTGGGTGACGCTGCCGACGAGGACGCTCTGAGCGCGCAGCTTGAGGCGCTCAAATTGCTGACTCAATCTCGCGGCGAGGCGGGAGACTGGGTGGTCACCGCAACTAGCGCCCGCCGCCGTAGCGGCTCTCACTACACGCCCGAAGCACTGGTGACACTGGCCGTCGAGCAAACGCTGGCCCCACTGCTGGGACCCGAGCCGAGCGCGGCGAGCCTGCTCGAACTTAGAATCTGTGATCCCGCGATGGGCAGCGGAGCGTTTCTCCTCGGGGCTGCCCGTTGGCTGGTGAAGCAACTACGCACAGCCTGGATCCGCGAGCAGGGCGAAGCTCAGGATCTGGCCCGTGCCGAACAGTCCATCGTTGCCAGCTGTTTGTTTGGCGCAGACAGAAACACTCATGCGGTCCGAGTCGCTCGAGCCGCACTCGGCTGGTTGGGGCACGTCTCCGAAGACAGCCTCAACCAGAGACTCCGCGCCGGGGATTCCTTGCTGGGGCCGGGACTGTCCGACTCAGAAGAGGGCGATAGCGAGCCAAAGCTAATCGACTGGGGTCGAGATTACCCTGACATCAGGGCATTGGATCAAGCGGGCTTTGACGCCATCCTCGGGAACCCTCCGTGGGTTGCCTACGTCGGGCGCGCCACCCAACCACTGGAGCGAGCCACGGCCCGTCGCTACGAAAAGCTCAGCCCCGGCTTCTCCAAGTACAAAACTCTCCACGGACTATTTTGTTACCGCGCCGTCACGCTGCTGCGCGCGGGAGGGCGACTCGGCTTCGTCTTGCCCACGTCCGTCGCGGATCTTGCGGGCTACGCCCCGACCCGCCGGGCTCACGATACGCTGGCCGTCGTCGATCCGGAGCTTCCCGATATCGGCGACGGCGCTTTCGACGACGTATTTCAACCGTGCATGATCTTGCTTTCGACCCGACGCCAGCAATCCCTCGGGTGGGATGCTACGCCGACCGTTAGCTGGACCTTATCGCGTAACGATATCGATGAGCCGGCGCGTGCGCTACTGAGTCGAATTCATGCGCTACCGAAACTACCGCCGGAGTTGTTCGGCGAGCGGGGATTTCAGACAGACTCGTCGCTGAGCACTGCGCTTCGTCGCTTGCCTCAAGCGGCCCCCCCGCACACTCGTGCCATAGTCGAAGGCACCGACGTCGGTGAATTCCGTTGTGGTCCCGACCGCGTGTTCGCCGATCCCGACGCGCTCAAGAAGAAACTTCGCAAACCATCCGACTGGGCGGAGGTCGCCCTCTACGTACGTCAGACGGCACGCTATCCCATCGCCTGTACCGCCCGCGGCGTGCCTTTTCGCAACTCCGTGATCGCCGTGTTTCCCCACGCGGACATTAGTTCGATGGCTCTCTTGGCTTTTCTGAACTCCTCGCTGTGCCGCTGGTATCACTATCAGCAACATCGCGATGCCCGACAGGGAATGCCGCAGCTTAAGGTTGGGCACTTGAGGAGTCAGCCGAGCATTCCCCCGAGCGCCCACGCCGCCCTCGCCGAATTCGGACAACGTCTCAGCGATAAGAACCAAGGCATGACCCCCGCCGACCGGGCAGAACTGAACCGACAAATATATGAGGCCTTCGAGCTCTCAGCGACCGAGCAAGCGCTCATCGATTCGTGGTCCTCGAATAATCCACTACCCAAGGCCCGTAGCAAGCCCCCCTCGGACGATACTTTGAGACGAACCCCGGGATGAGAGCTACCCTAGAAACATGTATGAATCGAAGCTAGTCGAGGCGGTGCTTCTGGTCGGACACGGCGGCATCGCCAAAGGCACCCCCCGGGAGTGGGTCGTCGAGATGAAACGACTCGAAGGCGATCGCTCTCGAGCGGGCGACGAGGAGCCCGGCGACAGAGAGCGTGATCTGGACGCCAAGATCCGAAACTTTCCCCGGGAGACCGATGACAGCGATCCCTACCGAGTGGGACTCGAAAGCATCGCGACAGCACTGCGAAAACAGCTTGGCGATACACGGCTGGCGGTGGCCTTCAACGAATTCTGTGCGCCCAGCCTGGACGACGCACTCGACTCGCTTGCCCACGACGGAGTCACGCGAATCACAGTTCTGACGACCATGCTCACGCCCGGCGGCGGACACTCGGAAATCGAAATGCCCGAGATCGTTGCGAAAGCGAACCTCCGGCACCCCGCGGTCGAGATTGTCTACGCTTGGCCCTACGATCTGGACGGGATAGCGAAGCTTCTATGCGATCAGTGGCAGCGTTTCTCCAAGTAGTCGCGGCTTTCCTAGACCGAGCAGCGCTCCGTGCGGAGAACGAATCGGCCACCGCTATCAGTTGACACGGGCCGGTAACTCCCCGACACCCGGGCACCGCCGGCCGGCCCCGATCCGAGCGGTACGCGCTTAGCCTTATGTCCCAGCCGTCCCTCAAATCACTCAACCGCTACCTGCCGCTGGCATGGCTCAGTGCGATTGTGCTCGCTCTCGAAGTCTTTCTGACGCGATTGCTCGCCTACACGATTCCGCCCCTGCTCGTGTACTTCGTCATCGGGATCGCGATGTTGGGCTTCGGCACGGCAGGCACTCTCGTCTCGTTAAAGCAGGAGTGGCTAACGAAAAAAGCAGTGGACCGCGCTTTGGCCTGGTCCGCCCTCGCCTTCACGCTGACCACGGTACTCGCCTACGCCTGTTTCGTGCGAATGGCCCCCCAAGCATCTTTCAGCATCGGGTTGCGGCTGTTCGCCGCGTCGTTCCTGTTGACGGTGCCTTTCGTGGCCGCGGGTAGCGTCGTGACCCTCGCCCTCGCCAGCGCCGGGGGAGATCTCGGAAAATGTTACGCCGCCAATCTCCTGGGATCTGGGCTCGGTTGTTTCATCCCCCTGCTCCTTCTAGGGCCACTCGACGGTGATCAACTCCTGGCCTTACTGGCGGCCCTCAGCTTTGTTCCCGCGTGTCTTTACGTTCGGCGGGTGAAAGGGCCCGGCCGCTTGAAAGCCGCCACCGCGGGCACCGGCCTGGTGGTCCTAGTTGCGGGGCTGAGTCCGTCCGGCGTATTTCCGATATTGCCAGAACCGTTCGGGCAGATTGCCATCATTCGACAGTTCACTGAGCCACTCAATATCGACACGGTGACGCGATACGATCGTTGGAACCCCACGGGTCGGATCGAAGTGCTGGAATTTCAGCATGCTAACGGTGAACCCGACCCGTTGATGTTCTTCGCCCAGGACAACAGCACAGGCGCGCTGATGGCGACCTGGGATGGCGGCACGGAAAGTGAGACGACGCCCGAACGCCGTCTCACGACCCCGGTCCCACAAATGTGCGGACAGACCATCTACGGCCAGGCGTATTACCGGAAGCGCCCTCGGATATTGGTGATCGGCATTGGCGGCGGTTCCGACATTCAATGTGCCCTGTACAAGGGTGCGACCGAGATCGATGCTGTCGAGATCAACCCGGACTCCATCGAAGCCATCCGCTTTTTCGATGACAAGCTCGGCGGCATCGCCAGCCATGCCGGCGTCCACTACTACCTGCGAGACGGCCGCAGCTTCGTGCACACCAGTCATAGCAACGCCTACGATCTGATTCAGCTCACTGGAGTCGACACGAAGAACATGCTGGCGTCAGGCTCGTTGGGACTGAGCGAGAACCATCTCTACACAACCGAAGCCTACGTTGACTACCTCAAGAGCCTCAAGCCCAACGGCGTGTTGTCTCTCGTGCGGTTCACCGAGATGGCTGCGCTGCGCATGGCCGGCACCGCAGTGGATGCGCTACGGCGGCTCGGCGTGCAGAATCCCGAAAACAACATCGTGATCGTCAAACACGGCCTGGCTTACGGTATTCTCGCTCGGCGCACTCCCTTCCAGGCGCCCGAACTCCGCCAAATCCATGCCCACTTCGACTACAGCGAACGGCCCTTCAGCGGCTTTCGCGTTGTCTTTCTAGAACCCTTCGGCTTCGACTTTCACGAGCGGCCCGAGGTTCTCTACCTGCCAGGGAGCACGCCCCGCGCGCCCTATAAGCACTACTTCGACCAGGTCTCCCAGGGCTCAACAGCTGCATTTGAGGCGGCGTACCCGGCGCGCATCTCCCCTCCCACGGACAACCGCCCCTTCTTCTTTGATATGGCGCGCTACGATCGGGCGAGCGGTTGGGCCACTCCCCACGTATTCGTGATGAAGTACGCGCTGGGTTCCGTCTTGCTTCTGGCCCTAGGCATGGTGCTTTGGCCTGCGCTCCGGGGGCGAGTCCGAGACGGCGCCTCATGGAAAGCGCCAGCCTATTTCGCCGGCATCGGCCTGGGCTACCTGTTGATCGAAGTGTGGTTGCTGCACACCTACGCGATGTACCTCGGGCACCAAACCTATTCATTGAGCGTCGTGCTGATGACATTACTGGTCACAACCGGTCTGGGAGCGCAATTCGGGCACCGGGTCGTGCAAGAACGCCGAGAGCGCGCCATGTTCGGCATTTGCGTCACCCTGGCTTGCGTCGCCTTTGGACTCTCCGCACTGCCGATCATGCTTGAAGCGACGTGGGCCATGCCCTTCCCGGTTCGAGCAGGGATCGCGATGATGTTCATCGCTCCGATGGGGGGCGCGATGGGCTGTGCCTTCCCCGCAGCGCTGCGCTGGCTCTCCGAGACGCACTCGAGAGCCGTGCCGTGGTGTGTAGGCATCAATTCGTTTACATCCGTGGTGGCGACGGTAATCGCCATCCCGCTCTCGCTCTTTAGCGGCTACACGGCCGTGCTCGGCGTTGGTGTCGCCGCCTACGTGCTCGCGCTCGCCTGTACCGGCATGATGAGACCGGCGACTAGCGGCACCTAGAGAATCAGGGTCAGCCGCGCTGGATTAAGAATCAGCCGCGCTGGAAACTGCCCAGCGTATCGCTCGCTCAGTCTTCCAAGGGCGGACCGGAGAGTACTTCCAGTCGACCGTTGGGATCGTAATAAAGCTCTTGCTGGGCGATGAGCCCGCCCTTGTAGCGATACACGATGACGTAATTGGAGCGCAGTCGATTCGAGCCCGCATCCCAATCGAAATGCACCCGCACGTAGGCGGATTTTCCGTCCGGCGAGGGCCAGAGCTCCACCGCCTCATAGGACGTGCCTTCGCAAGCCATGATCGTCAGCTGAATGAACTCCAAGGCCTTCTCGATGCCTAGGATTTTCTGCGGCCACTCGAAGAGACGAACCGTAGGACTGATGTAGACCACGTCGGGCTGATACAGGGAGCGGGCCAGCTCGACGTCGGAAGCCGCGAAGGCTTTACCAAACTGCTCTTCCTGCTTACGAAGAAATTCAACGGTGATATCGGTCATGCTTAGAGTCCGTATAGGGTGGCGGCGTTGGTGCTGAGGATCTTCTTCTGGTCAGCAGAGTCGAACTCCGTCAGCGATTCTTTGAGCTCAGCGATGAACCCTGGGTAGGTGGTGTCGGGATGCGGGAAATCCGTCCCCCAGATGACGCGGTCGGCGCCAATCAGCTTCGCCGTTGATGCGACGGTGCGCTCGCCGGGATCGAAGGAGATGTAACACTGGCGCTCGAAATAGAAGCTGGGTTTCTCTTTCATCCACGGAACAAATTGGCCAAAAATACCCTCGTAGTGATTGTCCATTCGGTCGAGCCAAGGCACGATCCAACCCCCGCCCGCCTCCAGAAACGCAAAGCGTAAGGTCGGGAAGCGCTCCATGACGCCGCCGCCAATCAAAGCGAGTACTGCCAATTGCATCTCAAGGCTGTGAGCGATGATGTGTGTGTAAAAAAGGTTATCGCCGAAGCGGTCGGTGCCGACCGTTGGCATATTGCCCGCCACGCCCTCGTGAATCGACACCGCCCAATTGTTGTCGACGCAGGCCTTCCAGACGACATCGTAGGCTCGGGTATTGAGGGAACGGCCCGCATAGGGATTTGGCCGAATAAACGCCGCACGAAAACATTTCCGGGCTCCGACACGCTTGGCTTCGGCCGCCGCCAGATCCATGTCCTGCATGGGAAGCATGGCAGCCGCGAATAGTCGGTCGGGCGCTTCGCTGCAGAAGTCCGTTACCCAGTCGTTGTAGGCGCGAGCAATCGCCGCGGCGAGCTTGGCGTCCTGGACGCCGCCAATGAACAAACCCAAAGTCGGATACAGAACGACTTGGTCTACCCCCTCGGCGTCCATCACTTTGAGGCGCTCTTTTGGGTCACCCCCGCCTGGGTGATTATCGTCCCAATCGCGAACATCGCTCATGCCAGCGCAGCCCAAGGACGAAACTGGATAGGGTGAGACGGGTTTTCCGGCAACGATGAACAGCTCAATGTTTTCGTTCTGTCGAACGACTAGCGGAGCCTCCTCGCGATAGGCCTCGTCGATGTATTTTTTCCACATGCCGCGGGGTTCGATTAAGTGACCATCGGCATCGATAATGGGAAGAGATTGGGTCATGCGACGATCCTCAGTGAACAAGACATGGTTTTATTAGACACGCGAGTCATGGCCGCTCGTCGTGCAGCTGGTCGCCAAACTCCGCGCCACGATCCGTTCGGCACGGCGGGTCAAAGACCGGGGTCACACTACGCGACAACAGCTCAGCCGCACAAGAGAGGGCTGGAGTCGACTGACGATTCGTGAGATACATTTTTTGTGGTCCGCGGTTAGCGGTCGTGAGCATTCAGCCGACCAAGCGCGCCACCGGAGAACGATCATGACGGACGAATACAGGTACCCATTCTCGCCGTATCCTGAGGGTTGGTTCGCCATCCTCGAAGCATCGAATCTAGCGGCTGGTGAAATCAAAACGCTGAAATATTTCGGCCGCGAACTCGTCGCTTTCCGCGATGACGCTGGAAAAATTCGCGTCACTGCCGCTCACTGTGTGCATCAGGGTGCCCACCTCGGTCATGGCGGCAAGATTGAAAACGGCTGTCTGCGTTGTCCGTTCCACGGCTGGAAGTACAACGGAGACGGCGAATGCGTAGAGGTTCCCTATTCGGACAGCGTACCGAAGAATGCGCGTATCCATTCCTACCCGGTGTTGGAGTGGGCCAATCTCGTCATCGTTTTCTATAACGAGAACAATGACGCACCGACGTGGACTCCGGAACTGCCGGACCTAAGCGACATGCTTGTGTACGGACGTACTGCCGTGCTCGCTCGGGTGCACATCCAAGACGTCGGCGAAAACGGTGTCGACATTCCCCATTTCAAGTACGTACACGGGCAACCCCTACCGGATCTCGTTCGCGCCGAGGGCGTTGGCAAGAGCTTCTTCATTGAGACCAAGAACAAAGAGGATAGCCCCAACTACAAACACGTGAAGGGCATCAACCGCGTGCTCTGGGGTATGGGAATTTCGAGCACTGATTTCGTCGCGAAAGTCACGGGTCGGGCGATCATCTGTCGTACGCCTGTGGACCGCTTTCACTCAGAGCTGTCCGTCACCGCCGTGGTCCCGAAACTACCCAACGAGGGCCACAGCATCGCATTCGGCAAAGCGCTACTCGAGAACGTGAGCCGCGAGCTGGATAGCGATATCCCCATTTGGGAGAACAAGCTCTACGCCGACGACCCGGTACTGAGCCGCGGAGACGGACCCGTCTACAAGTGGCGCCGTTGGTGCAAACAATTCTACACCGGCAAACCCGAAGGGCACAGCCCCAACGTCACGAGCTGAGTCATGCGCATCGAAAGCTTTTGGCTGACGGCAGCGAAACGTCCGGAGCGGATCGCCGTCATCGGGCCGGACGGCGAGGATATCACAGCCGGGGACTTGCTGGCGGCGGGCAACCGCATCGCCCACGGACTGCGCGCCCTCGGCGTTCAGCCCGGCGACGGCGTCGCCTTCATGTTGCCCAACGGCCGCGAGGTGTTGGAACTGCTCATTGCCACCATGCAGATCGGCGTACAGCTGGCACCGTTGAGCACGGGCCTCAGCACGGACGAGATCACTCACATCTTGTCGGACTCCGGTGCCAAAGCATTCATCACCCATGAACGCTTCGCGGATCGCACGGCGACCGCAGCCGTCGCCGCCGAACTGCCGGAGAGTGGGCGCTTCGCCGTCGGCGAGGTAGATGGCTTCGCCAGCTACGCGTCCCTCGGGCAGGGGGAATCCGACGCGCGCCCGGAGGATCGCAGCCCGGGTGCCTTCATGGTGTACACCTCGGGTACCACTGGCCGAGCGAAGGGCATCGTTCGCGCGCTGCTCAAGGGCGACGTGGATAAGATTTCCGGCTACTTGTCACGCCAGCTCGCCAAGTTCGACATCGAACCCGGTGGCGCGGGCGTGCACCTATGTACATCGCCGCTCTACCACACGGCCCCCATCGCCTACTCCTGGTACACACTGCACTTCGAACACACCTTGGTGCTGATGAAGAAGTGGGATGCCGAAGACACCCTGCGATTGATCGACAAACATCGAGTCACTCACAGTCACATGGTGCCGACGCAGTTTCATCGGCTATTGCGCCTCCCGAAAAAGGTGCGCGATCAATACGACGTCTCGTCGTTGAGCAATATCATTCACGCAGCAGCCCCCTGCCCGGTCGATACCAAACACGAAATGCTCGCATGGTGGGGCCCCGTGATTTACGAGTATTACGGAGCCTCCGAGGGCGGCGGCACGCTCGTCACCCCGCAAGAGTGGCTTATGTATCCCGGGACCGTCGGGCGCCCATGGCCAGGAGCCGAGATCCGCATTTACGACGGCGACGGCGAACTGTGCCCCACCGATGAGCCCGGCAACGTGTACATGCTGCTCAATGGGGCGTTCAAGTACCGTGGCGACGACGCTAAGACTCAAGAGAACCGGCGAGGTGACTTTTTTACCGTTGGCGATGTCGGCTACCTCAACGAGGACGGCTACTTGTTCCTCTGCGATCGTAAAATCGACATGATCATCTCGGGGGGCGTGAACATCTACCCCGCAGAGGTGGAAGCGGCGCTGTTGTCACACCCGAAGGTGGCGGACGCGACGGTGTTCGGCATTCCCGATGAGGAATGGGGCGAACAAGTCAAAGCTGTCGTCGAGCTGGTACGTGGACAAACATTGGGCGATAGCCCCGAGGACACCTTGCGCGCTCACTGCACGGATAAGATCGCCAAGTTTAAGGTCCCGAAGAGCATCGACTTTACCGAGGCCTTACCCCGGGATCCCAACGGCAAGCTGCAGAAGCGAAAATTGCGCGACCCCTACTGGGCCGACACGGCCGCGAGCATCTAGGTAGCTCAACCTGAGAAGGCTGGCAGGTATCGTTCGGTCAAGTGGGCGATGAACGGTGCCGTTTCCAGGGGCTTGCCCGTGGCGCCGACAATGAGTTCTTCCGTCGATTTCAGGCTCGCTTGACTCCACACATTCGTGCGCAACCAGTCCCGCAACGCAGAGAAGTCGCCCCGCTTCATGTTTTCGGGGATCTCAGGGTGCGCCGCGCAGGCCGCGCGGAAGAACTGCGAGGCTGCCATGGCACCGAGAGTGTAGACGGGGAAATAGCCAAACGCCCCTGACGGCCAGTGAACGTCCTGCATGCAGCCATCCTTGTGGTTGTCGCCAGTGGGCAGCGAGAGCAGCTCGCGCATCTTGGCGTCCCAGACATCCGGCAGATCCGGCACTTCCAGCTTGCCCGCAATGAGATCCCGCTCGATCTCGTAGCGAAGAATCACGTGACAGGGGTACGTGACCTCGTCAGCGTCGACGCGAATGAAACTTCGCTGCACGGCGGTGTACACAGCAAACAGATTTTCCGGCTCGAATGCAGCAGAATTGTCGCTCGCCCCAAACTCCTCGGCAATGAGCGGCGACGCAAATGTGAGGAATTCGGCGCTGCGACTGACGCACATCTCCTGAAGCAAGCTCTGACTCTCGTGCACAGCCATGCCTCGGGCAACACCTACCGGCTGGCCCCGCCACTCCTCGGGCAATCCCTGTTCGTACATGCCGTGCCCCGCCTCGTGCAACGCTCCCATCAGAGCGCTGGTAAAATCGTTCTCATCGTAACGGGTCGTGATTCGCACGTCGTCCGGGACGCCGCCGCAGAACGGGTGATGACTCACATCCAGTCTTCCTTGAGTGAGATCAAAGCCAATCGCTTTCATCAGGCGAAGGGAGAGCGAACGCTGCTGCGCGGTCGGAAACGGTCCCTGGGGGTGCACAATAGTGGATTGTTTCTGTCGTTCGATGACTTGATCGCAAAAGCCCGGAAGGAACCCCTGAAGTTCTGTAAATATCGGGTCGATCGAGGCTGAGCGCAGCCCCGGATCGAAGGCGTCCAACAGCGCATCGTAACGGCTGAGACCAAGCGCAGAGGCGAGATGATCCGCTGCCTCTCGTTCCAATTTGACGACGTCTCCGAGCAGCGGCGAGAAAGTATGAAAATCGTTCTCGGCCCGCAGTTTACGCCACGCTTGTTCGGCGCGGCTATTAGCGTGACTCTGGGCCGCGACGAGATCCGACGGCAGGCATACCGCACGCCGGTACTCGCGACGGATCTCCCGCACGTTGGCCCGACGCCAGCTGTCCAGCTCGGCGTCGACGACCGCCTCCAGCCATTCCCCGATGCGGGGCGATGTAGCTAGCTCATGGCGCATGACACTCAAGCGCGCCATCGCACGAGCCCGGCTCTCCCCTGACGATTCAGCCATCATCACGGCTTCGTCCCATCCGAGCACAGCGGCGATGTGATCGAGATCAGCGATCTGGTTGTAGTGCTCGTGAAGGGCGGCGTAGGGAGATTCAGTCGACATGGGCGAACTAAGTTGCCCACGGATCCCCCGGCCCTGCAAGCCGGGGGCGGGGGATCTAGCTCAGGAGCGCGAAGGCGAGTTGCGGCAGCTTGTCGGCCTGCACCGACTCGGACACGCCCGCCTGGGCGAGCACCTGACTTTTGGAGAGCGCCGCAGTTTTTGTTGCGACCTTCACGTCCCGAATGCCCGAGCTGGTAGCAGCGAAATTCAAGCGCCTAGCCTGAATTTCGCTGCTACCAGCATCCCTTCGACTCATCGCCTCGCCAAAACTAGCGCGACTCGTGGAAGGTGTAATGATCGCGGCCTCGATCGTCGAGATGGCAAGCAACGGGGTCGCTGTCGTTGTCCCGCCAGTGGACGTGCCCGCTGCGTCTTCGCCGGATTAGTTTCCTTGAAGGTTCTTCTGTACAGCGAGGGATGAAGTATTTGTCCGAATGAAAAACGCCATACACACGCTCCTTCTTGGAGTGGTTGTATCGACACCGCGGGGAACAGGAATCGTGGCAGGGCGGAAGCGCTCGCCAACCAGCTGCTCGGCAGAGACCCGTAGTACTTGAACCAAATGCCCCGAGCGCCCGCCAGGGGAGCTGCGAACCCCGCCTCGCAACTGGCCGCACCGGCTTTTTGTCCGGCAGAGAGGGTGCTGAGGACGACACAGATCCCAATCAAGAAATAATTCCTTGTAAGAATATCCCCCCACCTATGGCTTTTTCGGCCGCAGCATATGTCCTGAGCCTCCCAGACTATTCGATCCCATGACGCAGGGCATTAAGGGCTAAACCGATGATTACCTCTTACATCGGTTTCGAGTAAATCGAACTGCGTTACCAGAACTTTCCGGCCAATAACCGAGGGCCGGTTCACTTGCTAATCTCTGGCCCCAATTCAGTGTTGATGGTAGGTATTTAACCAATGCTCGACAAACAGCCCCTTTCTCACCGTGTTTTGACAACAGTTATGCGTGGTTTTGGCGCCATGGTAACCAAAGGGTTTTTGCGCGCGGAGGACCTCGGACTCATGTCCCCGCAGGGTCCTGTACGCACCATCCTGGATGTCCCCTACTCCCGAGACGGCGGCAAGCAGTGCGTCGACATCTACTTTCCGGTCGATCCTCCCAAGGATGAGCGTGGCTATCCCTTCCTCTACTTCATCCACGGTGGTGGCTGGATCATGTGTGACCGCAAAATGGGCTCGATCATCGGGAAGATCCTAGCCAAGCACGGCATTGCTACCGTAGCCCCGGGATACCGACTCATCCCCACCACAGACTTGAACGGCATCTACGCTGATATCCGCGCCGGTTTGGAGCTCGTCCGCGAGCGCGCCAGTGAGTGGCAGCTCGACTTCTCCCGCTACGCAATCGGCGGTGAATCCGCGGGTGGGCATCTCACGATGCGTCTCGCCCAGAACTTCCCCGAGAAGATCGAGGCGCCCAAGGCTGTCATCGGTCTGTACGGCGTCTACGATCTGCAGAGCCTCGTTGAGCACCAGGCCTCGGGGCGGTCCCTGTTCCTTGACATCGTGCGTCAAGACGCTCCCCTGGACGAGTTTCACGCCGAACACACCGCTTGCCGGAACCTCTCCTGGGACCACGTCCCAGTCCTTCTGGCACACGGCGAAGCCGACGAGCCCCTTCCGGTGGCCCATACTTACACAATGGCCGAGCTGCTTCGCCGTCAGGGCGTCGACGTCACCGTGCATACCTACCCGGACGCCGGCCACGGCTTCATTTACAACCGCTTCACCTCGCCGGACCAATCCTCGGAATTCTATCGAATGTTCCGGGACTTTTTGAAGCGCACTATCGTCAACGTGGGCAAGCCGAAGCCCGCTCGTTCCGTGGGTCAGCTGCACGCCAGCCCCTGAAGCGAAACCGCGGGCTAGCAGCCCTGCCCGCGCGAGTCATGCCCATCCCCGAACAGTATCGCCCTGGCACGGTGGGCGCGGTAGTCTGCGCGATCTGTCGGGACCTACTGGCAGGGTAGTGTCGCGGCATGATCCTTGGGCATGATCTCGGACATCAGAACCGTCATCTCTTCCCAGGTCAGGCACTGGACGGGCTTAGTGCCGTCCGCCTTAGGTGGGTAAATGCCGTTGATGGGAGCGTTGCTTCCGCCGCACTGTTGGTCTGACGAACAGCAGCCAGGCAGGACGAAATCGCCGTAGTCCATGACTGGGCAATCCTCGTGCGGAGAGGCGTCGTCTTCGTCACCCCAATCGACAACCGGATCTGCAGGCTCATCGAGGCTGACGCACCAAATGGGCTCGCCGCTCTCGTTTTCCCCGAGATACGCCTGGGGTAGCGTCAGCCCAAGGTCCACGATGCCGTTGAATATGGCCCCGCACTTGCCATCCCAGGTAATACAGGGGTCGAAAAACACTTCAGTCGTACCTAAGTTACGCTGATAGATACCGGGGCACTCCGTCCCGCCCTCTACCGATGACACCTGATAGTTGTGGCCGTCCCGCTCGGTGGCGGCGGCGCAAGCGGTCGCTAGTACTGCAAGAGCTGCGAAAACTAGGGTGCTAACCCGGACGCTACTATCTCGACTTGCGTTCATTCTTGGCTCGTTTTGGGGGGGGGGCTGCTGCCTCCCGGAGAGGTGACCAGTATAGCGATGCCGCATCGCTATACTGGTCAGAATAACGCCTCTACAGCAAAACCATAAAAATCATCCGCTGTCCGGCTCCCCCGCCGGAGCGGAAGTCCCCCCGGATTCTGGTATTACTGTGGGTTGAAGATTTATGCCGATCGGTGCGAACAAGATTGTATTGGGGCGGTTTGAGCCCACCATGGAGTTGGCGACCAGCTGCTTCGGTCCGCTGCAGTTGGTCAAAATCACCACAGGTGCTGGAACCGGCTCGGCAGGCCTACTGCGCCTGGTGAAGCTGCCTCGAAACTGTTCCGAAAACGCGCTCAACGCCTTAGCCGATTCCGCCTGGAACTCCTTGGAACTCGAGGTGGAGGGAGTCTTGCCCTGCGCCGACGTTGTGATGTCGGGGGGCTCCTTAGGAGTGCTTTTCGATGTGGCGGTGGGGCAGTCCCTAAGGGCCGTGCATCACCTGGCTTCAGTTCGCAGAAAACCCGTCGGTATCTCCTTGGCCTTGCGGATCGTCTACGATCTCTTGGGTCATTTGCGTCTTTTGAACACCGCCGTCGACCAGCTCGATGTCGGCGAGTCGGGTTCTGCCCACGGTTGCTTGCGACCCGAACACATCATGCTGCTCACCACTGGGCAGAGTCTACTGATCGATCCTCTAGCCACCGCCGCGGCAGGTAGAATCGAGGGGCTCGAAGGACACCCCCAATTGGTCGCCTACTGCGCGCCCGAGCAACTCAAGACAGCTTCTCCCGCCGATGAAGTCGGCGACGTGTTCAGTGCGGGCGTACTGCTCTGGGAGCTAATTTCCAACCGGCGCCTGTTCGTCGGAGCTGAGATGACCATCGGTCTCAAGGTGATGTCGTCGAAGATCCCGCGCCTAAAGGATGTTCGACGCCGCCAGGATGCTCCCATCCCCGACGGCATCGAGACTCTGGTCGCCCGTTGCCTCGACCGAGATCCCAAGAACCGAATCGCTACGCTGACAGAGCTGCGAGAGACCATCGAATCATGCGGCGAAGAGATGGCCACCACCGGACAGGTCGCGGACTACCTCGAGAGTCTTGCCGATGATCCCCTCCGGCGATTCCGCGCCGCCATCGTGAGCATGATCGATAGCGGCGAAGCGCAGCCGCTGAGCGAAACCGTGAAGCCGACGCCACAACCCGCGCTCATTACTAATCCCGCCGAAGCGATCGCAAAAAAACTGGTCGTGCAAGAGCTGGCGTCCTCTCCTGAGAGCAGTCGACGCAAGAGCGCCACGACCAACCCTGGCATGCCAGCAGTCCGGCCCCCAGCAACCGCTGCTTTCTCTTCGGGACATCGCGCTAGGCAGGTCACATTGCCGGGTGTGGCGACTCCTCCCCCCGGCTCGGCGATCGCACCCGGTTCGCTGGCGCCGAAACCCAACGCGGGCTCGGACTCATCTGCCGGCAGCGACGATTCGCCTCGGCTACCCCAGATCACCCAAAAGATCGACACGGATGCGCTCCCCGTCGCCGCCGCAGCGCCCAAGTCTCCAGCGGCGAAGCCGCCCCCGACCAAGAGTCAGGTCGCCAAGCCCCCGACCAAGAGTCAGGTCGCCAAGCCCCCGACCAAGAACCAGGTCGCCAAGCCATCGGACGACGCGAAGGACAGCCCGTCCACAGGCCTCACCGCGACAGATTCCGTCGCTATCCGCGAAGCGCTGTCGCAGGAAGAATCCCCTCCCGCCGTTAGCATCACGCCATCGTCTCAGGCCCACACGGTTCCGACTCCGCCTACTCAAAGAGACAACGCTTCGCCGGAACCGCCGGCGGCGGCAGGCTCTCCCGCCCCACCCGAGGGCATGCTCGACGTGCCGCCCATAGCGGCGCCAGCTGAGGATTTTGATGCAACAGTTTCGTCGCTAACTGTCGACCTGACCCAGGCCTCTCCGGACGGACAACTCGATGGGGCGTCAGCGCCGGCACAGAGCAGTAACGACAACGTGACTGACTCCCAGGTCGAAACGCCTCGTGTTGATGACGGACTGGCACTGGAATTCGACAGACGCCTCACCGCCACCCTGCGACGCGGAATGATGTTCGGCGCCCTAGGGATGCTGGGAGTTCAATGTGTTGTGTTCGGCCTGTGGAGCCTCCAAAATAGCGACACGACCCAAGCCAACGCAGCTACCAGCTCTAGCAACACCCCAGCGTCCGCCCCCCCGCCTCCTGCAGCCCCTCCCCCAGCCCCAATCGTTCCTGCCCCCGTCGACGAGCCCGTCGAGACGGCGGTCGAAGATGCTGGCCCTAGCGAAGAGGAGAAAGCCGCTGCGAAGAAAGCCACCAAAGAGGCTGCGGCCGCAGCTGCAGCAACAAAGCCCGTTAAGAAGTGGAAACCCACTAGGAAGTGGAAACCCAAGGTCAAGAAGAAGCGCAAGTACGTGCCTGACGATATTTGAGCCGTATTAACTCCCCGCCTGCTAGCGGCAATCGACCACTCTGGCCGTACCTGCCGGAGTCGTGAGCCCCCATGCAGCGTCCAGTTTTCTGCGGAGACTCCGGTGAGTGTTCGCGGGACACTGCACGGTGGGCGCGGCAGCGCGGTCGATTGCCGCTAGCAGGCGGATCTCTGGTCTCGAATGCCGAAATCCATCGCCGCCACCGGCTGGATCGTCGCCCTCGTCGCCCTCACTCTGGCCGCTCATGCCCGACTTCGCCGGCACAAGATCGACCGATTGTTCGGCGTCAGCAGGCGCCACGAATGGGACGTAGCTCCCTTAGAAGTTGGGCTCTGGATGATGTTGCTGGTGGTAGTCAGCGTCGCGCGCGTACTAGTGGACTCCCTACGCATGCGACACCGACACGGCCGCTACACCATGCCACTGCTAACTCTGTGCCTAGGCGCGATGCTCGCAGCGAGCTGGCTCGTCACCATCCTGCCCGCTCGATAGGCAGCTAGCGGGCGCCGCACAACGTCGGCCTCCGGGCCGACCTCCAGGCCATCGCGAAACTCGGCGGCGCGCCAAGGACACCCTGCAGGCCACGAAAATCGTACGCCAGAGCAAACCAATCGAACACTGACGGCACCGTTCCCCTTTAGAACACTTTGAGGCGTGCCGTTGTATGCTTCGCGATGGCGTGGCTATCCGGCCTCGGAGCAAAAGGCAGCTGTATGACGGACTACGACGAACATTCGACCACTGGTGGCGGCTTCGCCGTGACTTCAGCCGGGCGCGCTGGCGCCTTCACGCCGGAGCAGTTCGGCGAAGAGCACCTCAAATATTACCAAGCGGCAGCCGAGTTCAGTCGCAACCAAGTGGAACCCCGCGCAGAGGACATCGATCACAAAAAGCCCGAGGTGCTGAGAGAACTCATGCAGCAAGCCGCGGACTTGGGCTTCTTCCTCGTTGAGGTCCCCGAAGAATATGGGGGCATGGCACTCGACAAAGCGACCAGCATGCTGATCGCCGAAGCCTTGTCGCCAGTCGGTTCATTTGCAGTGACCTATGGCGCCCACACCGGCATCGGTACTCTGCCGTTGGTTTATTACGGGACCGGCGAACAGCGTAGCCGCTACCTGGAAAGACTCGCGAGTGGCGAGCTCATGGCCTCCTATTGTTTGAGCGAGCCCTCTAGCGGCTCCGACGCTCTCGCTGCCAAAACGACTGCCACGTTGAGCGCTGACGGCAAACACTACGTGCTGAACGGCACCAAGGCGTGGATCACGAACGGCGGCTTCGCGGATCTATACACGGTCTTCGCCCAATTGGTGGACGGCGACTCTTTGAAGTTCTCCGCCTTTTTGATCGAGCGTAAAACTCCTGGAGTGAGCATCGGTAAGGAAGAACGAAAGCTCGGAATCCGCGGCAGCTCCACCACCTTGGTCATTCTCGATAACGTCAAGGTGCCCGTCGAAAACCTGCTCGGCGAAGTGGGTCGTGGGCACAAAATCGCCTTCAACATTTTGAACATCGGCCGCTGGAAGCTCGGCATCGGTTCCGTCGGCGCAGCCAAATATGCATTGGGTGAAGGCGTTCGCTACGCCAAAGAACGCGTGCAATTCAAACGACCGATTTCGGAGTTCGGACTGATTCGCCAAAAAATCGCGACCAGCGCGCAGCTCATCTACGCCGGTGAAAGCATGGCCTATCGCACCGCCGGCTTGGTGGATGCCGCAACCGCGAAGCTCGACAAGAGCGATCCGGAGTATTTCAAGAAGGCCATCAACATCATCGAAGAGTACACCATCGAAGCCTCGATTCTGAAGGTGTTCTGCTCGGACGCACTCGCCTTCGTGGTGGACGAAATGCTCCAGGTGCACGGTGGCAACGGATACACCGAGGACTACACCGTCGAGCGACTATTTCGAGATGCCCGCATCATGCGAATATTTGAGGGCACCAATGAAGTGAACCGGCTGCTCATTCCCGCGACCCTTCTCAAACGCGCGCTGCAAGGGCGCCTGCCCTTGCTGGAATTCGCCGAGCAGACCAAAAAGGAACTCTCGGGCCCCGGGCGACTTCCCACACGCGGCACGGGACCGATGGCGGACGAAGCGAGAGCCAGCGAACTAGCGAAACGCGCGGTGGTCTATTGCGCGAGCTACGCGGCGACGAAATATCTGGACGCACTGAAGAACAAGCAGCGCGTACTCGGCGAACTGGCCGACGCCATCGCCCACCTCTACGGGATGGACTCGGTTATCGCCCGAGCGGAACGTATCACCCAAGCTCATGGCGAAGACGACGAGCTCACCAAGGTCCACTGCGCATTGGCCTCCTTGTACTGCTTCGAGGCCCGCGCGAGTATTTTCCAGAGCCTGCAGCGCATTGCGATGATGATCAGCGAAGACGACGAACTCGATTTGCTGTACGAGCGGCTCGGAAAGCTCGACCAACGTTACCGCGTGGACGTTATGGGGCTACAAGAGCGGGTGGCGGAATATATCCTCCAGAACGACGGCTACAAGTTGAGCCACTGAATCTCTCTACCGGCGACTCTGCCAACGAATGACCGAACTCCTGCACCATGTGTTAACGCGGAGCTACAAGCCGAGACGGAGATGATAGGACTTCGGCCGGGTTAGTTGCTCAAAGCCGATTCGAGAGAGAGTCGTTCCACGACCAGAATATTTCACTCCAGTCCAAGCCAATCCAGGGTCGAGATAGTCGCAACGGTTCATGAACCAGGTGCCAGTATGCACTCGCCGCCCCAAGGACATGGCGGCCTCTTCGTCGGCAGTCCAGACCGATGCCGTCAAACCGTAAACGCTGTCGTTCATCATCCGAACCGCTTCGTGATCTCCGCCCACAGACATGATGCCGACGATGGGGCCGAAACTCTCCTCGTCCATCACCAACATTCCATGCTGTACGTCCACCAGCACCTGAGGCGCCAGGTAGCCACGCTCCGGAGCGTGTTCACTGAAACCACCGACATCGATCAGCTGACGAGCACCGGCAAGTACCGCCTGGTCGGCATGCTCGAGTACACGCCGGGCGGCTGCCGGACGTACGAGCGGACCGAGGGTGGTGTTTGCGTCCGTCGGATCTCCTAGAACATAGCTGCCCACTTGAGCTGTGTACGCTTCGACAAATTCATCATATCGAGCTTGGTCCACGTAGATTCGCTCAATTCCGCAGCATGACTGCCCGGCATTATAAAATGCGCCGTCCACCAGCGAGCTGACAGCCGCTTCTAGATCCACATCGGAGCGCACATAGGCGGGATCGTTGCCCCCGAGTTCAAGGCCTGTCGCCAAGAATCTTGCCGCCGCCGCTCTCTCGATGGCTCGACCACCCGCCACCGAACCCGTGAACGCTACGTAGTCCACGCCGCCCCGGCTCTCGATCATATGCGCCACGTTCTCGTGACTCGTGTGCACATATTGGAAGACATGTTGGGGCAAACCGGACTCGCTGAAGGCCTCCCCCATTCGCTCAGCGCAAAGCGCCGTTTGCTCTGAGTGCCGAAGAATCACCGAATTGCCCGCGAGCAACGCCGGCACGACGGAGTTGACTGCTGTGAGGTACGGGTAATTCCAAGGCGCGACGGTCAACACGACCCCGTGGGGGACCCGTTGGATGAGCCGCCGGAAACCGGCTTTCTGAGGGAGCTCGATGTCCGCCAGCGCGCCTTCGGCGATGCCCATCATGTAACGCGCTCGCTCGGCCAGCCCGCGTAACTCGCCCGCACTATCGCGGATCGGTCGGCCCATTTGCCAGGTGAGCTCCTCCCCTAGAATGTCAGCCTTCGACATCAAGGAATCCACGAAGGCGCCTACCACAGCGACCCGTTCCGGGATCGTAGTGCGGGCCCAGGCATCTCCAGCGCTGCGAGAACGGCCGATACTTTGCCGGAGCTCCTCGGCGTTCAACCGCGGCCGCTCCGCGTATACCTTGCCGTCGACGGGAGAAATGATCTTAAGAACGTCTGCGGACATGACTGGAAGCTCGGAATCAGCGACTGGACTCGGCACGATAGATCAGCCGCGCTCAATCCACCATGACGTCGTCCCGCACTTTGCGCGCCGCGGAGCCATGACTCCCGGGCGCGTTCCGGCCCGCCCCACAGACGTAAAATTCGGCCTGCCCGGCCAGAATAGCTTCGACCCCCGGCGCGAACCCGATTAGCTCCGAAGGTATGACTCAGCCCCGTCTGCATTCCCCCGGCACGCTCTCGCGACCTTGGCGCACGCTTATCGCGCTGGCTGCCCTATTCGCTATTGGATGTGGAACTCCGCCACCCCGCACGGCTTCCCGGCCCGCGATTGCCGAGGCGGTTCATACGGATGCGACGGGCTGCGAACGCGCGTCGTTGGCGCTCCCAGAGGATACCGCCGTGGGAACGATCGCCGGTGAAACGGTGCTGTTCAGCGATCTCGGAGCACAGCCCGCCGAGGGAGAACGCCGCGCGCTGCACGAATATTGCGAATCGGTGGCCAGCATTCGGGACAAAGCGTGGGGTCTCTTTCTGGATGGCGAACTTCTCGCCTCCGCGGCCAAGGACGCGAGACTCTCTGAACAGGACCTCTTAGAAAAAGTAGCCGCTGAGCGAACCCCTGAGCCCACCGACAGCGAGATCCAAAAGTACTACCAATCGATCGCTGACAAGGACACGGCCCCCCTCGATTCTCTTCGAGACGAGTTGATCCGAGATCTGAAGGGGCACTACGGCAGGAGAGCGTTGGTCGCCTACGTATCCGAATTGCGCGCGAAGGCCACCTATACCAACGCCTTACCCAACCTGAGCCCACCGCCGTCGGAGATCCCCACTTACACTCATACGCCCCTGTGGGGTCCCGACTCAGCTCCCGTCACCGTGACAGAGTTCGGAGATTTCGAATGTCCGTACTGCGGGCGGGCGGCAGAAACCCTTCATGCTCTGAAGGAAATATACGGCGACCGAATTCGAATCGCCTACCGGCACATGCCCCTCGGCTTTCACCGAAATGCTCAGCTGGCCGCCACACTCTCTCAGTGCGCCCAGGCCCAGGGGAAGTTTTGGGATGTTCATGACCGCTTCTTTGCCCACCAGGGCTCTCTCGATGGCGAGGCGATGCGGTCGATTCTGGCCGAGGCCGGAGTCGACATGGCTGGCATCGATCGCTGTCTGGCGAGCGGCGAGGCCGCTCAACAAGTCGCTCGCGATATCTCCCTCGCCGAACAGGTGGGAGTTCGCGGAACCCCCAGTTTTTACGTCAATGGGCGCAAACCGAACTCACCCGCCCTGGGCGGTCTGACAAGCCTGATTGAGCTGGAATTCCAGCGAAACAAATAGCCCCCTGCCACCTCGCGAATTGTTCGTTCTTCGGCGGGATCCGCCGCTATGATTCGTCGGAGCGTCCCCAAACTCGGACGCCGCGTGTGATGTCCTCCGTCAGTATCGAAGCCCAGAGAAGCGTCATCGCGGGAGCCCATCTCACTGTGTGCTCTCAGTGCGCCGGCAGTTTCCCCCTATATGATGTGCTGCGTTTTCATGACCACGCGGTCTGCGCCTATTGCAAACCGGCTTTTTTTCAGCGTTTCAAAGAAGGTCTTCCGGTCACCGGAACTCTCGATTTCGCCTCAGCGGCGATGCGAGCGCTGGCCAAAATTATCGATTGGTCGCTGCTCAGCCTGCTGCAAATCCCAATAGCCAGCCTCATGGAGGCGTTTGGCGTCGAGGGCGACCGCGGGCTGTCAGTGCTGGTTCCCTTGTTGGGTCTCCTGGGAGTCACCACCGCGCTCCAGCTCGTTTACCATACAGGGTTCGTCGGACGATTCGGGGCCACCCCCGGGAAGCTGGCACTACGCATGACAGTTGTCACCCCCGAAGGCCAGTCAGTGGGCTACGCGCGAGCCTTCGCGCGGGCGGCCGCGGAACATCTCAGCATGTGGCTGTGCGGCTTGGGATACCTCACAGCGCTGTTCGATCCGGAACGTCGCGCACTCCACGATCACATTTGCGCAACTCGGGTGACCCGCATCCGGTCAGCGAGGCGACGACCGTGACGCGGCCTCCCCATGAGTGCCAACGATGTGGCCGGAGCATCCCTCTAGAATCCGCCTCCGGTTCCTCATTCCTACGTTGCGCCTGCGGCGCCACAGCCCGAGTCGACCTTTTCGTGCGGTATTTCGAGCCCTTCCCTACTGGAAGCGCCGCAGCGGAACGGACAGCGGATCAAGCCAGTTGCTTCTTTCATGAGTCCAAGACCGCGCAAGCACCCTGCGATTTGTGCGGGCGCTACCTCTGCTCTACCTGTCAAGTATCCGTAGACAAGCTGCAACTCTGCCCGAGCTGCCTCGAAGGTCCAGCGGTGAAGGCAGGCTATTCCCGATTGGAGAACCAGCGCCCGCTGCACGACACCGTAACCCTGAGCCTATCGCTCATCCCTTGTCTGTTCCCGATCACCGTATACCGACTCTTTCGCTATTACGGTAGCGACTGCGGAGTGACGCCCCGCAGCCGCTACCGTAATTGGATAGCCTCCGTGCTCGTGCTCATGCAACTCCTGGGAGCACTCGCTCTGCTTGCCCTGGCGGTGAGCGATGCTTGACGCGGTCGAGCAACGGTATCAGCGCTTGCTCGGCCGCAGCCGATCCGCCTGGGGACACCACGAACTGTGGCTCGGAACGGACCATCTGCTCGCGATCGAAACCGCCGGGTACATCCAGCGTTATCACCGTGTCGAGTATGGCGATGTCTTAGCCGTTCACTCCCGACAAACACGGCATTGGTGGGTTCGACTTTTGGTGCTAGCGGCCGCAGCGTGCATCCCCATCAAAATAGGGTTCATCGGTACGGTCACGAGCACCCTGGCCGCATCATTCGTGGGGGGCATACTGGGGGGGCTGGCCTTGCTCAGCCTACTTCACGGACGGAGCGTGCAGACCACTCTCTACACCGCCGTGCAAGCGCTCCCTCTGCCTTCACTCAACACCGTGTCTAAAGCCAAACGCGGGATGGACGAACTTCGCAAACGTATCATTCTCGCTCAAGGCGCCCACTCACCCGAAGCCAGCCATCGGAATCCGCCCGAACTGGACCCCCAGCTAGATCTTGGCGCCCACAGCTCCGCCAAACTGTTGACGGCAAATCAGCTGCGCGCCGTTACCCTCGGCTTGGGCATGGCCCTGCTCTGCCAGAGCTTGGTCGCCACTCTCCTCCTTTACGTCGTCGCCCATGCCGCTCTCGCTGCCCTATTGTTCCTGTTAGTAGTCCCCATTCTCGCAACGTCTATCTTGACCCTGGTGGCAACCCCCGAGCAGGCTCGAGTGCGAAACTCTGCGAAGGTCGCCGTCGCATACGGTCTCACGTCCAGTGGGCTATACACCACACTCGGCGCGGTGCTCAACGTGAGCCAACGTTTTCGCGGCGATGGGATGATCTCAAACGTATTTCAACAGCTCGCCGCTGGCGCCACCCGCCCCGGGCTCACACGCGTGAGTTTCACGGCCTGCGCGCTCGGCGGAGCCATCCTCGGGTTGGGAGTGCTGCTGCAAATCTCGCGGCGGGCTCCGTCACCCAGCACGCCCACGCCCCCGCCGGACTTCGGCCCATGATTGGCAGTACCCGCCAACGGTGCTTCCACCATAGCGACCGAGAAGCCTCGGCGCGTTGTCCCAGTTGCCACCGTTCCTATTGCCGTGAGTGCATCACAGAACATTCCGGACGCCTCTTGTGCGCGAGCTGCCTCGCCGAACGAAGTCCACGTCCCCGTTCCTCTTCGCTCAAGCTCACCGCGGCGGTAGCCCCTCTCTTGACAGCGCTGATCGGGTTCGCCGTCGCCGAACAATTCTTCCACTTGCTGGGGTTAGTGCTGCTCAATATCCCCGGCTTGTTACACGAAGGCACGCTGTGGACCGCGCTGACCGGAGGTCAGCCGTGAGCGCCAGTTGGCTAGAAGACGGCATGGCCTCCAGCCTGTCCATACTCGATGAGACCACGCAGCAGCTGCGCACGACCAGCGCTAGCGTATTCCTCTCCTACTATTTAGGCACCGCCCCCTTCGTGCTGCTTTTTCTGTATTACTGGGCAGACATGAGCCGCAACGCTGCAGCCGCGTCAAGACTTGACGCGGGCAGCTTCGCCCTCGCTGCAGCGTTCGTCTGGATGAAATGCTGGCAGAGCTCCTATTGTCGGGCTCTGGGCCTTCCGTCTGAGCCGGTCCAGTTGCCCGCCGTGGGGCACATCCGAAGAATCGCAATTCACGCGGCGCTCCAACCCTTCGGTCTATTCCTGCTGGCCGCCTCTTCGCTGTTAATGTTCCCGTATCCGTGGGTGTACGCCTTTTTTCAGCATGCTCTCGTCGTCAATAACGGGCAGCTCAGCCTCCGGGGCGTGGTGAAGAAATCTTTTCGGCAATGCCGCCATTGGCCCCGACAAAACCACTACCTCGTCAGCATCAGCTCCTTGCTCTGGCTGGTGGCCTTCGCCAATTGCCTCGCCCTAGTACTAGCAGCACCCCAGCTTATCCACGTACTGCTTGGCGTCGAGACACGCTTTGTCACGGCTGGTTACAATCCATTCAACAGCACTGTGCTCGCCATCGCCCTGGCGTTGACCTACCTACTGATGGACCCTCTGGCGAAGGCGATCTACGCAAAGCGTAACTTCGCTGCCGCCGCACGCCGCTCCGGGATAGACATCCGCGCCAAGCTGATACCGTTAACACGCCCGAGCGCGCTGATTGGGGTCGCCGCCTGCTTACTGATCTTGTCCACATCGCGCGGTGACGCCATTGCCGACACGAAAGCGCCAGCCCTTCGGACGATCGCGGGCAAAGATTCACTCAATCGATCTCTCGACGCGGTTCTCGACCAACCAGAGTTCGCCTGGCGCGGACCGCGCTCCACCGGCACAGCAACAGCGCCAGCCCCTCCAACGGAGCCTCCCGGTTGGCTGGTTCGTCTCGGGCGTGCCATACGCGACGGCATCAAAACCCTCTTTGAATGGTTCGGCGATGCCATCGATTGGCTTTTCGACTCCGGTGATCTCAGTCCTCAACGGCGAGATCTCGGAAGCAATCAGTGGTCGCGTCACGTTGACTCAGCGCTGAAGCTACTGCTCGCAGCCGCCCTCGTGGCCGCTAGCATCGTGCTCTACCGACGGCTCCGCTCACGCGCCCCATCGGGCACAGATCCCGAACAAGCCCCAGCCCCCCCGGAGCTCCAGCAAAACCTAGTCGATCCCGGAGCTCTCGACCACGAAGGATGGCGAGAGATCGCACGGCAACTGCTAGCCCAGGGCGAATTTCGACTCGCTCAGCGGGCGCTGTACCTGGGCTGCGTCTCAGAGCTGGACAACCGCGGATTGCTAAAAAGCTCGAAGACCAAGACAGTACTCGACTACCGACGAGAGCTGGAGCGGCACCGACACGCTTATCCGGAGGCAGAAACTCAGTTTCATCGTCTCTGTTCTGAGTTCGAGGTCGTCTGGTATGGGCAAGGGGTAGCGAACGGTGAAAGCCTGAGACAGTACCAAGTCGCCTCGGAAGGGTTGCTACGCAGTGTCTCCAGCTGACTCCCGCAGGGCAGGGAAGATCCAGCTACCATCGGCGGAGCTCGTCGCGGGCTCTGGCGGTAGGGGACGCTGGATGTCACGAGCAGCCTTACTAAGCGTCGCTGGACTTTGCCTCTACGGCTTTGTGCAGTTGCTCAGTCTCCGCTTCGACCGGGGCGACATCTACCCGATGTATTCAAGTTTGAGAGCTGATCCGCTGGGTACCAAAGCGCTTTACGACGCCGTCGACTCGATGCCGACGACAAGCGCCATACGACAGCGCAGCCGCCGGGCACGGCCAGACCCCGGTCCCGAGGTCACGTGGTTGCACCTCGGCGGTACCGCTAACGAGTTCTATTACGACCGTGACTCGCACCGCAATTCCCTGGCGCGCTTGACCCCAGCTATAGAAAAGGGAGCACGGCTTGTGTGGGCGCTGCGGGACGACGATGCCGAACATTGCACCGCGGTGGGCTGCAACGCTCCGCGACGTGAAGCCCTCCCCCGCCCCCAAGCCTCGTCCCAAAACTCAGAATCACCGCCAGCGAAACCCGGCGCGGCCACGCTGAACACCACAACCGACGGCGTGCATGAAGCGTGGGGGGTTCGGCTGGTAGGCGCCCCACGAAATCGAGTGGGCACCGCCGTGCGCACGCCGAATATTCGGGACGCCCTGCCCGCTAGTCTCCGCTGGAGGGGCCTCGCCTATTTTGACCAACTCGATCCGAGCTGGCAGACCCTTTACGTGGTGGACGGCAAGGCTGTCATCATCGAACGCCGCTTGGGTGAAGGGAGTCTGGTACTCGTTGCCGAATCCATTTGGTTTACCAATGAAGCGATGCGATCTCGAAGAGAGACCGCACTGCTCAGCTGGCTGATCGGCACCCCGAAGTGGCTCGTGTTCGAAGAAACACACCTCGGTGTCACTTCCGCATCAGGAATCGCCGCCCTCGCCCGAAGCTATCACTTGGAAGGTCTGTTTCTCGGCTTGCTGGTCGCAGCGGGCCTGTACGTCTGGCGAATGACCCATCCGCTGGTGCCGGCAGCGGCTACCCCCAGCACCCGCCGCCGGACGGGCTCGGCTGCGACTCGAAGTGCCACAGCCGGTCTCACCCAACTGCTCCGCCGGGCGATTCCAAACTCCGAACTGGTGGGCGCGTGCGCCGACGAAGCCGTGGGCACGTACAACGAGCGGCAGCCAGCCCTCGGAGATTCCGAGCGCTTTCGAAAACTTAGCCAGCAAGAGTCCGATCCCGTCGGACGCTTCAACCAGCTCAACCAACTCGTTCAATCGAACCGTCACCTGCGCAAAAGACTATGACAGCCAGCGAAACCGAAGCTCACCAATCCCCATCGGATAATCTAAACCATGTGCACCAAGCCGTAGGCCGAGCACGCGAAGAGATCGCGCGAGTGATCGTCGGGCAAAGGGAGGCCATCGATCTCGCACTGATCGCCATTCTGACTGGCCACCACGCGCTCGTTGAGGGCGTACCCGGCGTGGCGAAAACGCTGTTAGTTCGCACCCTCGCCCGGGTGCTGGGCTGCGAATTCGGGCGAATTCAGTTCACCCCTGACATGATGCCCACGGATATCACGGGCATGAATGTATTCGACACCGCAGCTGGCAAGTTCTCCTTGGTACGTGGCCCAGTGTTCACCGAATTCTTACTCGCGGACGAGATCAATCGCGCTCCAGCGAAAACCCAGGCGGGCCTCTTGCAAGCCATGCAGGAACGTTGTGTCAGCATTGACCGCGACCTACACCAGCTCTCGCCCCACTTCACCGTCTTCGCCACACAAAACCCCATCGATCACGAGGGAACCTATCCCCTACCGGAAGCGCAGAAAGATCGATTCCTGCTCAAGATCATCATGCCTCCGCCCAGCGCTGAAGAGGAACGCCAGCTCGCCATGCGCACCCTAGGCCCAGATTCTCCGGAGAAGGTCTTGCAGAACGGCGCTGTATCAGCGGTGTTGCCGCCAGCCGGTCTCGCGAAGTTGCAGGGCCAGCTCGGGGCGATTCTCATCCGCGACGAGCTGGTGAAATATTCCGTAGACATCGTCCGGTCCTGCCGAAACGACGATTCCGTCATGGTCGGAGCCGGCCCCCGTGCCACCCAGGGTCTAGTGCTAGCAGCCCGTGCCCGCGCGGCGATCGATGGGCGCGACTTCGTCACGCCGGACGACATCAAGGGCATGACCGTACCCGTGCTCGCGCACCGCACCCTGCTCCGCCCCGAGTACGATCTTGAGGGGCTGGACGTACGCGCGGTGATCGAGCGAGTGCTGTCCGAGGTGTCAGTGCCCCAATGACCGTCCCCACGCCACGCCTCATATTCGCAGCCCTCGCGCTGCTGCTTCCTGCGCTGACGATCACTAGCGCGGGGGGCGCCGCGTCCTCCTTGGGTGCAGGCGGGGTGCTGTTTCTATTGTGTGTGGCTGCCGCCGACGCCCGACGCGCTCGCTCGCGGGCACCCAATTTCGAGATCGACGCCCCCGCGTTGTTGCGTTCGGTACAAGCTCGTGCGGTGGAGTGCCAGCTTCGACTGAGCAGCCAGACATCCACCGTTCGGACCACGTGGGCCCTGGAGACCTCGCCGGAAATCAGCGTCGAACCCCAGCAACTATCACTGCAATTAGCGGCGGGCACCTCCCAAACACTCCCCTTCCGGCTCAGTTCCAACCTGCGTGGAAAACATCATGTATTGAAACTGTGGATTCAATACATGTCGCCGCTGGGTCTATGGGAGCACCGCCGTTCGCGCGTCCTGAACCAAACGCTGCGCGTGTATCCGGACTTGATGCGCGAGCAAAAACTGCTCGCCACCCTATTCAGCAGCCACCGACTAGGCGCGCACCGCGTACCACAACTCGGGCAAGGCCATGAGTTCGACCGCCTGCGAGAGTACCTGCCAGGCGACCCCTACGATCACATCCATTGGAAAGCGACGGCCAAACGCGGACGCCCCGTCACCAAGCTGTTTCAAGTAGAGCGCTCGCAACACGTATACGTCGCTATCGACGCATCTCGGTTGAGCGGGCGTCCCGTGCCGCGGGAGCCCAACGGGGGCGACAGCAGCGACGGCACCGTGCCGGCCAGCAGCGAAGAACAGCTGGAACCCTACTTGCGGATCGCGCTGCTCCTTGGTGCTGCCGCTGAACAGCTGGGTGACGCTTTCGGCGTTCTCGGCTTTAACGATCAAGTGCGCCATTTCGTCAAGGCATCCGTCGGCCGCGCCAATCGGCGAGCCTGCCGTGAGGTGGCTGCCGACATCAGCCAGCGCCCGGTCAACCCCGACTACGGCGAACTCTTCAGCTTCATCCGCCAGCGCGTCAAACGGCGCTCGCTGATCATTGTCCTGACAAGCCTCGACGACGCAGCCCTCGCCGAAGAGTTTCGGGAATCCGTACGACTCGTATCCGATCAACATATCGTACTGGTCGCAAGTCTTCGCCCAGACGGCGAGTGTCAAATCTTCTCGGGGGAAGATGCCAACACCACCAGCGACCTCTACGAACGATTGGCCAGCCATCTCACCTGGAAACAAGGCAAGCATTTGGCGCGAGACCTAGCCCGTGAGGGTGTTCAGCTGCTGAACCTCCCTAAGGAGCGGCTCGCGCCGGGCTTGTTGAGCCGCTACTTCCAGCTCAAGCAGAGGCAAGCGCTGTGATTCTGAATCTCCAAAACTTTGTCGCTCGCGAAAAGCCGAGTTGGACCGAACTGGACGAGGCCCTCGGCCGTCTCGAGCAAGATCCTGACGCAGCCCTCCGCCTCGCCCACGCACAAAGGCTCCACTACCTCTATCAACGGGCTGGCTCATCCCTCGCCAAGCTTCAGGGCTTTCCTCCCGAGAACGAATTACGGCGCTTTGTCGAAGCGCTGGTGTCTCGGGCTTACACTCAGCTCTTCGATCGCCGCCGCCGGGGCACCCGTGTCCGCGCGCGACAGTTCCTCACGGTGACTTGGCCGCGGGCTTTCCAGCGCCAGCTCGCTGCCTTCTGGTTGGCTCTGGCCGTGACACTCGTGGGTGCTGGATTCGGCGCCAGCGTGCTGTCCGCGGACCCCGACTCGAAGGATGTCATCATGCCTTTTTCTCACCTGCTCGGTGATGCTGACGCGCGAGTGGCCGCCGAGGAAAGCCAGGTGAACCACCGACTGGGCAACGGTAAGTCAACCTTCGCCGCTCAACTGATGAACAACAACATATCTGTTTCGATCCGGGCCGTGGCGTTGGGCATGACCTGGGGGATCGGCACGCTAGTGTTGCTCTTCTACAATGGCGTCGTGCTCGGTGCGGTGGCCTTCGATTATATCAGCGCCGGTCACTGGGAGTTTTTATTTGCGTGGCTGCTTCCCCACGGGGCCATCGAAATCCCCGCCATCTTAATCGCCGGACAGGCGGGACTGGTGTTGGGTGGCGCTCTGGTCGGCTGGGGAGACAACACTCCTCTTCGTAGCCGCTTTCGCAAAGTGTCTGGCGATGTCACCACCTTGATAGTCGCCTTCGCCCTCATGTTGGTTTGGGCCGGTTTTGTCGAAGCGTTTTTCTCGCAGTACCATGAACCTACCATCCCCTATTCACTGAAGATCGTATTCGGCGCCCTCGAAGGAATCGCTCTAGTGGCGTTGTTGTGGCGCCGTCTGCCTGCGGACGATCCGCAACTGTGAGCACTCAACTCCGCAACAGCTCCTCGTCTCCGAGCAGCCAGCAGAACGCGCTGGAGATTGAGACCCCCGAGGGCATCCGCTTCTCTCTGCCTCTCGCGAGCCCCATCTTGCGCTTCATCGCCTGGACGGTCGATCTGCTGATCATCGCATTGCTCACAACAGCTCTGGGGCAACTGGTGAAGGCTATCGCGATCGTCAGCACCGATCTGGCGGCAGCGCTATACACCCTCAGCTACCTCGTTGTCTCTACAGGCTATGGCATGGCCCTCGAGTGGAAACTGCGAGGACAGACGGTCGGAAAACGACTGGTGGGGCTTCGCGTGGTGGACGCCGATGGCCTCGGGCTGGAGAGCTCTCAGGTGGTCATCCGCAATCTGCTGAGAACGATCGATTTGCTACCGGCATTCTACGGTATCGGCGGGGCGGCCTGTCTCGTCTCCGCCAGAGCCCAGCGGCTCGGCGATCTCGCTGCGAACACAGTGGTCATCCGCACCGGTCTCGGTGGACTTCCTGATTTACGCGAGCTGGAGGGAAACAGTTACAACTCCCTTGCAGCGAATCCCGTAGTCGCCGCCCGGCTACGCCGCTCCGTGAGCTACCCGGTATCCACTCTGGCCCTCGACGCTGTGTTGAGGCGCCGGGAGTTGGAGCCTGACGGCAGGGTCGCCACCTTCGCCGCCCTCGCCACTCACTTTCGCGAGCTCGGGCGGCTGCCAGAATCCGTCACGCGAGGGGTCAGCGACGAAGCCCTCGTACGCAATGCGGTACAGGTACTCTTTCAGCCAGACGCCGGCAGCCAGCGACGGCGCTAATTCTACACACCGGGCCGTTCTACGCGCTGTCTTGTACCATCCGATGGGCTTTGCCCACAGCCTCTGCCAGCTCCAACGGTTGGAACGGTTTCGATACAAAGCCAGCGGCACCCTGGTCCAGCCAGTTCGTGACGCTGGCTTTGTGCCCGAATCCTGAGCACAACAGGATCAGCACATTCTCGTCAATCTCGGGAAGACGGGGCAGCGTCGCCTCGCCGTCCAGCAGATGAAAAATCTAAACGTCAAGAACAGCACCAGCGCGAAGCCCAGACGCTGCTCCAGGCGCTGCTCCCGGGCGGCCTGCAGGGCGGCAATTTCTACTTCCACGTCTGGTGCGTAACCCCCCGCACCGATCAACCACCCCCCAACGAGTGAGTGGAGGCACGCAACTCACCTTGTCCCGCCGCTCGGGATGCAAGGGTATCGCTATACTGATATTCGACGAAGCCGCCGCCGGCCCTCGCGGCCAGTACAATCTTGTCGAGCACTACGCGAGCGTGAGCGTCCACATTCGCCAATACTTTCCCGCGGGGATGAGCCCCCAATTGGGATACTGGTGTAGCCTGGCGCCAATCGGTACCGAACAAGATGTCGTTGTTGCCGAAGCGGCTCCTCGACAAGTAGTTCAACACCCGTTCTCGTTGTTCGGCCATTGGTTCTTGAGCGCCCGCGAGTTCATGCTCAAGATAAAAGCCGCTCGCTCGACCTCTGTATTCACTCGCTGACGATGGTGTTCGAAGTGTTCTCGACGAAGCGCGCCGACTTCAACACGCGCCTCTTGAACGTCGAACCAAGTGAAGGCCATCACCTGCATGACCAACGCGAGCAACGTCATCGTCAGACGCATGCTTCATCGGAGGCTGTGCCATTCACCGGTTAAGGGACTGCCGACGTCCCGACTGGAGCTGCTTAAGCTCGTGATATCACCCCCGAAATTCATCGGACTTGGGTAGTGCAAAAAGCATGACGCCAATCCGGCCAAACCGACTGGCCCCGACCCAGTCGCCCCCCAAGCAGAGACCCCCACTAGCGATCCCCGACTAAAGGACGCTCACTCGTAGTCTCGTTCCGGCTCCAATAGCGCCTGGCGCGCGAGCTCAAAACTGAAGCCAGCACGGGCCAACACCCCGAGGTCTTTGTCGCGATACGCTTCCCGCTTCTCTTCGGGGCGATGAAGTCCCAGCTTGCGGCGTCGAACCAGGTTCCTCGCGGAGTCAAGCTCATTGTGCTCGCCACAGCTCTCCTCCAAGACCTCGTCTACGATTTCGTCGGGCACTCCTTGAGTGCGGAGCTTCATCTGAATCGCCCGGGTGGAGAGGCCACGACTCCGAAATCCGTACACAGCGTTTTTGGCGAAGCGTGCGTCGTCTACCAGACCACTCCGAGCAAATCGCTCGAGCATGTTTTCTATCAGCTCGGCCCCCAGCTCCGAGCTGGCCATCGCTTCATTTCGATCGGATACATCCCGCAGAGCCTTGTACACACGCTCCTTGAGTACGCGTCGCAATTTGCTCGCCGTGGCATCGTAGCGATCTAGATAGGACAACGCCACTCGGTCGAGAGCCTCCTCGGTGATCTCCATCGGCTTGCGTTGCTTGCGCTCTTTGCGCTTGCGGCCCCGGGGGGCGGCACGCTCGGGGCTCTCATCGTTTTCGTCCATAGGGGTGCCCGCAGCCTATACCGAGAAGCGTCGCCATCCGGGACCGAGTCACTCAACTACGCAAAATTGATTCTCGGCCTTGGAGACTCGGCCACATTTCGCTGATTTCCGAGCGCCGGGCCCGCCTCAAGCTGCCGTTTGGGAACGCCCGGGCGTAAGCCGGTGGCGTCTCCACGAGCGACGCCCGCCCCACAAGAAC
>JABSRN010000141.1 GCA_013214025.1 Polyangiaceae bacterium
ACGGGTAGCCACCTTCGACACCAGCGACCGGTCGTGCGTAACAAACACGCAAGTTCCTTCGTAGTGCTTTAGCGCTTCCTGCAAGGACCGAATCGACTCAAGGTCCAGGTGGTTCGTGGGCTCGTCGAGCAGCAGAATATTGGGCTTAATCAACATCAACCGCGCCAACAGCAGCCGCACAGTCTCACCACCGCTCAAAACCTTCGTCGGCTTCAGCGGCTCGTCTTTCGTAAACAGCAGTTTACCGAACAGTGCCCGCAGCATCTCTTCGTCAGTGCTGTTGTTAAACTGCCAGAGCCAATCGCGCATGGTTTGGTCCGTGCGTTCGACTTGCTCGTGGTGGTCTTGCGGCATGTAGCCAATCTGGGCTTCGTAACCCCACTCGACCTCGCCCTCGTCGGGTTTTACTTCGCCGTTGAACAGGCGCAGCATGCTGGTCTTACCGATGCCGTTTTTTCCGACGAGCGCGATCTTGTCGCCGCGGTAGATCGATAGGTTGAAGTTTTCGCAGATGTCCGCTTCTTCGAACTTCTTGTTCATGCTCTTTACGTCGAGCACCTGCTTGCCGCTGGGGCGCTTCAACTCAAAGCGAATGAACGGCCGCGCGATGTTGGAGCGTTTGAGCATGGCTTGCTCTTTTTTCTCGCGGTCGATCTGCTTTTCGCGGCTTTTGACCTGGCTCGCGCGGGAGCCAGCACGGAAGCGGTGCACAAACTCTTGCAGCTGGTCGATCTTCTTCTGTTTGGCGGCGTTGGCCGTTTCCAGCGAACCGCGCGCCTCGGCTTTGGTTTCGACCATGTCGTCGTAGTTGCCGGGGTAAATAATGATGGTCTCGTAATCGATGTCCGCGATGCTGTCGCAAACGGCATTGAGGAAGTGACGATCATGGCTGATGACCACCAGCGCTCCGGTGTATTCCATCATGAAAGTCTCGAGCCAACGGATGCTCGCAATATCGAGGGAGTTGGTCGGTTCATCGAGCAACAGGGCGTCGGGGTTACCGAAGATGGCCTGGGCGAGTAGCACGCGAACCTTGTCGCCCCCTTGCAGGGTTTCGAGCAGTCCCGTGTGGCCGTCGGGCGGTAAACCCAAACCTGTCAAAAGCTCAGTGGCCTCCGTCTCGGCCATGTACCCATCTTCTTCGGCGATCACGACTTCGAGCTCGCCTAGGCGCACGCCCTCTTCGTCCGAAAGATCGTCACCCTTGGCCAGCAGGGTTTCCTTCTCGCTAATGGCTTTCCAGAGCGGGGGGTTGCCCATGATCACCGTGTCGATGATGCGCTCCTTATCGAAGGTCGAGTGGTCCTGGCGCAGGATGCCGAGGCGCTTGGGGGTTCGTACATGCCCGGACATGCTCTCCACCTCATCACTAAGAATGCGCATGAACGTCGTTTTGCCACAGCCATTTGGGCCCGTGAGCCCGTAACGGTTGCCCTTGTTGAAGGTGACATTGACGTTCTCGAACAGCACCTGGGTGCCGAAACTCATCGTGAGGTCGTTGACGGTGATCATCGCGTTAACCTGTGGGGATAGTGGGGTGGGGCGCAGTAGGTAGCGCCGAAAAGAGTGCCGGGGACGGGTCGGAGAGCTGCGGAATCGGGCTCTAGGGGGGCGCCCGAAGCTTGGCTCGCGGCGGGCCATAACACGGGGGGCAGGGGCCTGTCTCGGTCCCGGTCCGAGGTAGCATTTGGCGGGGATTTGTGGGACAAATATTTCCCCGGGGTACTCGCGCTGGACGCTGAAAAAATATTACATTTTTCACGCATCTGGCCCGCGCTCCGTACCGATACAACCCAGGATGAACGAAATGTCCGGCACAGACGATCGTAAAGCTACGCTCCCAGGCGGCATCCAGCCCGTGTTGGCGAGTCCGATCACAGAGCCGCCGCCAGTGGCGGGGGCACACAGCGATCGCCCCACGCCGGCTCTGCCAACCGAGCCTCCGGCAGGTGACCTTCCGACGGATCCTCCAGCGGATCCGGAGCTGCCAACGGATCCGCTTCAGGTCGCGGCTCTCACCGAGCCCGTCGTGGGTATCGCGTCTGCTGCAGGCACCCCAGTCACCGCCGCGAGCGAGGCGAAAACTCCCGTCGACGGCACTCGGACAACTCCCGACGTCTCCGAGGTTCGCCCGCCCCTTGCCGCCTCGCCGACACCTGTTGCCGGAAGTGAGGCGGCCTACCGTCGTCGTGGCGCCGACGAAACTCCGACGATGCCCGACATGGAGAGTCCAGCACCGATGGCGGGACCGGAAGCTGACGAGGACATTCCGTCAGACTACGCCGCTCCGAAAACGCCACCACCTCCCGCCAACCCGAACACTCTCGAGATTGCGCCGGTCCGTCTTCACGCCGACATACATAAGACCAGCGCCCCCAGTCGAGGTGATGGCCGCCCGAGCGAACTACCTGAGCTCGAGCTTGGCGATAGCATTCCCACATCCCAGCGTGCCACCTTACCGCCGGTCTCCGCCCCGGGCCCGGTCATGCTCAACTTCTATCGTTGGCTGGCGTACACATCCTTCGCTGTAGCCGTCACGGTTTTTAGCATCCTCGCGTACCGACGTTACGCCCCCCAAGCCGAGCCCGCCCCCACAGCAGGTGGCAGCGAAGCTGCGTTGGCATCGCCGCTCACTGCCACCGAGTTGGCTGCTGAGGCACATAACCCAGTCAGCGCTCCTCCCCCCGTGCTGACCGGAACTCCCAGACCCACACTCGCGCCGGAAGAGTTAGAGTTCGCTGCTGAACCCGAACCGGAATTTGTTCAAAAGCCGAGCGTAGCGGAAGTTCCACCTGCCACAGTCGCCGTGCCTGCAGCCAAGGCCGCCCAAGCTGCTGCTCCTACTGCCATCGCGCCAGCAACGGTCCCGCCGAAAGCGGTTGCCCCCAAGGCTGCGGCGCCCAGCTCTGCCCCCATGGCCTTCCCCAACGCCGCGGCCGAACAGCGCTCACCTGTCGCTGACAATCCCGCACCGCCTGCTGCCGTTGTGCCGGGTGCAAGACCAAAAGCTAAACGAAAAATCGAATCTCGCTGGCTCAAAGAGTCCGCACCAAAAGCATGGGTTGAATGAGCCACGTCGAGACATCTCGCCGCTCCCTTCACAATTCAGCATCCGTAAAAACGATGCGACGGGAGCTTCCTTTTTCATGTAGACAAACGTGGGTGCATGCCTTTGTTTTGTTCGGCGTCAGTCTATGGCTGCTCGCTCTGGCGCAGCCAGCGTTAGCCGTCGACCAGCAAGCTTCTCAAGAAGCCTACGAGCGCGGCGTACAGGCTTTCGAAAAGGCCGACTACCCAGAAGCCTACGACGCCTACAAGGCCGCGTGGACGGCCGAGCACAGTTACCGCAACGCCGCCGGTCTCGGTCAGGTGGAGCTACATCTCGGTAGGTACCGCGATGCTGCCGAGCATCTCGACTATTCGCTACGGCACTTGCCGGAAACAGCGTCTCGATCCCGGCGCCGGTTGGAGCAGGGGCTCAACTCCGCGCTCAAACACGTTGCCCTGTTGCGTTTCGATCTCGTTCCCGAGACCGCGCGCCTCAGCATCAACGGCATGGCCGTGCACTACTCCCTCTACGCCACCGGCGTGTTCGTCAAGCCGGGCTTGCAGACCTTGAGCGTAAGCGCGGACGGCTACCAGGTCGACTCCCAAAGGATCCGCACCCTCGGCGGCTCCGAGCGACGAGTCGAAGTACGCCTCAAGCCCCAAGCGAGCGCGGCAGCCGTCCCGGCAGCTAGCTTACCGAACCCCGCCGAGCCTACGGAGTCCAAGCCGTTGACTGTTAAAGTCGACCCCAGCGCGGACACCCTCCGCACTGCTGCACTGGTCACGGGCGCGGGCTTCGCTCTTGTCGGCATCGGCGCGGGTGTCGCGCTCAAGTTGCGGAGCGCTGCGGCTCGCGACGACAAAAACGACAAGCGCGGTACCATCACGAACGACGGCGGGACCTGTGTTGGGGACAATCCCCACGAGCTCTGCACTCAACTCGCAGCCCACGCCAGCGACGAAGACGACTACGGTAGCTGGGGCAGTATAGCGCTCATCTCTGGCGGCCTATTCGCCGGAGCCACCGTAGCGGGCATCTTTTTCTGGCCCACCAGCGACGCCAAGGCCGCCGAGGCCGACGCAGCGGAAGCCAAAGCCGTCGGCATGGATTCCGTACGCGTCCTCCCCGTAGTCAGCCACCACAAAACCGGTCTCTGGCTCAACGGCAAATTTTAGGGTGAACATCATGAAGACATCGAACAACACTCCGCGCGACGCCAACTCGCGCGCGACCGCAACCGCGACCCCGCGACGTTCGCGCCACTGGGCGATGCTCACCGCCTTACCCCTCGCCCTCGCCCCGCTGCTAGCGGGAGCCTGTGACGACTACAACAGCTGCGAAGACACCCTGAGCTGCCCCCACTCCGGTACAGGAGTTGATGGCGGAGGCGCGACAGGCGGAAGCGGTAACGTGGGAGGCAGCGCGGGTAACGCTACGGGAACGGGCGGAGTGAGCGGCGGAGTGAGCGGCGGGCCCGATACGGGTCCCGCCGAGCTAAGCGAAGAGGACGGCGTCTTTGTGGATCCATCGGCGAGCGGTGACGGCACACGAGCGACACCGTTCGCGACGCTAGCGGAGGCACTGACGTCGGTGTCTGCCGGCGGCGCAAACGCTGACAAGGACATTTACGCGTGCAGTACGCATCAGGACTTCAACGAAGCCATAACGTTCGGCGTAGCGGCGGATAGCGTCAGGCTGCTTGGCGGTCTCGATTGCGATAACTGGGAACCCAGTGGCAATGCCCCGCTTACAGAACTGACGTCGACAACAAGCAACGGCATCGAGCTAGTCAACGTAACCTCGCTAATAATCGAGAACTTTTCGATTGTCGCGCAAGACGCATTGGACACGGGCACATCGTCCTACGGCGTGTGGAGTACCGGCAGCACCGCGACAATCCGCGGTTGCACCATCACAGCCGGCAACGGAGCCGACGGCGGAACACCGGAGCAGCTGAGCGCGGCGACCCAGGGCATTGACGGGAATCCGGGGGACGATGCTTGTACGTTGGGGTCTTCGGGAGGTGCCTTGGCGATTTCAGAGTGTGGTGCGGTCGACAGCGTCGGAAACAGCGGTGGGGCTGGGGGTGGCGCTGTGGGCGTACCCGGCGGGTCCGGGCAGGATGGCACTCCCCTCAACATGTCGCGCGGCGGCGGTGGCGACGCGCAAACGGACAGTGCGACGTGCACACTAGGTGATCTAGGCGAGGCCGGCACAGCCGGCACCACCGGCTCCGGCGCCAGCAACGGCAGCTTCTTCGACGGCTCCGGCTACCTCGGCGTCGAGGGCGGAACCGGCACAGCCGGCACGGTCGGCCAAGGCGGCGGCGGCGGCGGCGGTTCGCTCTCTCCAGTAAGCTGTCCCTCCGACGATCCCAATCCCCCCACCGGCGCGAGCGGTGGCTCGGGCGGCGGCGGCGGCTGCGGCGGCTCGGGCGGCCAAGGCGGAACGCCCGGCGGCGCCAGCATCGCCCTCGGCGCGGCGATGAACTCAGACATCACGCTAGAAGAGACAACGCTCGTTACAGGCAGCGGCGGAGTCGGCGGCGACGGCTCCCTGGGCCAAGCCGGCGGCGCAGGTGGCGCCGAGGGCGCTAGCGGTACTGGCAACAATTCTTCTAGCGGCTGCGCTGGCGGCCTCGGAGGCAACGGCGGCAATGGCGGCCTCGGCGGCGGCGGCGCCGGAGGCGCAGCCATCGGGATCGCGACCGCCGTTAGCAGCGAGGTTGTTCAGGGCGAGAACGTCACCTTCAACATATCGGACAACACGGCGGCTGTTGGTGGCAACCAAGGCATCGACGGCACCGGTGCTTTGGGCGGCTCTCACGGCACAAAGACGTACTGACGACGGAAAAATCCCAGAAAGTCCGCAGTTGCAGAGCCTGCGACGAAAAAACCCCTTCCGTCACCAATAACTAGCAACTACGAGCGCAGCGGACCGAACAGTCAGCGTGTGCACCGGCTCGCCATCGCAGCGGGCCCGCTCTCACAATGGGGCGTAACAAGACTTACAGGCAACGACTGATATGAACACCGACAATATCCGAACCCGTTACCGAGCTTCAGCTGCCAGAGGCTTCGTTCTGCTCGCTCTCGCGTCCGGTGGCCTACTGGCTGCCTGCGATGATTTTGAAGACTGCGCTGTCACGCGCACGTGTGGATCCGCCGACGCGGGATCGGACGCGAGGGGCGGCGCATCCGCCGACAGCGGTGGCTCGGGGGACGGCGGGCAGGACGCCAAGACGAGCATCGATGCCGCAGACGATGTAGCGGTGGATACTGGCCCGCCGCCTTGCGACGGCGACCAGGTGCGTTGCGACGGCGTGTGCAAAGATCTCACAACCGATCTGGTCCACTGCGGCACCTGTGGCAACGTTTGTAACGATACCAACGCCTCAGCCGTGGCCTGCACGGCGGGGATCTGCGCACCCACCTGCAATGCAGAATTTGCCGACTGCAACGCGGGGGCTAATAAAGCCACCGACGACGGCTGTGAGGCAAGCCTTCTCCGTCCCGAAAGCTGCGGCCGCTGCGAGCGCGATTGCTACGGCGCCCGTTGTCTGAATGCGGCGAGCACGGAAGCTGTCACCGGCGACCCGATTGAGCAATTGCTGTGTGAGCCCGCGATGCTAATCGACGCTGTACTCGAAGGCCACGGCGAACCGGGACTGGTCGCTGCCCTCGGAGAAGATGTGTATTTCGGCCTCTACGGAGGGGATGGGTTCTACCGAATTACAGTGCCAGGGGGTGAGGTCACGAAATTGGGTGGAGGCCAGGTGGTGGCTACCACGCGCGGTGGCGACAGGGTCTACTGGCTCATCAATACCGCTGGTTATGTGACACTCTACAGCGCGGGCCCGACCGACGAGCGAGGAAGGGAGGAGCTCACAGGCAACGTGCTGATGGACGATTTTGCGCTAATGGCCTACTCGCCCAGCGGCCTCGCCCTAGTAGCCGATGCGAGGATCATGTGGTTGCCCCTGGGGCCGGGGGGCATCATTTCGACACTGATCGCCAACCTGGCTCCCACGTCGATGACGATTCTAGGGAACCGTCTCTACACAACAGCGAATTGGACGGGGGTCGCGCGCGATTTGGATTTCACCCAGCAGCCACCGACTGTAGGCGGCACGATATCGACGCCTGTGTTGGAGAATGAAGACACCGCGCTGGTGTTGTCTACCGAGTCGGAAGTCTACTTCATGAGCGGTATGACCAGCACGATTTATACTACCGAGACTACCGTGGGTACCTGCGACGTCTGGTCAACTGGCACGACCGAGGATTCCATCTTTTGCATGGCGGCGGGTGATGATTTCCCCGATGACGGCGGCGAATTGATTCGCGGGAGCGTTGAGCGCGGGCTGGAGCCGATTGCGCGCAAGCTGAAGTACTCCAAGCTGACAATTCCGCTGATTGGTGAACCGGGACTCGCTGCCACTTCTTCCCATGTCGCCTGGGTGAATGATGACACTCTCCAATTCGTCAAGTACCTTAGCTCCCCGGCTCCCGTCACCAACGACCAATAATGCACAGAGTCCCCCTCGTTCTCTCTCTAGCTCTGTCGATACCGACGTTGGTCTCCCCCGCCATCGCCGGCGAGTCCAACAGCGCTGAGCTGGCGATGGCCGTGCGTCTATTCGACGAAGCGCAAAAACTAGAGGCCCAGCAACGCTGGGGCGACGCCGCGCTCAAGCTCGAAGAGGCC
>JABSRN010000142.1 GCA_013214025.1 Polyangiaceae bacterium
CGACGCTCCCGACGCGGATCGCCCAGCTCAGAACCATCAAATTCAGTCGCCACATCGCCCGCCAACCACTCCCCAGAATTCATGAACAAGGGTAGATCATGCCCGATCGGCGATTGCTACTTCTGTATGATCATGAGCCCACGACGGGGGTGGGTCATGCAGCGTTCGTTCACTCGGGCTCGAGCAGCGGACTTTAAAACGAGGCGAACTTGTAACCCACCGTTACCAGCAAGCCCATCATGTCGCCCTCATCGTCGATACTCGGGAACCATAGGGCTCCGCGGAAGTCGAGCTTGTCGAGATCGTAGCCGACACCGAGAGTCGTGCCGAGCTTGGTCTCGGAGGCGTCGGCACAAATTTCCTGAGTGGGGCCCCCAAAACCGAAGTCGACCGTGCTGCAGGCCTCGGCAGACACCATCGTTAGGCCTAGCTCGGCAGCTCCGTAGAGAGAGTTAATCTCTTCGGTAAAGCGGTACTTGATGCCGCCGTAAATCGGGATTTCGCTGGAGTTGGTGGTGACCGTGATTCCAGCCGATTCCAGCTCTTGTTCGGCGTGCATGATGAAGCCGAGACGGCCCGTAATGCTGAGTTGGGCGTCCATGCTGTACTGATAAGAGCCGAGCAAACCACCACCGATACCGGCAGCGTCGCCCCAGTCCCCGAGGGGCACTGCGAGCGCCAAGTCCGCGCCGATCTGGCTTTCCTGAGCGCTAGCGTCCGCGGCCTGCGTCATCATAGCGGCTGCACAAGCCACACCACACACCGTACTGATTAAGCGATTTGTAGTTTTCATTATTCTGTCTCCGAGACGACAACGCGCTGCCATCGTCCATGCTGGGTTGTGTACCGCTGCCCGAGACGATCAGTCCGGGCCCTTGGGGCCGAGACTATGGCGCCGAGCACGGCGTCAAGCTTCTGGTTACTACCTGAGATTTGGTTACGCAACTCCGCTCGAATCTTCCTGTCGCGGCGCTGGGAGAATTACCCGATGCGCCGAAGGCCCGAACTTCCCGACTTTCCCTAGCCCTAGAATCGTCTCTAAAGTCGGCTGAAACAACAGCAACCGGCCCCGCGGCCTACGCGCGCAGACTTATTCGCAGCAGAACAACCACCAAGATGAATACAACCCCCCCCCCAACATTCGTCGCCCTCAGCCAAGCCCCAACGCAACAACCCGCCTATGCCCGCCCTCATCAGGGCCTAGGGAGTCATCGCCAGCAGTCCGAACCGCCGCTACCTATGATCGCAGCGGTTCGACAGCGACCTACTACTTGCCTGCAGCAGCGGCCCTAGCAGCTGCTGCCTTCTGCTTCTTTTTTGCTTTCGCGCGGGCTCGGCGGAGTATTTCGCTCATGCCGACGACCTTTTTCTTTTTGGCCTTCGAATCCGATTGCCTTCTGGCGAAGGCAGCGGCGGCACCGATGCCTGCAGCGGACTTGAGCTTCTTTTTGCGTTCGAGTTTGGCTTTCTTCGCTTCAGCTTTGGCCTCGGCTTCAGCTTTGGCCTCGGCTTCTTCGCTGTTCTTTCCGGGGGGGACCGGCTCGGCTTCGCCGAGGGATTTCAGAGAGATTCGGTAGCCACTGTCAAACAACACCCAGTTGCAATCCATCACCGCACGGGAGCCGGTGTTGGACGGGAAGCGGGCTGAATCGATCGTCTGCTGGGTTCCCTTTTCGATGTCCCGCAATACCCACCGCCCCTTGGCATTCGTCAGCAGGCGATCGCAACCGAGGGCGACGGGGGCCGGCCCGGCTTTACCCACTGCAGCGTCGAATTTCAGCTCCGGCAAATCCCACTTGGGATGAGTGTAATGCAGCGAGTCCTCCACTGCCCAGGCGAGGTGCACGCCATCGGTGGCGACCCAATCCATCTTGGGCATCAACTCCCGGGTCCCTTTTTTGGAGTTCCACGCCATCCCTTTGCCGCTCGACGGATGGGCGAAGACCATATTCGATCCGATCATCGCAAACTTGTCGGTGCCCGGACCTTCAAAGTCACACTTGCCGACGCCGATCTTCCAAAACATCGTGGTGCAGGGCTTGCCACCCTGGCGTACGTGAACCAATTGACTGGCTGCGGTGTGCGGGACTGCTCCGCGCTTGTTGCGCGCCACCTCGATGGCTCGCCCGTCTCGCCCTGTGACCAGGTAGTCGCGCCGAACGAATCCATCCTTGGCCTTTTCGGACTTGTGCTTAGCGTAGCCACCTAGCAAGAATCGATCGCCCCCGAGCGCCGCCCGCTCAAACACGAAATCTTTACCGCGAATCGCAGCGCTGGCTTTGCCGGTCGCAGACGTGATGAGCACGCTGTCTTTGTCGCCACAGTGCTCACCCACGGCGAGCTTGAGCCGTTTGCCAACCACACCTACGCCCAACAGGGTCTGATGTTGACCCAGCGATAGGTGGCGGCAGTGCTGCTTGCCGTGACAGTGCGACCATTTCAGCGCCGGCGCGTCGTACCCCTTGCGGGCGGTCTGCAACTCGCCGGTCTTCAACGCCTTCAGCTCGACAGTTTCCCAGTGGGCGTCATTGCTACAAACCAGGGGTTCCGAATGGTCGTCGTCGTGGTCATCTTCATGAGCCTCGGCCGAAGCGCTCGGAGCGGGAGCGGTAGTACTTCCGGTCGGTGCCAGCACCGCTGCTGCCGCGGCGACACTCGGGGTAGCGGCAGCACTCGTTGCTGCCACCGGAGCCGGTGTCTCTTCCGATTCTTTGGAGCAGCCCAACAACACTACGGCGGCCGTAACCCCCAATACACAAAGTTCCTGTCGCCCTAAGCTCATCGATTTCATGACCCACCCGATAATTGAAAGTGTCCGCGCACTCTATCCCAGGGTTTTACGCTAGAGGCACGCTGTTTACGCTCCTACACTCACTAGAACCCCGGCCAATCGCCTCTCGCCAATTGGTTCTTGACGTCGTCAGTCCCTCATCCTTTGCGGGCAAAGCTGTAGTACGCTGGCCCGATGAAACTTAGAATATTTGCGACATCGATATTGGTAGGTCTCGCGGGAATCGCGTGCGGGTCAGACGACGACGACACGTCGAACAACAACGGCGCCCTCACTGCAGACGGCGGCGACGACGACACGTCGAACAACAACGGCGCCCTCACTGCAGACGGCGGCGACGCCGCCACTGATGCCGGGAGCGGTGCTGGCGGTACAGGCAATGCGGCTGGGGGAACGTCTTCCGGAGGCACTTCAGCTGGCGGCACGTCAACCGGTACAGGCGGAACCGGCTCGAACGATTCTTGCGAAGAGGTGCAGTGCTTTCGCCCCTACGTTTGTGTGTCCGAATGTGGGGGGACGGAATCCAACAACGGTTGCTGTCCTTGCCCCGAAGGCAGCTTCGACATCGCCACCTGCCCGCAATAGCGCGACCGACGGTCTGCCCCTGTCGCCCCTGTGCCCCGTCGGCATGGGTGAATCGCAGCTCAGGTGATTCGGCAGGGCATAATCGTGGCTGGCGACTCTGGCGACTCTCGCGACTCTGGCGACTCTGGCGACTCTGGCGACTCTGGCG
>JABSRN010000143.1 GCA_013214025.1 Polyangiaceae bacterium
CCAACTTTGACGCGATCTTTTTCAGCCGACGCTCTCGCCGCGGATCGCCGAGCTCAGAACCGTCAAACTCAGTCGCCACATCCCCCGCCAACCACTCCCCGGAATTCATGAACAACGGTAGATCATGCCTGATCGGCAATTGCTACTTCTGTATGCTCATGAGCCCCACGGGGGGGGCGCAGCGATCGTCAAGGTGCGCTCGAGGCTACTTTTCGAAGACCTGAGCCGCCGCTAGGCCCTGTCCGCCGGCTACGGTCACGACCACCTTCACGGGAACAGCCACCGGCAGCGGCCACTTGTAGCAATTCGGTGCGGCGCCGAGCACCGCTTGGGGGCCGGTGCTTTGGTCGGCCGCCAGCACCGGTGACATGCCGGGCATGGGCATGGGGGCGTTGGCCTTGAGCTGAATGTTCAGTTCCGTGACGGTGGGCATCGCCGCGCCCACGATCGTGTAGCATTTGCCAGGTTGTAGCTGCATGTCCATCTCAAGGGACTGCCCAGGCCCGAAGTTTCCGACGATGGCGGCACCCACGGGTTTGGCTCCGGGGGCGGAAGTGCCGGCGAGCTGAGTGAGGATCGGAGTCACGACCTGGCCTGCGGCCGGATCGAGCTGTTGTGCGGCGCCACCAGCAGGGGGTGCGGCGGGGGGTGCGGCGGCAGGCGCGGTGCCTTGACCTGCGGGAGCTGCACCTTGTTGGGGCGGTGAGCCCTGCTGCTGCGGGTACTGACCTTGCTGCTGCGGGTATTGGCCTTGCTGCTGCGGGTATTGGCCTTGCTGCTGCGGGTATTGGCCTTGCTGCTGCGGGTATTGGCCCTGCTGCTGCGGGTTCTGAGCTTGCTCGTTGCTACCACCGCAGCCGAGCGCTGCCATGGCCGCTACGCAGCTCATCAAACTTCCTACTGTTATCTTTACCCTAAGCATGGCCTTAAGCTCCTCGCGTGGTGCCTGCGCTGAATGCGCTGGCTGAACCGGGAAACAGGCTACGTGAGCGATCGACCCAGGTAAAGATGAACGGGGGCCGATTCCGGATCTTTGCTAAGCCCACGCTCCGGCGTCTCGGGCGGTAGGGCTGTGGTAGCATTGGAGCGTGTCCAGGTTGCCGATTCTGTTCGTGATACTCACCGTAGGGGCTTGTGTTCCCCGAGAACGACAGGACGCCCCCGGCGATTCCGTCGGCGCTGCGCCTTCCGGGCGCCAGATCTCGGCAAAGAAGCACCAGCTGCCGGCTCAGCAGAAGCGGCCTAAGAAAACTCAACTTCCGGCGAAGCCCAGCGCCCAGCCCGCCAATCAGGTTCCGACTCCGGTGACCCGCCGCCAGCCGAAAGAGACCGCTCCGGATCCGCTGTTGAGCGCACCCTTTCATGACGACTTCGAGCGTCGGGCTTTAGGGTCCAACTGGCGGACGACCTCCGGCGGTCCCTGGCGCATCAAGAACGGCCGGCTCTGTGGACGCGGCGCGAAGAATCATCCCGTCTGGCTGACGCGAAGGCTGCCAGCCAACGCTCGGGTGGAGTTTGACGCCGTGGCGCTCACGGACCAGGGCGACATCAAAGCGGAGTTGTGGGGCGACGGCCGCAGCGCAGCCACCGGCGTCAGCTACACGGACGCCACCAGTTACTTGACGATCTTCGGTGGCTGGAAGAACAGCTACCACGTGCTGGCTCGCATTGACGAACACGCCAAGACTCGCAAGGAAATTCGGCTCGACCAAGCTGGGGAGCTCGTGAGTCAGCGCCCGGTGGAAAAAGACTACACCTACCGTTTCAAGGTCGAACGGGCCGATCGCAAGACCGTCGCTTGGCTCGTGGATGACATCGAGGTGCTCCGTTACGAGGATTCCGCTCCGCTATTGGGTGCCGGACATGAACACTTCGGGTTCAACAACTGGCAGGTCGAAGTCTGTTTCGACAACCTAGTGATCACTCCGCTCCTCTAGGTATTGAGTGGAGCTCAAGCAGATCGAAGTTCAGATCAAGGATCTGGAGGTCCGCGTGGAACGGCTGCGCGCTCTCTACGAGCAGTACTTTCTCGGCATCGAACGAATTGAACCGCAGACGGTTAGAAAAGACGTTGACCGTCGTGTGTTCGCGTTGCGCAAGTTCAAGGTTCGAAACACCGCTTTGCGCTTCCGACTCAACACCACCGTTCAGCGCTACAACACCTACCAGCAGTACTGGACGCGGATCTGCCGTCAGATCGAGCAGGGGACCTATACGCGGCATCTGAAGCTCGCCGAAAAGACCTTTGGCAGTACCGAGGCGCTGACCGGTAAGGCGAAACGCCGGAAACGTAATCTGGAAAAAGCCCGCGAGAAACTGGACGCCGAAGAGGCAGCGAAAGCAGATCGGAAGAAGGAGAACGCCGGTGACATGGCGGCCCTGTTGAAGGAAGATCCCGATGCCGCAATGAAACAGGCGCTCGCCGACGCGGAGACCCTCGCCGAGCGACCGTCAGAAATACGGACGCCGTCTCTTCCAGCCACTTCCCGTCGCTTGATGCCGCCGCCGTTGCCGAAAAAGGGTGCCGACGCTTCGCTGTCGCCGAAGGCCAAATCGATTGTTGCCTCGCCCGCGAGGCCTGTGGCCGCAGCGCAGTCGGCATCCCCAGCAGATCAATCGTCGGTACGACCGGCTCCCGGCAGGGCGTTCGCAAAACTGGGGCGAGCGGGTCCGGGCACGTCCTCCGGACTTACCGATAAACAAATGGAGGCGGCGCAACGAATCGCCCGCGAGCGGATCGCCAAGAAGAGGGGGGCCGCTGGCAAGCCCGCTGGCGGAGGCTGGGCGGCCCTCGGGGCTGCTGGGGGGCAGAAATTGAAACCAGCCCCGGCTCCTAGCTCCAGCAGAGGAAGTTCGGCAGATTCTGGCACCCGACCCGCTGCTGCCAAAGCCGTCGCTGCTCGAAGGAAGGCCGTCGCCAGGAAGGCAGTGGCTGGCAAGGTGGCAGCAGTGGCGCGCACGGCAGACGCGTCCGAACGGGCCGCGAACGCTCTATCGGACCGGCGCGTCGAGCAGCTTCACAAGAAACTCGTGGCCACCAAGGCCAAACTGAAACAGGACGGCAAAGTCTCGGTGGCCGGACTGGCCAAGAGCCTGCGAGCGACCGAGGAAAAGCTGCGGAAAAAGCATGCGGGTCGAACGGTTGAGTTCCAGATCGTCGTCAAGGGCGGCAAAGCGGTGGTGAAGCCGGTCCTCAAGTAGCCCGGTAGACGTGGCTGCTGCGTGCCTAGGGGCTCGCGGCGAGGGAAGATTTCCGGGCTGGGCTTCCCGCTGTGGCTCCGCGGCTGGGCGGGCGCCCTCGGGAGCTCAGAACTAGCTCGTTTAGGAAGCTGTCGGATAGGATTTGTTGAGATCAGTGACTAGCGGGGCGGCTGAGCGCGGGGGCTCGCTGGGATGGCGGCGTGGGGGTTTCCATCAGGACCTCACCGTCGCAAAACAGAATTGCGCAGGAACACTGCCCGCTTTCACGCATTCTGCTGCAGAGGGCGGAGAGCTCTTCGTCGGAATCCACGACATCGCCCTCGACGGGTTTCATCGTCAGCTCGTTGTAGCGGCAATTATCTAGGGCAACCCACATGCCTTTGAATTGCTGCGTCGTGCAGATCTGTGGCCACGTCAGTTTCATAGGATCTCACTTCCGCAGCTGCGGGAATCACTCGAAGTATCGGGGCGGGATGTCACGGGAGGTTTCATCGGCAAGAGTCGGATCCCAGAAGAGGACAGCAACAAGGAGAAGGCCTGACAGATATGATCTAGACCCCGCCAAAAAGAGGAGTCAAGTCTTCGGTGCCACCTATTCGTCTACACGAACATGCATTTGCCCACATGACCTAGCCTGCCCTGACGCGCTGAACGGGCGCCCCGGCACGGATCAATTATCAATAAGTTTGGCTAGTTACACTTTTTGGCATTATTGGTCAGTCGGCCGCTTCCGGCTCCCATTGAGTTTGCCGCCCGAACGATCGCTTTCACCTGGGAGCAACGTCCGTTCAATGCCGCGCTCTTTGCGGCTCGGGGGGCGCTAGTGCGGGCAATGGTGCGGCAGCGTGCCTTTTTGCCACTATCTTTGCACTGGCGGAAGCTGGCTGATGCGCCGGGAATGTTCCCGCTTTGGGCGGCGCTGATGCACGCGGAACACGCTTGAGCCGACGATACCTTGGGTGGAGCCGGAGGCGGGGGCTTGGGCGGCGGGGGCTTGGGCGGCGGGGGCTTGGGCGGAGGCGGCATCTGGGGCTTGTCCGGCGCAGGTTCCGTCTTTTTCTCCGGCTTGGAGCCGCTGGGCTTGGAGCCGCTGGATTTGGAGCCCGAAGCTGTCTCGGGAGCTGAGCCCCCCTTCGTGCCGCTGCCGGGATCGGGGTCTGACGGCACGTTCTCGGTGGGAGGCGGGGTGGTCGCAATGGGATCGAGATTCGGCAGCGTGTCGTCCTTCGGTTTCATCGAGCGGGCGCCAATGACGACCATGGCGAGCACGATTACCCCGCCGACGCCGGTGAGGCCCATGATCAGTCCCTTGTTACTGCCACCGCTGGGAGCCGAGACAGCGGGAGCGGCGGCTGCCACTGCTGCCGGAGCGCTGGCGGCTGCGGCGGGCATGGCGGCTGTAGCTGCGGGGGCTTCCGCCCGGAAATCCGGTGCGGCGTCCATGGCGGCCGTCCCGCTAGTGGCGGATGTGGGGGCGCCCTGGGCAGCCGTCTCGATGGTGGCCACTCGATCGGAGGTGAACTCCTTGAGGAACTCCTTTGCGGTCGGTTGCCGATCGTCCGGATCTTTGGACAATCCCTTAAGAATCGCCGCACGCATGGGCGCCGGGATGGCGGTGCTGACATTGGTTTTTTCGAACGGGATCGGCTGAGCGGTCATGTGCTCAGTGGCCCACTGCCACGGCGTATTGGCCTGGAAAGGCAGCTGACCCGTCAGCATCTCGTAACAAAGGATAGCGAGGGAGTAGATATCGCTGCGCTGGTCCAGGGCTTGGCCGGTGAACTGCTCGGGGCTCATGTAGGGCGGCGTGCCGAGCACCATGCCCTGCTGGGTGAGCTTGGCTTCTTTTTCGGCGTCTGCTGACTCCGTTCGGGCGGCGATGCCAAAGTCCAGGAGCTTCACGACGTCGCTCTCGCCAGCGCGATTGATGAGCAGAACGTTATCCGGCTTTAGATCTCGATGAATGATGCCTTGACCATGGGCTTCCCCTAAGGAACCCGCGATCTGGGAGGCGAGCTTGGCGACCCGGGAGGGCTCGATGGCGGCTTTTTCGATGACGTCGGTCAGGGTATCGCCGTCGAGGAACTCCATGGCGATGTAGAGCGTGCCGTTGTCCGTCGACCCAAAATCGTACACCTTGATGGTGTTGGGGTGCTCAAGCTGGGCGACCACACCGCACTCGCGGTGGAAGCGGGCGCTGACCGACGGATCGTTGGACAGTTGGGGGTGCAAGGTCTTGATGGCGACTTTGCGTTTGGTGGAGCCCATCTGTTGTTCACCTTCGTAAACAACGCCCATGCCGCCTTCGCCCAGCACTCGAATGACGCGATAGCGCCCGCCGACGTTCTGGCCGATCATGGGATCTTCACCAGATTCAGCAGATGGCAGAACTGCCCCGCATTCGGCGCAAAAGCGCGCCCCATCAATGTTTCCGTGGTCGCAAGATTCGCACTTCATTCTGAGCGTAGAGTTGCACGATCAGACCCCCGAGCGCCACAGTCCTTGGCGGGGAGACCAAGGGCTCGAGACGATTCCCGCGGGGGTCTGCTGCGGACCGCCTCGATGTGGACCGGCAACAGTCGCGGCACCGCGGATCGGTCCGAGCCGCCAGCTCTCCGTGGGCGGGTCTATCCTGTTGGTGACGACTGCTGAACAAAAGCTCCGGCTCGAGCGTCCATTGGGTTTCAGTCGTCAGCTACCTGGCTTCGCGGCTACTTGACGAAGTCGCGGTCTCAGGGTTTCCCTGAATCAGTACTGGCAGGCTTGGCGGTGCTGGAAGGTTTGGCGGTGCTTGGCTGCGGGGGCCACGGCAACCGAGTGGTCTTGCCCGTCGCCCGATCGATCAGCCGCGCATTTGTGGCTCGTTCTAGCTGGGGGATGCGGAGCCGTTTTGTCATGCTCAGTCCGGGACCGAACTGTGGCGGCTCATGCAGCGGGCGCTTCTTCCCGGTTCGTGGCGGCTCCACCAAGGGAATTTCGAAACGCACGCGCTCCAGCAGCTCGCTCCCTATCCAGAGCTCGATGGCGAAGCGTCCCATGCGTCGCGCGCTCAGTACGGGCTCGTCCAACTCGATAGAGCGTACGTCGGTGATCCGAACCTCGCCGTGGTCGTACATCACCTCGTACTCCCACTGTCGTGAAGCGGACACGGCGGGCGGATCGGGGGGGCTGCGCGTGCCACCATCGACAGCGGTGGGCTCGTCGGCAGTCACCGCTCCGGCATCGTTGTCGCCCTCCGCGAAATTCGCCGGGAAGACGAGCACGGGTTGCTCCGTGTCGGTTTTGCCAACACGTGCGGACGAGCAAGACACGCCGAATAGCGCCAAGCCCAGAACTAGGCCTACGCGAGTAGGGCTAATGCGAACTGGGACGAGCCAGAGCCTGGGCCAGGGCATCAAGCGGTTACGCTGACGATCCGCGGGATCAGTTGGGGATTTCGACGCGCAGTAGTTTGCGCCCTACGAATACGTAGTCCCCGTGCACAAGATCTCGTTCGCCCTTGATTCGTAGGAAGGTTCCGTTCTTCGAGTCGTGGTCTGTGATCGTGAAGCTGCCCTGATTTTCTTCGATGGTGCAGTGTTTACCGGAGATGTAGGAATCGCCGATGAAGTTGGCGTCGCAGTCTTCTCGACCGATGCTGAGCGAACTACTCGTGGAGCAAATCGTGAGGCCAGTGGCTCCACCCTCAATCAGATGAGTCACACGAATGACCGTGGCCTGTTTGGGCGAGGCGTAAAAGAATGTGCCTTCGGGATCCTCACCGGACGGTGCCTTGGGCGGCAGATCGAAGCGCATGACTTCATCGCCCACCATGATCGTATCGCCGGCGGCGATCGGTACCGTGCCACGAATGCGGACGAACACGCCGTTGAGGGAAGCCTCGTCGCGCACAACGAGCACACCGGCTCGATAAAAGAAATTGCAGTGTCGGGGAGAGACGAAGGGATCGTCGGGGAACTCCAGCTGACCTGTGCGGCCGAGCACATGTTCGTCGGCCTTCAAGTGATAGCTCAACCCTTCCATGCCTTCGCCGCGAACGAGGATCAGTCGTGCTTTTTTTGGATCCTGCATGTCGCTGTAGAACTGCGGCACGTGGCTCATGATGTCGTCGGGTATGTTGGTGCCACAGCGTCCGCAAAACTTGTGCCCGGGGGGCACGCCAGTGAGGCAGTTTGTGCAGGAGTAATATTTGGCTTGGTCCATAGTTCCTCGGGATACCGTGCTCCAAGGGTCCTTCCCTAGGCGCATCCCGCAGTTTTCCGGAAGCCCGCCGGAATGAACACCGTTATCGACACAAGAGACATATAAGTCTGCCGCTTTTGGCCTGGCCGCTTTCAGAAAGACCGGGCTCTCGGTGTCGGTCCCGGCTGAGCGGAAGCGAGATCGTTGGTTTTTTTCGTCTAAGCCTTGGCTTTGGACTCAGCGGCCGGACAGAACTTTTCGGCCTTAGGTGCCGCACGGCCCTCTACCGGCCGGGACAACTCGTCACAGGGGGAAGCTCGGCGGCGCTAGCACCATCCGCAACCGCCGACCCTAGGGCGAAAAGATCCCCAAAGCGGTCGATTCGAGTGATTTCGGTGGGTCCGAGGGTGGCCTCTTGGCCGTCCATGTCGCTGGCTGACACAACCCCGATGAGCTTCTGACTCTCGAGATCGAGCACTGGTCCCCCGGAATCCCCGGGGCAGATGGCGGCACTCAACCGAAATCGGCTGGGCAGGATTTCTTGGATCCCGCTGGCGGCGCGGAGGTGGCGACGAAGCCCGCCGGCTGATGTCGCGCAGGAGCCGAAGCCGAAAATCTCCACGGGCTGGCTTGAGACGGGTGCTTGGCCGAGCTCGATGTCCTGGGGGACGATGGAATGAATGGGCGTTTCGAGCACTAGGATAGCCAAATCGCCGATTCCGGTGCGATAGCCGCAGGGGGGAGCGAGGACTTCCCGCACGGCCGAGTGGCGCCAGGGCAGATAATCCCCGCCGACTTCGATTTCCAGCTCCTCGGGATCGATATCGCGGGCGACGATCTCCCCGTAGTCGTCCCGGGCCGCTACGCAATGGTGGGCTGTCAGCACAAGCTGAGGTGCGACCAAGGTGCCGGTACAGGCGGTTCCCCGGCTGACGATGCGAACAATAGCATCGTTGTCGGTGTCCTCGCGTTCCGGTGCGGCCATGAACGAGGAGGTATCGAGAGAGCCCGACGCGGGCCGGGGCGATGTCGGAAGATCCACCGGGCGTCGCGTGCTGAGCAGCGCGCAGCCCGACAGCAGCTGGCAAGCCAGCAGCGTCAACGCAGACTGTAGGACGCCACGGCAGGCACGGGGGAAGCTTCGTGAAGACAAGGTAGAGAAGAAGCCGGGCGGATCCGAAGCAGATTCGGCGACATAGATTGAGACACCCCGCCGCCGAACAAGTTCCGACACAAAGTGTACTGATTCCTTGGGCAATTTCTTCCGCCCGCATGTCGTTACTGGCTGACCGCAGAGCAACGCTGAACATTTCCTGAGTCTAGTCGGCCAGTTGCGGGAGCGGCTCGCCTTCGGCGAGGGCCCCAACGCCGGTCGGGCTTCCGCGAATCGGCGTGGTTCCGAACCGCAGCGCAGAAGGTGCGAGGACCTCAGAGAAAACTCCAGTAGAGCCGCAGCCCCCTGAAGTAGCGAAGCGTTCCCCCCTCCCCCAAGGGGCTCATGATTGATCACAAATATTGAGCCTGATCATCTCTTGATAGAACGCCTCCCCGGTCGCGAGCTTTTCGTATCCTCGCCCGAGCGTTAGCCAGCCTGGTTCGCCGTTCTGCGACAGGTGA
>JABSRN010000144.1 GCA_013214025.1 Polyangiaceae bacterium
CCCCGGGTACGGCCATATTTCGAACTTCATTCGAAGACAAGAAGATGGCGGCCAGTGGGTTTGCCATGCCTATGCCTCCTCTGGCGGATCTTGTCGGAGGAGTAGAGGAACCCGTGACTCTCCTGCAGGCAGTGCCGATACCGTCATGGTCAGCTCGCCGACGGTTAGCACGTAGTCACCAGGATCAACTTCCTGCTTCTCGAGCAGTCCCTCTGCGTCGGTCGTGAGCGTCTCTGTTTCCTTCTCCCCGGCGACTGTTACCGACTGGTTGGCGGCGACCGTCCGGTCGTCGTTTTCTAGGATGAAAGAAATCAATGCCGAGTTGTCAACACCGCCGCGGCCGGTTCGCAACGCTTCGAGATTGAAGACTTCTGCCTTTTTACGCCACTCGGGGTACTCGGTGCTCCCCGCCGGAGAGTTGCTGCCTGGTGCGGGTGGGTCAATGCCGGTAGATTTTGGAAAGAAGAAGAACTCGACGCGGCGATCTTTGTCGTCGCTAGCGTTAGCAGCTGGTGCAGCATCTACGTCGTCGCCTGCCTCGTCGAGCGGAAAGTTTTCGCCGCAGCCGTGGGCGGTTGTGTTGATTGCGAACTCGCCGCTCCCGAGGCTGGAACCGTCCCGGGCCATGTACGCGAGTATGAGCTCTCGACGGGTGTTCGGTCCAATGAGTCCGTCGGCCGTTAGGGGGTCGCGCTGCGTTTCGCCGTCTTGAACGCGCGCGTTGTGGTCGAGCTGAAATGCTTCGACTGTTGCTTCGCTTCCGTCGGTCAGAATTGCCTCGATCATGTGGAAGTCTTCGGTACTTCCCCACCGACGTTTGGAGGGAATGTTTGACTCGAACATCGCCAACCACGTTGCTGGGTCGTCTTTGACAAATGCGACGAGTTTCTCCGCTCGTTCGAGGCTCAACGGATCATTAACGCTGGGGTCACCGCTGGTATCGGTGTGGCCGACGAGCAACAACTGATCGGTGTCGCGAGCTGCGTAGACTTCTTGGAGCACCCCTAGCTGGTCTCGCGCGACCGGCAACAAGAAGCTCTTATTGGTATCAAAAAGCATCCCGCCAAGCGTCACAAGCAGCGGCGGGGGCACGACGACAATCTCCGTCCGTTCGTCGATCTTGACGGCTACCCCCTTCTCGAACTGGGCGACGGTGATGCGGGCGGTGGCCACGGCGGAACGCTAGCTTGGAGTGTGGTGGTGGGCAAGGTCGAGGCGCGCTTATGGCTATATAGCGGCGTGGTGTCTCGTGGGAGTATTATCGATGCACGCAGACGAGCCTAGTCAGGACTTGATGGGCAGTGCTACTGAACTGGTGCGGCGCGCCCCGGCATGCGTTATGAGTAGCGGACCGGCTCAGGACAACAGTATGCCAGCACGACAGTACACGGTTAAGAACGGCGAAGATCTGTTCGAGATCGCCGCTGAGTGCGGTTTTCGATCGGCGGATACTATCCGAGACCACGCTGCGAATGCGGAACTCATGGCGGACCGCAACGAAGGCATCCTTCGACCGGGTGACGTGCTGACCATTCCGGAAATCGAGACCGACTGGCTCGCACTCGATGCTGGCAAGAAAAATGTATTTCGCCGCCCGGGTCCACCGCGCTTGCTGAAGCTGCGTTTGGTCGATGACGACGGCGATCCGATCGCTAATGAGGCCGTCACTGTGTCGGGCACGGGTGTGCAGGCGGATGTAACGACCGATGGCGCTGGTTGCGTGGAAGTCGAAGTGCCAGTTAGGAACTGCAAGAGTTTGCTGGTTACGGTTGGCGATCGTGAAATCGAGCTGGACGTGGCCGACTTAGATCCCGTTGATTCCGTGACAGGCGTGCAAGCTCGGTTGTCCAACCTAGGGTATTTCGTGGGGGCGCGGGACGACGACTACGGCGAGACTACGCGGGCCTGCGTGTCCGAGTTTCAGTCAGATAATCAGCTGCCCCAGACGGGCGTAGCGTGCGCCATGACCCGGCAAAAGTTGGTGGACAAACATGGCTGTTGAGCGCCAGCGCATTATCGCGCGTGTTTCATTCACGGCGCTGTGTGCCAGCGCGTCTCCCGGGCGGTCTCCGCGCCTCCTGAGTTAAGGAACTGACGGAATGCCAGCGACAGAAGTCGAAGTTGAGTTCCGGAGTCTGAAGATCTTCAACGATTCAGAGGGTGATTATTCGGAAGACAAAAAGACGGGCGGTATCGACAGCGACAAGGGCACTTGGGAACTCACCGCATACATCAATGATGTAAGTGTAAAGACGAACAAGACCCTATTCGATAGTGATTTGTTAACGGTTTCCGACCGAGCCGGGCAGAACAAAATCTCCCTTGGCTGGCGAATCAAGGTCCCGCTCGCAGGGAAGCAAGAATTGAAAGTCCAGCTAGGAGGCGTCGACGTCGACTGGGGAGTGGACGACGACGTGGGGAAGGCGGGCGTTACCATCCCGTTGCCGATGACCAAGAATCACGAGTCGACTCAGTCGGGCTGGCACAACGGCACCAAGTTCTTTGACGCCCACATTCTGGTCAAGATTACTGAGGAAGAGGACGCGCCGGGGCCGTCTTACGGCGATACCTACACGCCAGAGGGCCCGGTCTCTAAGGTTGAAGAACCTGAGCCGACGACTGCAGGTTCGCCGGCGGAGCCAACACCAGCACCGTCGCAAACGCAGACGGGGGCCGCAGTGGCTGTGGGTCACCGTTTAAACACGATTATCGTCAAGCGCTTCAACGTGCCGGAATGGCAGGCGAAGATGGACCGTGTCCTGAGCGGCTATACAATGACGATTATGCTTGATGGCGCCCCGGTGACGGTTCGGACGCCGTTTAGGATGCTTCACCCGGGGAGGGAAAAATCCGTCGACGATCGGATCTCGGCGTTGGCAGCGGGATGGCCCGACTTTCCCTTGCCAGCTGGAATCAGAGACGTCTTGTCTGGTAAGGGCTCAGTGAAGGAGATTGAAGATTTCACTAGTTGGCTGTTGTCGGCGAAGAAGGACTTGATTTTTAGGCCTGAGGATGTGGGCAACGATGCCGACCAGAATGGTAAAATCATTAGTAACCAGTTGGGGACCGAGGGGGCTGGGCTCGATTGTTCGGGCAGCAGTTGGCAGATGATATATCAATGTTCAAACGAGACTAGCCCCACTGGCGCACCTGCCGGCATGGGTTTGGACTTTCACGATTCGAAGTACCGATCGGCGGCGCGGCGGATCCCGCTCACCGAGGTCCGGACTGCGGACGCCATTATTTTCCAGAACAAGTCAGGTGGAGGACACAAGGTTGTTGTTCACACCCACGAAGTACATAAACTTCGTGAAGCGATGACGATCCAGAAGCACGACTGGGCGACGAAGAACGACAGGGACGTTGCGTTCGCCGACGTCGGAGACCGGATTCACCGGTACGTTGTAGCTTCGTCGTGGGGTTCGTCGGGCCCGAAGAAGAACCCGTTCTATTTCAATGAGACCCGCGGAGTGTGGTTCAACAGTGGTGCGAGCAAGCCGGATCTGACCGACACCCCATACAATTACCCGATAGCCGGGGCTTTTCGCGCGAACTCACTGCCGGCTGCGCCAAAGTGAGGCCCGCGCGGTGGATCGCGGAAGCACGCCGGGAGTTTCCGCAGAATCGAGGGAACGGTGGTTATCGCGTGGGCATCGCCATCGCGTTTGTTGGTGGAATCATGGCGGCGTGTACGACCGACGATGCTCGACCAACTACGCAGGCGTCCGCTAGCTCGAGCTCGCACCCTACGGCTCCCACGGCATCTCAAGACGCAGCAAAGAGCTCACAATCACCTGTCAGCGGTGCTGAATGGAATTTCTCCACCCGCGTGCGGGCCGTCCGGGCGGGACGTGCTCCGAGCGGCAAAGCTGACGGCACGGTTTGGATCGGCAGTGTCGCGCGCAATGGGGCAAACGCACTCGTGGCCGAGTGGGACTTATCCCAAAATAAGAGGTTGCGAGCGTTGGCTGTGCCAGGCGTTGTTCGTCATCGCAAGTTCATCGGAAGCGATGATATGCGATATGCTACCGATCTGCAGTTCGCGACTTCCGACACGCACGTCGTGGTGGCGTTGAGCGGCGGTTGGGCTTGGCCCGTCGAGGGCGGTGGCGGCGGGACTTTATATGTTTCCACGGGGACCAAATTTCGAGCGGTGTCGGCCTTTGGGTACGCGGCGTCGGTCGAAATTTCTGCCCGACACGCCTACGTGCTGTCCAATTCCTCACAGATAGAAACTGCGAAGGACCATGTCCGCAGGACCATAACTTCCGTTGACCTAGGGAGCTTGAAGGTGGTGAGCGACTACTCGTTCGAATCCCTCTCGTTTCGACCGCCGATTGTGTGTGTGTCCGACGCTGTTTATGTCGCCGTGCCAAAGCCCTACAGGCGTGTTGGCGAATGGTCGTTGGTAAAGTTGGACCTCGAAGACATCACAAAGGTCTTGGCTAGTCGGGCGTTTTCGAGTGCGGTCCCTCGACGAATACACTGTGACGTCGGGCTGTTGTTCACAGAGGCCTCAGAGCCCGGTTCTGGGCCGGTACTCCGTCGGCACTCCCCGGATCTCAAGATAGAGAAGAGCTGGGTGTGGAAGCAGGCTGTGGTTTGGGAGCCCACGCTGAAACTCGCCTTTGGCCCGCCGACTAAGACACGTACAGGCCAGATCTGGGCATCCGGAAAGCAAACAGCGCTGCCGGAGATGGCGGCCTGTGGGAAGCAGTTTAAGGGGTCACGCGCCGATGAATGGTCAGAGGCGCTATGGATTAATCAGCGCCCGCTGGTTTTCGGGGCTACCAAAACCGGTTCAATGCTGTGCTGGGGCAACCGCGTGAAGCCCTAACGCCCCTGCGCTCTTCGAAAGGGCCCGAGACTCTCAGTCGACGCTCAAAGGACCTTGGCCGCCTCAAAGTGCATGCCATCGGGACGAGTGCTGAAGAAGCCTCCCCAGTAGAACCCATGCTCTTCCGCGATGGTCACGAGTTCGCGGACGGAGCCCTCCGA
>JABSRN010000145.1 GCA_013214025.1 Polyangiaceae bacterium
AAGCCCCGGAACATCTTCATGTTCCGGGGCCAGCGTCCCCAACGGGATTTGAACCCGTGTTACAGCCTTGAAAGGGCCGCGTCCTGGGCCAGCTAGACGATAGGGACTTGTGGCGGACTCTATAGTGTGAACGGCCGCGTCCCGCAAAGTACTCTTTTCCGGCGGCTGACCCGGCAGATTCGTGCTCCCTGGTCTATGCGAGCGCTCCCGGCCTGGCCTATGGTCCGCCCCGTGAGTACCGCAGCGATACACCCCGGAAACCCCGAACAAACCGCGGATTTTTCCGTTTCTGGCACCGACCGACTACTCGATTCGAAACGCTTCGGCATCGTGGTCGGGCTGTTTTGCGCCTCTGGGGCCGCCGGCCTGATCGATCAAGTTTGTTTCTCTAAGTACCTTTCTTACGTCGTCGGCGCGACCGCCTATGCCGTCAGCGCGGTGCTCGCCGCGTTCATGACGGGCCTCAGTGTCGGCTCGTTTTTCGGCGGAGTGATCTCCACTCGGGTGCGCCGTCCCCTGGTCGCCTACGCCGTGGTCGAGATTGTAGTCGGCGTAACCGTCGCCTTCGCCCCCGCTGCCTTCGACGCCCTCACTCCCCTTTACGTCTCCTGGGTTCAAGGCGCGTCCGACTCCCTGCTCAGCCTCAGTCTGCTGCGTTGGTCCGTGGCGATGATGCTCATCGTCCTGCCCACCACGGCAATGGGCATGACCCTCCCCCTACTCGCCCCGGCCCTCGGCGCCCTCAAAGGTGACGGCGACTCCACTCTGCGCGAACGACGCCTCAGCGTGCTCTACGCCGCCAACACTTTCGGTGGCGCCATGGGAGCCATCGGCGCTGCCTACTTCATCCTGCCCGCCCTCGGCATCAAGGGCACGCTCTGGTTCGCCGCCGCACTCAGTTGTGGAGCGGGCGTGCTAGCGCTCATCATCAATCGCGGCGTGCCCGCGCTGAACGATCCTTCTCGTGTTGATGACGCCCCCAACCCAGAAGCTTCTACGGAGTCGGAAGCATCCACTAAGCCCTCCGCCAACGCGCCGTCTCTCGGTCAGCCCACATTACTCACTGTCGCGTTCCTATCGGGCTGCCTCGTGTTCATTGCCGAGGTCGTTTGCACCCATTTGCTGGCGGTAGTGGTCGGCAACAGTGCCTACGCGTTTGGCCTCATCCTGGCGGTCTTTCTTTTGTGTCTTTTTGTTGGTGCCACGTCATCAACACGCCTTCACCGACGCCTGGGTGCGGCAGCGTTGCCCATCAGCTTGTCGGTCGCGGCTTTCGCGTTGCTCATCACGATCCCGGCGTGGGATTACCTGCCGTTCATATTCAGCGTGCTGGGCGACCACGTCACCAGTTTCGAAGGTCGCGAATTGGTGCGGGCGGGCGTCGCGTTCATCATCCTGTTCATCCCCACCACGCTCATAGGCCTCACCTTCCCGCTATTGCTACAAAGCGTGGCCTCCGCGCCCGATGTCGGCAAAGTGGTCGGTCGGCTAACGGCCATCAATACGGTGGGCGCTGTCTTTGGCGCGCTGTTCGGCGGTTACGTGTTGCTGCCGTGGTTGGGCTCTCAGTCCACACTCATCACGGTGGGTCTCGTGTTTGCGGCAGCCGCGGTCACGGTTGCCCAAAACGGCAAGACCACATCCAAGGCGCAGCGTCGTTACCTAAAGCTCAGCGCCAGCATCGCGTTGTGTGCCCTGGTGGTGGGTATCGGGCAGCCCAAGTGGGATCTGGCGCGACTCACAGCGGGCACCAACGTCTACTTTGACGGCTACGTGGCGCCCAAGAGCATCCTCGACGTGCGCGAAGACGTGCACGGCGGCGTCACCTCCGTCACCGTCAACAAGAAGAACGTGCACACGCTGTACACGAACGGCAAATTCCAAGGCAACAACGGCTGGGAGATGAACGCCCAGCGCTACTTCGCCCACTACCCCAGCCTGTTCGTGAAAAACTTCGACCGCGCTTTGGTCATCGGCCTCGGCACGGGCACGACCCTCGGTACTTACACGGCGTATCCGTGGAACCACATCGATGTCGTGGAAATCTCGCCGTCGATTGTGCTCGCGGCGGGCAAGTACTTCAGTGGGCCCAACCGAAAATCATTGGACGATCCGCGAGTGACGCTTCACCAGGACGACGGGCGCAATCACCTCTTGCTCGATCCCACGCGCTACGATCTCATCGGCATGGAGCTATCCAGCGTCTGGTTCGCCGGGGCCTCGGCCCTGTACAGCCAAGAGTATTACCAGATGGTTCGTGAACACCTCACGGAGGGCGGCATCTTCCAGCAATGGGTGCAGCTGCATCATGTAACGCGCCCCGTGTTCGCGACCTTGCTCAATAGCTTGCGCCAGGAGTTCCCCCACGTGGCGCTGTTTTACGGCGGCGGTCAGGGAATTTTGGTGGCGTCGCTGTCCCCGCTCAAGTCCTCTCGCGCCAGTGTCGATAAACTCGGCGCTATCGCCGACGTGCGCTCGACGCTGATCGAAGATCGCGGACTGCCCACGCTGTTCGGGGACGTTCTGCTGAGCGGCAGCGGACTCGATCGATTCCTCAGCGAGTCGGCCCAGCAAATGGGAGCCGATCTCCCCACGATGGTATCCAGCGACGATAATTTGTTCCTGGAATACGAAACTCCCCGCGGAAACGTCCTCCCCTGGATCCACCGCGAGGAGCTCGTCGCAATGCTCACGAGCTATCAAGCGCCAGAAGCGGTAGCTGAGATGCGGATCCCGTGACTCGAGACGTAGCAGAACCGCCATGGTATTCGGGGACCATGCTTAAAACGGCAGCTGCGATCGCGGGCATTTTGTTGACTGCGGGCTGCGCTCGCACGGTTCATCGGCTGCCTCGTGCACCGATTCTGCCGGCGCGGTCCACGCTGACAGCGTGCGAGCAAAAAAACTGGATCGTCTTGGCCCCCACCAGGGCTAGCGTGGTCCACGAAAAGACCGGCCGCACGCGTTTGCAAGACGGCGCCGGCGTCTATGCCATCGGCAGCGACACACCGCTCGATATCACCGACTTACCCAAGCACAACGAGCCCAGCCCGATCATCGAGCGCAAGCAGGAAGAAGTCGCCTCCCACGATACCCGTGGGCACGTTGCTATGGGCCTAGGAGGCGTGGGTCTCATCGCCATGGGCATGGGGGCCTACTACTTCCTAGACGCCTTCGAGACCGCCCCTGGCGGCGAACAAGTGACAAACGAAGCCCAGAGGAACTTCGGTGCTCTGTTGGGAGCCGGTGGCTTCCTGGTGGGCATCAGCGGCGTCATCGTTCAGCCCAGTCACACCGATCGAACCGAGGCCAATCGAAGCCGGTTCGCCTTCCTCACCTCTGATGACGATCCGGATAAGGTCGTCGCCCTGGTAAAAAAGCACAACAGCTCCGTGCGAGACGCCTGCGAGGCCCGGGGACAGACCACCAGCAAGGGTCATAGCAAGCAAGACGGCGAGTTCCCCTCAGCGGACTCGGCGGACTTGCCCTCACAGAACACCAAGAGCGCCCCTTCGCGGGAGCCATCCACCACAAACGAAGACGAGGACGAGGCTGCCCCCGAAGCCGACAGCTGGGAGCGCGACTACTAGTCCGCAGCGACTCGTTCGAAGCGTTGAGCTGAGGCTACACGAGAGCGTCCCCGCCCTAGCGGAGTCGACTTCAGGCTGATTCTAACCCGTGTGCGCAGTGTCTAGACGGCGAGGCGCAGGCTGGCTTTGGGCACCACGGCACTCTCCTCCAGCTCCTCTTCAGCTGCCGCCACTTGGGGCTTCGGCTGAGAGATGTGCAGTCGGCCGAGCTCGGTGATAGCGACACACAAATCAGAGAAACTGTAACCCGCGGCCTTAGCGATCTTGGGTAGCAGGCTGGTTTCCGTCATGCCCGGTAAGGTGTTCACCTCAAGCACGTATTCGTTTTGTCCCTCGGTCACCAGAAGGTCGACCCGGACAGCACCGGAGCAATCAAGGGACGCTGCCGCCCGCTCCGCTAGGTTCAACACTCCGCGGTATCGAGTCGCCGGCAGTCGTGCGGGCAAGAAGTACTCGGTCATGCCCGGGGTGTACTTCGCCTCGTAGTCGTAGATGCCACTCTTGGGCGCAATCTCGATAGCACCGAGCACCCGACCGTCGAGGATGCCGACGGCGACCTCCTTGGCTTTGACGAAACGCTCGACCAACACACTGTCGTCGAACTCCAAAGCACGCGCGGCGGCTTCTTTCAGTTCGTCGAGGTTGTTCGCCTTGGCGATGCCAAAGCTGGAGCCTTCGCGGCGCGGCTTGACGATGACCGGAAAGCCAAAGGAGCCGTGGGCCTCGTCAATGCTCACGCTCGAGTGGGAGTCGTAAACGTAGTACGGAGGGGTCGGCACGTTGTGCAGCCGAAACAGCTCCTTGCTCTTGAGCTTGTCCATCGCCAGAGCTGAGCTCAGTACGCTGGAACCCGTGTAAGGGATCTGCAGAGTCTCGAGCAGTCCCTGTACACAGCCGTCCTCACCGAAGCGACCGTGCAGCGCTAGGAACGCCATGTCGATGCCGGAATTGGCGATGGCGGCGATGGCATCAATGCCCGCGCCTAGCTCGATGGGCACCACATCTTGACCCGCTGTTTCGAGGGCGGCCACAACAGCCTTTCCACTCGACAGCGAAACGTCCCGTTCCGCTGATGTTCCCCCCATCAAGACCCCGACCCGTCCGAACGCTCTCGATTGGCTCATGGTTAGTTGGCTAACGGTTCTCGCCGGGTGCGGGCAAGTTCGTAACATCAAAGAAACAACGCGACGCCACTCTGGCCTATTCGTTTATCCGGGAGTTTCCCCGAAAAACGTACCGGTAGCGGAGACCGCACAGGTCCTTGCCGCTGTGCCCGAGTAATTCAGTAACCCAACAAATTAGGCCTCGGTCGTCCAGCCGGAGCTACCGTGACCGGCGGCGTCGGCGGAAGACCGGGATCTCGGCGCCCTCAATCGATTTCGACGACTAGAGCGGTGATGTTGTCTTTTCCGCCCCGCTCGTTGGCCAAATTGATGAACTCGGCCACGGCGTCCTCGCCGCCCTTGTCCGTGATGGGGGGGATCTCTTCGGTCTTCAAGTAGCCGTGCAGACCGTCTGAGCAGAGCAGCAACTTGTCGCCGCGCTCGAGGGGAACCACTGCGGTATCCACCTGCACGTAGTCGCGGTTGCCGACGGCTCGCGTGATCACATTCTTGTGCCGGCTCACCTTAGCTTCTTCCGGGGTGATGAGTCCCTGCTTGAGCTGCCAGTTGATGAGCGTGTGGTCTTCGGTGAGCTGGTATGCCTCGCCGTTGCGGATCTGATAAATGCGGCTATCCCCTACCTGAGCAGTGATAGCGTCGTCCCCGAGCAGCAGCATGGCGCTCATGGTGGTGCCCATACCGGCCTTGTTGGAGTCCAGCTCGGCGATGGCGAACACCAGGTAGGTGGCAGCTTGAATCGCCCCCTCCATCATTCGGCACGCTGCTCGGGCGCCGTCCTCGCTCAGGGGCAGCGGAATGGGGAGGGTCTCCCGGCCGCGCTTGACCATGCCAAACACGGTGTCGATTGCCTCCTGGCTAGCCACTTCTCCGGCGGCATGCCCGCCCATGCCGTCCGCCACGACGTAAAGGCCCAGCTCGTCGTGCATGAGGTAGGAGTCTTGGTTGGCCTTGCGACGTCGTCCAACGTCGGTGGCGCCTGTGGACCGGATCTCCATGGTTTTCGATGGCCGGGCGCCCAAAGACCCCGTGCGATGACTCATGGTATCCGAACCGCATCGCCGAAATAGACAAATCGCCCCCAAAACGTGACAATCCCCTCTTGAAGCGCTGCCAAGGGCCAAATACCGTCTCGGTCGGGATGAAAACCACCGCCGTCAGCTTCGAAGTGCGCGATTCGTCTACGTCGGCGATCGCATCGGAATACGCCGCAGCCGTCCGCCAGCTCGCCAGGCCCGCAGGCGGAACAGTATATGCCTGCGGTTCTCACCTCGAAGCTCTGCCCGCGCTCTGCCGCGCCATCCTCGAACTGAAGTTCGATTTTCCCACAATCGTCGTCGGCGGCGCGGGAGTTCTGACCGAGCGCGGGGAGTTATCGGATGTATCGGCCGCCACCGGGCTCGTCTGGGAGGGTGGCAAGCTGGAGTGCTACCCCCTGCACGGCAATTCCGAAGAGGCGCTCACGGAAGCCATCCGAAATACCCTCACCGACCAGACCGGCAAGACACGCCCCCCGACGCTATTATTCGTCCGCCCCGAGCTGTTCTCCCCGGACTCCTTGGTGGCCCTGCAAAACTCACGACAGAGTGGCTGCGTGTTCGGCGGCGGTGTGGTGGGACCCGATGGCCCCTTCATCGTGCATCAAGGATCCATTGTAGAAGCGTCCGGCGTCTGCGCCATCATGCGCGGGCTCAGCGCTCCGAAGATCGGCCTCACCCATAGCTGCCGATTGCTCAGCGAGCTGCACGAGATCACGGAAATCCGCGGCTCCATGGTCACCGAAATCGACGGCCGCCCGGCGTTGGAAATGCTCACCGACAGCGCCGATGAACTCTCAGACGAACTCGTACTGCTCGTGCTCAGCGAAACCCCCTTCGTGCCACCTGGAGGCGGCCGCCCGAAGCTACTCATTCGAGGACTGCAAGGGGTCGATCCCGACCGCAGCGGGCTGATCGTCAGCGACGAAATTCGCGAAGGCATGGGCATCGCCTTCGCCGTCCGCGACCCCGCCACCTCCCGGGAAGATCTCGAGACCCTCACCCGCGAACTAGAGCGGGAAATCGCCGGAGCCGCCCCGCGTTTTGGCTTCTATATTAACTGCGCCAGCCGAGGCGAAGACTTCTACGGCTCGGCAAACGTCGATACCAAGATCCTGACGAACCGCTTCGGTAAGATCCCGATGGCCGGATTTGCGTCAGCCTTCGAGATCGCGCCCCACCACGGCGTGCCGGCGCTGCAACTGTACAGCGGAGTGTTCGCGCTGTTCACTTGGCTCAGCTAGGCGCAGCCCCTCCCTCAGAAAGCCTCCGCATGTCGTCCAAGCCCGGCCTACTTTCCCAATCCCGCGGGGATCTAGCCCTCGCCCTGGTGGTGTTGTCCGTCGTGGCCCTGATGGTCGTGCCGCTGCCGACCTTCGTGCTGGACATACTTCTCGCCGCTAACTTCGCCGCCTCCATCGCGATCCTGCTCATCACCGTCTACGTACAGAACGGGCTCAGCATCTCGTCCTTCCCGACGATCATTTTGATCGCGACCTTGGTGAGGTTAGCGCTCAACGTATCTTCCACTCGCCTGATATTGCTGCAGGCCGATGCGGGCGACGTCATCCGATCCTTCGGGGAGTTTGTCGTCCGCGGCGACTATGTCGTGGGCGCGATCCTATTCGCCATTCTGGTCATCATCCAATTCGTCGTGATCGCCAAGGGCAGCGAACGAGTCGCCGAAGTCGCCGCACGTTTCACCTTGGACGCCTTGCCCGGCAAACAAATGGCCATCGACGCCGAGCTTCGCTCCGGATTGATCGCAGCGGAAGACGCAGAAAAACGCCGTCGCACCCTGGAGCGCGAGAGCCAGTTCTACGGAGCGATGGACGGCGCGATGAAGTTCGTGAAGGGCGACGTGATTGCGTCCGTCATCATCACGTTCATCAATATTGGCGGCGGTCTCGCTATCGGCATCGGCATGCACGATATGGCCGCCACCGATGCCCTCCAGCTTTACGGTCTGCTCACCATCGGTGACGGTCTGGTCAGCCAACTGCCTGCCCTCTTGCTCGCCAGCAGCGCCGGACTCCTGGTCACCCGCGTGTCCAGCGAATCCTCCGAGGGCGGCTTGGGGGACGAACTCTCCGCTCAAATATTCGGGGTCCCTAAGGCGACACTCACTGCCGGCGTGTTTGTCGGACTGCTCGGTTTTATTCCTGGTTTGCCCGCTGTTCCCTTTCTTTTGGTCGGTACATCTTTGGCCCTCGCGGGGTGGCGCTCCTCAAAGAGCCAGGAGGCCGCCCTCCCCCTCGAAACGGACGAGCTAGAGGCGGCTGTTGCGCCGTGGACCCTTGAATTTGGAACCGCGGTCCGGCCCCTGGTCGAGGGCGATCTGGATTCCAGCTTGAACAGCGTGATTCAACAGGTGCGTTCCAAGGTACAAAAGAGCTTGGGCATTCACATCCCTCCCTGCGTGGTGGAGCTCTGTCGAGATCTCCCGGAGGCGGACATCCAGCTCTCCTTACGCGAGATCCCGAGCGGCAAGCTGTCACTCTATCTGGACGATTCCCGGGACGAGCAGCTGACGCAGATTCAAATCGCGCTCACCGAGCTGTTGACCCAGCGAGCCGGTGAGTTTCTGACCATTAGCGAAACCCAGCGAATGCTCGATCGCTTGGAGCGCACGTCTCGCGCCACGGTCCGGCACGTCGTGCCCAAGCCCCTGACGGTGGTAAAGCTCAAGAGCATTCTCAACGCGCTGATAGACGAGGGGATATCCATCCGAGATCTGGAAGCGGTACTCGAAACCCTGGCGGAGCTCGAAATCGCCGGACGCCCCGCCGGAGCGATCGCCGAGGAGGTGCGCCAGGGGCTCAAACGGCCCATCAGCTATGCGCTGACACAAGACCGAGAATCGCTCCAAGTACTGCTACTCGACCCGATGATCGAGGAGACCATTGCGTCGGCCCAGAGCCGTGATCTAGACGATCCCGTGCTCACCCTCGCCCCGGCGGCCACCCGCGATATCGTGGAAGCTGTCCGCAACAGCTTCCAGCAGTGGTCCGCTAGCGATCAGCAACCGGTGCTTATCACCCGGCCCGACATTCGCCGCAGCGTCAGGGCCCTGCTGGCCTCCGCCCTGCCTTCTCTGCGCGTTATTGCCCCCACCGAACTCGTGCCGAGTCTGCAATTACAGACTGTTGCCACCGCCGCGATCGGCGCGACCGACTCCCAATACTAACGACCGGTCTCGCAGCGACGCACCTGAGGACGCGTGCGGCGACCCTGCGCGCTGCGACCGGGCTGTTGGAACCCATGACAGCCCTGGCCCCTAGTCTCAGCGCATTGATTCTCGGCCATCAAAACTGGGGGGGCGGGGGGGCGCGGCTTTCCCCGAGAGTCCAAGTCGAGGCCTGCACCAACGCCCAACTCGCGCTCACCAAGGCCCAATTAGGAAGCCTCACTTGCGAGCGGCGCGTTTTGCGTTTGTAGCGGACACTCAGTGGTGGCACGCGATAGGCGGGGTCAATGGCGACCGACACGAGCCCGATGCGACAAGCGCGCTTGTCTGCTCCTGCGGGCGACTACTAGGCGGACGACTACTTACGCTGACGCTGCATCTGCCGGGGCATCTGCCCCGACTGCTCCAACATCTTCTTCGCTTCTTTTTGCAGCATAGGGTGCGTCTTCTTTCCCATGAAGCCGCCGAGCAAACGGGCATCAAAGGCCACGAGCTTCTTCAAGGAGCGACGCATGCCCTTCGTGTCGTTGGTGTAGGCGCAGGCGTAGGCTTGGGCGCGGTACAGTTGGGGTTGCAGCTGAGCTAGCTGCTCGTCCTCGATGTCGAACTTATTCAAAGTACTGATGGCCTTTTTGCCCTGGCCGCTTCTGGCCCAGGACTCGGCAATCACTGACGCCAGCATGGCTCGAGACTTGACGTCCTGGTGACGACCCAACTCAATGCCATCGGCCAAATCTCTAGCCGCCGATACCTGGCCTTGCATCAAGTGAATCATCGCGCGCTGGCCTCGTGCCTCATCCGCGATCGGCGCCATCACCTTCTTTAGATCGATCTGCTCCAACAGCGTCAACGCCTTGGTCGGGTCGTCCTGCATGTGCAGCTGAGCCTTGGCGAAAATCGCCGTCGGGTCGTTCGACTTGTAGGAGCTGTCCAACTGGGCGAGAGCCTTCTCGCGGTCCCCATCGGACTGGGCACCCGCCAAAATGCCGGCAACGCCCTTGGCCTTCTTCGCCTGACGTAATCCCCAGAGAGCCACGCCCAACAAGCCGACCGTGACAACCGCCGGGAGCCCGAGGGCAATCGACTGGGTCGTGGAAGATTGACTGACGCCAGCAATCAACACGCCGATGAGCCAAACGCCGACGACCGGCACGCCGAGGCGTAGGGCCATGCTTTTCAGGTTGGCTGAGCTCATCGGATCCGCCGGAGCTTGGGCGCCCCCTACGGAAATCGGCCCGCTCTTGGGTTTCCCTGTCTTCTCAGCGGAGTCGCGCTCGGCGTTGCGCTTTAGCTTTCGTCCTTGTTTGGCCACGGCCGGGCTATAGCGCTCGGATCTGGCAGCGCCAAGCCCAGCGGCCCATCCCGTGAGAGATAGCCGCCTCACCCCACGGGAGTTAGCCGCTTTGGCGCAAAGCAGTGGAAGGGTCTGCGCCCTTTGGAACCGGCGAACGCCCCTCAGCAAACCCCGTTAGGAGCGGCTCTAGACCTCAGCCAGGCTTCAAGGAGGTTTTGCCCGGACTGGGAGTCTGGAGGGCCGCGGTCGCGCTTCTGAGCGCTATGGTGTCCGGGGCGATGTCCGGCATGGACTCGAGGCGAAAGTGGTTAAAGAAGCTCTGGGCGATGGACAGCATGGGGACAGCAAACAGCGCCCCCCACAGCCCAAAGTAGTGTTCCCCGAGGATCAGGACAAAAACCACCAGCACCGGGTGCAGCTTGGCCGCTACACCGATAATTTTGGGGTTGAGCAGATTCGCTTCCACCTGATGAATCATCAGGATCCAGACCAGGACCCAGAGAGCCGTCCAAAAGTCCTGGGTGAGCCCGACCAGCACCGCCGGAATCGTGCTCAGGATCGATCCGAAGATGGGAATGATGCTCATGACCCCCGCCATCAGCGCCAAAATGGGCCAGTACTTCAAACCGAAGAGCGCAAAACCGATGGCGGACAACACGCCGTTAACGGCACAAATCAAAAGCTGCCCTCGAACGACGCCGCTCAGCCCGCGATCCAAGCGGTGCACCAAACGGTCAAAACTCGGGCGCGACTTCGGCGGAGGCAAGCTCCTCAGAAAGCCGAGAATGTCGTCCCGGGTATGCATTAGATAGGCCGCGACCATCAGAGTCATGACAAACAGGAATATCGCCTTGGATGTCTTGGCCACCACGAGCTGACCGAGAGCCAGCAGCTCCACGACATTGCGCTTGAGATAACCGATGGTGTGCTCGATGCCATCGCTGAGCAGAAGCGAGACGCTGAATACACGAGGAGTGTCCCCGCGGGCGCGCAGCACCCAGTGTTTGGCGTCCTCACGGGAGAACTCGACGCCGGAGCCCAGCTCGATGGCGTAGCTTCCGTCGGAGTGAGGAATCACCTCAAAGGCGGGCTGGCGCTCAGAAGGTGATGGGGCGTCAGTGGACTGTCCCAGGAACCCCTGAACACGCTTTTCCACGATGGGTCCCCATTTGCGGGCGACCTTGCGAGCGCCGTCTGGCGCCTCCCGGCTGAGGCCAACGGCCTCTTCGTAGATGCGCGGCGCGAGGGCTGCGACGGAGTAATAGATGGAGCTTAGGGTGACGGCGTACACCAACAGGATGGCCACGGAACGCGGCATCTTGGACCGTTCACAGATCGCCACCAACGGGGTGAGCACGTAGGCGACCAGCGTCGCCAGCACGAAGGGCAGCAGGACAGGAGAGCTCCACCACAACAGCGCGACGAGTAGCGTCCCGCTGATCGAGAGAAACACGATGCGTGCACGAGTCCACCCCGGACCAGCCCCAGAGAGTGGGGCTGATTCGATGGGTGTCTCGCTGCTGGAGTTGCTCAATTGCGACCTCTTACGCCGCGATCAGCATACGCCGCTACACGATTCTTTGCTCGACGAATTACCGAGAAAGAATTCGTCTCAGGAACCCTCGGTCTCGTCAGCCTTAGGTGCCTCAGCCTCAGCCTCAGCCTTAGGTGCCTCAGCCTCAGCCTTAGGTGCCTCAGCCTCAGCCTTAGGTGCCTCAGCCTCAGCCTTAGATGCCTCAGCCTCAGATGCTTCGGGCTCGGCTGCCGGAGGAGCTTCGCTGGTCATCGACTGCAGCTTGTCACCAAGCTGTTCTTTAAGCAGATCACCAAGTGTGCCGCTCGAGTTCTCCGTGGAGCGCTTTACCGCAGTCAAACGGTCCGCCTGGGGGCTGGCACCCACCTCGCGAAGACTCAAGCTCATTCGGCGATCGATGGCGTCAATGCTGGAGACTTCGGCCTTCACATCCGCCCCCACCTCGAACGCCATGCCCTGGGGCATGTCGGTGTTCTGGATGATGCCCTCGACGCCATTCTCGACACGAACGAAAAGGCCGTAATCGGCAACGCTGATGATCTTGCACTTTTCGATCACGGTGCCGGCCGGGTAGCGATCCATCAGATCGCCCCAGGGGTCGTCGTGAATCTGCTTCACGCCCAGGCTGACCTTCTTTTCGTCATGGTTGATCGAAAGGATGATGGCCTCGACGTCGTCGCCCTTCTCGTAGAAATCGCCGGGGTTGTTTACCCGAACGGTCCAGGAAAGGTCGGTCTTGTGAACCATGCCGTCCACGCCGTCTTCTATTCCGACGAATACGCCGTACTCGGTCAGGCTGCGGACCTTGCCGTCGATCTTGTCGCCGGGGGTGTACTTGTCGGCGAAGACGGTCCAGGGATCCGGCTCCAACTGCTTGAGGCCAAGACTGATGCGCTTGCTCCGAGGATCGACCTCAAGAACCTGACACTCCACCTCCTGGGCGGGCTCAAGCACCTTCGACGGGTGCTTGATCTTCTTGGTCCAGCTCATCTCGGAAACGTGGATGAGGCCTTCGACGCCCGGCTCCAGCTCGACGAATGCGCCGTAGTCCGTGATGCTCATGACCTTGCCGCTGACCTTCTTGCCGAGGGGGTAAGCTTCGGCAGCGTGGTTCCACGGATCTTCCTGGGTCTGCTTCATGCCCAGGCTGACGCGCTCGCTCTCGGCGTTGTACTTGAGCACCTTGACGGTAACCGTGTCGCCGACCTTGAACACCTCGCTGGGGTGGTTGACCCGGCCCCAGGACATGTCCGTGATGTGCAGCAAGCCGTCGATCCCTCCGAGGTCGACGAATGCGCCGTACTCGGTGAGGTTCTTGATGGTGCCGTCCAGAACCATGCCTTCGGCTAGGGTCTGCAGGGTCTTCTGCTTCATCTCGTCCCGCTCGCGCTCGAGCAGTACACGACGAGAGAGCACGATGTTGCCGCGCTTCTTGTTGAACTTGATGACCTTAAACTCGTAGGTCTGGCCGATCAGCTTGTCCAGGTTCCGTACGGGACGGAGATCCACCTGGGAGCCGGGCAGGAATGCTTTGACGCCACCGCGGATGGTGACCGACAGGCCGCCCTTTACACGCTGGGTGATGGTGCCTTCGATGATCTCGTCGCGCTCGCAGGCGCCAGCGATCTCGTCCCACACCTTCATGCGATCGGCCTTCTCTTTGGAAAGCTTGATCAGGCCGTCGTCGGTCTCGCGACTCTCAACGAAGACGTCGATGCGATCGCCCGCGGCGACGGTGGTCTGGCCCTGGGGATCCGTAAACTCGCTCTTGGAGATGAGCCCTTCGCTCTTACCGCCGATATCGACAATGACCGCGTCTCGCGAGACGTGGACAACCAGGCCTGAGATGATCTGGCCTTCTCCTCCCTTTTTGATTTCGGTGTCAGCATCTTTAACGATCTGAGCTTCGAACATTGCGGCAAAGCCGCCGTCGTCAGTGGTGGGAGAGGTTTGAAGTTCGGTCATGTATGGGTCAACGCTCCAATGGGGTTGAGTTTGAGATGGCTAGTTATTCAGTCGAAGACGCCGAATTGCGTCTGCGAGAAAATAGGAACGATCCAAAAATCGCATCGCCAGAATCCCCAAATCGGGGAGCGCTCAGGTAACTCACGGCACCTGTCGCGTCAAGATCCACGAAAGTTTCGGAAATTCCGCTACTTGGGAGCCCGGATCCTAGGCACCGAGCACAAAATATAGCGGGTGATTTCTAGCGCGCCAGGCGAACCATATCGGCCAGACTTCTAGCCCCGCGGTCAATCTCCGTAGCCTCTAGAAACGTAGTAATTTTAACCACTTGCTCGTCTTTCGCGCTGAGCTGCGCGCGAGTCAGCATGGACCGCTCCCCCGCCACGTCGTCCCCTGGGAGGAAGCCTGCGGCAAGCCGGAGCGGCGCCAACAGGGTCTCAAGCCGACTTTTCAGGTCGGCGGCGGACACGCCATCCCGCAACTCCAGCGAGGCCTGAAGGATCGCGTTTTCCTCGAAACGAACTGACCCGACGACACGTTTTACATCGCTCAGCTGAGTCAGTCGGGCGAGCATTCCTCGGGCCGGACCCGAGCTGCCGTCGAATAGCGACCCGCTGAGAGCGAATCCGCCGGCGCCCTTCATCGGCAGGCCCATGTTTTCAGCAACGTCGTTGGCCGGCAATGACGCTCGAACCACCGCTTCACTAAGCCCGATGATCAACACGCCGTCATCCGCTTGGGCGAGGTGAAGGCCAAACTTCCCCGCCCCGAAACTGAGAATTTCAGAGTCGTCCGCCAACTCGGTGGGGTGCCCTTCGGTTTCGAACATCTCGTCGATTTTCCGCACGACGTTCACGCTCGAGAATTTTCCGCCGAGGATCATCACGAAGTCGGTGCTGCCCTGTCCGTTGGCCACCACGACCTCTCGTATATCTCGGGCCACATCGATCCCCGTCGCTTCACGTATCCGTTCGCGGCGCCCTTTCGGGTCCGGCGTCCCGCCTAGATCGAGCAACGGCAAGAGATGTTTTCGGACGGGACCGTAGAGCAGAACTCGTTCGGTATCGAGACGAGCCGCCATGGTCGCGCCGGGAGGAACATGCTGCCACGCCGATCGGCTGTAGTGAAAGAAATGGAAGTAGGCGAAGACGCCCGCACACAATAATCCGCCCAACAGCGTCACACCCCAAATAAGGCCGTTCAATTTCGCTCCCTTTCCGCGCGCCATGGCCCGATCATAGAGTGTCAGGCTCTCTGCAGCTAGTGCGCGATTCACTAAGGAACCGCGACCATAAAGATCCTGCGGCAGATATGAGCTTGTGCTTACACCTTCAAGTCACTCTCACCCAAGTGAGCCAATGACTCGATTGCCCTTCAGTGTATCTGAATCCCGCACTAGCCGCTAAAAACCGCAGCGCCCGAAAGCGCACGCGAGCAAGGCGGCCCCCTGGGCGTCGCTGACCGCCACCTCGGCTAACACGTCGGTCTCGGCGGCTTTCACGTCCACCGCTTTCAATAGAGGCCCGAAGCTACCGGCACGTTGCCCCAACAGTAGCAACGCGAGGCTCAGTTGATCGGCTGCCGAATGGGCGGACTCCTTGTCAGCATAGTTCAGCTCCAGATACATCCGGTAGCCCTCGCCCTCTGCGACAATTCGTGAGCGGGCGGAAGTCGCGCTCTCCAGCCAACGCAGCGGAACCCCCGCCTCGTCCAGGGCATTGCCCCACGCCGCCGACCGCAGCGCAATGGACGCCATGCCCCGGGCGGGCGGACGCAATCCCTCAGTACTGAGCCGTCCTCTCAGCAACGCGTCCATCGAGTCAATCTCAGCGCGAGATAGCAGCACACGCAGGTGATCGCCGTAGGCGTAGAGTCGCTCGGGCCCACCCCGTCCGAGGGCCACCCGGCTATAGCGCCGCCAGTCACCACCGAGATCTACTGGCGCTTGCCAGACGTTCTCTCCTGCGAAATCCCGAGGGTTGACCTCTCGATAGTTTCCTCGCAACACGAGCACGTTATCCAGCGCATCAGGCCCGCGTGCGCTGTCGCCCGGCGGACGAATAGCGAACCACAGGGCGGAGGATTGGCGAAGCAAGCTCGTGACCAATGCGCGCGCTGGCGGATCGTCTTCGGCTACCGCGGGAAGCTCCAGCGCCGCTACAAAGTCGCTCCCAAAACGACCCCGGAGCTCGTCGAGATCAAGACGGATCGCCAAATCGAGATCGGGCGGAAGCAAGTGCGCCGGCTGTTGCACTGGCGCGGGAGCCGCCGGGGGCGGTCCGATGGGCTGGGGACCGCACGCGATGAGGACTACAAACCCAAGCCAGATCGCAACCAGGTAGCGACGCCCCATGACTCACTCCCCTTCGATACGCCGAACCGCTTCCGCCATGAGCTGCACCACTTCGTCGATGGTCTGCTCCGTGCTGTCCACTAGAACGGCATCGTCCGCTTGCTTGAGCGGCGCCACCGGACGTGTCGAATCGCGCCGGTCCCGTTCCTTCACGTCGGCGGCCACTTCTTCCAAGCTGGTCGTATCGCCGCGCGCCAACAATTCTTTGTGACGACGCGCCGATCGGGTGTTGACTGACGCCGTTAGAAAAAACTTGGCTGGAGCCTGGGGGAAAACCACGGTTCCAATGTCTCGGCCTTCAACGACCACGCCGCCTTTGTCGCCAACGCTGCGCTGTAGATCCATCAGGGCCGCGCGCACTTCGGGGATCGCGGAGACACGGCTGGCCGCTTGGCTATTTTCAGGGGTACGGATTGCCACGCTGACGTCTTCGCCGTCGAGCCAAACGCTTTGGCTGCCATCTTCGTTACGACGAAATTCGATGGAAGAATTCGCTGCTAGCTGCTGGGCTACTTCAGCGACCTTCGCCGGCTCCGCCTCTACACCCGCGCGGGTCGCGGCCAAGCCAACACACCGATAGAGAGCGCCTGTGTCGAGGAGTAGGTAGTTCAGCTCTTGGGCTAGAAGTTTGGAGACTGTGCTCTTGCCCGCGCCGGCGGGTCCGTCGATGGCGACGACTACTCGTGATTTACTCATGGTTGCCTGGGGATGATGAGGGGATCGAGGGCGTTTGACTAGCGAGCAATTCACTTCTCTTGATGGGAATCGCTACCATAATACTTTTCGTCAGAGACAGAACCGAAGCCATCTTTTCGATCGTGTTTCCGAATCGCGCACTAGCTTCCATTTGTCGCGTCCTCGCTTTCGACGCTCAAGTTGGCACCTAGCGCCTTAAAAGTGCCGACCATTCGTGGGAATACGTTGGCGATTCCGTCGATGCCCGAGATCACGCTCTCGCCGTCGGCCAGCAGGGCCAAGGATAAGGCCAGCAGAATCAACTGCGGATCGTCAGCCGCATCTACTGTCGCTGCCCGAAGCTGAGCATTGGGATCGCCGTCTATCTGCAGGACGCCATCGGAGAGCCCGGCGCGCACTCCAAAACGAAGAAGCAACTCCGCGGTGCGTCCCGCGATCTCAGGATTGTCCGTCGTCTCCAGCTGCTCAAGGGACAGTTCGCTTCGGCCTTGGGCTCTGACACTCAGCAGCGCCAATATTGGAAATTCGTTCACCGTGCGACAGCTGAGCTCCCCTTCTAGATTCAGTGCTCGCAGCCCGGCGCCCAGCATCGTCAGCTCCCCGACTGGCTCGCCCCCTCGATGACCTTCAGCGCGTACGTTGAGCCCGGCCCCCATCGCCTTGAAGACGTCCAACACCCCCGCCCTACTGGGATTGATGCCGGTGCGGCGTATGACGACATGACTGTCCGGCACCACCGCAGCTGACGCCAATAGCCAGGAAGCCAACGTGATGTCCCCCGGCAACTCCATCTCGAAGGGCGCAATGTCGGCGTTCGGCTCTGGCGGCTCCAGACATAACAGGCTGGCCGCGCGACTCAGCCGAAAGCCGACGGTATCCAACAAGCGCTCCGTGTGATCTCTGGTGACGACAGATTCCACCACCTGGGTCGGGCCGCTGGCGAACAATCCGGCAAACAGCAAGGCGCTCTTGATGCCCGGCTGACAAACATCGAGTTGATAATCGCCGCCCGGCGCCAGTGCATTCCCAGTGGCACCGTTAAACTGCACCGGTGGGAACAGCTCTCCAGTAGAGAAGGTTCCCATGGTGCCGGTCGCCGGAGTGCCAAAGGTGCGCAGGCTCGCCACCAGAGCATTGCACGGTCGATCCAACAGACGGCCGCTAGCCTTCAGGCGCGTCTTGAACGGCTGCGGCGCGACCAGGCCGCTCAGCAGTTCGAATACCTCACGAGAATCTCCGCAGTCGATCTCCGCGCCACTGGGTCGCAGGCCGCGGATCCCCACGCCCTCAATACGGAGAGTGGTGCCGTCGCGTTCGCTAAGCGCGCCTAGCTGGGCGAGGCCCTGCCGCATCAACTCGTTGTGGCCCGCCCCGCTATAGCCCGAGAGCGTACTGGTGCCATCGCCGAGGGCCGCAAATATCAGCGCCCGGTTCGCGATGGATACATCGGAGGCGATGGGGACACTACCGTGCAGCGGCGCCTTTTGGGGGCACACCCGAAGTCTGGCCGTCATCGAAACTATCGCGGCGCCGGAGCCGGGGTCGGGGAACCTGCGGAGCTCGGGGGGGCAGAACCAGGAGCGGGAGCAACAGGCGCAGATGGACCGGGAGCCGGGGACCCAGCACCTACGCCAGGAGTAGCATTGGCGCGGACCGGAGCCGTGCCAACACCCACACTGCGGGCGAGATAGTCGATGCCTTTCCGTAAGGTGGTCCCTTCGAGGCCGAGTACGAATTTCACGTCCGGACCTTCGCTCTCCAGCTGCAAATGTTTGAGCGGTCGACCAAAACCCATGAGGGCTGTCGCCCAGCCCAGGGAGGCCATGGACGCCTGCAGCGCTTCTAAACCTTGCTTGCCACTAGCAGCTTGGGGTTCATCGCTGTAGGTGAGCGTCCCCGCGAAGTTCATGCCCGGTGCTTTGAAATTGCCGAGCAGACGCAAAGACTTCAGACCCGTTAGGAAGGGAAACCGTTTCGCCGCGCTGGCAAGCTCGGGGTGCTCCGACACATCGATACCGCCCACGATGGCTGCGTTGTCGTCCGCGATGGCGTCTTCCAGCCACGGGTCGAGCTCACGTTTGTTGATGCCCCGCTGCACGCGATCGAGCGCCCGCCGCATGCCCGTGACGTTGCCAAAGAGGGCGGTCTTTTCTGTGAGGATAACGAAACCTATGTCTTGGGTCGTGAACAGCCAGCGCCCCGCATATTGACTCTTACTGAGCGGAGTCCCGAGCGGGGTGATGGTGACGCCATCTGCCGCCACCTCGATAGCCTCAGCGTTGAAGGTACCCGTCGCCACAGCGGCGACGTCGGCTCCTTGCAAGGAATAAACGCCGATGTGCAATCGGTCTAGATCTCGGCCGGGCTCGAAACCAGCGGACGCAGGAATGGGCAATCGGGCTTCCGCTATCCGCCGGAGCTGCTCGCCCACCGCCGACGCAAACATCGCCTTGGCGTCCAGGTTGAGCGCGCCAATCGCGCCGCCGGGAAGCAGGGCCAAGGGATCCGCGTCGATTTCCCGTTCGCCCAGCTCGTCCCCCTCCGCCGTCTTGACAACTACATCGCCTTCTTTGGAGCAGCCCATGGCGGGCAGAAGCGCCAGGCTGAGCATGGCTGCTGTGAGAAGTGACAGGCGACGGCGCCTTCTGTTCGAATCGTTGTGGAGCATTTGTAGTTTCACGCGAGCACCTCCCCGAGGGCTGTAAGAAAGCGCTGGTTCTCTGCCGGCAAGCCTACCGTGACGCGAATCTGCGCGCCGGCGAAGGCGCGAACAATCACGCCTTTTTGTAGAAGGGCGTCATACAGGGAAGCGGCTGAAATAGGCGCTTCGAAAAACAGGAAATTGCCTTGGCTCGGTACCGGCTCGATTCCCAGATTTTGGAGACCAGCGGCCAGCCGGCTTCGCTCGCTTTCGTTCAGCTCGCGGCTCCGACTCACGTGGTCGGTATCGGCCAAGGCTGCCAGGGCCGCGACTTGACCAACAATGCCGACGTTGAAGGGCGCACGAACCCGATGCATGTAGCCGACGAGCTCGGCGTCGCCGATGGCGTAACCGACTCGGAAGGCCGCGAGTCCGTGGATCTTGGAGAAAGTGCGTAGAACAACGAGCTTCTTGTGTAGGCCGCGGTTTTTCAATCCGTCGGGGTAGTCGGCCGCCGTAGCGTATTCGAAATAGGCCTCGTCCAGGGCGACGATCACGTGGTCGGGTACTGCAGTGAGGAATCGCCCTAGAGCCCCCTGCCCGACGTGAGTGCCTGTGGGGTTGTTGGGGTTAGCTATGAACACGAGCCGCGTCTTGTCGGTGATGGCCGCCAGCATGGCATCGAGATCGTGCACCTGATTCCGCAGGGGCACGGCCGTGAACGGCACCCCGTGAGCGAGGGCCGCCATGCGATACACAACGAAAGACGGCTCCGCGAATACGATATGCTGCTCCGGCGTCGTGAAGGTCCGAACGAGAAGTTCGAGAATCTCGTTGGAGCCGTTGCCTTGAATCAGCTCGTCCATCGAGACGCCGTGCTGCCGAGCCAGCTCTGTGCGCAGCGCATGGGCAGAAGCGTCCGGGTAACGATGGGCTCCCGACAATGCCGCCGCGGCGGCCTCAAGAGCTTTCGGACTCGGGCCAAGCGGGTTCTCGTTGGACGCCAGCTTGATAACGTCGGCGATGCCGAGCTCGCGGGTCACCTCTTCGATCGGTTTGCCCGCGGCGTAAGGGCGAAGAGTCTCTATTCCCGGGGATACCAACGACGACATAAGCGCGGTTGCGATCTACCCCGAATGATTCGTGAAGGCACGCCCCCTCGGACGCGCTCTCAGGCCGCGGTGCTGCCCGTTTTCTTCGACTCGCTCTTGCTCGACTTCGACGGCTTCGACGGCTTCGACGACTTATCGGATTTGTCGGTCTTGGAATCCGATTTGCTCGAACTGGAGTCGTCAGAGCTGCCGGATGACGAACTATCCGAGTCTCCAGACTTGGATAGAGGGGACGAGCCGTAGCCATCCGCGTACCAGCCGCCGCCCTTGAGCAAGAACCCGGTGCCACCCGAGATCTGCCGCTTGGCCTTCAGCTTTTTGCACTTCGGGCACTTCTTCAGCGGATCTTCGGTGATTCTCTGATCCGCCTCCCACTCGTGGGCACAGGCGTGGCACAGGTATTCGTATGTCATCGGCGACACCGCAAATGGGACACTGGCCGATGCCTGTCAAGGTCGAGCCGCTAGATCAGCTGAATATGCCGCGGATCTGAGGGTTTCCCGGTGGGCCGCTGGCGCGGTTGACCGGCTACCGGGTGCCACCCGCTGGCCGTACTGTACAGGCGGGCCCTGCTCAAACTGTCACATGAACGCTTGAAAGGTGTAGATACCGCGAGTACGCTCAGACGTACCCTATCTGGCATGACCATACATGGCATTAGGTGACACTCTCTTCCTAGAAGAAGTCCTTCGTAGAAGAAATTGAACAAGGAACAGTCACGGAGTTTAGTCCTTGGCGTCGCACCACTGGAAGTTGTCCGACAGTTCTTACATAGTTCGGCCGGGCAGCCCCCCGGCGATATCGAATCCACCATAACGGGATCCCAAACGTAACGATGCATATCAAAAAGCTCGAAATCGCTGGTTTCAAGTCCTTCGTCGACCGGACGGTCATCCACTTTGACCACGACGTCGTGGGCATCGTCGGACCGAACGGTTGCGGCAAGTCCAACATCGTCGACGCCTTCCGTTGGTGCATGGGCGAACAGAGCGCCAAGCACCTGCGTGGCAAATCGATGGACGACGTGATCTTTAATGGATCCGAGTCCCGCGCGGCCCACGGTCTGGCGGAAGTTACGATGACCTTCGAGAACTCCGACCCGGAGTATCGAAAAGAACTGCCCATCGAGTATCGGGACTACGAAGAGATCGCGATCACGCGACGTCTGTTCCGAGACGGCACAAGCGAATACTTAATCAACCGCGCTCAGGTGCGGCTGCGAGACATCACGGAGTTGTTCCTCGGAACCGGTGTCGGCACCAAGGCCTACTCTATCGTCGAACAGGGTCGCATCGGACAAATCGTCAGTGCGCGCGCCTCCGACCGCCGGGTCTTCATCGAAGAGGCCGCCGGCATCACGAAGTACAAACAGCGTAAGAAGCAGGCCGAACGCAAGATGGATCAGACGCGGCAGAACCTGCTGCGTGTGACCGACATCGTTGCCGAGATCGAGCGCACCCGTTCCTCGCTCAAACGACAAGCCGCCAAGGCGGAACGTTTCGTTCGGTACCGTGAGGAGCTCGAAGACCTCTTCCTTCACGACGCGTCCCATCGCCTACTGGAATTCACCGTAGTCGAGCGAGTGGAACGCACCGCGCTAACGGTCGCCTCCGAGTCCTCGGTCGACCAACGGACCACTCTTGAATCCGAAGACAGCTCCCTGCGAGCCGCTCGCGACGAGGCTGCCAAGATCGAAGAGAAGGCGGAGACCGCCTCCACCGAGGCTTTCGACGCCGACAACCGCGTCAGCACTCTGCAGTCTGAATTTGAGCGCGCCCGGGACCGGCTGTCCCATTTGAAGGAGCGCGAGCGCACCGGCAAACAAGAGGAAGAAGAGATCGCACTTCGCCTCGAAAGCTTGCTGAAAGAAGCCAAGGAGCTCGACGACCGCATCACCGAGCTGCACGCGGACGAAACCGCTCGGGGGGAAGACACCGCGCGTGAAGACGCCCTGCTCGCCAGCCTCCGCAAGGAAGAAGGAGACGCCGGTCGGAGCGTGGGAGATCTGCGGGGGAACCTCGCGTCCACCACGACCGCAGTCGCCAAGGTCGGTGCTCAGCTGGACGCCGTCATTCAGCGCCTCACGGAGGCCAGGACACGCAAGGACTCCCTAGCCTCTGACCGCCAGGATGTGGAAAGCGAAGTTCAGGCGACGGAGGCAAAGATCTCCGCCCTGAAACGCACCGTGGAAGAGCTGGCCGAGGGCAAACGCTTGAGCGACGTCGAGTTCGAAGAACTCAAGGCAGAGCTCTCGACCCTGCGACCCAAGGTCACTGAAACCGAGAAAGAAGTCGATACCGCCAAGAACGAACTCGGCTTCAAACGCAACCGACTGCGCGTGCTCGAAGACTTGCATCGCCGTTTAGAAGGCGTCGGCAACGGTGCTCGCGCGCTGCTCAGCGGCGACGAAGCGACCGTCAACGGCATGGTCGCTGACCGACTCGACGTGCCCGAGGAGCTCACTGCAGCCCTGGCTGGTTTGCTCGGCGATCGCCTGCAGTGTGTCATCGTCTCAGACCCCGAGCGGGGCTTGGAGCTTCTCGATGAGCTACGAACTGGGAACCGCGGCCGCGCCACCATCGCTCCCCAGCGACCGCGCTACACCGCCGGCGCGAGCCGACCGGAAGTCGATGACGATCCGATGGTGCTCGGGCTGTTAGCAGACCGTATCGGACACGCCTCAGACGACGAAGCGCTCGTTCGCACCCTCGTGGGCGACACCATCATCGTGCGCAGTGCCTCGGATGCCATGAAGGCCGTGCATCGATACAACGTAACAGCGGTGGCCCTCGACGGCACCGTGGTTCACGAAGATGGCTTCGTCAGCGGCGGCAGCGGCGACGACGCAGCGTCTGCCATGGTCGAACAGAAGCGCGAGATGCGGCACCTCACGGTAGAGGTCGCCGAGCTCGACGAGAAATTGAAAGAGGTCAACGAGCGCTACAACACGCAGCGCGCTCGCATGACCGAGGTCGGCACCTCCCTCGACCAGGCTCGTCAGGGCGTTCACGAAAGTGAAATGGCCCACGTCACGACCACGAAGGATCTCGCCAACGCGCAAAACAACGCCGATCGGCTCCAGCGTCGTATGGGCTCCCTCGACAACGAAGGCGGCCAACTGGACGAACGCATCGAGCAAAGCACGAACTCCGAGAAGCAATTTCGAGAGACCCTCGACACCGACAAGGTCCGCCTCGCCGAATTCGAGGTTCAGCTCCGGAAGGCCCTAGAGAACCTGCACGAGCACCGAGAGAAGACCGCGGCCCAAGCGGCGATGGTCACCGAGCGCAAAGTGCGCCTCGCTCAGGTACGCGAACAGGTCGAAGCGGCTCGCTCCGCTCGGCAACGAGTGGCGTCGTCCACCAAAGATCTTGATTGGCGTTCAGAGCGCCTGAACAAGGAACTCCTCGAGAACGCTGCCAACTACGGCGAGACCGCTGCCTTGATGGTCGTCAATCAAGAGCAACGAGCCGACGCGAACGTGAAAGCCCGGGAGTCGCACGGCGCTCTGGCTGACGTCCGAGAACTGCTCGAACAGATCCGCGGCGCCGTCGCCACCCAAGACACCGCTCTCACCGCCCTTCGCGCGGATTTGCAAGCAGTCGAAGAAGAGGTGCGGACCCGCCAGATGGAGCTGCAGCGCATCGAAATGGAGCGCGACCACCTGCTCGAAGGAGTCAGGGAACGCTTCCGTGGTCTGGATCTACGCCGCGTCGTTGGCGACTACCACCTGCGCGCCGCCCCCGACGCCGAACATCGCCGTCGCATCGACGAACTGACGAAGCTCATCGACCGGATGGGTCCCGTCAACCTCGACGCCGCCGCCGAGTTCCAAGAGGCCGAGACCCGGTACACGGAACTCACCTCTCAGCGAGACGACATCGAGGAGGCACTGACGGAACTCGAGCGCGCCATCAAGCAGATGAACCGCGAGTCCCGCAAGCGTTTCAAGGAAACCTTCGAGGCCGTCAACGAACTGTTCAAGGCCTCTTTCCAGAAGCTGTTCAAGGGCGGACACGGCGAGCTAAAACTCAGCGACCCCGAGAACCTGCTCGAGACCGGCATCGACATTATCGCGCAGCCCCCCGGCAAGAAGCTCGCGAACATCGAGCTGATGAGTGGTGGCGAGAAGGCCCTGACGGCGACCGCGCTCATCTTCGCCATCTTCCAGTACAAACCCTCACCGTTCTGCATCCTCGACGAAGTCGATGCGCCGCTCGATGAAGCCAACGTCAAGCGTTACAACGAGGCCATTCGGTCCATGACCGACCGGTCTCAATTCATCCTCATCACGCATATCCGCCAGACCATGCAGTCTGTGGACGTCTTGTACGGCGTGACCATGGGCGAACCTGGCGTGTCCCGCTTGGTCAGCGTAAAGGTCAACGACGAGGCCGAACCCCGCAAGCAGCGCCGCCTACCCGCTCGCGAGGCCGAGTTCCCTGCGGGCACATCGGCTGCAGTAGAAGAGTTGAGCGACGCCGCTGCGGATGACGGACAACAAGTCGTCGCCTAACGCCTCCGTCAATCGAATCTACGTCAAATAGCGAAACGCGCCGGTGCAATCTGCACGCGGCGCGTTTTCGTTTTGTTCGTGCAGTCTCAGCTACACTGGCGACGCCGGCTCAGCCACACTGTCGACGCCGACGCATGAGCGCTAGCGCGAACAGAGCACTGAAACCGAGGCTCACCGGACTCGACCGGGGCGCGACGGATGCGACCATACAACCGCTGGATTCCGATCCCGACGACGCCGCGACGTTGTCTCCGCCATCCTGACTCGAAGCATCCGCGGCTTCGGACCCCGAAGTATCGGTCGGCTCCGATGGCGCCGGCGACTCGTCTGTCGATCCGGCATGCACGTCGTCGTATTCGACGTTGGGCGCACCGCCATCTTCGGGGGTCATCGCCACACTGGGCTCGTCTGAGACTTCGCAGCTACCGCCGGCGCAAGGATCCGGATCTATCCTATCGGGCGGGGCTGTTCCCGCATCCCCACGGGGGCTCCCGGAATCGGGCCAGTCGATGGTGTCCTCGAGCGGGCACACGGGATCGCTTTCGAGGTCGATATCGATCAACGGCTTTAGCTGAGCGCCGTGTTCGCACAACACGTTTGCCCAATCCCCATCGGCCGCTGTGGTCTCCTTAATGACCGGGAAAAATTCGTCAAAACAGAGCTCGGCTCCCGGATACCCTAGCGTCTGTACGCTCTGGGCCTCGTCGTAGAGCACGACGCCGTCAGCCGGACCATTTTGGATCCAGTTATTGGGTAAAGCATCGTAGTCACAGCCGTAACGCTCATTGAGCTCGGAATCCCCACTGCAAATCAGCACGCGTCCGCTCGCCGGAATCAGAACGTCGGCAATGTCGATCGTACGATAAACAGGACATTCGTTGTTGCCTCCGTTCACCAGCTCAATGCTCGCAGCTCCGCATTCTCCGAGGGTCAATCCGCCATCTGAATTCTCAGCGCCTGTTACCCTCAGCTGTATGAATTCTGCAGTGTCGGTACCGGGCCCTTCGTAGTTCAAGCGCGAGATGGTCGCGCTGCAGTCGATCAACGCCTGACGGTGCGTCTCCATGCTTCGAGTTTCGGATTCTGGGGAGCCGCAGGCGGTGGTCCCCGCCATGGCAAAAACAATCGCTATTGGACGAATTCGAGTTACTAGACGCATCGCGCTCTCCTATGGAGGTTTTGGGACGCGACCCGCTAGAGACTTCTCCGCAAGCGTCACGTCTGGGTAATGCCCGGAGTTCGGTCAGTACTCAGCGCAGTTGCGTAGTTTCTTCTCCCTTCAGCGAAAATTTCGAGAGCGGCTGGGCACAGCGCGTCCCGGAATATCCAAACGCACTAGTTTTTCGACCAATACGTGGATAATGGGCGTCGGGCGCCCGACCTCCCCGGGCTTGGGCCGGGTCAACTGGCGCTCCAGTTTCCCGTAAGCCAGCAACATGCTCGACGCGGTCGCCACCAATCGATACCGCTCAAAGACGGTGCCATACACGACCAGGTTCGCGATCCCGGTTTCGTCCTCCAGAGTAACAAACACGATACCGCTCGCCGTCGATGGCCGTTGTCGTGACATCACGATACCGCCGACCGCGACTTGGCGGCCCTTGGGTAGCGAAGCTAGTGCCTCGCAAGTGACCACCCCTCGTTGAGCGAGTGGCTGACGCAAATGTTTCAGCGGGTGATCGTTGAGCGAGATCCCTGTCCGTCCGTAGTCGAGCACCAGCTGTTCCCGCCCCAACAGATCCGGAAGCTGTACCTTAGGTTCCCGAAGCTGCAATCCCTGAAATAGTCCGCCAGCTTGGGGCGAGCGCGCCTGCCACAGGGCGTGCCGCCGTCCCTTCACGAGATCTTCCAAAGCCCCCGCCTCGGCCAGCGCCTCCAGCTCGTCCTTCTTGATCCGTACCCGTTGGCGCAAATCTTCCAAACTACTGAACCGCCCTTCGGCTCTCGCCTCCTGGATCCTCTCGCCCAGGGCGCTCCGTAACCCCTTCACCAGCCGAAACCCCAAACGAATCACCCGCTGGGGCAAGCCGGGAGCATGAGCCTCGTTCTCTGCGCGCTCCCCCGTCTCTGCCCATTCTCCCGTCTCCGCCCACTCTAAGGTGCAGTCCCAATCACTGTGATTGATGCAGACACTCCGCACCTCCACGCCGTGTTTTTGGGCATCCCGAATCAGACTCGATGGCGAGTAGAAACCCATGGGCTGGGAGTTGATGAGGCTGCAGGTAAAATGCGCTGGATAGTGCGCCTTTTGCCAAGCCGCGACATAAACCAACAGTGCAAAAGACGCCGAATGAGATTCCGGAAAACCGTAATCACTAAAGCCTTTGATCTGTTCGAATAAGGCCTCGCCAAACTCACTCCGAATGCCCTTCTTGGCAAAACCTTCGAGCAAACGTTCTCGGTGGGCGAGCAAGCGTCCCGTCTTCTTCCACGCGGCCATGTCCCGCCGCAGTTGGTCTGCCTGGCCTCCGCTATAACCCGCGCCCACAATCGAGATCTGCATCACCTGCTCTTGGAAGAGCGGCACACCGAGAGTGCGTTCCAGGATCGGCCACAGATCCTTGTGAGGAACGCTGATTTTTTCCTCTCCATTACGGCGACGCAAGTAGGGGTGCACCATGCCGCCCTGGATAGGCCCTGGACGCACCAGTGCCACCTCCACGACTAAATCGTAAAAACATTGCGGACGAAGCCGAGGCAGCATGGACATCTGCGCGCGGCTCTCGATCTGAAAGACCCCCACCGTATCGGCCTCACACATCATACCGTAAACCTCCGGCACCTCCGGAGGGATCCGGGTGACGATTTCCAGAGGATCGAACTCGGGGGGTAGAGCCTTCTCTACTTGTTGGTGCAGACCTACTGCTGCGGAGTTGGCTCGTAGTCCTCCGTCTCGGTAGATTAGTTCTAAGGTTTTGCGTATGGCCGTCAGCATGCCTAGGCCCAGCACGTCGATCTTGAAGAAACCTAAGGCTTCAATATCGTCCTTGTCCCAGGGGATCACCGTCCTTCCTGTCATACGTGCCGGTTCAATGGGCGCGACCTTCCAGAGTGGCTCAGCCGAGACCACGAAGCCGCCCACATGCACTGAGAGATGCCGGGGGAAGCCATTGAGGGATTTGGCGAGCTCCAATACTTGCCGCAGACGTGAATCCCCCGCATCAAAGCCCAGCTCCTTGAGGCGACCGTCCAAAGCCTCGGCTGTATCCCAGTGAGTGATGGCAGAGCTGAGCCGATCCACTTGCTCTAAAGACAGACCGAAAGCCTTGCCCACTTCCCGAACCGCGCTCTTGCCGCGATAGCTAATGATCTCGGACACCATGGCGGCCCGATCTCGCCCCCAGCGCTCGTAGATATCTTGAATCACTTCCTCTCGGCGCTCGTGCTCAAAATCGATATCAATGTCTGGGGGCTCATGACGCTCGGTGCTCATGAAACGTTCGAATAAGAGGTTGCTACGAGCGGGATCCACCGCGGTGATGCCCAGGACGTAACAAACCGCGCTGTTGGCGGCGCTGCCTCGCCCTTGGCACAGGATGCGGCGACGGCGCGCCATCTCGACCACCTCCCAGGTACTCAGAAAATACGGCGCCGCCTCCAGCTCGGCAATAATCACCAGCTCCCGCTGGAGTTGCGTCTCTACCTTAGAGGAAACGCCTTGGGGATAACGACGCCCAGCGCCAATCCAGGTGAGCCGCGCCAGCTTGCTATCGGGAGTCTCCCCCGGCTCTAAACTGCACGGAAACTGATACTGAAGCTCGCTCAAGGAGAAACGCAGACTGTCCGCTACGTCAGTGGTGGCGTCGACCCAATCGAGATGGTCATAAAAGAGCCGCCTCATCTCCAAGTCTGAGCGCAGGCGCGCCTCGCGGTTGGCCGCAAGCTGGGTGCCGGCGCGATCCAAACTGGTCCCCTGCCGGATGCACGTCAGTACATCGAGCAAGCTCTTGCGGTCCCGGTGATGAAACGCCGGCCCTGCCGAGGCCACGATGGGCCAACCGTATCGCTCATGCCAATCCTCGGCGGCCTGTTCCCGCTGCCCGTCCAGGCCGTCCAGACGACGCACCAAACCCAAACAAACTCTGTCGCCAAATGTCTCCGCGATGGTGTCTTGCCAATACCGAACACTGTCCTGCTGAGACTCATCGATAAGCTGCACTGCAACCACAGCGACCAGCCCCGTATTGAGCTGCTCGAGCCACTCGGGCTCGAGCACGCTCTCGCCCTTGGGAAGATTGGCGTGGGACTGCGTGAGCAAGCGACATAGGTTTTGGTAGCCGCTTAGATCTTGGACCAATAGGTTCAGCTGGAGATCCAGAGTGGGCCATGGCTCTGACGTGGCTTTGCCGCCGTCGCTCCCCCGCAGCGGCAATCGTGCGGGCTCCCCCAGGGACATCTCCGCCCCCACGATCACTCGCTGACCGATCTCTTTGGCGCGGGCAAAGGCCCGGGCGCTGCCGTAAAGACCATCACGATCACACAGCGCCAGAGCTTCGAGGCCCATCTCGTGGGCGGCCTGGACCATTTCTTCCGGCATGGACGCGGCTCGTAAGAACGAGAACGCAGAGCGGCCCATGAGTTCGCAAAACCCCATCGACTCGACCTAGCTAAAGAACCGCAAGCCCGCAGCCCGCCGGAAATATAGAGCCTCCGGAAAATGCTGCGGTGCCGGGAAACGCTGTCTGAGCGACTTCAGTCGCCGCTCTCGTTTTCAATCGCATAACGCGTGCAGATAGCGGGCGCCGGTTTCTCGATCGACAAACACCAAGGCCTCTACGATGCCACTCGGACCTTTGAGCCACAGGCGTAAATAGTCCCGGGACACTTGCGAGCCCTTCCACCACTCTACGCCATGTAAACGCTGCTCAAATTCAATCCGCTCAATGGTGTAGAGCTCCCGACCAATCGCCATCATGCCCCCCAGGCGCAAGGCCGCGTCCAAAGGCAAGGGGCGGTTGAGCAAACGCGTGGGCAAAGAGGCCCCCGAACGCACCCCCACCGAACGCCCCGAGGACTCCGCTGCGGTCTTGCCCCAGCCGTGTAATCCCGACGGGGGAATGGTGCCCACGGTGTTTTCCCCAGTCACGGCGCTGTCTGTAGTCATCGCGCTATCCTTACTGAGCCCCTTGGCGCGTCGGCCCCGCTTGGGCACACGAACTTTACGGGTCTTGGGTCGTTTGCCCGAGACGGCGCTGGCGGGCACCGGCGATAGACTCGCGCTCATCTCCGGACGATGACTGTCGTGCATCTCGAACACCCCAAAGTTCTTGGCGCCAATGTCCGCTGCTAATTCAGCGAGCAGCACCGGTAACATCTCAGGCCCCGTTGAAAAGCTTCCGCCCAGGCCCGTGGCCACCCGCGAGAGATCGAGCTGCAAACTTTGGGCGACCGTTACCTGTTGGGCAATCAACCTCATGCCCACCGCCGGCGAGGCCAAACGGCAACGCTCCAGCCGCGAACTCAGGACTCTCCGGATCTCTTCGGAACGCCACAGGGGTGCCGACAAGTCAAAGTCCAACGTCAGCTCCACCGGTTGGTTACGAAGCCGAGCGATACTGCGATCGTGCTCGATCACGATCTGAAGTTTTTGCGCCGCCTCCCCTCGCCCTTCGAGCCGCGCGCTCAAACGAGACACCAAACCTCTGAGCACAAACAATAGCGGCTCGGTCCCAGTTACTGCGTCTTCCCAGCGGCGCGTTTCCGTGGGCGTAATTTGGCGCTCGTAAGCTTTTATGGGAGCCCTGTCGTACCCCGCGGCAAAGTCCAACAGAGCCGTCGCCCCTTCCCCCAGACGACTGGCCGCCGCCTTTCGAGGCAGCTTGGCCAAGTCCGCTACCTGAAATATGCCGAGCCGGGTCAGCCATTCAATGAGATCGTTATTCTCAAGAGCGCCGCGATCCATAGCGGCAGACGGCTCGATGCCCAGCGCCAACTCCATCGGCAAAGCGGCAATCGGCAATTTGCCTAGCTCCGATTGGGTCTGACTGCTCGGCACCACCACAATGCCAAACCGAAGCTGACCCCAGCGAGCAAAGGATTGCGCCAACCACGGCCCCGCCGACACACTGCCGCGAACCCAGTGCCCGACCTCCCTGACCCGATCACAGAGAGCACTGATTAGGTTCTCTTCCCCATTGTGTAGGTGAGCGGCCCCCGTAATGTCGACCCATACCGTATCGGGCAAACGTACGGCCACCGTGCTGCCAAAAGCGAGCCCGAGATCGGCAACCTGTTGCAGAGCCTCTGTCACGCTTGAAGGATGCAGTTGCCGCACCACCAAGTGACTGACCAACGCACACGCCTCCGCCACTGTTTGCCCCGGACGCACCCCATACCGACGCGCCTCTTCGTTGACCGCACTCAATACATCGGTAGCGCACAACTCTCCGGTCCCCGCCGCCCCCAGCGTTGTTTCTTCTACAGCCTGCTGTCCCGATGCCGCGCTGCCCTTAGATGCTGATCTGCCCTTAGAGACCGCGCTTGTCTTAGACGCCGCGCTGGCTTGATATACCGCGCGGCGCCCCGACTCAGCCGCCCTTCCAGTAGAGCCCTGCTCAGCTGGGTCATCGCTTTCTTTCAGTACAACCCCCAAGGGCGGCTCCCGACGTTGCCTTTCGCTCTTGTCATGGCCCTTGTCGACTGGCCCCCTGTTGGAGCGCTCACTGTCATCTCGGCCCTTCTGTTGGTCACGCCTTTTTATCGCCTCGCGATGGGGCTCCCTCATCACCGCAAAACCTTCCGGCATATCCCAACTGGCCAGTACCAGTTCACACAATAGATTCGGCAATACCAATGCCGCTATTCTTCGTTCTTGCTCGCTCATTGAAGCCCTATCTTGTGCTGCATTATCCGCCCCCCAACCGTTTTGACGACTCACCAAACCAAACCCAGATCAAACCCAGATCAACTAACCAATCTACAAAGGCACGACTCCCCACGGCATGGGCAAACCCCACCGCAAGAACTAAGAGAACAAACTCAGCACACCCTGATGGGGGTGCTGAGTCGAAGGCGGAATAGAACCAGGCGGAGCCGAACCAGGAATGCCAGAAGGCTCCACCGAATCAAGTGCTGCTACTGGTTCGGCAATTTCTTTATTTGTTTGGGGCGGCGTCAAAGGCGTCTCTTTAGCCCCTGGATTCAAGAACAACAGCTGAGCGGCGCCTCCAAAGGCGGAACGCTCCCCGAGGACGGCTTCAGAATTCGACGGCACGGCGCTGACTGACGGCACGGCGCTGACTGACGGCACGGCGCTGACTGACGGCACGGCGCTGACTGACGGCACGGCGCTGACTGACGGCACGGCGCTGACTGACGGCACGGCGCTGACTAACTGCGGCAGAGCGATAGTGCGGGGGGAGCTGACACGACCCCTCTTGTCTTTGGCAATTTTTACGGACAGCTCGTCGGCGGAAACCCGCTGTATCTCGATCCGAGTAGCCACCGGCAGAGGCAAAGGGCGACGTGCCTCTTTGTCCGTTAACAGTACAACACTGGTCTCTGTGCCTTGCAGAGCCATGCTCAACCGACGAATCACCGCAGGCCAGGCCCCCAAGCTATTCTGGTTACGCCTGTTCTGATTGAAACCGTCGCTCGGGCTGCCCTGCCTACTGCGATGACTGCGATGACCCCCAACCGAATGGGCCCGAACCGGAGAGGACGGCCCTCCCCAGAGCCACGAACCGAGGGTCCCGAATAGATCCACCACCACCACGGCAAAGGCGCGGGACTCCACTAGGCGTAAAACGACTCGACACAGAGCTTCCGGCGAGGGGCGAAGAACGAGCAAACGTGAGGTGTCGATGCCCGCTTGCACAAGCCCGGGGCCGTACAGGGTGCCCGTTGGATCGAGAAAGGCACACCAAGGCACGTCCCCTCCGTGTTCGGTCCCTAGCTGTTGTGCGCTCCGACAAGCGCCCAAACCAATGCTGGTACTGAACGAGCCCGCCTGAACCGCAAACTCCGTCACCGCTCCGCGGAGGAGCCCACCGTCCGGCAAAGCCGCATCCAGGCTGGACAGACCGAGAGGTAATGCGCGGCGCCTCTCCCCTGCGCCGCCAACAGTTCCTGCGCCGCCAACAGTTCCTGCGCCGCCAACAGCTCCCGTCTCGTTCGCAGATTCCGCGACCGAGGCTCCCCCCCAGTAAACACCGGGGGGGAGGGATTGAAGGAGTTTGGCAGGAAGAGCCACGCACTGAACGTACCAGCAGTGAACAAAAGATCAAGTCCCTGGTGTGACAGATAATGTCCGATTTGAAACGATGGCGCCCGCTGTTCCACGCCAACTGATGGAAAGCTCACCGCTTTCGGAACCGGCGCCGGGAACTTATGAAAATGGATCTGAGGCGGACGAAAGTGCTCCAGCCGCGATAGCCGGGCTGCTCTTAGCCGTGTCGGGAGCCATCGGCCCAGTGCCGCGCAGCGCGACGGCTGACGGGCTAAGCCGCCACCGAGCCGCGCACCCGGCCTGCTAAGATGGAGGCTCGCGCGACCTCGGGCAAGCCACGAACCGCATCGGGTATCGAAGCAGTTCAATTCGGTTTCTCTAGTATTTTCGATTGCCTAGACCGAAGGCGCTCCTGCTACCCTGAAATCTAATATGCGCCCCTTATTCTTGACGCTATCCACCATGGCCGTAGCCCTCGCAACCAACGCCTGTGGGATCCAACAAGCCCAGCCGAAACGCACGCTCAGCTTCGATAACTCCGCCCCTGCCGAGGAAACGGCGGAGCTCAAACCACCGTGGATGACCTGCTACGACAACTTCACTCCCATCGGCGACGCCCAGCAGGATCTCGCTCGACTGACCGCCGCCTGCGGTCCCGGGGGAGGCATGCAAGCCATCGGCCCCGTCCAACAGGGCAAACAAGACCAAGCGCAGCCGGTGGATCGCTACCGTTTCTACGTATCCAAAGCCGACCGCTGCTACCGAGTGTATGGCGCGGCCGGGCAAAGCGTCAGCGATCTCGATCTCACCCTGCTCGGTCCAGACGGCAAGGTGCTGAGTTCGGATGCCAGCCACAACAGCTTCCCCGTATTGCCCATGGATGCGCCTATCTGTTTTAAAGAGCCCGGGCTCTACACAGTAGAGGTCAGCGTGAGCCAAGGAGCCGGCCCCTACGCGCTCCAAATTTGGGGCATCTGACACGTTCCACCGACGCAACCGACGACGCCACGGACACCACCCAGCATGAGCCTCCCCCCGCCCGGTGCGCGCGACAAGCGAATGGAATTCGCGCGGAAGATGGTGGGGACCGTCTTGAGTGAAAAATGGACGTTGGACCACTTGCTCGGCGTAGGCGGGATGGCGGCGGTCTATTCCGCCACTCACCGTAACGGCGCCCGCGCCGCCATCAAGTTCATCCAGTTCTCCGTAACCGACGGCAGCGAGCTCGCGCGGCGTGTCCTACAAGAGGGGCAGCTCGCCAACCGCGTCCGCCACCCTGGCATCTGCAAGGTATTGGACGACCACATCGACGAAAAAAATAACCACGCCTATATCGTGATGGAACTGCTCGAAGGGCGTACCGCAAGAGAAGCTGTCGAAGTGGAAGGCCCCCTACCGCCGCTGGATGCCCTGGAGCTATTGATACGCCTCTGCTCCTGCCTGCAAGCCGCCCACGATCACGGGGTCGTGCACCGAGACATCAAACCGGAGAATATCTTCCTGACGGGTAGCTCGGTCAAAGTGCTCGACTTTGGCGTGGCACGCGCTCTGGACGGCGCCACCTCAACCCTCACGCGGACGGGAGCCACCCTGGGCACGCCGGCGTATATGTCGCCGGAACAAGCCCGCGGGCGTACCCGGGAAATCAGCGCACGGACGGACATCTTTTCCGCCGGCGCCACCCTGTTGTTCCTATTGTCTGGCATGACCCTGCATGAAGGCGAGAGCGCCCAGGAGGTGATGGTCACCGCCGCCTGGGCGCCGGCTCGCAAAGCCCGACAGATCTGTTCGGGCATTCCGCGAGCCATCGCCGATATCATCGATCGCGCCTGTGAATTCGACGCCGCGGATCGCTACGACTCCGCCCAACAGATGCGCGAAGACCTCCTGAAGGTTCGTATCACCCTCTCGAAAAACCCTCTGCCCCCCATCTCGTCTCATCCACCCGGACCCGTCGTCAGCACACGCCCCCAGACGCCCATTGCGCGGTCACTGCAGGAGATGACACCGACCCTCGCGGAAACCGACGGGGCCACCGGCGGCTTTCAGATCCCTACCGGGCAGGCGCCCCAACGCCTGTTCGCGGCCCTTGCGGTTGGTGGTCTGGCAGTTCTGTTCGGCATGAGCCTACCCAGTCAAGATGAGGACAGTGCTGTGTCAGCGGAGCCGAGCTCAGCGCGCATGAAAGCTCATCCCAGCCCGGTACCGCAGCCTGCGCTCAGCTCCGTCGCTCCCCCTCCCCCAGCACCCGCCAGCGCCGCCAACTCCGAGCCACCGCCCCAGGAGTCGGCAGCCACCGAAACGCCACCGAAGCCCCCGAACCGGGCCCCTCCTGTCACTGTGAAAACCACTCAGCCGCGGAAGCCGACCGCGTCCCCGAAGCGCGCGACCCGACCCCCCACCCGCGTTTTCGCGACCCCAGCGCCGAAACCGACACCGCGCCCAGCGCCGACTTCCGTCGCGCCTACCGCACCAGCCAAGACGATAAAAGCAGAACGAGACATCGGCTACTGAAACATGCCGTACGCTTGCCCACTCTCAGCCGCGCTAGCGATAGCGACTCTCAGCTTGGCTTTGCCCGCGTCCGCAGAACAACCGCTTCAGTTACGCAAGGCCAACGCCCGCCAGCTCGCGCACACAGGCATCGATGCAATCGATACCGGCGACTGCAACACGGGGCTTCAATCCTTGGAGCAAGCCGAAGCGCTTTACCACTCTCTGGTGCACCAGCGATACATCGCCTTCTGTAAGGCGCAAGCTGGCGAGTACATCGCCGCCACCGAAGTGTGGCGTGAAATGCTTCGCGAAGGAGCCCCCGCCAACGCGAGCGCTGGCATTCAACTCGCCCTGGAGTCAGCCGAAACCGGACTGGCCCAAACCCTCCCGAAGCTGGCTGAAACGGTGCTGCGGCTCCACAAGCCCTACCCCGATCTAAAGGTGCAGTTCGATGGCTCGGACCTCGACAGCAGCATGATCGGCAGCGCCATCATCCTCGACCCCGGGGAGCACAAGCTCATCGCTACCGCTACCGGCTACGAATTGTCCACCTACACGTGGAATCTAGAGAGCGGCACCCGCCACAAGCTTGAGATCGAGCTCAGTCGCAAAGTCGACAAGCCCGCCGCAACCGAGCCGGCTCCCGACACGGCGTTGAGCGATCCCGTATTCGAAGAGAGCAGCAGCTCGCCTTCCTGGCTGAGCCTGAGTTTGATGATTGGCGGAGGTGTCGCCCTCGCCGGAGGTAGCGTCGCCTGGTACGTGTCCGAAACCAAACTCGACGATCTACACTCAGCGTGCGGTGGCGATGATTTTTGCGACGGCAACCAGTACAGCGGTGGCCAGAGCGCCTTCGACGACGAAAGCGACAGTATCGAAATCTACAACACCGCCGCTAACGTGCTGTTCATCGGCGGCGGCGTGCTCGCGCTGACGGGATTGAGCTTGTATCTGTTCGGCGACGGCGACGACACCGCACCCCAGGTGGGGGCGCTCTGGGTGCCCGGACACGGCGCTTTTCACGTAAAAACGGCATTCTAGCTCCTCCGCGGGCGGCTCGTGCTAAGCCGACGGCCTGTGACCACCGCCGCCGAAAAACTTGAGAAGCTTCGCGCCCATGTGCGTGAGCTCGGCTCCGTGCTGGTGTGTTACTCGGGTGGCGTCGACAGCGCCTTGGTGCTCGCCATCGCCCATGAGCAGTTATCTGACCAGGCCATCGGAATGACCGCGGTCAGCCCAAGCCTGCCCCAACGCGAAAAGGACGAAGCCGAGCGGATCGCGAAATCCCTCGGCGCCCGTCACGAGCTGGTGCGCACTGACGAGATGGCCCGCCCCGGCTACGTCGCCAACGGCCCCGACCGCTGCTTCCATTGCAAGAGCGAGCTGTACGATATCGCCACCGTCAAACAAGCCGAGTGGAAGCTCACGCATGTTCTCAACGGCACCAACACCGACGACCTCGGCGACTACCGCCCGGGTCTGAGCGCCGCCGAAAACGCCGGGGTCAAGAGTCCCCTTCTCGCTGTCGGCCTCAACAAATCTGACGTACGCGCCATCGCCAAGCTCATCAGCCTGGAGATCTGGGACAAACCTGCGGCAGCGTGCCTGTCCAGTCGTATCCCCTACGGCACTAGCGTCACCCCCGAACGGCTCGCGCAGATCGCCCAACTAGAAGGCGCGCTGCAAGATCTCGGTTTCCGACAAGTTCGCGTTCGTTACCACGACAAGGTCGCCCGCATCGAAGTCGGACAAGACGAACTGGCCCGCACCGTTGAGCCCAACGTTCGTGAGGCACTGGTGGCCGCCGGTAAAGACGCAGGTTTCGCGTACATCACCGTAGATCTCGCCGGGTATCGCTTGGGCTCGCACAACGAAGTGCTCAAGGGGCGTTCGTTGCCGCTGGTTAATTAGCCGCTGGTCAACTCCTTCCGCGCCATTCAGCGCGGAGGCCCGGCTAGTGGCGCCGGCCGATCTAGACGTCCAGCTCCGCATAGTGGCCCGCCTCGATTCCGAACGAGTCAGTGACGCCGCGGACCTGTTCACGTCGCGATTCAGTTGACATGCCCCTGACGTCTAGCAACCGTCGGGTCAGCTCTTCGATACCGGTAATAGTTGCCGGATCCGTGAATTGCCCCGCCTCATTGGACTTCGTTTTCGGGGCGACAATGCCAAGCTCGGCGAGTACGTGCGCGCCCTGCCAGGTCAGGGTCTGGACCAGTTGTGCGCGGGCGTAGGCGCCGCCTCCGGTGCCCGCGGAAATTATCGCGACAGGTTTGCGATACAACTCTCCGGAACCGACTATCCAATCAAGAGCGTTTTTTAGCCCCCCCGCAATGGCACCAGCGTATTCGGGACACGCGATCAGGACGGCGTCGCTGTGTTCGATTTGCCGACGGAACCCAAAAACGGCATCCAACTTTTCATCGCCGAGATCCATGTTCAGCGCTGGAATATCGCCCAGCCCCTTTGCGTCTTCATCGCCAACATGCGCCGCGCGCTCAATGTACGAACTCGCCACGTCCAGCGCCGCCCGATTCGCCGAGCGCGCTTGAAAGCTACCGCACACCAGAAGAACACGAAAATCCCGAGACATCGAAACCGAGCGTACACCGAAAGCGCTGAACGTGGACTCGCCATAGGGCGAGCTTCCCGCTGAGTTCCGTCCCATGGCACTAGGGGCACTTCCGACGAAGAGCACGGGGTCGGGCGCTACTCTACGCCGTACACTCCGCGCCGTCGGCGCGCCGTTATTCGATCGAGAACAGCTCGATATCGAACACTAGCGTCGCGTTGGGGGGAAAGCGGCCGAGCTTGCCCTGTTTGCCAAAGGCCAGCTCCGGCGGGATCGTGAGGCGACGTTTGCCCCCCACCTTCATGCCGACGAGCCCGATGCGCCAACCTTCAATCAAGGTCTTGCCACTCATCGAATATCGACTCGGTTTTTTGTTTTTACGGCTGCTGTCAAACACACCGCCACCCTTGAGTCGCCCCGTGTAGTGCACGGTGATCGAATCCCAAGCGCCCACCTCGGCGCCGTTCCCGCGTTTGATGTCGCGGATGATGAGATCCGGGTAATCCTTGGGATCGCGAGTGCAAGCCAGCAACAGCGTACCGAGGGCGATAGCGAGGAATCGATACACAGGCGGCACTGGACGTAGAAACGACCAACGCAGGTCCGCGCTAAACCCCGCCGCGCTAAACCCCGCCGCGCCCCACAAACGGCGAAAGCCGACCTGTCGAAAGACAGACCGGCTTTGCGCGGAAGTTCCGAAGAACTCAGTCGCGACTATCAGTCCCGACGGCGGGGGCGATCCCGACTACCACCGTCGCGTCCACGGCCACCGCCACCGTCACGACGGGGGCCACGGTCTTCGCGGCTGCGGGGCGGAGGCTCGACCCAGCCTTCGGGCTTCTCCATCAGAGCCTTGCGGCTGAGGCGGATTTTGCCGTCACGCTCGACACTGAGCACCTTGACGTCGATCTCGTCGCCTTCGCTGAATGCGTCGCCGACGTTCTCGGTGCGCTCGTAGGCGATCTCAGAGACGTGAAGCAGAGCTTCGGTGTTCGGTAGGATTTCGACGAAGGCGCCGAAGTCAACGATGCGCTTGACGGTGCCCTTGTAGGTCTTGCCGACCTCGGGCTCCTCGAGCAAACCTTCGATGATCTTGACTGCCCGACCCACAGCTTCCGAGTCAGCGGAGGCGATGGAGACGGTGCCGTCATCGTCGATGTTGATGGCAGCGCCGGTCTGCTCGGTGATGCCCTTGATGGTCTTGCCACCGGAGCCGATGATGACGCGGATCTGGTCGGGCTTGACCTTGATGGTCGTGATACGCGGGGCGTAACGGCTGAGCTCCTCACGGGTTGCGGGCAGGCACTCGGCCATCTTGTCCAAGATGTGAATGCGTCCGTCTTTGGCCTGCTCCAGAGCGGACTCCATGATCGAGCGCTCGAGGCCCTTGATCTTGATGTCCATCTGAATGGCCGTGATGCCCTTCTCGGTGCCGCAGACCTTGAAGTCCATGTCTCCGAGATGGTCCTCGTCACCGAGGATGTCGCTGAGGATTGCTGTGCGGTCGCCATCTTTGATCAGACCCATGGCGATGCCCGCCACCGGTGATTTGATGGGCACACCACAGTCCATCATGCTCAAGGTGCCGCCACAGACGGCTGCCATTGAACTGCTGCCATTGGACTCGAGAGTCTCGCTCACGATTCGAATCGTGTACGGGAACTCGTCGTGGTCCGGGAGCATGCGGGCGATAGCGCGCTCGGCCAGGGCTCCGTGGCCGATCTCGCGGCGTGCGGGGCCACGCATGGGCTTGGTCTCTCCCGTACAGAAGGGAGGGAAGTTGTAGTGAAGCATGAAACGCTTCCAGCCTTCGGCGACAAGGCCGTCGACGCGCTGCTCGTCGGTCTTGGTGCCGAGGGTCGTGGTGACGAGCGCCTGGGTCTCGCCACGCTGAAACAGCGCCGAGCCGTGGGTGCGTCCGAGCAAACCGGCCTCGCAGGCGATCGCGCGGATCTTGTCGTAGGCACGACCGTCGATGCGCTTCTTGGTTTCGAGAACCATGTTGCGAATGACGAAGGCCTTACGAGCGTCCAGCTCGCCCTTGATGAGCTTCTCGTTGGCGGCGAAATCGTCGCCCAACTCTTCGCTCATGGTGGAGAGCAGCTTCTTCTTGATCTCGTCGTAGCCGGCGTAACGCGCGGCCTTCTCTTTGATCACGCAGGCGACGGCGATGTCCGCGTCCACCAGCTCGGCGACGCGCTTGGCGTGGCCGGCATCGATCACGGGAACGTCGAACTTGCGCTTCTCTTTGCCGACGGCTTCCCGCAGCTTGTTGATCAGGCCGATGACCTTCTTGCCCTCTTCATGGGCGTATTGCAGAGCGTCGATGAGATCGCCTTCGCTCACTTCGTCAGCTCCGCCTTCGACCATCATGATGGCGTTTTCGCTAACGGCAACGATGACATCGATATCCGCTTCGGCCTGCTGCTCGAAGGTCGGGTACGCGATGAATTCGCCCTCGACTCGACAGACGCGAACGCCAGCGATGGGTCCCGCCCAGGGGATGTCAGAAATATGTACGGAGGCGCTGGCGCCGCAGAGGGCGAGCATGTCCGTGGGGTGGATGCGGTCGGCGCTGACTACGGTCGCGATGACCTGGGTGTCCTTCTTGTATCCCTTGGGGAACAAGGGACGCAGCGGACGGTCCATGATGCGCGCGGTGAGCACCTCGGTGTCCTTGAGGCGGCCTTCGCGCTTGAAGAAACCACCCGGGATTTTGCCGGCGGCGTAGGTCTTTTCCACGTACTCACAGGTGAGCGGGAAGAAGTCCAAGTGGGGTCGCTCCGAGGTGGAGACGGCGGTGACGAGGACTGTGCTCTCGCCCATGGTGACGAGTGCAGAGCCGTGGGCCTGCTTGGCCAGACGACCTGTCTCGATGGTGAGTTCTTTGCCGCCAACCATGACGGATTCTCTTACGAACATATACGGTTTGCGCTCCTGCGCGGTGTCGCTGCGTGCGACGTAACGCCAAGCACAAGGAGTGGAACGTTCAGCCCCGGTTCCTAGCTGCGATGAGCTCGCAGACACGAATCGAAGTTGAAGGGTTCCTCTGATGTGCTTGGATTGGCTCTAGTTGTTTGTGTCTCTATCTACTAATCGAAATCTAAATACGCCAAAACGGCGCCAATCCGTTGGCACGTGCAAGCAACCGAATCAGTTTGATCCGGTCGACGATGCTCTGCCCCCCGGCAACAATCTACTTACGTAGCTTGAGAGTGGTGACGATGCCGCGGTAGCGGTCGACGCTCTTGCCCTTAACGTAGTTAAGGAGCCGTCGGCGTTGGCTGACGAGCTTGAGCAGACCACGACGGGAGTGGTGGTCCTTTTTGTGGGTCTTGAAGTGCTCCGTGAGGTGCGTGATCCGTTGCGTAAGCAGCGCGATCTGTACTTCGGGGGAACCGGTGTCTGTGTCGTGGAGGCGATGCGCAGCGATCATGTTCTGCGTGGCTCCGGGAGGTAGCGGCATTTATACTTGGGCTTTCCTTTAAGTCTTTCGGGCCGGGAGTATACGCAGACGCCCCCTTCCGTCAACTCGCTATCGACGTCTGCGATAGCCTAACTGTGCGATTTTACGGCACCAGTCCGGAACAGGACCGAGGACCGGGGGCTACCACGATGGGCCGTATCAGGCGCGATGTCCGTGCTGACGATGCGACAAACCACCTTAACGGATATCGCCTAAGATCTGGTAATGACACATGTATACGAATTCTCTCTACTCCTGCGACCGCTCAGAGGTAGGCCTCTAGGAGGTCGCTGAACACCTCGCGGAAGGCGTCGCTCACCACCCTCTCGCTGCCCGCTGCGGTCCCCTGCTCCAGCGCCTCTCGGGTGGTTCGTTCCAGATCTGCCAGCGTCACGCGGGCGATGGCCTCACGGATTTCAGGGATGGCGGACGCCTCCATGGACAGGTCCCGGATGCCAAATCCGAGCAGGACGGCCGCGCCCAACGGATGACTCGCCATCGCTCCACATACTGAAACGGGACAGGCATGCTCCACTCCAGCTTTTGAGACGATATCAATCAGTCTCAAAATAGCGGGATCAAAATACGATGCGAGCCCGGCCAACGCACGACTGGTCCGATCCACCGCTAGTGAATACTGAACTAGATCGTTAGTGCCGATGCTGAGGAAGTCCGCTTCCTGGGCAAGCAGATCCGCCATGATCGCGGCCGACGGTACCTCCACCATCGCGCCGAGCGGGATGGTCTCGGAATAGGCATGGCCCGCGTCACTCACCTGGCGAATGGCGCGATCGAATAAAGCCCTCACCTCACGCAGCTCTTGGATTCCGCTGATCATCGGAATCATGATGCGCAGGGTGCCGTGAGCAGACGCCCGCACCATGGCGCGTAGTTGCGCGAGGAATAACTCCGGACGAGCTAGAGCCAAACGAACCGCACGTAAGCCCAGGGCCGGGTTCATGTCGGCGGGCGCGCGAAATTGGCTAACGAATTTATCGCCGCCGATGTCAAAGGTGCGAAGGGTGACCGGGTGCTCGCCCATGGCCTCGACCACCGATCGATACACGGCGTATTGCTCGTCTTCGGTCGGCGGCGTGATCCGGTCAATGAATAGAAACTCCGTACGATAGAGACCCACGCCTTGGGCGCCTTCGTAGCACGCCACTTCGGTTTCTGCCGGCAGCTCAATGTTGGCGCGAATCGATAACGCCTCGCCACACTTGGTCTGGGGCACCCGATCGCGGTGTTCACGCAGATTCGCCGCCAGTTTCCGGTGGCGCTCGGCGCGAGCCTGGGCGTTCGCGACTTGGTCGATGGTCGGCGAAAGGATCACCTCGCCGCTCACTCCGTCCACGATGATCGTATCGTGGTCGCCGAGTAGGCTCGTGATGTTACTGAGGCCCACCACCACAGGCAGTTCAAGAGCGCGAGCGAGAATCGCCGTATGGGATGTGCGGGTGCCTATCTCGGTGACGAAGCCAAGCACGACGCTCTTGTCGAGGGCGGCGGTGTCGGCGGGGGACAAATCCCTCGCCACGATGATGGACGGCTCACGGGGCGCGGGGGACCGTGTACTGCGGCCCTGAAAGCTGCGCTGTACCATCGCGCCGACAAATTCGAAGTCATCGCTACGGGCCGCGATATAGGGATCGGGAGAATCCCGAAGCTGAGCGCCGAGATCGGCGATCGCCCCCTCTACTGCCCATTCGGCGCACTGGCGATCGATCAGGATGCGTCGTTCGACATCTTCATGCAGCATGTCGTCCTCCAGCATCAAGACGTACGCCTCCAGAATCGCGACTTCGGCTTTGGCGATGTGATGCTGGGCCCTATCCGCGGCTTGATTCAGCTCCTCCACCGAGGCGGTCACGGCCGCTTCGTAGCGATCCACCTCGCCCTGGAGCGCGCGCCGACTGACGTGCCGATGAACCACACCGGGGCCCCCCGTGTCCATCAGCATGAGCTTGCCGATAGCAACCCCCGACGAGCCACCAATGCCGCGAAAGACTAGCGGCTCCAGTGCAGCGGGGTTGCCTACTGTTGAGTCCTCTTCACGATCCGGGGGCAGACTCACTCGGCCTCTCCGAAGCGATCGTTGATCAATTCGCCGATCTGTCGAACGGCATCCTCCGACCCCTCGCCGGTAGCCCGAACTTGAATGGTCGTGCCGCGAGAGCCGCACAGCAGCAGAACGCCCATGACGCTCTTGGCATTGGAGTACTGGTCGTCACGACCCACCTCCACCTCGCAGGGGAAGCGGCTCGCCAGCCTGACCAATCTGGCCGCAGCCCGCGCATGCAGGCCCAGCTTGTTGGTCACGACAAATTCCGCCTCGGTAGCTGCCATCAGCGGATCCTCCGGGAGCTGGGCGGTCCCATCGCAGGGCCAACGGCATTCTTCGGATCGCGGGAGAGATCTCGATGCACCACATCGATATCCATACCGGTTTCTTCGGCGAGGTCAGCGGCCAGACGTTCCGACAGAGCCACCGATCGGTGACGCCCGCCGGTACAACCAATGCCCACCGTCAGGTAGCTCTTGCCCTCTTTTTCAAAGCGCGGCAGGCAGTAGCCGAGCAAGGAGTGGGCGTGAGCGCGAAAGCCCTCGCCATCCGGCGACCCGAGCACATAGTCCCGAACCCCAGCGTCCAATCCCGAGAGCTGACGCAGCTCTTCCACGAAGTACGGGTTGGCCAAGAAGCGCACGTCGAGCAGGACGTCCGCATCCACTGGCGGTCCGTATTTGAACCCGAAGGAGACAAAACGTACACGAAGGCCCTGCTGCCCGTCTTGACCCGGTCCGAAGATACCGAGCACGCGCCCGCGCAACTCATGCACATTGAGCGAACTCGTGTCCACCACGTGGGTCGCCCGGGCCTTCAACTCCACAAGTCGTTCCCGCTCCGTGCGGATACCGTTCAGGACAGCGTTGCTTGAGCTCGCCCCGCCCGCTTCGGTGGCCTTGCCGAGGGGGTGCGGACGACGGGTGCTGCTGAAACGGCGCAACAAGGACTCGTCTGACGCATCCAAAAACAGAATGGACAACGCGTGCTCTCTGTCCCGAGCAGAGGCGTCGATGACGGGGATGGCAGACTCCAGGAAACTGCCGACTCGAACGTCGATACCGAGAGCGACACGTTTGACGCCCTCGGCCCAGCACGCCTTGAGCGTCGAATCGATGACCGAGCTAGGCAGGTTATCGACACAGTAAAAGCCCACATCCTCGAGGGCGTTCAGCACCGTGCTCTTGCCGGCACCGCTGAGGCCCGTCACCACGACCACCGACGAATTGTTAGCCCCCGCAACCTTCACTTCTTTGGCTCCCGCTTCTTCACTGGGGGCGGCACGCTGCTCTCTTGCCCCCACGGCTTGGACCGCGGCATCGCGACGGCGACGCTGGGTATATGAGACGAGCTCTCCCCAGTACCAGCGCTCAATTCCGCGTCGATACGTTCGATAAACGATTTACTACTATCGTGGCCCGACTGGCGGAGTAGCTCATGCCGGGCCGCGATCTCGATGATCGCGCTGGTGTTTCGACCCGGCTTGACCGGTATCAGCACCTCGCGAATGGGCACGCCAAGGATTTCGTGAGTGCGTTCCTCAAGGCCCGTGCGATCGATGAGGGGGTCCTCGAGTTGTTCTTCCAGGTGAACGACCAAGTCCACTCGTTTGCGATCGCGGATGGAGGTGACACCGTACAAATCCATGATGTCGAGAATACCCAAGCCGCGCACCTCGATATGGTGCCGCAACAAGTCGGCCGGCTCGCCAAATACCATTCCCGGGGGACGATAATCGCAATCGACGACGTCGTCGGCCACCAAACGATGTCCCCGCATGACCAGCTCGAGGGCACACTCGCTCTTGCCGATACCGCTCCTACCGAGCAGCAATACACCGACTTCAAACACGTCGATCAACACACCGTGAATCCGCATGCGAGGCGCCAAGCGGTCGTCCAATAAGCTGTGCAGAGCGGCTATCACAGCCGACGATCGCTCAGCGGAAACCAACAGCGGACTGCTGGTGTCATTGCAGGCGGCCATCAAATGAGGTGGCGGCACCGCTCCCCGGGAGATGAGCAAACAGGACGGGTGTATTGAACACAGATCGACCGCTGCGCGACGCTGGTCCGCGTCCTTGAGGGAGTCGAAATAACTGAGCTCGGTCGCGCCCAATATTTGTACACGGGTCGGGACGATGCCGTGCATATGCCCGACCAGGGCCAGCCCGGATTTCTGAATGCGACGATGAGTGATGACCCGCTGCAAGCCATCGCTGCCCGCGACGACCCGGAGCTCAAGCTCCGGCTGGCTCTCGTTGATTAGCGCCGCCACAGAGATGCGCCGGTTTCCGGAATCCGGCGGTGAGTGCACGGTCATCGGTCGTCTCCCCCAATCTCAGCGTCCATGCGTTCTAGACAATCGTAAACCAGCTCTGGCGTGGTGCACGCCATCAACTGGTCTCGGCGCCCTTCGTCTCGCAGCAGCCGAGAGATGCGGGCCAAGGCACGAAGATGAGCCGCTGCTGCGCTCTTGGGGCCTACCAGCCCCATCAGAATGCGGCTCGGTTCGCCGTCGATAGAATCGAATTCGACCCCCGTGGGGACTATCAACAACGACAGTTGGTGGGTCGGAGCGTCCGCCAGATAGGCATGAGGTATGGCCACCCCCCCACCGACGCCAGTACTTCCAAGCTCCTCTCGCAACTGTAGCGCCTCTTCCACCAGCTCGGCTGGCTGCCCCACGCCGGATGCCAAGGAGTCCGCCAAGATGTGGATGGCAGACGACTTGTCTTTCGCTTGGGTGCCATCGGGATCGACTACAATTCGATCCAGACTCAGCAACTCGATAATCAACATGGCAGTGGGCGGAGCCGAAGGCAGTACGACGAATGTGGCGGATAGGTGCGTTGGGCGGATAGGTGCGTTGGCGCGAATAGGAGCGCTGGCGCGAAAAATAACGACCCTACTGGAATACACCAGAATGGTACAACGTTGCTCTTAGCGAGCGTCCCCGGCAAGCCTTTCTCAGCCTGACAGGAACGCTATGGCCCGGTTGGCTACCGAGGCTCTTCCGGCTGGCTGAAGTCACCGCCGCGAATGCTAGCTCCCCCGCGACGCTTGGACTGAGCCGACCCCTTCGAATCCCGAATTTGTCGCTCGATCTTGTCGATCATCCGATCGATGGACATATACATGTCTTCGCTGATCTCGCTCGCTTCGAAATGCTCGGACCCGCTGGAAACGCGCACTTCAGCGCGATGCTCTAGGTTATCGAGGGACACGGTCACTTGCGCCGTCATCGGTTTACGGAGGAACTTCTGGAGTTTTTCTACCTTCTCCTGGGCATGCCGCCTGATGGCGTCGCTCGCGTCAATGTGACGAAAAGTAATGCTAATGTTCATTAGTCCTCCGCTTGGCCGTGATCGGCCGGATGGGCGTCCCCATTCGTGCGACATACATACAGCCCCGCCCAGGAACGATTGATTCCCGAGAATGGCGGATACGTAGTGTCGAGTGAAATGTGATTGCCGTGTTGTCGTGGTCTATGCTGACTGAGGAGAATTTCGTCCGAGAGGATTTCGTCCGCCCTAGAACAGCCGTTTGCGCTTGGATGAAGCTAAGAGCCCTAACATCTCCCGGTACTTGGCTACTGTGCGCCGGGCGATCTTGATGCCGTGTTGTTCGGCTAAGCATTTTACGATCGACTGATCACTGAGGGGAGACTTTTTGTCCTCCGCCTCAATCATTTTCTTGATCGCCTGTTTGACACTCTCGCTCGCGATGTCGTCCTTGGACTCGCGGCGAATGCTCGAATTAAAAAAGTATTTCAACTCAAACAGCCCCTGGGGGGTGTGAATGTACTTCGCAGTCGTTACCCGAGAAATCGTCGACTCGTGCATGCCGACGGTTTCGGCGACATCCCGTAAAATCATCGGCTTGAGGTGGGCGACGCCCTTCTCGAGAAAATCCCGCTGCTTTTCTACGATGCACTCAGCGACGCGGATGATGGTCTTGCGCCTCTGCTCGATGGCTCGGATCAGCCACTGAGCGTTGCGCAGCTTTTCGCCGGCGAATTCTTTCGCCTTCGGATCCGCCAGCAGCTGACGCATCAACGATTCGTTGATGTGCAGCCGCTGTACGCCGCGATCGTTGTCCAACACGATATACTCTTCACCGTCTTTGACTACAAACACATCGGGGGTAATGCCAATGGTGCGTTCGTCTTGATCGAAGAAGTTCCGGGCTGGACGGCTCTCAAGGTTCTGGACCTCTTTGGCCGCGTCGTAAACCTGCTCAAGGGGGATCTTCATATCCCGAGCGATAGCCTGGTAGTTGTGCTTCTCCAGGTTGCGCATATGACGCTCGATGATCTCGATTTCGAAATCCTCGTAGCCGAAGCTCTTCGCCTGAATCAGCAAACATTCCTGCAAACCTCGAGCGGCGACTCCAATAGGGTCTAGATTCTGAATCATCTCAAGAACCAACGGTGCGTCGTCCAGATGTAACCCGGCTTCTTCCGCTAGATCATCAATGGTGAGATCCGGGGTACGAGTCCCGTCCGGGCGATCCACCCCGGCGAGATCTAGATAACCCTTTTCATTCAGGTTGCCGATCACCAACGCCGCGAAGTGCAACTCGACGTCCGTAAAATCACTCATCTGGAGCTGCCAGGTGAGATGGTCGTTTAGGCTCTTGGGCTTAGTGAGGTTCTGCTCGATGGGGGGCAGGTCGTCATAGCCGCCACCTTTGACACCGCCGGAGGACTGCTGCTGGCTCCGGTTTTCGAGGAACTTCTCCCAGTCGACTTCCTTGGTCGCCTTCTCAGTTTCCCGACTTTCTTCGGTCCGGTACTCGGGCTCTGCGATGGTCTCTTCAGCTTTCTTCGCCTTCGCTTCTTCAGCGCCTTGGGGCGGCTCCTCCTCACTTAAGAGGGGGTTGCCGTCCATCTCCTTGCGCACCTCATCGACAAGCTCAAGCCGCGAGAGCTGAAGCAGCCGGATGGCCTGCTGCAGCTGGGGTGTCATCACCAGACTCTGGGACAGGCGCAGGCTTTGCTTCAGTTCCATCAGAATCGCTTCGCCAGAATGGGTCGCTCGCTTTACGCAAGGATCGAGCCACCGGACGTCAGTACTCTAGCACCAGAAACGAGCTCGCACAGCTCCGGCTTTCCAGAGACTTCCTGGTGACTGGGCCGGACCGGCCACCTTCCCACAACCACCCACCCAGGCAGCCAACAATCTTCACTAACCGGCCCGCGACAGGGCCCTAGCGCGGCTTTACGCACATTGTCCACTCCCTGGCGATCACGACCGAAAAGTTCAATTTACTGCCCGACACTCATAGAATTTCGATCCTATGTCGGCCCTTCACGTGGTGGTTCAGACCCGCCCTGACTCGAACTCCTCCAATCACAGCAATGCCCTCACCGGATTGCTCGATCTCATCGTCGATGGAGTCAATATTACCGCGCGTTTGCGCGACGGACAGTCCCTAGCGACGCTCGCCGAATTGGCGCGTGCCGTGGCGGCTCTGAATCTGGGGCGCCGCGAGCGGGCTGTGCTGCAGCTCTACACCGCCGACGACGTGTGGGAGCTGGGATTCGAGCCTGACGGCGACCAAACACGCCTCAGCCTGTTCCGTTGTGGGAGCGTGCCTGACGTGGCCGTGTTCGAACGATGCGTTGCGTCAGTCGACCTGCATTCCGGCATCCTGGCGGCCCTAGATGACGCGCTGCAGAGCGAGGCGGTGAAAGGTTCTACCCGCCGCGCCTTGGCCAGCGCCCGCATTACACTCGCCGGCGCGCCGGCCATCAGCCACCCCAAACGACGAAGTGTCGCCCTCCAGGCTGACGGCAGTGCCGGATCTTTCCGTATTCGCGCCAATGCCGAATTCCGAAAAAGCGAGCTCAGCTTCGGTTCCACCCAGGTCGAGCGCTCGGATCTGCACTCTTTGCTTATCGAAGGCACCCTCACCCTCGGCAATGAACACCCCCTCCGCTTAGAGCGCACCCAACTGTTCTTGCTGGCGGAGCGACTCCTAGACCTCACCCGCGAGGTTCTGGACTCCTGGCAAGCCGCCCGTCCGCTATTTCGCCGCGTGACGACTCCCAACGCTCGATTCGCCCTGCGCTTTACCGCCGCGGACAACCAAATCGAACTCAAGGTAGCCAACCTGAACACCTACCCTAAGCAGCCGCTGTTCTTTCTCGAACTCAGCTGCCCTGACTTCGTTGGCGCCGTCGTCGATTTCGTCGAAACCCTCGCTGATGCTTACGTAAAGGCGGATCCGAGCCAAATCCAGAACCTGCGCCTGCGGGGCCTCGTCAACGAAGCCCAATTCGTAAAGGCTCAACGACAACAGACCGCCACCGACGACTCAGTGACCAATCCCGAACCGGAGAGTTACCGCGAGTTCTTCCCGCCCCGCGGGCGACGCAAAGAAGGCGCTTGGTCCCAAGGTGGCAGTATGCGTTTTACCCCCCGCTGGGTTGCCACCATCCCCGGTCTCGATCTGAAAGCGACCTTCCTTTGCGGCGATCGCTTGGTAGTCGGCAGCAGCCGCGAGACGGCATGCATCGACCGAGACTCTGGCGCCGTGTTGTGGCGCAACCGCTGCGCCCCCGCCGGCTGCGTCGTAACCCCCGCCGGCCTGGTGCGCATTCATGCCGACGGTCAGTTGATCTCCCACGATCTGGACACTGGAGAGCCTCGATTCACCCTCGGACTGACTCCCTGTATGGCCGGGGGCACAACAGGGGCTGTAGTTCATTCACCGGGACTACCCCGCTTGCTCATTGTGACCGAGGGCGATCGCCGCATCACGGCCGTCGATCTCGTCAGTGGTGACGTCCGTTGGCGCTACACAGGAAACGTGCCCACCGCCTACCGCGTGAAACGAGCCGGCAAATTGCTTCTCGTATCCAGCGGCGACTCGGCGTTGCTTGCCCTAGACGTGTGCACGGGAGAAATCGTTTGGCGACTGCGAGCTCGCCTGCCCTTCACCGGCGATATCAGCGTCGAACACGACTCTGCCTTCGCCCTGAGCGGCGCCAACGGTGGCAACTGGACGCTTCATCATCTCGATCCTTGGACCGGCAAACAACGCTGGGAGGTTGCCCTTGAAGAGCGCGCCGTACCGGGACAAAGCCCCGTCGTCACCCCAGAAGCCGTCGTGATCCCCACCTGCGACACCAGCGGAGTCGGCGCGCGTGCCTACGATCGAGTAACCGGCAAGTTGCTCTGGGAGCACGTACCCGGCCTCGCCTCCACCACAGCTTCCTGGTTAGCCGTTGATGATGTGATCGTCATCAACACGGATGCTGGTCTCCTACTCGCTCTCGACGCCAAGACCGGACAGTTTCGCTTCAATCACGTCTTCAGCCGCAACCGCGAAGCCGATCAACCCCGCCGTTTGGCGCCCGTGCTGCGTAACGGAGCGCTGTTCGTGCCCCAGCACGAAGTACACGTCGTTCGGCCTCGTGACGGCGAACTACTCGGCACCGTGCCGACGGACTTGATTCCCGATCTGCTTCGGGTGGACGAACGCTGCAGCGTCTATGTAGCCGAAGAAAGCGGGCACTTGGCTGCGTTCGCTGTCGCTCCTAAACTTTCACTCGTTCTTTGAACGATTGAAAGTTTAGTCCGGTGGGCTAGCCGTGATCGACGCTACGCCGCCCCCCCCAAGGGGCTCATGATCATACAGAAGTAGTAATTGCCGATCAGGCATGATCTACCGTTGTTCATGAATTCCGGGGAGTGGTTGGCGGGGGATGTGGCGACTGAGTTTGACGGTTCTGAGCTCGGCGATCCGCGGCGAGAGCGTCGGCTGAAAAAGATCGCGTCAAAGTTGG
>JABSRN010000146.1 GCA_013214025.1 Polyangiaceae bacterium
GCCGACTTTCTTGCGGTCGCCGGACAACCACGGATCCTTGACGTCGTCATCCGTCAGTTCCGGGAAGGTGCCGGGGTTCTCCCGCGTGTTCCAAACCTTGGCCGTTACGTGCTTCAGTCGATTGCTCATCGTTGTCTGCCCCGGAGGCGCTCATGCCTCGCTGCGCGACAATTCCACTTCTGGGTCCGAGATGGGAGAATATTCGGCTGCATTCAAGACCCGGCGGAATCGGCCATGAGCTGCGCCTTTCGTCCGACGATGCGGCCCGCGATAGCCGGCGCATCTCTTGCGAAGGTCGAACATGTCTACCCATTGGAAGCTCCTGCCGCTCTGCGCGGCTTTGTTAAGTACCACCCACTGCTCTTCCAGCGACGGGGGTGGGATTACCGCTGACGGTGGCACTGACGGTGGCACTGAGGGCGGTGTGCGACCAGTCATTGGAATCGAGCCGCGCACGACCAACCTGTTCATCGACACCATCCGGCAGGGAGCCATCGATAAGATCGATCTCTTGTTCATGCTCGATAACTCGCGGTCCATGGCGGACAAACAGACCTTGCTAGCGGCAGCGGTGCCGGACTCAGTCACCTCAGCCGACCAACCCGCGTTGCGTCGACCAGTACGCCATGACTCAGTCACCTCAGCCGACCAACCCGGACGTTGACTGCGACGCTGGCTACACCCGGGAGTTCACGCCCATCGCCGACATCCATATCGGGGTGATCACTTCTAGCCTAGGCGGTCATGGGGGGGTCGCGTGCAGCTCGGCCATGGGCTCCATATTCAATCCGCAGATGATCGACATGGCGCATTTGATCGGTCCCGGAGTTGGGACCGATCGAAACTGGGCGGCCACACCGGCCTTCCTCGACTGGGGCGCTGACCCCAGCATCAGCTCCTTTACCGCCATGGTGCAGGGCGCCGGCGAAAACGGTTGTGGTTTTGAGGCGTCCTTGGAGTCCTGGTACCGCTTCTTAGTCGATTCGCAGCCCTATGCATCCATCACCCTCGGCCCTTGTGGCAATGGCGGCGAGTGTGCCGTGCCGTCGACGGATGACGACCCGACCGCTGTAGAGACCACGCTATTGGCTCAGCGGGCCGCCTTCCTTCGCCCGGACAGCTTGGTGGCCATCGTCATGCTGACCGACGAAAACGATTGCTCGATCATAGACGGGAGCCAGAACTATCTCGCGGCCAAGACGAACTTCGAGTTGCCCATGTCGACGTCTACCTGTGACAGCGACCCCAACGATCTGTGTTGCTTCTCCTGTGGAATGCTGGCCCCCGCCGGCTGCATAGCTCCTATGGATGATCAAAAATGCACGAGCACGCTACCCGGCGCTGTCGCTTCAGGTACTCACACCCAGGATTCCGACGCCGACAACGTTCGCTGCTGGGAGCAGAAGCGCCGTTTCGGTATCGATTTCTTGTATCCCGTCGAGCGTTACATCAACGCGCTCAGCGAAGAGGAGATCTGTATCGATCACAACGATTTGACGGCTGCCGATTGCCCCGATGACGACCTGAAACGGAACCCGCTCTACTCGGATCCTTCTGGCCAGGGCGGCGTCACCCGGACTCTCGCAGCGGGCATGGTGTTTTTCGCAGGCATCGTTGGTGTTCCTTGGGACCTGCTCGCAGAAGACCTGAACCCGAACGCGCCGCTGGTTTACCAGAACGCGCTGGCCATCGACTGGGGAGTCATCCTGGGCACCCCGGAAAACAGCCCTCCGATTCCGCCGAGCAATCCGATCATGCTGGAGAGCCGCGATGCTCGTCAGGGATTGCTAGGAAGCGGCACCGGTTCTGTGGATCTTTCCCTACAGGCCAACGGTCACGAGTGGATCCCGTCGACGAGTCCTGGCGATCTGCAGTACGCGTGTATCTTCGAGCTCACCGAGTCGCGGGATTGTTCGCAGCCCGACGCCGTGGCGTGTGACTGAGAACCTATGGAATTGGACCGGGGGTCGAACAACCCATTGTGCCAGGCGCCTGACGGCAGCTACTCGACCACCCAGCGATACGGCAAGGCCTTCCCCGGCACGCGCCACCTCGAAGTGCTGAAGGGCTTCGGCGCCAATTCCATCGTGGCGTCTATTTGTCCCCGTAACGCAACCGATCAGAGCCGGGACGACTACGGCTATCGGCCCGCGGTTGACGCTCTGGTAACGCGCTTGGGTAGTGCCATGCAGGTGCGATGTTTGCCGCGAGAGCTCGCAGTTACCGGTAGCGTAGAGAACGGTGACCTGAACATTGCGTGCACCTTCGTGGAGGCCCGGCCCGGTTTGGGCAGTACTTGTGATTGCAACAGCCCCGGTCGCCGTGTCATCGCTGTGAACGTTGTCGCGGGCACTATTGACCAGTTGATTGAGCAGGGCAGCTGCGTCGAGGAAACAGACGGTCCCTCTTGCACTGATGTTTGTCTGTGCGAGATCGCCCCTGCGGGCGGAGATTTCAATGCTGCCGGCTACGCGGAGTGCCTAAACGTAGACGACTCCAGCCAGCCCGGCTGGTGTTACGTGGATCCAGAGAATGGCCGAGGTAGTTACGATCTCATTCCGGAAGCCTGCCGAGCATCGGAACCCCGCATGATCAAGTTCTCCGATCCCAATGACGATCTGCCCGCCGATGGTTCCACGGTGTTCATCGCCTGCGGCTGCGGAGGGCTAGCGAGTAATTGCTAGTCGTAACAGCGCGCGATATCGATCGCCACAAGGCGCCACGCGTCCCGGTGCCGCGCAAAATAGAAGACCGCGCTGCGGGTGCTGCTCGTAAGGTATCGAACGTCGCCAGTTTCGATCTGTCGCATGTGTTCCCCGCCCGCGACCATCTGGTCTCGCTCGGGGGAGGGATCGACATTCAGATGCATGTACGTGGTGAACGGTGCTGTGAGCACAGGTTTGGCGTTACCGTACTCACAACGACTGACGCCGTTGCCAGCTGTATCGGGACAGTTAGCAAAGTCCGGGGCGGTGCCGGGGATGGGCATACATTCGAAACTGATGCCGTCGTCGATCTTGCCGACGCCGCGTCCGCGAGCATCGAGCAGGCTCTTGTGGCGTGCCGCGTGGGGAACGTTACCGGGATTGTCGAATACCCAAAGCCCCCATGAGCCCACGAGCAAGCGCTCGATGGCTTCGAGGCTTGTGCCGTCCCAGCTGGCCGCGAACTTTCGGGCAAAGCTGGCGAAATCGTCGACAGCCGCCGGCACCTCTAGGGTGTCCGTCGAATTCGGGGGAATGGGGAGCGAAACCTGTGTGGCGGCTCGGGGACCCGCGCTCTGGCAGCCGAGATACAGCGCGAGAAGGGCACCCGCGGTAGCTGCCGCGCTCAACGCTCTCCCGGGTTTCCCTGCGCTCCTGGATCTCCCTGTTTTTTCCGAGGCGTTAGGTGCCGCGGCGTTAGGTGCGTCCTGATGATGCTCAAAGCAAGAGAAGCCCATAGCCGAATCCGGCGCGACCCTAACACGTCAGGAAATTACTGTTTCAGCTGCAAGGGACACGCACGCCTGGTGTCTTCCAAGCAGCGATGACAAAGGAGGCCTCCTCAGCCTTGGCGATGGTTCCCGTCGGCCTCGGCGAGCTAACTGGGAGCTGACTCATGTTTCAACGCTGGCGAACCATTTTAGCCCCTTGCTTCTTGTTGGTAGCGGTGTCCAGCAAGTGGGCTTGCGACAGCGAGTCAGCACCGACTGACACGACGCCTGGCGCGAGCGACGGCGGATCTGACGGAACGGTGGTTTACACAGGCTCTGGTCCAGCGGACTTTGGCGAGCAGATGAATCTACAGCTACGCTGCCACACGGGCGACGAGATCGCGGCGATGGAGGCGCGAGGGATCGAGCGGAACTTTCCGGCTTGCGACGAGACGTTCGCTCATCGCTGCCCCTACTTGGGTCAGGGTCTTCTGGGGGCGGCTGGGGCTTGTATCGACTCTCTTACCTGCGAGCAGATGGGGAGCTGGGATGACTACTGTCTCCCGCCCGGGGAGGCCTAGCTATCATCAAGCGTAGACCTGCCAGCTATCCCAGCGTTTGGCGGCTTCGTCGGCAAGTTTATCGCGACCGCGGCGCTCGCCTTTGCGGGAGTCTTCGATGCTCTTGAACAGGCGGATGTTGACCCGATCCGTGTGGGTCATCAGGGACTCTTTGAAATTCGCGTTGACCGAATACCACTCGGTGGCGCCAAAGTAATTTTGTAGGTCTTTGGAACGGAAGGCACGGCCTCGTCGGGCGTAGATCGTGTTGCGCAAGAGCCGTAGCTCACGATCCGAAAAGTTCTTGACGTCCGCTTCGTTGACGACGTTGTCGAGGCGAAACAAGTTTATTAGCAGGGAAGGGGGAGCTCCGCTGCCCAGCCATTCGCCCAGTCGTTTACCCACCAGCTCCAGCTCGGTCTTGTCGGCGGCGGTGACGCTGCCGTCTTCGACGCGCTTGGCGATGCCAGCGCGACGCTCGATGAGCTCGTCATGAGTGACCGCAGCTTCGGCGGACGCGATTTTTTTCGCGTTGGCGAGATCTAGATCGCTCAGCCGCGAGTAGTCCGTTTCTTCGGCTGGGTGGTACCAGGCTTGGGCGTCGAAGTAGCTGCGGATCCATCGTTTGTGAAAGGGGTGGCGTGCGCGGGCGTGGATGACGTTACGCATGAGGGAGTACTCGCGCAGTGTCTTTCCCTTGAGCTCGTCGTCGGTGATCGGGTGGTCGTAGTAGAACTCGACGTTGGTGGGCGCCGGTCCGTCTGGGACGGCGGCGTAGATAGTCGCGCTGGGGGTAGCCGACGGCGCGCTGGTCGTGGAAGCATTCACGCTGCTGGCAGTGGTCGTGATTGCTTGGGACGATGGCGTCGGCTTGTCGTTGCAGGCGAGTAATAGAAGAACAGCACTGATCCCGAGGTACGACTTCATGACTCTGACGGTACCACAGCGCTGGGTGTGCTGGGGGATCGCTCAGCTGAGTACGCTGTTGGGGCGAACGGCGCGTCGCTGATGACGGGAAGACCAGAAAGTCCGTCATCGCGGAGCAGCCCGCTTCAATTCTCGGCGCGAATTGCGTTTAGGATTCGGTTTGAGCCGACGAAGCCGATGTGGTTCACCGCTTGATAGGGCACCGAGACATTCCCGATGCTGAATCACGAGCAAGTTAATGGGCTGATTTGGAATCATCGGCTGATGATGACCGACGGGTCGATGAACTCCGGGGGCGAGAAGGGTTTCCCGTTGCCGATCGCTCACTACCTAGCGGGAAGATATGGTTACGCGGACGGCCGCGGTGACGAGATCAGGGAACAACTCCAACAAACGGTGACCGCCCTGAGCGCGCAGCTATTGGAGGGTCGAGTCGCTGGGGGCCCGTATTACTTCGGTGGCGAGCTGACGGCGCTTGACGTCTGCTCCAGCGCTGTCATCGGCGCACAGGTGCCACTGCCCGAAGAGTGGTGCCCCATGCATACCAAGACTCGATCGGCCTTCGAGGCGCAGAAGTCAGAGGCCCTGGCTCTACTGTCCCTGTCCCTGGCTCTACTGTCCCTGTCC
>JABSRN010000147.1 GCA_013214025.1 Polyangiaceae bacterium
CGAGATCCACACCGTCCAACAGTCAACTCGACTTCGGGATCTGCAGGACATCGTTTCAGGGACGAGCCAGACGACCTTCCCGCTAGTCGACAATCAGAATCGCCTCGCCGGAGTGATCAGCTTGAGTGATATGAGGCATGTCATGTTCGAACATGGAGAGCTCAGCGATCTCGTCGTCGCCGGCGAGCTGGGCAAGCGCAGCGTCGCGGTGATTCACCCCGGGGATAGCTTGGCGGACGCCCTTGAGGGTCTCTCGGGACAAAGCTTTGAGCACCTCGTGGTGGTGGATACGAACGACGAGCGCAAAGTCGTCGGGCTGCTCAGCCACCACGCAGTGATGGGTCGCTACCGCAAAGCCCTGCAGCAGACCGGCGTGTTCGACCGCAGCGAAGACGAATCACCCTAGGGTGGATGGGCATTCGACCCGACCCTCTATCGATGCGGCGCGGGTTCGGAGTGTCCGGGAGTGACCGAACACTGACCGAACACTCGGGGAGTCGGTCAGTCAGGGCAGCCCCCGGACAGCGCACCAAAACGTAGGAGATCATTCAGCTTCCGCCGGTTGCGTGGTTGCCCCTAGTCGATCGACAGGCCGATGAACTGACATGCGCCGCGAGCTTCTAAAACGATCAAATCGTCGCTCATCTCATGACCTTAGAGACGTCGCGCCCCCCCCGTACGTCCCCCTTTGGCACCGGAGTTGCAATCTCCCGGGGAGATACGCCACCCCGGCGTATCTCCCCGGGAGACGGCTTTTCCGAAAGCCCGGTCACCTTCTACTTGAGGTCTTTTTCATGAATGAATCGAGCGTCAACCACCAGTCCTACACCCGACTCAAAGCAGCACGGCACCGACTGAAGCGAATCCGGTGGGCAGCGAACTGAGCCGCCTGCGGCTACTGGCGTCCGATGCTGACGCCATGTGGACGTCGGAGCAACGCTCCGGCCACGCCGTCTGGTTCGACTTGTTGGAGAATCGCCTCTCAACAGTGGCCTGCTTCACTGACCGGTCGCGACACTACGTCATCCTGCGAGAATGCAGCGCTGGCAGCATGGATTTGCTCAGCCGTCGGGAAACCACCATTCTGATTCGAGTTCTGCTGGGTAGAACCGGCAAGAGCATATCCGAAGAGACTGGGCTCGCCGGCTCAACGGTGGCGACCTACTGCGCCTCCACGCTCCGAAAGCTCGGGATCCGTTGCCGCGAACACGCCGTTCCGCTCTCCATCGTGATGCGGGTTGAGTACAACATGCTGAGCGGTCAGGTGTCGGACTTCCAGATGGGCAGCGTTTCTTACGTCGTCGTCAGCGCCCCCCTCAGCGACACCCAGAACTCATCGCTGACGGCTGCGCAGAAACGTGTATTGCGACTCCTGCTCGCCGGAGCTTCCAACGCCGACATCGCGCGCGACTGCCGAACCTGTCTGCACACGGCCGAAAACCACGTGGCCTCGGTGTTTCGTAAGCTGGGCGTCAATAATCGTTTTCGGCTGGTGGACCACGCCCTCTGCGCCGCCGAACATTCTGACGAACAGCCCAGCTCGGAACTCGGTCGCGACCAGCACGCTCTGGTCCAGCAGCGTGCTGCTTCCTGACCGCCGGGCTGTGCCAATCGGATGTGCGATGGTTCATGCGCTCACCGAAGCGCGGAGCTTCCTCTCCGGGGGAGCTTCGCTAGTCCGGAGGCCTGGGGCGCGGGGCCTCAGCCAGCGCGGTGAGAAATGTCGGGGGGGTCCGCGAAGAAGTGATTGAGCTTCGGATCGTTGTACTTGGCATAATCGACCGCCCACGGATGGATCTTGCTGTCGCCATCCTTGAACTCAATGGTGAGAGCCATGGGAACGACGTCGCGATAGCTGCTGTCTGCGGGTAAATCGTTGTTGTCGTGACCGCCAGACGAGAACAACGTGAGCAGCAACTGGTTCTCGTCGTCGTAAACGCGCCTAAAACCCTCCTCGATCTTCTCGTGACCGCGGACCAGCGTCTGGCAGCCGATGCGCTGTAGAAACGCCTGGGACTGCAGTCGGCCAAAGGGAAAGCGCGCTGACTGCTCCTGAAGGGAACTCGGGATAACGTCAGCCGAGCTCGGATCGCTCCACATCATCTGAAAGCGAATGTCCCACTCATTCAGACTAGACAAGTCCTTGTACTTTTCTTTTAGCGTCGCGTCCCGAGGGATGCCGCCGTGGACGAATAGAAAGCGCTCAAACATCAGCATGTTCGGCAGCGCATCAAAGAGCGTCATGTAGTGCTGAAACGCGTCCATCGTGAAATGTTCTTTGAGAGTATCCATCGCCTCTGAAGGCCGAACGGCGCCGTACACCTTACCCTTATGCTCCACGTAGTACTCGTGGTTACCTCTTAGGAGGTGCACATGGTCTGGCGCTGTAACAAATATCTGCATCGCGGAGCGCAATACGCCCTGGTAACTGAACATTCCGCGATCGATGTAGTCACCCAACAACACCAGTTGAGGGTTGGGGTGATTCTTCGGGTCGTTCTTGTAGTTGTTCACCTTCTCGAAAAAATTGGTCTGCAGCAGTACGGCCTTCAAACACGAATAGCAGCCGTGAAGATCTCCGACGACGATGAGCTCGTAGTCCTCCCCGGCTTCGGTCGGTATGACGTTCACATGACCGTCGGCGAACGGGGCTTGCCCTGCAAAATCACCGATATTTGGATGACCCTTGAGCTTTCCCGCGCCGGACTTGCGTTGGCTTTCCAAGATCGAGATCACCTTGTCCATCAGCTCTCGATCTGCCGTCACCTGGAGCTTGAGACTCTCGGGATCCGCATCGTAGTGATGCTCAAACTGGTCGAAGAACGGGTGGTTTTCTTGGCTCGGCTTCGGTGCGGCCGTCTTGGTAATCTGCGCGGGGTGGTGGGCGGCATCGTCCAATAGCTCAATCCCCAGATCGGCCTCGAGTAAATCTGCCAGCTCGCCTCGAAATTTCGTTTCCGCTGGGTGCACCACACCGTCAGCGTGAATGAGTTCATCGATGGTCTGCATCAGCTGCTCCTGATTTCCCTCGTCGAACTCTTGAAATATTTCGAAGCAACGGAGTTTGAGCTTCGCGTGCACGAACACGTCTTGGGTCTCTCCCTCCGCCACCGCTTCCGTGAACAGGTCCTTCACCTGGCGATCGATGCCCTCGAATACCTCCAAGAAGTGCGTCGTATGCTTCTCGGTCAATTCCTCACGCAGACTCACCTCACTCGCATCGACGGCGCCGTCGACCCGGTGAGCTACTAACTTGCCGATGTAATCACGAACAAAGGTCTTTTCGTCCGCGTCAAAATCACCATCGATGTAACCAAAGGTTGTCAGGTAGAAGATCACGGCACGCATCTGCGTGTCCGCCGTGGGGCCATCCGAACTGAAAGTAAGCATGCTGGAACGATATCAGAGCTGGCGGGCACCTGGCCCCAAAGCACTCCACTGGGCCGAAGCAACGCCCAAATCTGCCATCCCTCCGGCAAGAGCGACGGCTAGAGCCCCCAGCTGAGGGGCGCCCTGGGTTATCGGCAAGTTCATCGCTCCAGGGGCCACGAACACCCACGACGGGACCGCTGTGACACGGGCATCTCGCTGTCGTCAGAGACATTCCCCGGAGCAACGCACCGGAGCGGAACAGTCATAACGCTTGAAGACCTGCCCCATTAACCCGAGCGATCCATTCGCCGTAGTGGCGCTGAGACCCGGCCCATACTGCGTGTACTAATTTATCGTCTGAGACCAGCCCCGCCGTGTCGTTGACAAATACCTGAGCTCCGCTGACGAGCACCTCCGGAACCTGGCGAGTGCGCTCAAGCAGCTGAATGCCTAAGAAGTGAGACGCATCGCTCACGCCATGAAGGGTTCATCTACCACGGTGGCGGCGCTCGCGCTCAGTTCGGGCTTCGCGATGCTGAAAACATTCGCCGGCGAGGGCACAATTTCTGACAGGGAGATCAACCTGGGCGCTCAGTTGCGCTCAGTTCTGGACCACCTGCGTCCGGAACTCGAAAGCCTCACCCAGCAAGTTTTCCAAGACACCGGATCGTCCCGAACGGTTGGCGTCTAGCTGCAATACTTTCCCCCGCCCCTCCGATAAGTGACGGTCATTGTGTATAGTTGCTCTCATGAAGCGACGACTCCACCACTCAAGGCGCTACGCATTTTTCGTCACGGCAATCCTAACTATAGGCGCCAGTTGGTCGCTACCCGCCGCAGCCGATCAGGGGGTGTTGTCGCTGCCCGGGGCCCACCCTAGCTACAACTTCGAGCTAGAGCCCCATGTGATTGGCGCTCCCATTCACGATCTGAATCTGGGTCTGGGCGTCCGCGGGACATTTGTAATTGTCGACAACGGGTTTATTTCCTCGATCAACAACAGCGTCGGTATCGGCGTTGGCGTCGACTATACAAAGCACTTCATGATCCCAGTGGTCATGCAGTGGAATTTTTGGCTGACTCGAAACTGGAGTGTCTTCGGAGAACCCGGAGTCAACCTGGGCGACGGCGGAAAAGGCAAGCTCAAGCCTCACCCCCACATCGCCGCCGGCGGGCGCTTTCGACTCACCGAGCAAATCCATCTGACGGGACGCATCGGCTTCCCGGCGACCAGCGTCGGCGTGTCCTTCTTACTCTAGCCCCACTACCGGCTCGCTATCGCTCCGCATCGGACGGGTGAACCACCACGCCCACACAATGAACACCCCTTGAAAGGGCAAGCGCATCCACAGCGCAACGGCGGACATGGGTTCGCTGCCGCTCGGAGTGATGTGATTCACCGCCATGTTGATGTTGGCGGGAAACACGGCGACGAATAGAGCGACGAGCCCCCACGCCGCCGCACGCCGAGTCAACGGGACAATAAGACCCACCCCGCCAATTACTTCGGCCACGCCACTGATAGCCACCAAGCGCTCGGGCGCCGGCAACATCGTGGGCACAATGTCGATAAAGAACTGCGGGTGGCTGAAGTGACTGATTCCCGCAGCCACCATGACTATGGCAAGTAGATACATCAGGATGCGTTTCATTGGCTGCATGGGATTCGTCTGGATTAAATAATTGAGGGTTGAGAGTCGAGCGCATGGGTGCACACGCTGAGCACCGTCGAGCCAATATTGGAATATCTGAGCTGCATTATTGCAATAGTCGATCTGGAACTGATTGAAACAGAATCTGTTCCAACGAATAGGTCCCCCCCCTGGATACGGCGCGATGAATCGCCTTGCGACAGCGGCGGCCCTGGCTAGAGTTCGGCACCATGAGCTCCCCCTCCGAAGACGAATCCCTCATCGCCGAACCCGAAAACCCTTTGTTCCGAAGATGGGCCGAATGGGTATTGGCCCACCGCGCGCTCGTACTCGGCTTGGATATGCTCGCGACAGCTTTGCTCGTTTGGTGCATCACCGGGCTGCGTGTGGATATGAGCTCAGACCCTTTTCTGCCACTCAATTCGCCCACCAAGCTGCTCAACGAGCAGTTTCAGGACGACTTTGGAGCGGACACCTATTCCATGTTGCTGGTCGAAGGAGACGTGTTCTCCATGACGTACCTCAACCGACTGCGAGCCTTGCACCAGGATGTACAGGAACTCGATGTCAACATCCCAAGCCTGGGGCACCGCGATTGGGACGTCGCCACTCAGAGTCCCATTGAATCCCCAACGGCTCAGCCCGAAGCGACTGACGACTTCGCAGAGTTCGATGAAGGCGGCGGCGAGTGGACGGGCGAGAGCGGAGGCTCCATTTTTATCGAGGTGAGCTCGCTCATCAACGCGCGGCAAACCGTCGGCTCTGAAAATGGTGTGCGCGTCAAAGGGTTGCTCGACGATTGGCCGAGCGCGTCCGACTTGCCCGCACTCAAACGACACACGCTGTCCGACAAGACCGTGGTCGGGCGACTGGTGGGGGCGGAGGCCGGGCACAGCTTGATCTTGGCTCGGACGGATTTCATGCACAACACCGATGATCCGATCCTCGTAGACGCACTCACTGAGCTCGCCAATAGGCACACCCAACCGGGCTTCCGGGTCCTCGTGGGCGGCGTGCCTGCTCTCTTCGCCACCTTGGGCCGTATCTCAGTGAGCGACACCAGCAAGTTGTTCTTGGCAGCGTTGGTCATCATGATGCTCGTGCTAGCCTTCGTGTTTCGAAGTCCCCTGGGTGTGGTGGGGCCCTGTGCCGCCGTCACCCTCAGCGCTATTTGGTGCCTTGGATTTTCCGGACTCATGGGGCGCCCCCTCACACAGCTGACTGCGGTCATTCCCGCCTTCTTGATTTGTGTCGGCGTCGGGGACGCCATTCACATCCAGAGCGCATACCGGGACAAACTCGGAGCGGGCATGCCCCGCCGAGAAGCGGTCATCGGCGCCATTGCTGCAACCGGTCTGCCGGTGCTGTTGACCTCGCTCACGACCGCCGTCGGCCTCCTGAGCTTTCTGTTGGTGGACTCGCCTGCCTTGGTGGACATGGGTCTGGTCGGATCGGCCGGTGTGATGGCGGCGATGGCGCAGTGTCTGATCCTTCTGCCCATATTCTTGAGCTGGAACCGCCAGGGAGACTTCGGCTCCCGCAAAGCTCGCGAGAGCGGCGCCCTCGACAAGTTACTCGACTTCTGCAACCAAATCTCGCGCACCCCCGCCCGCGCCTGGGCCGTGCTCGCCACTTTCGCCGTTCTGTCCCTCGTCGCATGGCGCAGCGCCCAAGACATCTACGTGAGTCACGACGACTCTCAGGTGTTGAACGCGGATCTGCCGGCACGGGAAGTGTTCGACAAGGTCAATAAGTTCATCGGTGGTGGCAGCTCTGTCTCACTCTACATCCGGACGGCGGAGGGCAAGAGTATCGCCGACCAAAAGCTGATGGCGGGTCTCGCGAAGTTGGAAACTCACATCATCGCTTACCGGGATCCGAAGACCGGCGAGGCGGTGATCACCAACGTGGGGGGCGTCTTGGACGTGCTGCGCGAAACCAATCGCGCCTTGCACGAAGGCGACGAAAAACATTACCGGGTCCCCGACGAGCAACGCGCGGTGGTCGATCTGTTTACGGTGTTCGAAAGCTCCGCCCCGGACGAGCTCAAACGACTCGCCACCGTCGACCTACGCCATGGCGCGATGTTTGTGCGAACCCAGTGGATGGACGCGAAGCGATTTGAGCCCCTGGTCGCCCACATTGAGCGTGGGGTGCAGCGCTACGTCGGCGACCGCGCGACGGTCGAAGTCACTGGCAGTGCGATGCTGTGGGTCGAAGTGACGGGAAGCACGATCCACAACGTGATCCGAAGTTTTTCCATCGCCTTCGGGCTCATCACGCTCTTCATGGTGTTCTTGATGCGCAGCTTCAAGTTGGGCGCCATCTCCATGGTGCCCAATCTGCTGCCCATTGTGGGGCTCGTAGGCGTCATGGGCGCGACCGGTATCTGGCTCGACTACAGCAATGCCCTCATCTCTTCGATTGCCCTCGGCATCGTGGTGGACGACACGATTCACTTCTTGCACCACTTTCGCGTGCACTTGGACAAACACCACTCGGTAGATCGCGCGCTCTCTCACGCCTACGCTTACAGCGGACGCGCCATGATCATTACCAGCGTAGTGTTGGTAGGAGGCTTCTCCGCCTTCGTGCTGGGCTCCCTGGCCACAGCACGAAACTTTGGCAAGCTACTGGCCGTGACCGTAGCGCTCGCATTGTTGGTTGATCTGGTGCTGACGCCGGCCCTGCTCCGAGTGGTCTACCGGAAGGGGCTTCCTAAAGCTTCGGTCAACAAGGAAACCCGAAGCGCATCAGACGAGCTGCCCTCCACCAGTCATTCCGCGGAACTTCTGGAGGAGAGCGCTTAGCCTGGTCGAAGGATCTAGATGATGCCGACGTTCTCAGCGCAGGGCCCCTTGGGGCTGTGCGCCTCGTCGAAGGAGACGCGCTGGCCTTCTTGGAGCTGATCATAGGTAATGCCGCTGAGCGCGGAGGAATGAAAGAACAGATCCTTACCTGTTCCATGATCGATAAATCCAAACCCTTTGTCGGTTAGCTTTTTGATAGTGCCTTCAGCCATTTGCGTGTGTCCTCGAAAAATGTAGGGCAAACCCGTACACGCTAAGGCGCTCGGTGTCGACGCAGGTTGTATTTTACATAAAAACTACTGCAAATACGCATAGTTATGCTGATGCTGCAGAAACCGAAGGACGGGGTGAGCTTGACGACGATGAGCCGCAGCTGCCGCCTCGCCTATACTGCCCAACCGTGGATCTCAGCGATATCGTCAACGCCCGTGGGCTCCGTCATTGGCGGGCGTTATGAGCTGCAACAGGTTTTGGGGCGAGGCGCGCACGGGACGGTGTACCGAGCATGGGACCGACGCCTGGGCGATAGCGTCGCCATCAAGGTACTTAACGACGGCGCTGAACGGGATCCCGAACAAGTCGAGCGACTCGCTCGCGAACAACAAGCACTGCTCGCCCTCTCCGGAACCCACGCAGTACGAGTGCTCGATCTATGCGCTAATTCGCGCGGCGCGGCCTGTCTGGTCATGGAGATGCTCGATGGTCAAGACTTAGAACAGATGCTCGAAGCGCGAGAAGCTGAGAAACGACCGCTGAGCCTTGCAGAACTCACGGCAGTGCTTTCACCCATTGTCGACACTCTCGAGCGAGCGCACAACGTCGAGATCATTCACCGAGATCTAAAGCCTGCCAACGTGTTCTTGTTGTCCGAAAAGAGTGGTCGCGGAGTGCGACTGCTGGACTTCGGGCTCGCTCGTCTCGCATCGGCCAAACCGCTGACCGCCATTGGGACGATCATGGGCTCGCCCAGTTACATCGCTCCGGAAGTTTGGAAGGGCCGACCCGACGATCTCGATCAGCGCGTCGACGTGTATTCACTCGCGGTCATCCTCTATCGAGCCGTCACGGGAGATCTTCCCTTCGGGGGCATGACGCTGATTGAGAAGTACCAACTCGCCACCCAGGCCGAACGGCCCAGTATGCAAGCCCTCCGCCCGGATCTCCCCGCTGACGTGGATGCCTGGACGCAACAAGCTCTGGCCATCGATCCTGCCGAGCGCTTCAGAACCGTTCGCGGTCTGTGGAACGCATGGCTCGCGGCCTCTGGCTCGCCCCGCAGCAATCCATTGGCCTTCGCTGCCAGTGCCTTTGCCCGAGCCATGAGCCCCCCGCCACTCCTATCAGCGTGGCGACGGGCATCCACTGCGGTCAAACGACTAGCCAACACGCCTGCGCCGCCTGCAACGTCAGCGCCGCAGCAAGCCGTGCCAGCCCCAGCCGCGCTACCGGATCCCGCGCTCGCTGCCACCGCCGAAATCAAAGCCACGCCGCGGAAACGTCGCTCGAAACGTCCGCCAACGATCCAGCTCAGTCGCGTGATTCCGCTCACGAGCGTTGAGAACAAAGACACAGTCCCCACCCCAACCTATGACGCAGCGTCTGAACCAACACCCGCTTCAGCATCGGCGCCCTCCGACACAGCAGCGGATCTCGCCACACGTGTCATGCCCGCGGTGAGCGCCCCGGAGGACGTGGTGACCGGCCCACCTGTACGTCCGTGACAGGACACTCCAGTTCACGATTTCGACGGGCAAGTCCCGAAAGCGCCGGGCGACGACCAGCTGCCGACGATGTTGTTTATGCTGAGCCCAGTCGCCCACCTGACCGCCGGAGTCACAAGCGAACCACAAACTGTGGCCGACGCGATGGAGACTAAGCCGACCGAGCCTCCCTCCCCGGGGGCGCCGACAGAATTGTCACTGCCATCGGCTCCCAGTAGCGCACCGTCCGAGCTCGCACTGCCTTCCGCTGGTCCGCTGCCCACAGATCCTACGCGAGATGCCCCCGTGCCCTCCGCGACTCTCGATGCGCCGACGCCCGATGCGCCGACTCTCGATGCCGCGCCCCCCGACGCCTCATCGGCCAAGAAGAAGGCCGCTAAGAAGAAGTCTTCAAAGAAGAAGAATTCGAAGAAGTCCTCAAAATAGACGCACCGCTGTGGCTAGGCCAGCCCCATGGAACGGCGAGGCGGGCTCGACTAGCAGGCCCCACCGAGGGTTCTTCAGTCACCGCGACGAGGCGGCACGCACTCCATCAGAGGGGCTCCGCCGTCTGCGTCCTCTCCGACCTCTTCGCATAGTTCGCTACAGCAATCGGCAGGTACCGTACAGGGCTGGCCGTCGCGCTTGGTTTCATCCGCGCAAAGCGTGACGTCCCAACTGCCTTTGCAGGTCCCCGCTAGATTTCCGGAGGCCAATGTGTCGCCCGGGTTCGACATTGCGAAGCAGACGTTCCCGCCCACGATCGGTAACTCGCCAGCGTCGTTGTAGTCGCCGAAGAGATCACCGGCAAGCTCGCCTGCCGTGCTCCCGCCATCACCAAAATATTCTCCGTCGATCGCTCCAGTGAATTCACCACTTTGGCATTCCAGATCGCCCGTCACCGGGCCGTTGAAGTTCTGTGACCGGTTGAGAACCTGCAGCGCTTTTCCCGAAAGCAAACTGCCATCCGCTACACTGATGATCTCGCCGTTGCCGCCCGTGTTCTCAAACTCGAGAACAATGGGACCCGTGAATTCGATGGTGCCCTCACCGTCGTTCTCTTGACAGGTCTTGTTGATCCGGAAGCGACAGAAGAAACGACCGTAGTAGTAGCCGGGCTCACAGATGCGCTTGAGCTCCTCGCCGTCTGCCACCCACTCGTTGATCAACGTGGATTCGACGGTGGTGTTGCCGCCATCCACGTCGCCCGTGCTGCTGCCGCCGCTGGCTGCGTCCACCGCGGGAGAGCCGCCGCTGCCGCCAGCGTTCTCTGAGCCGCTGTTATCGCCGCCGGCGGCTGTACCTGTAGCGGCACACGCGGAAAAACCAATAGCCACTAGGCTCAAGACTGCAAAGCTACGAATCATCCTCATGGTGTCGGGGATGTACCACGCTCCCTGGCCTCGCGCAGCACGCAATTAGTCCGCCTCCGGTTACAAGACGCTCGGCGCGTGCTCACGACGCTCCACACTTTTGCAGTGTACGAAAGCTGCACAGCAGCGCAAAGTCTAATTGGGTCGCCGTACAATATGAGCCCCGCTGCTGTATGGTGCTTGCCCGTAAGGCTAGATCGCCCCGTCCCGACGCCTCATCGGAGCTCACGCTCCGTGCATCACAACGCTTCATTGCGGCGATTGTCGTGGCGTGCAGCCAACGAGACGCAGCGCTGCGTACCTGTAAACACTCGTTCGTTCTTTGCGTAGCGGACGCCGCAGCCAACAATACTTGGACAACGCACTTACGGAATAGTCCCACCAGGCCATGCCTGACCTCACGAATGCAGAATCCGCCGTCCAGAATACAGCGATGAACGCCTGAGACTTTGCCGGGAACATTTACGGATCCCCAGCGCACAACGCGACTCGCCCCGCGGTCCCAGCCAGCCAGCCTTCCCCATTGGGATACTCACGTCTTCAGCACGGCCCTTCACGGTCCACACTGTCCGCACGGTCCGAGCCTACCCAGACTCGCCGCAATTCGCGTATTCCACGGCTCGCTAACAACCAGGGGCGCTGCTTGAACTTGGCGCGACCGGCGCTAGTCTTGTACGCGACCGCTCCCGGAGCATTCTCAACGCGCGGGGTCGTGGGATTCTTGATGAGCGCGCCAGCCCTACATTCCGGTCCTGAAACGTTGCGCGCGAGTTTTGCGCACTACTCAAAACAGCTGAGCCCGCGCTTACAGATCGCCCTACTAGTGGGCGCCATCGGTACGCGCCTGTACCTCGGTCAATTCATTTGGCTCGATCTCAGCGCCTTTGTCACATGGATCGCACTCTGGCCCTTGGTGGAATGGTTCCTACACCTAAAGTTCATGCACTTTCGGCCGATCCAAATCGCCAGGCGGACGCTGGATCTTGCTGTCGGTAAACGGCACCGCCGCCACCATTTCAATCCGTGGGATCTTTCGCTCATCCCAACGCCAGCGAAGATATATGCCATCGGGTTACCCATCGTTTGACTGATATTGCTCGGCATGTTCGCCGCCCCCCAAGCCTGCACCGCTTTTGTCGCTGTGGTGTTGATGACCCTGCGGCTCGAGTGGATGCATTTTCTGATCCACACTCGCTACAAACCTCAGAGCGCACAGTACAAACGCATCTGGCGCAATCACCGACTGCATCATTGCAAGAACGAGCACTACTGGCTGGGCGTGAGCACTTGGATGGGAGATGTCATCCTGCGAACCGGCGGTGATCCGAAAGACGTACCGGCGTCCGATACGTGTAAGACCCTTGGCTTTGATCCATCGGAACTGAGCCGCCGGGACTGAGCCGCACTATCTGACGACAGCCGTCGCTGCCGACCAACGGTCGTGGGTCAGCCGCTTGGTGTTAGTTCAGCGGGAGCCGCGACAATGCCCGTGGGATCTGAGAAGTACTGCCCATACCCGTGCCCAAACAGCCCTGGCCCCCGCCACCCCAGGCGCTAACGGCTCCGTTGTTGTGGACCGCAAAGCTCTGTCGAGACCGCGCACTGATGTGCGTCACGATGTCGCTCAAATCGGGCGCTCCCACCGCGACGGCGGCTTCCCCGAGTTGCGCGAGTACGGGTGCCAAGCGGTCCGTGCTCGTGCCGTCGCCGATTTGGAACGTGAGGTTCTCACCCCAACACATCACCGTACCGCCGGACCGCAAAGCACAGTTGTGCTGGTTGCCCGCGGTCAACCACGTAAAATCGTTGATGCCGCCTGCCACCAGTACCGGGTAGTCTGAACTGACAACCGAGTTGTTACCCAAGCGCCCGTTGAGACCCTTGCCCCAGCAGTAAGCCTCGCCGACATCGGACAATACGCAGGTGTGAGCGGAGCCAGCAGCGAGAGAACCGCGCTGTGTGCTCATCCCGCTGAGCACACCAGTACCGGTAGTGCCTGCGACCGTCACGGGGTAGCGCTGGGCCGTATCGTTATTGCCCAAGCGCCCGTCAGTGCCTCTACCCCAGCAGACAACCTCTTGGTTGTAGCGGACTGCGCAGCTGTGTTGGGACCCCGCCGAGATCACTGCCGCATCCTCAAGGACGGAGCCGTCACCGGTGAGCCCGCGTACCCGCTGGGGCGTTGCAGGTGTGCCTCCTCCGTCAACGCCAAGCTCCCCCTCCCCGTTGCTGCCCCAACACCAGACTTCCGTCGCGCCGTCACCCGTCGGCAATGGATCCGTCAGCGCGCAGTAATGATGCCCGCCGCTGATGATCGAGATGGCATCGCTAATTCCGGCAACGGTATTCGGTACCGCAACAGTGACTGGATTGCTGGGCTGGCCATCGCCCAGCTGTCCCGATTGGTCCCAGCCCCAGCACTTCACCGTGCCGTCCACCATCAATACGCAGGAGCTATCAACGCCTGCTGCGATCTGCTGGGCTGTCCCGCCTACGTCGACCGGAACGCCGCCATAGCGGTCGATACTGTCTTCGAAACCCAACTCCCAGCGTTCGTTGTCGCCCCAGCAGTACACGTCTCCGGTACCGGTGATGCCGCAGCCGTGCTGACTGCCTGCCGCCACCTGAACCAAATCCGGTGCCCCGGTGGCATCGATGGGCAATGACGAGTCCTCGACATTGCCGTGGCCCAAACGACCCGAGTCCCCTTCGCCCCAGCAACTGACCGTTCCGTCCGTGTGTAGCGCACAGCTGTGATTCCCTAACGAGACTGCGACGTGCTCGATATCGCTCCCGCTGGCTACCAGAGTCGGAGTACCCGAGTTGCTCTTGGCACCGTCTCCGAGCTCACCCAGGGTACCCTGACCCCAGCAATACGCTTGCCCTGAGTACAAAGCTGCACAGGTGTGATTACCGCCGGCCTCCAGCCTGGCCACATCGCTCAGGTCGCCGGTGCCGCCGGGACCCAGCACTAGCTCCGGGTAGGCGTGAAAGATCAGCTCGCCCGTGCCATTCTCCTTGTTATTGTTCGCGCCCCAACACGAGGCGAAGCTGCGGTCGTGCACGGCGCAAGTGTGGTTTTCGCCGGCCTCGATTTGAATGACGTTTTGCAAACAACCCGTGGTGTTGCTCTCGCTGCAGGTTCCCGAGTTTCCGATGCCGTGAACCAATTGCGGGCTGACGGAACCGAGAATGAAGGTACCGTCCCCAAGACGCCCGTCCACCGCGCTACCCCAGCAAGCGGCCAGCCCCGTGTCGAGTACGGCACAGGCGTGGGCGTAGCCGGCGCTGATGGTAACGGCGCCGCTTAGCGCCCCGCCGCTATTCGCCTCACCGGAAATGACCGTCAGCGGGATAAGGCTATCACTTGTACCGTTACCCAATTGCCCTTCGCTGCCTTCGCCCCAGCACTTCACCGCCCCGGTATCGAGGAGGGCGCAGGCGAAGCCGCCTCCTACGCTGACTTCGAGAACTCCGCTCAGTAGCGGGGGCGGACTCTTCGGAAGTTCACACACGTAGTCGTTCCAGATCCCGCAGCCCAGATCGTCCCAGGCAGAACTGCCGGTCATCGTGATGCAAGAACTACCGCTTTGGTTTGGCTGGCTGCCGTTCCATGACTCGTACTCTCCGGCGGGTGCGGAACCGGTCGAATCTCCGTTCCAGAATATGCCGCCTGTGGAGTCCCACTTCCAGACGCCGTCAACGACATCGGTGGCGCCGATCCAATGGTTACCCGGGATCATGCCGCCGATGAAGTGATTGTCGCCCATGGTCCGGGGCTCGGCGAGGATCGCGCCGAAATCCTCACAGCGCTGTTTCACTGTCGCCCAGTCATTTTGGTTGTCGCAGAACCAGTAACCCGTAGTGCTCGATTCTTTGTAGGCGCAGGCCGTCTCGGGTCCGTGGTCCGCTTCTAGCAACACCTTGCCGGGCATCTTGCGGTCGAGGGTGGTGCCGTCACCTAAGCTGCCGCTCAAGTTATCGCCCCAGCAAGAAACAGTGCCGTCGATGTGCCGTACGCAGCAGGATTTCTCGCCACAGGAGATCTGGTCGGCGCCCTCGATGCCGGCGACGTAGACCGGCGAGTAGCGATCGATATGGTCGCCGCTGCCAAGCCGCCCCTCGTAGGAATCACCCCAACAGGAAACCCGGCCGCCGTCAGTGATCACACAGCTGTAATTGCTACCGACAGAAATGGGCGGATAGGCGATGCAGTCGCTGGGCGAGCCGCAATTGCCAGCGCCATCGCAAAGCACGTTGAGCTCGCACATGCCGTCGCTGCAACTACGCGTGTCGTCCTCAGGCGTGCTCGGACAACCGCAGCCGCCGGAGAGCCTGCGAGCGAAGTCGAGCGGGCACTCGTCAGTCGCGGTCGGTAAATACCCCGAAGGCGCCTGACAGGCGATGCGGTCCGAGCCGATATCTCCGAATCCGTCCACGTCGTTGTCATCGTAGTAAGTGGCGCAACCCGTTGAGCAAGCGCTGCCCGTCTCCACAGTATCGTCGCAGTCGTCGGCTGCACAGACACTATCGTTGTCCAGATCCACCGCGCAGCCCGTGCCGCCGCTGCCACCTGAGTCGCCGCTGCCACCTGAGTCGCCGCTGCCGCCTGCGTCGCCGCTGCCGCCTGAGCCGCTGCCGCCTGCGTCTACACTTCCGTCGGGAACATTCCCGGACCCGGCAGCACCGGAATCCACTTCCCCGCTGCGCTGTCCTCCACCGCCCGTGCCAGAAGCGTCGCCTTGAGTGCTCGAACCGCCATCACCACCGGAACTGCTGTCGCCCGCGTCGAAGTATTTCGCGTCAGGGGCACTAGCCAACGGGTCACCGTACCCAACGGTTTGACTCTCTTCATATCCGAGGCGACCACAGCCGGCAATCGATAGGGCTACAAGAAAACCGACGGGCGATGCTGCCCACCGCGGCCCCGCCGGTAGCTGTACGACACGCCCCCCGCTAGCCGATAGGCCGCGCGATCGCGATGATTGGCTTCGGTGTTTCATCCCCTACAGCTGTAGGGGCGCACATGCATCCGCGCCCGCCCACTACAACCGTCTAAGCATAGCACAGCGCTCTTCGCCGACGCCGTGCTGAGCTAACGCGCAACTGGTGGCACCTACACCCACCTTGCCCCCTCGGGTTCAGCGCCCCCAATGCCTATTCAGCCGAGCGCTCATTCCACTCAAGAGTGGATCCCCCAGGAGAGCCTTGTCCAGAAGCCGGTACAAACCAACAAACGGAAAAACAAACCGCTCCTACCCAGGCGATAATTGCCTTCCGGTGCAGGGCCGTGTGCAGTCAGCACTTCGTGATGAACTTCGTCATACTGCCAGCCCCTGTGGCTGCTCGAGCACCGGCGCTGAGGACTCTCGGTTGTTCACGCCGATCAGAACAGATTCCGGCGTGCGTCGAACTACTGGCAGGAAACGTCACCGGAGACGCCAGCATCCCCCGAGGGATCCGGCGAGTAGTTGAGCACGAGTGATTCCTGCAATACGTAACGAGTCCCAACGGTAAAAGCGTTAGCTGCGGGGAAGGTGACGCTACCGAGGTCACTCACGGGAAGCTCCGCCGATAGTACGAGCCCTGCCGCATCGTCCACGTCGCCGTCGTCGTGAAAGAAGCCGCCCAAGTAAAACGTTCCGCTGCCGTACACGAAACCCTCGATAACCACCGGGGAGTTGAGATCAACACAGGCCAATTCGCCGAAGCTCACGGCACCGCCATCTTCAATGGTGTTTACGTCGCGTGTCCGCATGGCGAAAAATTCAAGCCGGCCTTCACCGTTGCTTGGCAGTGCTGTCGAAGCTGTACCCGTGACCGAAATTTTCCGAAGGGCGAACACTGGGAGCGCTACGGCGTGCCCTTGACCCATGGTGATCTCTACCGGAGCGAGCGGCGTGCTCTGAGCAATCCCACCCGCCATGTCGTAACCACCGAGCCACATGCCATCGGGGGAGCCTGCGTCCCCTGCGTCCCCTGCGTCTTCGTTACCAAAGGGCTCGGGACCGTCGAAAAACAGGAACTGCATGTACACCGTGCTCGCGATATCAGCCTTGTCGATGTCTACGCGGATCGTCGATAGGTCGTAAATGCCGGTCTCATTGATAGCGGGAATACGTTGCACGTAGATAGGCTCCGCCGCCTCAGGATCCGAAGATTCGAACACCGCCAATACACCGACGCCCTGGCCGTCGTGATCCGGGTCGCTCGAAATCAAATCGACAACGTCCGGCACGAAGTTTGCGCACAGACTGGTCGTGGTGGCCGAGCTGGTATCTCCGCACTCCGGCAAGCCAGCGTCGCTCCCGCCGCCGCCGCCCGTGCCCGCTGAGCCGCCGGTCGCCGTAGCTGAGCCGCCGGTCGCCGTAGCTGAGCCCGCCGTGCCGCCGGTCGCCGTGCCCCCACTGCCCGTTCCACCCATGCCTGTAGCAGAGGCGCCACTGTCGCCATCCGCGTTACTACTGCCGATGGTTGAACTTGAATCCGAAGAACAAGCCGCAGCCAGAACCCCCGCCAAGGCAATAGAGCTGGGAATCAATCGTCGAGCGCGTTGGCAAGCCATAGGTACCTCCACCGATGCCAGCGGAGCGCCGGCACGCCACCAAGAATATCGCTAGAGACTACCACCCACGACGACAGCTGACGATTGCCGCAACCGAGACATTGCCGCGGCGACTCTCGCGATGTACCCCCGGCAGGCATGGCGAAGAACAAATCGAAGAAAACACCGCGCGAGGATCCAGGAGCGACCGCCGGCGCTCTATCGCACAACCCCTTCGCCGCACTGTCAGCCACTGCCACCGTCGACGCTGCCTCTGACACGAGCCGCAAACCGGCACCGTCCGTAGTCGCACCCAGTGACAGGCCCCCTACCGCCAGTCCGAGCGCGCGTTTCCCCAGTCAAATCGTGATCCGACGGGAAAAAAAAGGCCGCGGGGGGAAAACTATCACTCGCCTAAGCGGCGTACCGACCGACGGGCTCTCGTCCCTGACCGGTGAAATGAAAAAGGCGCTCGGCTGTGGCGCGACGGCAGAAGGCGCAGATCTGATACTGCTCGGATCCTTGGTGGATCGCGCCGCCGCCTGGTTGAGCGAAGCTGGGGCGGACAAGATCGTCAAAGGCAACTGACACCGCGCGCGCCACGGCAGTAGCGCAGCACAAATGCCATGATTGTATAGAGTGCGCCCATGACGCACCCCATCGAGATCAGCGTCGCACGAGAGCGCATCGACGTAGCTCTCGTTCACTAGTATCTCGCGCACTGAGCCATTCCTTGTGCGTCGGCGCCTTCGTCGATGGCGCACAAGTCGGTTTTGCCCGGATAATCAGCGACTACGCCGTCTTCGCCTACCTCGCAGACGTATTTGTATTGCCCGGGCACGAGGGCCAGGGAGTAGCCAAGGCCATGATGATGCAAACCCTGGCGCGACCCGAGCTCGCCGATCTCAACGTGTTTTGGTTAGCCACCAAAGGTACCCACAGCCTCTACGAACAGCTCGGATTCCAGCGCCTCACGGATCCCGGAAAGTTCATGGCGATTCTGGGTCCTGAGCCAGCGCCCTTCCCCAAAGAGGCAGCATCCTCCAGCGATAGCCAGACTTAAAACGATCCGTTGACGCCGGCGCTGCCGAAGCCAATCTGCGGTCGCACCGTCCAGCCAACCTCACGGCTCGAAATTTCCGTCTGGCACCAGTCCATCAGACCGACGGCGCCGACCAACCTGCCGACGGCACCCACGACGAAAGAGATGTCAGCGATTATCCCGAGGGATTTGACGTCGTCGAGCTCGCCCTCGTCGCCGGGGGCACAGACAGGATTCGGGCACGCCTCTGCAGTGAGCGTGTGTTGACCCGGATCCAACGGTAGCTCCGTGCCCAGCAACGCCAAATCAAATGCCTCGCCGTCGAGGTGCGCCATTAGCTGACTCGCATCACCGGCAGCTCGCCCAAACTCAACGTGCTCAACGCGAGAGGGTCGGCACTCGTTATCTTCGCATACCAAAGTTGGTGCCCCGCGTGCGCGATCCGCGGCTTTCCCATCTCGCGCAAGCTGGAACAAAGCTTCGCTGGGCACCCCGTGGAGTTTTTGTACGTACAGACCCCCTTTGAAGGGCCTGCCATCAATAATTTTGCAGCCTGGTTAATGCTGCGGAACAAATGGGACATCACGCGCCCATGGCCGAAGATAGTGTCGGCGACGACGACCGCCCGAGCACCATGCCGCTTTATCGAACCGGCGGTACGCCATGGCACATCGTCGTGGACCGCAGTGGGGTTAGAGCTTTAGCGCCCATTCGCGAATACCACCTGCTCACCACTGATTCCCCTCGTGCGCCACCCCCTGCCTGGACTTCTACACCTTCGCTCGATTTCAACACTGCGAGGGCGCGTTCTGACGCCGAAAAAACCAGGCAGGGCAGGCTCAATGTAAATGGGCTGTGTAGTATCCGCTCATGCGTTACGCCTCCCTCGTGCTCGTTGGATTGTTCTTTCTCGGCTGCGGAGATGACGATGAGAACAGCGGGAGCAACAACAACGGTGTCGGTAGCAGCGGCCCGCCAGGAGATCCCGTGAGTGTCGAGAATGGCGGAAGCTGTTTGGCGCCCGTCATCACGCCAGCAACATTCTACGACCAAGCGAACCCAGACCACCCGACGGGATTTACGACCACCAACGATACCGTCTCAGATCCGAATACCGGGCGTATGTGGCAACGCCATGTCGACCCCACGACATTCACGACCAATCCGATGGACGGCAATATCGCAGAAGTCGAAGCGGCCATGGCGTTCTGCGAAGGGCTTTCTCTCGCGGGCTTCGACGACTGGCGCCTACCGTCACTGAACGAATTGATGTCCATCCTCGACTCCAATGAGGGGCACCCCAGCATCGATAGCACCGCATTCCCCGACACGCCGGAGGACAACAACTTTTGGACATCAAGCCGCGAGCAATGGAACGAGTTGTATTTCGCTGTCAACTTCGGAATCGGCGGCGTGGTGTGGGGTCCCGATCTTGGTTGGGACGACATCTACGCTCGATGTGTGCGCACAGAGATTGAAATCGCGCTCCCCGCTGAACGCTACACGGTACACGACGACAACAGCCTGCTCGACAATGAAACCGGACTGGTCTGGGAAGCCACCACCAGTGAGACCCTGTATGCGTCGCCGGCCGATGCGCAAGCGTATTGTGACCGGCTCAACCTGGCGGGTTGCGATGGCTGGCGAGTGCCCAATGCCAAGGAAATGACGACGCTGATCGAGCCGGAGCCGACCACCCCGTATACGACGCTCGATCCTGAGTACTTCACGACGGGCACCGCGTGGATATGGTCCACCAGCCCCAGCGGCGGCGGCTTTCTGGCGATGGCCTACCAAGGCGGCGCCATCTACCCAAACATTCAAGCGGACGGTGCAGGCGTGCGCTGCGTCGTGAGTCGTTGATCTAGCCGCAATACGCATCCAAAACGGGGCGATCACCTGCGCTCCCGACATCCAATTAGTCGAATCACTTGGATGCCCGGGCGATTTGGCACCCTGACCACTAGCGAGACGTCCAGCTCAGCCCGTACGTCTATTGTACCAGCGCGCGCCCCGCCTCAGCCCGCAGTTGATGATGTCACCGATAATCTCACCAGGCACAGCGTCGAAGCCAACCGCGCGGAGCGACTGACTCTGGTTAGACGTTTTCTGAAGGCCCCCCTGGGAGTCGCCGCCCACCAGCCCTCTCCGGCGACGGCAGTCAAAGCGTCGCTTAAGCCCGAACGTCGCCGGGCCCGCCGGTGGGTCGCGAGTGACAACTCCGCAGCCTGTTGCGAGGTGTACGTTTGTTGCACCTCTCAAGGTATCGCGATGGCCGTCTTCGCCGGGAAATACGGGCGGGCAATATAGGCACTCATCTTGCTTAGGTTCAGGCGGCCCCCGATGAACAAACGCAATTCAAGTACGCCTCAAAAAATCAGCTGGCTCGCGAATTTCCTCCCGGCTGTTCGCAGCCTCAGCCTTCTGCTCTGTGTGGCACTCACCGCGCTGGCGGCCAACAGTCTTTACGACTTCAGTGAGCATAAACCTCGGCTTCAAATTGACGCCTCCGTCAATGGGCTGCTCAACCAGCACGACGAGGGCATGCTTTTCTACAAGTCGGTACTCGAGGAGTTCGGCAGCGAAAGTGTAGCGGTCGTGGGCCTGATGGACCCCGCCCCCTTCAGCACCGAACGCCAGCGGCAGTTGACTGAGTTGATGGATGCCATCGACCAACTCGGGGGCGTCGACCATGTGCGCTGTCTGGCCAACGCCATCGATCCCCAGCCCGTCGGAGATGAATTAACCGTTGGCACTTTCCTGGAGGAGCGGGAGGGCCTGGACACCTCGCCCAAGGCCTTGCATCAACGGGCCCTCACGCATCCGCTTTACGCAAACAGCCTGGTAGCCGGAGACGGCAATGGCACCGCGCTGCTCATTCACTTCGGTGAGCTGACAGGTCGCGAGTTTTTGGCGGCCGGCCTCGACACCAAAATTCGGGAGCTGGCCAACCAGCATTGGTCCGGTGATTCGTTGCTCGTCAGCGGCATGCCCATCGTCAAGGCCGAGACAAGTCGTCTGTTGCTGCTCAACATCAAGCGAAACATCCCGGCGGTGTTCCTAGTCGGATTGGTCGTATTCGTCTGGGTATTCGGCAGCGCCCGGGCCGCAATCATCCCCACGATCACTATCGGTGCGGCCTCTGTTTGGACCCTGGCGATCATGGCGGCCACCGGTCACAGCATCAACATGGTCACCAGTATCGTACCCGTATTGGTGACCACGTTGGGCTTGGCCACCGCCATGTACGTGCAGTCCGAATATCGAGCCAGTCGCACCGAGAGGCTCCGGGGAACCGCCGCTGTCGCCCACACTCTGGACGCCGTGCTGCTGCCCATCACGATGACATGCCTCACGACGGTGGCGGGCTTTCTCGCCCTCCTCGTCAGCCCTCTCAGAGCCATTGGCGATTTCGCGATCTATTCGGCGGTCGGCGTCGTGGCGACAGCGTTCTCTGCGGTCGTACTAGGCTCGGCACTCTTGTCGTTCGGGCTGGGCCCCGCGCCTCGCAGAGATCCTGAGCTGCCAGCGATATTCGATTGGTGGGCTGGCGTGGTTTATCGCGACAAGAACAAGATCTTTCTGGCAGCTGCCTTGTTCGGCGTCCTCACGATAGTGGGCACCCTACGGGTCAGGGTCGACTTTGACGTAATCGAGAACCTCAGTGGCAGCCCCCAAGTCCTTCACGACACCCGAGCGCTCAACAGCCGCTTCGGCGGCGCGACCCCCTTCTATGTCGTCATCAACTCCGAGCAAGAGAGCGCTTTCGAGGAACCCGCGAACCTCAAAGAACTGCAGGGCATTCAAGCGTGGCTCGAAGCCCAACCCGAAATCGGTGATACCAACTCCTTCGCAGATCTAGTCCAGACCCTGTATGTGGCCTTCCGCGGACCGTCCACTAGTGAGGCGGAGCTGCCCCCGAAAGCGGAGCTCGTGTCCCAACTGTTGCTATTGATCGCACCCGAGGAAACCGAGAGCCTGGTCAGCGAGGATCGCAGCCGAACGGTCATTGCCGTTCGGGCTCGAGAATCTGGCACGGCGGCATTCATCGCGCTGATGGACCGGCTGACCTTGGAGCTAGAAAAATTGCCCCCCCATTTGCAGGCTCGGGTCACCGGGGACAAGATCCTGCTGGCCCACGCCGTCAATAATATCGCCAAGGGTCAGGCGCAGAGTCTGAGCATCGCGTTCGTGGGCATCTTCTTCATGTTGGCGGCCTATCTTCGGAGGTTTCGGGACGCTCTGCTCGTGTTGGTGCCTAACGTGCTGCCCGTGCTGTTCTTCTTTGGGCTGCTCGGCTTGACCGATACGGCTTTGGACCAGACCACCGCCCTGCTCGCCTGCATCGTATTGGGCGTAGCTGTCGATGATACGATTCATTGTGTCGTCCGCTACCGGCGGGAACTCATGCTGCAGCCGAGTCCCGCCGAAGCCATCGCCGCTACCTTCCGGGCACTGGCCCCGCCGGTAACTTCCACCACCGTCCTACTTGTGGGTGGGCTCACCGTTCTCGCCTTCAGTGAAATGCGGAACCTCTCGATGTTCGGACGACTCGGAGCCGTCACCCTCGCCTTCGCTTGGCTCGTCGATCTGACGTTGACGCCAGCGTTGTGTTTGTTGCTGAAGGATTCGCGAGACTCGGAGACTGCAGAAGTAGATACCCCAGAAGTGGATACCGAGAACACCGTGATCGGCGCCCAAGCATCCAGCGCTTGACCCCTCGCGCCCGCGCCGACACGTTGACTGTGAGCGACATACACACTCGTGTGGGGGCCGCTCCAAACCAAATAGAGCAGCTGGAGCGATTCACCCCGCGCAGATCGCGTGTTTTTCATGCCCTCTGGGGAGCGACAGCGCTAAGTTTAACGGGATGACTGCGGTGGCGACAGCAAGCACGAACTCCAGCGTTCGTAGTCGCGCCGATCTAGGTGGGCCGAGGGCTTGGCCGCTGCTCGGAAACGTCCCGCAACTGACCGGCGGGCGCGAACACCTCGTGCTGGAAGAATGGGCGGACAAGTACGGCGACGTCTACCGCTTTTCCGTGGGTCGCCAGCCCTTCATCGCCGTCGCTGATCCAGATATGGCGCGAAGCATGCTTCGACTTCGGCCGGACGGGCTCAAGCGCGCCATGAGGCATGAGCTATTCGAAGGCATCGGGCTTCAGGGCGTGTTTTCGGCAGAGGGGGACGAATGGCGCCGCCAGCGAAAGTTGGTGATGCCGGCCTTCAAACCCAGTCAGCTCCGCGCTGCCGTCCCTAGCTTTGCACCCATCACCGAGCGCCTAGTCCGAGTCCTCGACGCAGCCGCAGCCAGCGGCGAGAGCGTCGACGCCCTGGATCTAATGAAGCGCTACACGGTCGATATCACGACTCAACTGGTGTTCGGTATCGATCTCAACACGCTTGAAAAAATTGACAACACCTTGCAGGCGAGCATCCACATTATCTTTGAAGGGGCAGGCGCCAGAGTTCGAGCGCCATACCCCTACTGGCGCTACATCAAGTTGCCCGCGGACTATCGACTGGAGCAGGCTATCGCGCACGTTCGCGAGGTCGTGCTCAAGATCATCGAGACGACGCGAGCCAAACTGGCGGGCGACCCGGAGGCAGAGCCGCAGAACTTGCTTGAAGCGATGTTGACGGATACCGAGAGCGGCGAAAAGCCGATGAGTAATGACGAGATGCGAGGAAATCTCATCACGCTGCTGTTGGCCGGCGAAGACACCACGTCCAACACACTGACTTGGGTCTTGCACTACATGTGCGCGCAGCCAGAGATGCAGCGCAAGATGCAAGAAGAAGCGGACCGCGTCCTGCCGAACTCCGAACAAATCCAAGACTTCGATGAGGTAGTCCGCTTGCAATACTGCGAGGCGGTGATTCAGGAAGCGCTTCGGAGGCGGTCTGCCGCCCCGTTCATGTTCCTTCAGGCGCTGAAGGATCTCGAAGTTGACGGGCTACGAGTCGATAAGGGAACCTATCTCGCGCTGTTGAATCGACGAATCGCCATGAAAGAAACGGCCTTCGGTGAGCCAGAACGTTATTGGGCCGAACGCTGGCTCGAGGACGAGCGCCCCGCGGGCTGTCCCCACAACTCAAAGTCCCAACTAGCCTTCGGCGGAGGCCCAAGAATCTGTCCGGGGCGCGGCCTCGCCTTGCTAGAGGCCCGAATGGCACTCGCCGCCATCTGCAAACGTTTCACACTGTCGACTGCCCCGGGTAGCGGCCCCGTGGAAGAAGTGTATGCCTTCGCCATGCACCCAAAAGGCGTGCACATCACTGTCCGGCGACGCTGAGCCCAGTCGCGATTTTCAGCGCGCCTCGACCACCCGCACGACAGACGGATAGCGAAACTTGGAGAGACCCAGCGTTTCCCGATAGTCGTCCGGATCGTGAACGGTGACTTCCTTGAACTCCGCCGCCCGGAATCCGTCCGCGATGCTGTCGTCCGATCCGTAGTGGAGCGGCCAGTCATTCCTGGCGAAGCGTTCGATCACTCCTTGACCCAACTGAGTCACCCGGTGCAGCGGGTGATTGGGCAGGTCAGGATAAATATCCGTCAAGTATCGGCACTCGGGAAAACGAGCGGATGCACGGGCCAGGCGCGACCAGAACACGTTCAGCGTCTCCAGATCGAAATAGTTCACTAGACCTTCGGTCACGATGACGGTCTTTCGAGTCGCGTCGAGCCCGCCCAAGAGCGCTTCCACACTTTGCGGCCCCGAATCCGTCAAAATATCGCAGGCCTCGACGGAATGCTCGTCACTCAGCCAGTCATGACGCTGGAGCAGCTCCCGCTTGGTATTCGCCATGCCCGGCAGATCGGCTTCGATGTACCGCAGAGCCCCATAGCGCCGCCGAAAGCAGACGCCCCGCGGGGAGATGCCCGCCGCTATCTCAACGACCTGAGTCACGCCGTCGTCCTCGATGGCGCGGGTCAGCAGGTAATCGAGCAAGACATGCCGTTCCAGCAGAAATGTATCGATGTCAGCCCCCACCAGCCTGCCAGCAATTTTTGAAAACGGCAGTGCAAGGAGGTATGCGAAACGCCCCACGCGCGTGCCGAACTCCGCGGGCGCGAGTCCGTTCTCGCACCAGACCTGCCCGGTGAAGTAGGCCGTGACGCTCACGCTGGAGCTGTCGACCGGCACCTCCGGAACGTGAGAAGAGCTGCCGGGGAACCCGAGCTTTGAGATTGGTTCAGACGCCATCAGAGGAAACCTTGTTGCGCAGAGATTCAATATCTAGGGAAGCTCTTGACGACTACCTATCGGGCAGTCTGATATTGCCCGCGTATTACGAGAGGAGCTGCGGTCTTTGTACGATGCCTCGAGCAACACGTCCAACAGAGTCCCGACCTTCAGGGCGGGTCATCCCGTCGCACAGGTCACTGCAGACTCAGCCGCAGCTCGACTCTTAATTGGACACGCGCCAAAAATGCGAGACGAACACCGGACGGTTCCGGGGCAAGTTCAGTTAGTTGAAGAACAACGGCCGGAGATTCAGCGGCGCTGCAACTCAAGCAGCCCGGCTCTGTTCTCAGAAGTTAAGCGAGCGTCGCTCCCCAAAGCAGTACCCAGAATCCCCCGATATCTGCGGCCGCGATAGCCAACATCGAGGCGGTGACGACGGCGGGAGGGAGCACCAACCGCCCGAGCAGATGCGGGGGCTTGAATTGATTGTCCGTGTCCTGCAACACGCCGTGAACCACGTAGGTAAAAATGGGGAACGCAAAGAACGCCACCTGGACCACGACTGCAGCCAACTCGACGGAATCTGGCAGCTGACTGGCGATGACAAATCGCTCCAGCACCAACATGGCAAAGGCATACATGAAGCCGGCGCGGTAGGGCACCTCCACATAGGCTGGACCGGCGTTGTCCGCGCCACAGCATATGTGCGAATGCTTCCAACAGCCACAGAGCAGACCGGTTAAGAAAAACCCGCCGGTGGATAACAACAGGAGTTGGGCAGTGGGCGGCATGGTGGCGAGCATCCCGTAACTTGCGTCCCCGCGCCTGCGCAAAAACACCCTGCGTCGCCTACACCGCTTCTCGCCCGTGCCGAATAGTCCCCGTATCCTAAAGCGCGAGAGGCAATGGGGTGTGCTCCTGATGCATCATGTCGCGATGCTCGAGCAGGGGCAGGGACAGGGACAGGGCCAGGGACAGTAGAGCCAGGGACAGGGGCAGGGACAGGGACAGGGAC
>JABSRN010000148.1 GCA_013214025.1 Polyangiaceae bacterium
ATGGCGAAGTTAGGTGGTCACTTGTCGCAAAACGGCGAGCCTGGCTGGCTGACCCTAGGCCGAGGGTACGAGAAACTCGCGACTGGCGAAGCCTTCTACTTGGACATGCTCAAGCTCGAAACTTGTGATCAATCATGAGCCCAACGGGGGGGGACATGTAGCGTCGCCCAGGGCTCGTTCACTGGACTCGCCGAAGGCCAGGCGGCCCGCTTGCCCGCCGTCGTGGGAGGACGGCGGATTACGTTGAGTCGGTAGTTTTTTATATCTGGGTGCGGTGGGATCGGATGTTTCCAGCGAGTGGGGGATGAGCGCGCACGATCGTGTTGGTGGCGTCGTCAAAACGTCGGGGGCTGTTGCGCGGAGTGAGGATCTCGTTAGGGTCTCCGGGCAAGGGGCTACTGCTATGAGAACTATGAATGCTATCGGGACAGCGGCAGTGATCGCCCTGCTTGTTGGGGGGTGTAGTGACGCTGATTCGACGGAGGCTACGGGGGACGACGTCGGCACTGTCACGAGCACTGACGGCAGCGTCGGAAACTCAGCCGCTGGTGCAAGCGCGATGGGCGGCAGCGGAACTGGCGGGGTCAGCTCGGGAGGGGTAGGGACTAGCACTACGGGCGGGAGGAACTCCTCGGCTAGTACGGGCGGCAGCGTTAGCAGTGCCGGCGGTAGCGGCGGCCGGGCCGGCGGTAGCGCCGGCACGGGAGGTACCTCAGGTGACCTCGATAGTGGAAGCTCTGGGCGACCCGAGCGGCCCGCCTGTGGCAACGCGGAGGCTCAGTACTTCCCGACGCCAAATATCGAGATCAGCGGCCGGGACGTTGTTCTCGAAGCGCCCTGTGGCAAGGCCGACGATACCGGCATGATCTTGATTCTGAACCTCCATGGCACGGTCGAGGACGAAGGCACGAAGCTGTATCAGTACCAATACTTTGCGATCCAAGATCACATCGACAGCCACAACTTTATCGTCGCCACCCCGAGATCTGTCGTGAGCCAGTGGGGCAACGGTGATGGCGGTGTGGACATCCCGCACCTGTTGGACATCATTGACTACGTCTACGCGGAGTACACAGAGTACAATTTACAAGGCATTTGGATTGCGGGTCACTCCTGGGGCGCGGGCTTCGCAAAGACGTTCGCGTGCAACGCGGCGTTCAGTGATCGCGCTCTCGGCGCCGTAGTCCTTTCGGGCTCATCGGGAATGCCGAGCTGCGCTGACCGGCTGAGCGTGATCTCCACTATCGGAGACTCGGACATGGCCTATGCGGGTCTCGCCAACCAGGGCAGTACCGCGATAGCTCACGGCTGTGACGGCATGAGCACGGACGCCATCGGCAACAACACCCACGATTTTTGGCCGAATTGCAACGCGGGCTACGTGCACGCCAACTATCTCATGCTCGGCAAGGGCCACAGCGATGCGCTGGATTCAGTCGTCGTCGCCGAAATCGCCGACGAAATCCGAACGGCTACGCCGTAGCCTCGCCTTCGGGGAGTCCGGTGTACGAGTGCGTAGCAGCGCGGGGCCTTCGCCTTCGGCGAGTCCGCTGATCGAGCCCCAGATGACGGTCGCTGCGCCGGCTCTGGCTTTACCGGAGTTCTTAATTTAGGTCCTCGGCCCGTTGGGCCTGGGGCTTCCTCGGCCCGTTGGGCCTGCGGTTGCTTAGCAGCACGGGGGCGCACCGCCGCTTGCCCGACGGGTATTGGGCGCCGTTCTCGATACGGCGCATGTTTCGTGTGGACGCCGAACCGATAAAAGTAGTTAAATTCATCTACTTACGGCGTTTTCTGTCGGTTGCGGGATGCGATTTGACAGGGTGGGCAAAAGAAAAGAAGGTGCCGGCCCCACAGAGCGCTGTTTTCAGGCGTGTTGTGGCTCCCGGAGCGGTGCGCGCTCCCCGAAAAATTCCGCAGCTTGTTAGCTGAACCACCCCGCCGAGACGGACTCGGTCCTTGAAGGAACTGCCAGAATGACGAAAGAAATTTACGACCTTGGTGAGCGACCCGAGCTGGGCGTAACGCCCCCGAAGATGCACGCATTTGTGGTGCGTCAGGACCGCTTCGGCGAGCCCGACAAAGCTTGGCAGCGTGAGGTGATCGACACCCCCGAGATCAAGGCCGACGAAGTTCTCATCTACACGATGGCAACCGGCATCAACTACAACAACGTCTGGGCCGCCATGGGGATCCCGGTCGACGTCATCAAGGACCGTCTCAAGCGCGGCGAAAAAGAAGAGTTCCACGCGGGCGGCAGCGATTGCTCCGGCATCGTGTGGAAGGTCGGCGGCGACGTCAAAGACTGGAAGGTCGGCGACGAGGTAGTGGTGAACTCCGGCACTTGGGATCCCGAGTGTGAGGTAGTGAAATCAGGTGGCGACCCCATGCTGTCCCCCACCACTCGCATCTGGGGCTACCAGACGAACCACGGCTCCTACTGCCAGTTCGCTAAGGCCCAGGGGCATCAGTTGCAGCCCAAGCCCAAGCACCTCACCTGGGAAGAGTCCGGCGCGTACTTGCTCTGTGCTGCCACGGCTTACCGTCAGCTCATGGGATTTGCACCCAACACCGTCAAGAAGGACGACCTCGTTCTCATCTGGGGCGGCGCGGGCGGCCTGGGTTCGATGGCCATTCAGATTGTTGCCGCCCTCGGCGGTCGCGCTATCGCCGTCGTCAGCGATGAGAACAAGCGTCAGTTCTGCATGGACAAGGGCGCCATCGGCGTCATCAACCGCAAGGACTTCGATCACTGGGGCCTGATGCCCAACACGGATGACAAAGAGTACGGCAAGTTCATCAAGGGTGCCCGCGGCTTCGGCAAGGCCATCTGGGAGATCGCCGGCAAGCGCGAAAGCCCGCGTATTGTGTTTGAGCATCCGGGTGAGTCCACTCTACCCACCTCCGGGTTCCTCTGTGACACCGGCGGCATGATCGTGATCTGCGCTGGTACCACCGGCTACAACATCACGATGGATCTTCGTTACCACTGGATGATGCAGAAGCGCCTCCAGGGCAGCCACCTCGCGAACGACGACCAGGCCAAGGCCGTCAACGAGCTCGTCATGGAAAAGAAGGTCGACCCTTGCTTGAGCGAGACCTACACCTTTGACGAGATCGGCAAGGCGCATCAGCTGATGAAAGAGAACAAGCACCCCCACGGCAACATGGTGTGTTTGGTCAACGCCACCGAAAAGGGCCAGGGCGCGAGCTAGAGCGAACGCCCAAGAAAAAAGGCCACGCAAGAAATCTCGTGGCCTTTTTTCGTTTGTCCGTCCGAGCCTAGACAAATTCCCCGCTCAGTAGGAAACGTCCCGGGCCGTAGTGCAAACGGGGTTGGGGCCTATGGATTCTACGGAAATTCTTGAAACATTCCGGTGAGCGTGATCAAAGCTGGGGGGGGCTAACGACAAAGTCGGGGACATCGAGAACGAGTTTTTGGGCGCCGAGCTCGGCGATTCGCGGCGGGCGCAACGCCTGCTGCTGTTGGCCAAGAGCATGGCCAACAAGCCCGAGGTGAGCTTTCCGTCGGCCCTGCCGCCGTCGGAGCTGGAGG
>JABSRN010000149.1 GCA_013214025.1 Polyangiaceae bacterium
ACAGCGACGACCATGTTCGGGGCCTCCCTAGGACCCGACGCAGCGAAGCTGCGAATGCATCGGGGCGGGCGTGCTGAGAAACTCCCTCGATTTCTGATCGGGGGAGTTTTGACTTGGGCGTTGCTGGTACTAGTTGACCGGCGATTGCGCGCCCTTGCGTCCTAAGTTGCGTCGGCGGCCACTGATATCGCGGGGCTCGGGAGTCGCCTTGAGGCGTAACGAGCCGAGCCGGTTAGTGGCCAGCGGGAGTAGCTCCGGCCACCATCGACTGCGATGGAGTTTGGATTTCCTGTCCTCGCGCGTTTTTGGAGCCGCTGATCCCTCGATTGCAGTCACCCACCATGAGTCCATTGCCCCCGTCACCGCTGCCGGCCAACTGACGACTCGGCGTGTTGGCGCCAAGTAACGACGGCGCCAACACGCGACACGCGCGCACGACGAGCTCACACCGACCGTGGCATCGCTCGCCGCTGCGACAGGCGACGAGTGGCGCACACACGCGACGCGACCACTCGACACCACGGGGTGACGCCCGCACGCGCCAGGAGCTGACACCGACTGTGCATCGCTCGCCCCGAACTCCATCGAGCCGTATTGCGGCGAGCCGCCTCGTGTTGATGACGGTCCGACAAAATGGCAAAGCTCCGACATTTTGTCGAAGCTTTGCGTGGGCGATCGCCCCGAGCCGGGCCTTAGTAGCAGTCGGAGTGAAACTCCGTGTAGCCGACGCCCACTTGCGTTCGGTAACACATGTTGTCAAGAGTCATGACGTTGTCCCACTGCTCCTCGCCGTCGATGGGATTCTCGTAGATCAGGCCATCGCAGCGGCCAGCTTCTACCAACGGGGTGAGATCGGTGATGAGATTGCCGATGGGACGAAAGCTACGGAGCTTTGGCAGGCACTGAATGCCCTCCAGCGACGTGATTCCTTGATTGTTGGCTTGGAGCTCCCACAACACCGGAAAATCAGTGGGCAGGATCGGACCCGTCGGTTTGTTGATGTGTTCCCGAATGACTTGTTCAAACACCGGGTCAGGAAACTCAATCCCCGCACAGAGGTCGGCCTCGACACCCGTGTCTTCCTCGGTCCCTGCCTCCTCGAGTACCGTGCTGTCTTCAGCCCCGCCACCATCGTCGCCGGGCTCTTCGGTGGAGCCAGAATCAACAAAGGAGCCACTGTCGTCGGCAGGCTCGGCATCGAATTCGCTCAAGAAGGTGACCACGGATGGAAGCTATGACCGTCGCCAGGTTTGGAAAGTGCTCGATGACCTCGGAGCACACGCCGTCATTCCGCTTCGTCGAGGAGCCATGCTCAAGGGGGAAGAAGCGGCGAAAGTTCGGAATGGCCATCTTCGGAGGATCCGGAAAGTGGGGCGCGCTCAATGGCGACGAGACTCAGGCCAGCACCAGCAGGCGAAGGTCGAGAACGCCATCGGTCGATTCAAGAGGATACTCGGGCGGTCGCTTCGGGCTCGCTGGCGGAAAGGGCAGCGGGCGGAGGTCATGATGGGGGGTCAGATCTTGAACCGGATGCTGGGGTTGGGGGCACCACGATCGGTGCCGATTATGGACTGAGAAGGAGAGGTCGGGAGCGACCGCGCCTTCGACCCGATTCATGCACCAACGCCGGGTGGATGGGGGAAGTAGCCAGCACAGGGGTTCAGGACAGCTATTGCTTACCCGACTTCCCGAAATCACAGTTCGAAATGCCGACGTGCTGTCTACGTGCAAACCTGCTCGCGAACATGGCCGACAATTTGCTTGCATGGGAGAGTCATCTGCCAGCAGCGAACGAAAGAGCGAGAACGCAATGCCCAATAATAAACGCAGAGACGAGATGTCGGAGTCAGAGATCCGAGCCATGCAACAGGCCAACGGCTACTACCAGGTCGCGGATGATCTAAATTGGGACGGATGGGAGTCCGTTTCCGAGATCCTCGAGACGCAAGACATGGATCCGCTAGAGGGTCGGCGCCGCGCTCATTGAGCAACGCCGGTGGGAGGAGCTTGGAGCAGCACGCTCGCCTGGACGCGAAGCTCAAGCACGGCGACCAGGGGCGCGAACGAGCACGACGGCAAACGCCTCCGGTAGGGCAGTTCGGGTTCAGATTTGTGGACCGTACATCAGAACGGCAAGAGATTCCCACGATGTCGATGCCCAGGCTCGTGGCGGGATTAGCGGCTAGTTACATGCCACTGCCGAGTTCGACATCGGCGATGGGCGTGGCGCGCTTCTGTTGGCCCGAACTGAGTGCGCGGTATTCCCGGCGGGCAGCGCGGTGGCCAGTCGGGTGGCTTGGACCGCCTCAAGTCGCGCCGCCCGTCCGCTGGGCTTAGCAACGGGTCGGCTTGTCTCGTGTTGAGACGAAGCGGAGGCTGAACCGCCTATCCGTAACAGACCGCTACCCCCGACCGTACCCTCGCAAGCCCTTCACAATCCCGCGGTCACCACGAGTTAGAATCGCCGGGGAGCTACGCCCACGCCAACCCAACTCCGAGCGGCTGGGACGGCCCCAACATCTACGGCGGCGCCTCAGCGAACACCTTCGCGAACACCGATCTGTCCTCGACGCTCACCAGCGGCCAGTTCCAGATCGGCAAGAACGCCCTATCCGCCGGCGGTCTCCCCGCCCGCATCTCGTTCTATCGCGACGCAACCCTCGAGCTAAGGTTCGAGCACGTCTACGACGTCGCGAACTGTCTCTTGAGCAAAAAGGACCGTTCCGGCCAAGCCATCGACTCCGTAGAGTTCCTCGACACGGCGCAGTTTATCAAGGAGCAGTTCACATGCGCGCGGCGCTCGCTCGGCAGCAACGTCGTAGGCGCGAGCGGCACGCGCTCGACCCGCACTACCTGGAACGCACAATTTTTCACCACCAAGTACAGTGGTGGGTTCGGCGACAGCGATTCGAATCTGCGGTGACCGCGGGCTAGTGAATGGCCGGGGGTGGTACGGTTGGGAGTAGCTCTGGCCACCATCGACTGCGATGGAGTTTGGATTTCCTGTCCTCCGCGGTTCGAATCGACCGTTTCCCTGCCACCTCGATTGCTGGCTTGATCGCGCGATCGGAATCAAGGGCGTCCCTATTCCGTATGGTGCGCCGAACGCCAATCCGTTTGTCGAGAGATTCAATCGAACACTCCGAGAAGACGCGCCCAATCACTTCATTTTTCTGAGCGAGGGACACGTCCGCCGCGTCTGTCGAGAGTTCGTTGACTACTACAACCACGCGAGACCGTCACAGGTGACAGGGGCGATTCCCGATCCGTATCCCGAGCTGGTCGAGCCGCGGTCCAAAGGTGTCCCGGTGTCCCGTTGCCCGTGCTTGGTGGTCTGCACCACGACTACCGCCTTGTTGCTTGAGGGCGCGCTGACGGAGTCCTTATCTTCCGACCCATCGGCACAAGTCCATCTCGCTACGCGGTTTTCGTTGCAGCGCTTGTGTTCGGAACTTTGAAGTGCGGGTCGTCGCGCATTCTTGGCACTTTAGCTCTGAACTAACCCGGCGGCAGGCTAAAATCGGCCAGCAGAATAGAGTCCTCCATGTTTTCGCGGAGTACGGGGAGCATCGAATGCTCTTACAGGATCCTGCCGGTCCACATGTTAAGGACCGCGAGCCGGATTCAGTGCTTGCAATCTCTGGGCGGAAGGGATTGGATCCCGGGGAGCCATGTCGAGTTCCACTCCAGAGATAGCCATCGCCTTCGTGGTGCGCGAGAAATTTGGTTGGGCACTACCGTCACTGCAACGCTTGTACCGATACATTGATCAAGAGTTCACTCTGTACTTCGTGGATTGTGGATATCCGGCGGCAGTCCGTCGGCAGATAGGCGATTTTTTTCGAGACAAGAACAATGTCGTTGAAATCCGCGCCACGCGTTATTTGTTGCCCAACGAATCGCTGAATCTCGTCATCGATAAAGCGACTGAAAAGTATATTTGCCTCGTTCAGAACGACGTGCTCATTGAGCCACGCTTCATGGACGAGCTTCTGTCGACTCTCCAAAAGCGTCAGTGCGCGATTGTGTGGCCAATGACATACGAGATTCAAGACGGCAAGCGGGAGCCTCATCGTAGCGAATACACAGACACCCGGATCGTCGAGGGCAAGAAATTTCTTCAAGTGCAGCAAGTCCAGCCCGACGACAAGATCGTGACCGATCCCGAGCGCCAGATCCACCATGTGGAGATGCATTGCCTGATGATGACGATGGAAGCGGCCCGTGCGCTTTCACCCTTTCCGGCCATCAACACACGAGAACATATCGATCTAGCTGTGAACGCTTACCGGCAGGGCATGAGTGTCTTTGCCAATGAGAAGGCGCATGCCAACTATGTGTTGCCGCCAATCTTCGACTATGACGCGGACTATTTCTCGTTCCGCTGGGATCTCGATGTGGCGATTCATTCCCACAATTTTGTGGCGGAGCGTTGGAACATCCAACCCTTTCCAATAGCAATGAGTTTTGTTCGTCATCACCGCCGCTTCGCGCAGCAAACAATGCGCCAATCTCACCCAGAAACGATCAGCGCGGAGGATCTTGCTCCCCCGATTTGTCTCTTAGCTCAGACCCCGTTTCTGTCCGAATTCAGCTAACGGGATACACTCGAATTTCCTGACTGGCGTCAAGCAGATCTCCGCCAGGGGGGCATTCGCTCGCGCTAATGAACGACGGCACGATGTACTCATGGGGCTGGAATCCCCACGGTGAGCTGGGTGACGGCACTATCAATATGAATGCTCTTGTACCGCAACAAGTGCGGGGTGACGGTGGCACTGGTTTGCTTGCCAACATCGCCCAAGTGGATGCCGGTGAATACGTCTCCTCCGCCTGCGGCGAAGACGGTTCCGTGTGGACCTGGGGAGGCAACTACGCCTCTCAGCTCGGGCGAGCGGGGAGCGTGAGTTCGCTCGGGCGAGTAGTCGGCGTTGGCGGGACCGGCACTCTGCCGAACGTGGTCCATGTAGACGCGGCCTACGACCACATCGCAGCGCTGCTCGGGGATGGCAGCGTCGTGAGCTGGGGCGAGAACTTGTGGGGAGCCATCGGCGACGGCAACGCACCCTCTGATGCCACCAGCCCCACAGCTCCCACTGGACCGGGCGGGACCGGCAGCTTGACGAACGTCATCGCCATCACCACCACCGACTACTACTCGACGTTTGCGCTACTCGGTGACGGGAGCGTCTTCGGTTGGGGTTGGAACAACAATGGGGAGATGGGCTACATTGGCGGCGACACCTGCAATACCAATCGAAACTGTCAGTTTACCCCGATCCAAATCCCATCCCTCGATCTCTTCTAGGCATTCGTCGCATCATCGTACGGCGGGCCCCGATGCATTCACGGCTTCGCCGCCTCGGGATGCAGAGGCTTGAGCGACTACGGCCGACGCCTGAAGCCTGGCGAATTCCCGAGGGCGGAGCGAGCGGGGTGACGCTCGAGCGAACGGCACGCTAAGGTCACCGCCCCCCAACGTGCGCTCAATTTCCGCCGAAGTACGCGCCCGCACCACCGTCAAGTAGTTGGCCTCTGGCAGGTGCGGGGCGCTCCGTTTGAACCACCAATTGGTAGTCAGCCCCACGCACTTGCTGGTTTCCGAAGCCACGAAACTTACCGAGAACTTGGTACGCGGTGGCGATATCGCTGTTCACTTAGCTCAGCCTGACCCAGCGTGCCAGAGTCGGCAACTTGTTGGTCTGGCGTCAGCACGGCAGCTCACGCAATGGCCGCATAGCATTACGGTGGAACATCCGAAAAGCCGCCCATCAAAACGATCTCACCCCAGAATGATCTCTGGCCCAGAATCGGTACGACTTCAACAGTACCGAGTTGACTCGCGGCTCTTTCGCTCACTATTCCCTACAAAAAATGCGGTCTGGTGGTTGCGCTCGGAATCGAACCACGGCATCCGGCGAAACACGATGCGCACGATGCTCCGACTCCTGGGGCCGGCCCTGCTGGCCGTGCTGCTCTGGCGCCTCCCCAAAAGTGAGGACGTGCTCACGACCATGGCCAGCGCTTCCCCGCTGCCGATCATCGCCGCGGTTGCTCTGAACTTTGTCGCGATTCAGATCAAGGTGCAGCGATGGCGGCTGTTGCTCCGCGCCCGCGATATCCACTACCCGATGCGGCAGGCATGGCCGGCGTTTGTGTCGTCCCTGTATCTGGCGATGCTCACCCCCGGGCGCATTGGTGACGCGCTGCGCGCTCGCTATCTGCGACACGATCTCGGAACCCCGTACGCCGAGGGGCTCGCGTCCGTCGTTGTGGACCGGATCTTCGATCTGTACGTTCTGCTTGGTTTTGTCGCGTTTGGCGTCGCGCGCTTCAGTGCGGTCCTCTCCGGGGATCTAGCGATCGTTACGTGGGGCGGTTTTCTTGCCATCCTGGTCGCACCGCTCTTTTTGCTACTCCCGGGTACTGGCGATCGACTCATGCGTGCCGTGTTTACACGCATCGGTTCACGGGTAGGAAGCGACGCCGTCGATAACTTCACGGAGTCGGCTCGCACACAATTTTTTCGAGCTCTCCCCAAGGCCGGCGCTCTGACTCTTGCTGGCTTCAGCGTCAACTATCTACAAGGTTGGTTGATTGCTTCCGCGATGCACTTGGATATCTCCGTCGCCGACATCGTCGCTCTGATGGCCATGGCAGCGCTGCTCGGACTGCTACCGATCTCGGTCTCCGGCGTCGGTGTGCGGGAGCTTCTCTTTGCTTTGGTATTCCCGTTGCTCGGGATCGCGGCCGCGGTCGGCGTAAGTTTCGGCTTAGTGCTCTTCGCTAGCATCTATCTCAGCCTCGCCCTCATCGGATTCGTCAGCTGGCAGGTCGCGCCACCGCCGACCGAGACCTCGGCGAAGTAGCCAATCGACCCTGAAAGAACCCGTAAATTTACCCGGCACAAGCGACGTTGCAGGAGTGGCATTTTTGCTATGCTGCGCGCCACTCGTCGGCCTTCGCCCGTCGGCCTTTGGGCCAAAACCTGGTCTTATTTCGTTTCATGTCCCTTACTCCCCGCGCCGAGACGCCTGCCGTCTCCATCGTCATTCCTGGTTTGAACGAAGCGGAGAGTCTTCCGGAGCTCAGCCAACGCATCGACGCCGTGCTCAACGGTATCGAGACCTACGAAATCATATTCGTAGACGATGGCAGCACCGACGACACTTGGGAGGTCATTCAGAGGCTGCGAGCTGAGAACCCAAACGTCAAGGGCGTGCGCCTGCGCACCAACTTCGGCAAGGCCCAGGCACTCACTTCTGGTTTCCGTGTGGCTCGCGGCGACATCATGATGATGATGGACGCGGACCTACAGGACGACCCGGCAGACATCCCCAAGTTTCTGGTCGCGATCCGTTCCGGTATTGACGTAGTCGTCGGCTGGAAAATCGATCGCAAAGATCCGCTGAACCGACTCGTGCTGACCCGTGTCTTCAACGGCACGGTGCGACTCGCCACCGGTACCAATCTCCACGACATGAACTGTGGCTTCAAAGCATTCAACCGCGCGGTCATCGAGACGGTCCCGATCTACGGAGATCTGTTTCGCTTCATCCCCGCCCTGGCCAAGGCCCAAGGCTTCCAAATCGGCGAAGTGCCTGTGCATCACCACGCCCGTGTCTTCGGCCAGTCGCGCTACGGCCTCGAACGCATCCTGCGAGGACTCTTCGATCTCTCCAGTGTGGTCTTCCTCACTCGTTACGCTCGCCGCCCAATGCACCTGTTCGGCCTAGCCGGCCTGTTCCTCGCCGGATTGGGCTTATGTGTCGAGCTTTACCTAACCGTCCTGTGGGTGATGGGGGAGAAAATAGGCGACAGACCCCTGCTGCTGCTGGGCGCCATCCTCATGATCGTCGGCGTGCAGTTCGGCTCCATGGGCTTCATCGCTGAGTTCCTGACCTACCAGCAACAAAAGCAACGCTATTCCGAGGACGTGCCCGTCCGAGAGGACTTGCTATGATTCCGGACAGCTATTTCGAGCGGTTCGATACCCAAAAGTACCGGAACGCGAACCCCGTCCAACGACACCTCATTCGCCGCTTCACCGGCACGCTGCATTCCTTCCTCGTAGCAGCGAGCCCCATCAAGACGGTGCTCGAAGTTGGCGTCGGTGAGGGCTTCATATCTGGCTATCTGTCAGAGCATTTTCCCGACATCGATTTTTGCGGCGTCGAACTGAATCCGGACGACGTGGTGCGGCTCAAGGAAAAGTTCCCCCGAGTCGAAGCCCACGTCGGAAACATCTACGAATTAGATTTTCTCGACCGACAGTTTGATCTCGTGATCTGCGCGGAGGTGTTGGAGCACGTCGACCAGCCCCAGCGCGCTATCACGCAACTGCGCCAACGCACCGGGGGCCACGCCATTTTCTCTGTCCCCCATGAGCCGTGGTTCATGCTGTCCAACTTGGCGCGAGGAAAAAACATCCAGCGTCTGGGCAACGACATCGAGCATCTCAACCATTTCGGCAAACGCTCCTTCCAGGAGTTGCTCGAGTCAGAGTTCGACGTCCTCGAACTGACGACGGCTTACCCCTGGCTGGTGTCCTACTCGAAACCGCGCGGATGACCGATTCCGGCAGGCCTCCTGAAACGGCGGCTGAGTCCGAAGAACCGGCGACGGCGGAAGCGGCCCCGGAAGTCGCGGCTAATTCTGAAACTCCGGCGGCCTCCGAGCTAGAAGCCCCGGCGACCTCCAAGCCCTCCCCTGGGACAGCGGCTAACACCGATTCGCCAGCGATCTATGCCCCCGCACCCGGAGCGATAACCCCGACAGCGAAACCTCGCGGGCGATGTCGCCGCGGCTTCGATGCCTTCGAGCGCCTGATAGCGTTCGCCACCGACACCATCGTCCTACTCGTGGCGCCCGTCATTTATTCCATCGCGCTGGGGGCCGGTGGCTGGTGGTTACTGAACCCGAAGTATGCACACGGCATGGCCGACAACCAGTTGGTACAAAGGGTCCGACTCATCCAAGCGCTGTGGGTCGGCGGAGCCGCGCTCCTACTGCTCACCGTGTATCTCGCCCGGGCGGGCATTCAAAAATTCCGCACTGGGGCTTTCGAGCTCCGCGCCACCACCCTTCGGCTCAACCGAAGCATGGCCTTTGTGTTAGCCATGCCCTTTGTCGCGGCGCTGACGGTGCCCGGCATCGAAAGCAAGAGCCCGCGGCAGACCGCTCTTTGGGCATTGGTGGCGGCGATAGCGGTGGGCGCCAGCGCGTATCACTTCGTCGCGAGAGCCCCCAAACGGCAACTTCCTCTCTGGTTCTCCCGCGGGCTGGCGGGCAGCCTAGTTGCCGGCCTCTGGGGGGCTTACGCTTGGGTATTTTCCACACTATCCATCGGCAACCACCGCGCCTTACGGACTTCCGTGTTGGATCTCGGGCTCTACGACAACATCTTCTATCAGTCGATCCATGGGCGCTTCCTGGGCTGTTCCTTCATCAAGGCTGGGTACCACGGCTCCGCCCACTTCGATCCGTTGTTGGTGATGCTCTCCCCGCTGTACTTGCTGTACCCGCGCGCCGAGTTCCTGCTCGTGCTCCAGGCGGTGTGGCTGGGCTCGGGGGCTGTGCCCGTTTATCTGTTGACGTTTTTTCGCTCGGGTAGCCGTTGGATGGCGATCGCGCTTTCCGCATGTTGGGTGCTCACCCCCGCCATGCATGGCGCCAACATGTACGATTTCCACTCGCTCACGTTGATAGCTCCACTCGTCGTCTGGCTGCTGTATTTTTTCGAGAAGGGCAAGACTGTCGCCTATTACCTCATGCTGGCGCTGCTCCTGCTGTGCCGCGAGGACGTCTCCTTGCTCATGGCATTTGTCGGCATTTACTCTTTGCTCTGCCGCGAGCCGGCTCGTACGCGCCAAGGCTGGGTCACCATCCTAGTTAGCGCCGTGTACCTGGTAACCGTAAAAACCTTCTTCATGACGTCCTCGGACATCTTCATGAGCGGTAAGGAGTCCTACTCTTTCGCCTACTACTACAAGGACTTGATTCCCAAGGGCGCCGGGCTGGGCGGTCTGCTCGTCTCCTTGCTCACCAACCCCAGCTTCGTGATCGAAAGCGCGCTGTCGGAGAAGAAACAGCTATTTCTGCTGGTCATCTTCGCGCCGCTGTTATTCCTTCCGCTGCTCGCCCTGCGCGGTCGCGTGATGCTGGTGTACGGACTGTTGTTCTGTCTGTTGGCGAGCCGAACGCCGGTATTCACAGCGCATTTTCAATACAGCTGCATCCTGTTTCCCATCGCCTTCGCGTTGACCCCCAACGCATTGGCACGACTCCGGGAGGGCTCCCTCGCCGCACGCTTCAATCTGAGAGGGCCCGATCTCACCCGCGCGGCAGTGGTTGCCAGTTTGGTCTGCGCACTGCTGATGAGCTGGAAGTTCGGCGGCATCCTGGAGAACAAGAGTTTCCGAGGAGGTTTCACGCGAGTAAACCGCGAGCTGAGCCCAGCCGAACAGAAGCGCTACCAGTGGGTGGAGGAGAGTGCTGCCCAAATCCCCTACCATGCCAGCGTCGGCACCACCGATCGATTGGGCCCCCACGTCTCGAATCGCAGACACGTGTATCTGTACCCCAACGGCGAAGCCCTTGAGTATCTGTTGGTTGACGAGGCCAAACTGAAGAAGGGCAAGCGCCGGCGACACCGAGCCGCCCTGAAACGCGGTGAATACGAGGAGCTATCGCGACTCGGCACTCTCGCGCTGTTCCGCAGAACTGACTGACGCCTGAGCAGATGCCGAGAACGGCACTTTCGCTCTTGAGGGAGAGCCGTTTGTTTGTGCCTGTGTCCGGACGGTTGAAAAGCCAAACTCACAGCGTCAGCGATTCAAATCTGCCGGGACCGCGGGCACGTGAAGGGCCGGGGGTGGTACGGTAGGGAGTAGCAGTCTGTTACGGATCGGCGGAGGGGCCTTGGACTTACTGTCCTCGTAAGCCAGGTTCAGTCAGCAACTGGCTATCCGGTGGTCGGAGTCCGTCGTTTTGCGGAAATTCCGTGTCTCAGCAGCGCGCAGGCCACTTTGCACCATCAGGCGTGCCACCCGTTTGGCTCCCACGTGCTCTCCCGAGTTTTGCAGCTCCACATGAACGGGAGGGCTGCCGTATGTGCCCCGCCCCCACGCAAACGCATTTGCAATTCTCGCCGTCAGCTCGACCTCGCGAAGTCGTTTGCGTAACGCGACTCTCTCGGCTCTCTCGGCTCTCTCGGCTCTCTCGTCCGAACTGAGCGGCCCACTGACGCCTTGAGTGCCGTTGCTGAACTTGGCGATCCAGCGCCGGAGCACCGACTCCCCAATGTCCAACTCCGTCGCAATTTGGCCGACGCTGGCTCTGCCCGCTCCGTCAGCTCGACTGCGCTCGGCTTGAATTCATCCGTGAACTTTCTTCTTTTTCGCCCCATGACATTCTCCATAGCCCACACGGGGCCGATTTGGGTGTCCACGAAACTGGGGGAGGCTCACTGCGCATGCAGCTCGGGAAGCTCTTGATATTGAGCACTCGGGGCATCAACGGGTAGCGCAGCAACTGGACGATCGTGCCGATGGTTGCCAGCAGTGCCGACACGCCGACCAATCCGTAGCTGTGGGTTACCGGAACGGCGAACGCCCCGAGCATCAACAGCATTAGAAACGGGAACAGTGCAGCTAGACCCGGGCGATTGCCCGCGTGGAAAAGCGCCCCGTGACTCGAACCGAGCCCTCGGCACGCGCCCCAGATCGCAAGGAATTGCATTGCCGGCGCTGCGTCAGCCCACTCCGGCGGCTGGAAAATGGCGACCACGTCGTGGGCTGGAACGATCACCGCACTGGTCTCAGCCAGAGAGACGACGCAGGCGAAGAAGAATGACTTCAAGAAGGCGGCCTGTAGTCGCGGAAGATCTGTCTGCAGCAGACTGAACGCCGGAAAGGTGACTGCCGCGATTACCCGAGCGAGCTCCATTGCGGCCATCGTGGCGAGTTGGGGTGCCATCTGGTAGATGCCGAGCGAGGCCCCGGGCAGCAGCTTGCTGGTTACGACGTCCCCGCTGGAGACCAGCGCGAAACCGACCACGAAGGAAACGAAAATCCACGTGCTGAATCCGCTGAGCTCACGGAGTCGCGATCAGGAGAACTCGAGGCGAGCCTTACGCTCAGCCAACAGAAACGAGACCAGCAACCCGTAGCTGAACCCGGCAAGTTTGGAGTTGCTCCGTGCTCGTCGGCTCAGCTTCGTAGTAGACGCCCGAACGACAAATCTTGAGCAAGTCGCACTGACGGCGAACCGACAGTTCGTTCTTGCGGTCGATCATTTCGCGTTTTTCCTTCAACGGCCGCGCCCGAGCCCTTTGGATAAAAAATCGCGTTCAACCGTCAGCTCACCGATCTTCTGCAAAAGCTCCGATTCTCGGTCGCCGGTATCCGCCGCGACTCGGCCTTCGCTCTCGAATACTCGTTCGGCGTTGTCCAAGAACTGCTGCTTCCACTTGTAGATTTGATTCGGATGCACTTTGAAACGTCGCGCGAGTTCCGCGACCGTGTGTTGCTCCTGGACAGCTGCCAAAGCGACCTTCGCCTTAAATGCTGAACTGTGTTTCGCCCGTACCTTTTTCGTCATTGTCCTGCTCCTGTGTTTGAGCAGGCTCCACCTTAACCCGTGGTCCGAAATGTGGGGTCCACTTCACCACTTCACTCGAAGGATTGCGAGGTGAGCAAGGCGCAGCCGAGCTCTGCCGTCGCGAAGGGATCGCGTCGGTCGCAGTGTGATGGTATTGGATTCAACAACAGTGAGCAGGGAGACGTGGAGCTCACCGAGGTCACCGAGGACGGGATCGTTATGAAGGTGGCTAGCGGATGGGGACGGTTTCAGGAACGGGAGCATCTCCGTATCGTCGTGGACGCCGAGCTTGTGCAGGTACGTATTGGAGGCGCTGTTGGCGCCGCAGGTAAAATCAAGGTCCCGGTCATCGACGTGAGTGCCGGCGGGATCCTGTTGGCGAGTGCCTTCCCGCTTGAGTTAGGCCACCAGTTTTGGACCTAATTCAAGCTTGACGAGACCGAAGAGTGTAACAGTAAGTTGGAGGTCAGGCGATGCGACCCCTGGGTGGATGGACTCCTTCCCAAGTCGGTACAGGAAAACGTCAACGATGACGACGAATGGGCCCCGCGCTACCAAATCGGTTGTGCGTTTTGCCGACGTGCCGAAGAGAAGTGAGTCTTGCTTGCGCGTTGGGTACTCAAGCGGCAAGTCGCCATGCGCCGTCAGCGAGACAAAAAACGAAGGGAGGGTGACCCCGCTCTTCCGGCACTGTTCGAGTTCCCCGCTGGGCTAGCGGCACTCGAGGGGCAGCGCTTCCAGAGCGCGCAGAACCAGCGACGGCTTGTATGTGAGCTCCTTCGAAGCCTGACGAATCGCTCCGAAGCGCTCCAGCAGACATTCGAAGGCGACGCGCGTCTCGAGGCGGGCGAGGTTCGCGCCGATGCAATAATGCAGACCATAGCCGAAGGCGAAATGCTCTTTGCTGCCCCGACGAATATCGAAGATGTCGGGCTCGGGGAAGTGTCGAGGATCTCGGTTGGCCGAGCCGAGAAGCAGCATCACGATGGAACCCTCGGCGATCGAGACCCCACCGAGGGTGGTGTCTTCGAGGGTCAGGCGCATCACCGACTTGAACGGCGTATCGTAGCGTAAAGCTTCTTCCATAGCAGCAGGGATCAGGCTCGGATCGTTGCGGAGAGCATCTAGCTGGTCGGGATGGCGTAGCAAGCTGAGCATGGCGTTGCCCATCATATTGGTAGTTGTCTCGTTACCAGCAATGAGCAGTAACGTGGCGAAGGCCTGCACCTCGTCGAGGGTGAGTTTGTCGTCTTCGGAGTGGGCGCGGAGAAGTTCGGAGATCAAGTCGTCTTTGGCTTCTGCCTGGCGCTCGTCGATTACGCTTCGGAAATAGTTGAACTGTGCTTGCATGGACGCCTGAATTCGATCCACGTCCATATTGAAAGGATCCCCGGCGGTTCCTTCGATGACGTCGTCACTCCAGCGTTTTAGATCTCGCCATCGGTCGGGGTCGAGGCCCAACATCTTTGAGATCACGACGACCGGTAGAGGGCCGGCTAGGTCTTCAATGAAGTCGAAGCGCCCGCTCGTCTCGGCCTCGTCCAGTAGCTGATTTGTCACGACACGAACCTCCTCTTCGAATTTTGCGATTCGGCGTGATGTGAACACCGCGCTGACGAGGCGTCGGAGGCGCGTGTGTTCTGGCGGGTCGCAGCCCACGATATTCTGGGTTAAGAATCGCGGGTCTTCGCTGATGCCAGGGAGCGTGGACGCGATCAATTCTGGCCCCATGGCTCGGGAGGAAAACACCTTCGTGTTCTTGATGACTTCTCTCACGTCATCGTAGCGGGACACCATGTAGAAGCCCATCAAGCTGTCGACTATGATCGGAGCGTGATCGCGCAGCTCGTCATAAAGCGGGTAGGGGTTGGTGGTGTGTTCGTTGGAAAGCGGGTTGAACTCGATGGTCTTCGGCATGGGAGTAGTGTGCTCATGTACAGAGGGTTGGGGAAGGGTTTTCGGATATTGGGCAGACGACTTTGAAGCGAGTCGGAGGACTAGTTCGTCGTGTTCGTCGTGTTCGTCGTGTCGCGGCCAGAGCGCAAGGCGATGCCAGGAAGAGCGCCGGTAAATTCGTTGCGCTGGACGATTTCGACACCGTTTACGAGTACCGAATCGATGCCGATAGCTCCGGCGAACAGCCGGCGCTGTTGGTCGGGCAGATCCCGGCGAGTCGCAAGCGGGCCCACGGCGATGGTATCGGGGTCGAACACCACTACGTCCGCGTGAAAGCCTTCAGTGAGTGTCCCGCGCTCTATGAGACCCACCGCTCGGGCGGGGGCTGCTGTGAGCTGGCAGATGGCTTCCTCGAGGGAGATGAGCTGGCGTTGCCGCACCCCGACCTCAAGGGTTGTGGTGGTGTAGGCGAAGGTATCGATCATATCGAGATGCGCTCCGGCGTCCGATGCTCCGATCAGGGTACGAGGGTCTCTCCAGAGTTCACCACGTAGCCGCCAATTGTCGTCATCGTTGCCAGGGATGAGGGGGCTGAATGACGTTTCTAGCTCTTCGGATATGGCGAGATCTAACAAGGTGTCGAAGGGTTCACGGTTGAGCTCGATGGCGATCTCTCCGATCTGTCTGCCTTCGAAACGCTTGTTCTCTGGGTGGACCGTTTCCGAAACTGTCATATTTTCCCAGCGAAACAGCGCCCCGAACATCTTGTTTGTACGGGTTGCTTTGGCGAGGCCATCTCTGATGGCTGGCTCTGACAGTGCGCGACAACGCTCCTTCACGGGTAGCCGAAAGATGTTTTTCCACTCGGATATGGAATCCAGCACGAATCCGCTCCTGAGATTGAGGCGCATGTTCATGACCTGCGGCAATGTGAGAGCGAGAATTCGACCTCCGCGGGCTGCAGCCCGGTCCGATAGGTCGAGCTGGGCTTGATATGCCTGGGGACACTCGGCGCTCGATACGAGAACGTTCCAGTTCAGTGTCCGCTCGGACTGCACTGTCATCTGGATCATCAGCTCTTGGTCTTCTTCGGTGAAGCGGCCGATGGACGGAATGAACTCCAGCATGGTGCCGGGATGGTCTTTGAGGCTTCGGGCGAGTTGGAGGATCTCATCTCGACCGGCGCGCCGCGACGGAACGGGCTGATAATCGCCGTCGATGTGGGTTGGCGACGTGGTAGACGAGAACCCCAGGGCTCCTTCTTGAAGACAGCGTGATAGCAATGTCAGCATGGCCGTCATATCGGCGTCGGTGGCAGCTTCAGAATTTGCGCGGTCTCCCATTACGCAACGCCGGAGCGCACAGTGCCCAACGAGGAAGCCAGCATTCACCGCAAGACCATGGGCACGGTCGAGAAATTCCTCGAAACTGCGCCAGTCGGCGGGCACGCCGGCGCGCAGTGCTTCGACGGGGATCCCCTCCACACGGGCAAGCATCTCTAATAAGTAGTCTTTCTCGGTGGGCTCAAGGGGAGCCAAGCTGAATCCACAATTCCCTCCGATCACGGTGGTGACGCCGTGAAGCGGTGAGGGGCTGAGAAAGCGATCCCAACAAAGCTGGGCGTCGTAGTGAGTGTGGATGTCGATAAAGCCCGGACACACGATCCTGTCGGTGGCATCGATGGTTCTCTTCGCGCGCTCGGTAGATTTACCGATGCAGACGATTTTGCCGTCGACAATGCCCACGTCCGCTTGGAAGCTAGGGGCTCCGGTGCCGTCAATGACGGTACCTCCCGAGATCATCGTATCGAGCATGACGGTCCTTTCGCTGCTATATGAATCCGCGCATTGACAATCTACCGACTGGTAGGTAGATTGTCAATGCGCCTGAGATGCGAGCATATTTGTGGCGCGTATTTGCAGTTTCACAGCCCGATACCGGCCAGCTGTCGTTGTCGACGCTTATTGGAGAACAGCCCATGACCGATGAATACAGGTACCCATTCTCCCCTTATCCCGAGGGGTGGTTCGCGATTCTTGAAGCGTCCGAGCTCGCGGAAGGCGAGCTCAAGTCGTTGGAATATTTCGGCAGGGAGCTTGTCGCCTTTCGCGGCGCGGACGGGGCGATCAAGGTCATGGATGCGCATTGTGCACACCAGGGGGCGCATCTGGGACATGGCGGTAAGCTTGAGGACGGCTGTTTGCGTTGTCCATTTCACGGCTGGAAATACGATGGTGAGGGGCGCTGCGTCGACGTGCCGTACTCGAAAGAGATCCCATCAAATGCCCGACAGCACTCCTATCCCGTGATCGTCTGGGCCAACTTGGTCATCGTATTTTATCAAGCTCAGAATTTGCCTCCGAGCTGGCGCCCCGAATTGCCAGATCTTGATGGTAGTTGGAGTGTCTACGGGCGCAACGCATTCAAAGTGAAAGTGCATATCCAAGATGTGGGGGAGAACGGCGTCGACATTCCCCATTTCAAGTATGTTCACGACACGGTCATGCCGGACTTGGTGCGAGCTGAAGGCATCGAAACCACCTTCTACATCGAAACTGCTACCAGGAAAGACAGCCCCCACTATCAGCACCTACGAGGCATCAAGCGGCAGCTTTGGGGCATGGGGATTTCGAGTAGCGATTTTGTTGGTCAGTTGACAGGCAGGGTCATCATTTGCCGCACGCCGATTGACGCGCTGTATTCCGAGCTTTCGATCGTGGCTGTGCCCCCTAAATTGCCCAGCGAGAAGGCAACGGCTGCTTTCGGAAAAGCGCTACTCGAGCGGGTATCTGAGGAGATCCAGTCTGATATCCCAGTCTGGGAACACAAGAAGTATGCTGAGAACCCGTTGTTGGTTCGCGGTGATGGTCCCATCAGTCGTTGGCGACGCTGGTGCAAGCAATTCTATACGGAAGACGTAGGACCGGCGTCGGCTACCTCGCGACCCCGTGCGAAAAAGAAGGTATCCCTTCCGGTGGCCAACGATGCGTGTTGACGCGTTCTGGCAGTCCGCTCAGAAACGGCCGCGACGAACCGCTCTAGTAGACGTCGACGGATCGTTGATCAGTGCGGGAGAACTCCTAGCGTCCGGAAATCAACTGGCGCGAGCCTTTCAAGATCTGGGTATCGAGCCAGGACAAACTGTCGCGTTCATGTTGCCCAACGGTCGCGCGACAGTCGAACTGTTAGTCGCGACGATGCAGATCGGTTTGTTCCTAGCTCCACTAAATAATGCCTTGAGCGAAGGCGAAATAGCACATATTCTCGCTGATTCAGCCGCGGCGGTGTTCATTTCTCACGAGAAATATGGCGCTCGCGCAGCGCCGGCGGCACAACAGGCGAACACAGCACACCGCTTTTCGGTTGGAGGCATCAACGGATTTGCATCCTTTGATGCCCTCAAGGCGGGGCAAGGCGCTGAGCTACCAGCAACTCGTCGCCCGGGCGCGTTAATGGTTTACACCTCAGGCACGACGGGGCGCCCGAAGGGAATTGAGCGCGAGCTACTGCCGGGTGACGCTGACAAGACCGCGGGCTACATGGCGCGCCAGCTATCCATGTTCGATGTCATGCCCGGAGGCGATGGCGTGCATTTGTGCACGTCGCCGCTCTATCATACGGCTCCGCTGGCGTACTCATGGTATTCGCTATGTTTTGAGCACACGTTGGTGTTGATGAACAAGTGGGATGCCGAGCGAGCGCTAGAGCTCATCGAGGCGCATCGAGTGACCCACACGCACATGGTGCCGACACAATTTCATCGATTGTTATGCTTACCAGAGACCGTGCGTGCCCGTTACGACGTGTCCTCCCTCCGCAACGTATTGCACGCGGCGGCTCCTTGCCCCGTCGATACAAAGCGAAAAATGCTCGAATGGTGGGGGCCTGTAATCTACGAATATTATGGTGCGTCGGAGGGTGGGGGGACCCTCGTTAGCCCCGAGGAATGGCTAGAATATCCCGGCACTGTTGGACGTCCCTGGAAGGGCGCCGAGATACAAATTCACGACGCCGACGGCGCATTGCTCCCTCCTGGGGAGCCCGGCACTGTGTATATGAAGCTACTCGGTGCGTTTACGTATCGGGGGGATGAGAAAAAAACTCGCGATAATCGCCGAGGCGGCTTCTTTACCGTCGGGGATATCGGCTACCTCAATGAGCAAGGGTACTTGTTTCTGTGCGACCGCAAGATCGATATGATTATTTCCGGTGGCGTGAATATCTATCCCGCTGAGGTGGAAGGGGCGCTGCTGGAACATCCGGACATCGCCGACGCGGCGGTGTTTGGAATTCCCGATGACGATTGGGGGGAATCCGTAATGGCGGTGGTAGAGTGGGTGACCGGTCGCCCTACGCCCGCGAACGCGGAGCTCAGCTTGAAGGAGCACTGCGCGTCGCGGATCGCGAAGTTCAAAGTGCCGCGCGCTATTGATTTTGCTGACAGTTTGCCTAGAGACCCCAATGGCAAGTTGATGAAACGGAAGTTGCGCGCTCCATATTGGAAGGGCAAGTCCGCGAGTATTTGACATGCCGTTGCCCGCTCTAGCTAAGGCGTTTTCCGCCCGTTATCGACGCAGGAAGGTTGGCGTTCCGCGGTACCGGAAATAAATCTACTCGTGAGTTAGTAAATCTAGTTGACTAAATTGCGTCTGCGTGGGAGTTTCGGGGAGCCGGAAACGCATCCGGCATCGCCTCGCAGCCATCACAGAGATGGGGGCAGGCGACCCTTCGCTTGATTCAAAAAGAGGCAAACATGGACCTGTTATTCTCGGTGTTCGTTTGGATTGTGCTGCTCTTCGGCGCGTATCACATGTGCTCCAATCTGGAGGAATACGAGTCGGATGACGATCGCGTCATGCCCGAAGGCATCGTCTACCGCGCGATTGAGACTTTTGCGATGGGAGCGACGTACGTCGCTCTAGTCGTTATGGCAGGCGGCATCATCTGGATGTTGGTCGTCGCTTACTACGCCGGTGCTTACGACAAGATGTTGAGCGCTTTCGAGCCCAACTCTGTTGAGCAAGTCACAGCTTGGGTCCAAGACGGGATCACTTCAAGGATGGGAGCCTGATATGTCTGACCTGACTACCGACAACAAGAGTGGCGAGAGCGAGGAATCGGCCAAACGGCGTCTCCGCGGCTTGCTCCTGATGGGCGTCTACTTCGCGGTGCCCATTGCTTTCTATTACTATAATCTCTTCTCCCAGCATTTCGCGAGGAACTGATGACTACAAAGAATCAGACGAAGAAAATCGACGCGCTGCTGCTCATCGGGGCGTCGCTGTCAGCGGCTACCGTATTCGTGCCTGTCGGGGTCCTCATGATCTTCTACGGTCTGCACCTGGAACGAAAAGAGATCGCTGCCGGTCGAACGAAGCGCCCGATCGTTCTGACCGCGTTGGCGGTCTGGGGCATGTCCAACGGTTTCTTGAACTTGTTCTCAGCTCACGCATTCAACTTCGCGCCGAACAATCAGTTCTTCAAGCCACTCGTGGAGGTCTACGGTACCGTGATCGACTACCGCTACTGGCTGGACGGTTACAACACGGAGACCTGGGAGGGCGTCGCCGACCACTATGAAACCACATGGAACATCATCACCGGTTTCATGCTGTTCCCCATCTACACGGTGGCGAACTACGGCCTCTACCGAATGAAGAGCTGGGGCCTCCAGTTTACTATTATCTTCTCGTGGATTTTCGCCTTCCAGTGGTTCCACTACCTTTGCCACCACACCCTGGGCGGCAACGCGAACACCCTCGGAACGCCCTATCCCGTCTGGGGTTGGATGGTCATGAACTACCCCTATCTCACACCTGTCGTAGCCATTCCGTATCTCCACTGCGTGAACCGGAACGCCTTTCAGAAAGAGGGGCAACGCGAAAAGGGACTCACTGCGGTCTCTGCGGAGCCTCCGGCGACGAAGGTTGCGGAGAAAGCTGTTCCTGCAGTCGTGGCCCGAGCGGGTATCTAGCTCGGCGGGCCACCGTAGCCAGCAACGTGGGAACTGATGTCCGATGGACATCAGTTCCCACGTTCGGAGTTCTCAAAAGAGAGCTCGAATCATTGAAGCACCCCCAGGGGCGAGGGCGGAAGTGCGTGTGGGCGACAGTTCGCGCACCAACTCGAAGTCAGAAGGTATGAATCATGGAAAGCGAAAGAAAAAAAGTCCGAGCTCTGATTGTGTTTGAGGTGGCAATCATCGGCTACCTCATTACCGCCTGCGCGGTTCAGACGTGGCTTGTGTATTTCCGCTAGGGCACTGACCCGAGAATTAGGAGACAGATATGTGGCAAGAATTTTTCCGACTCGGACTCGCCTTTGGCCTTCAGGCCGTTGTGGTCCTGTTTTGGTATTACATCGAAAGCCGTACAGGCACCATTTAGTCCTCGGACTAACGGAGAACGCTGATGGCTCAGAACGCTATTAAGGAAAGTGGGGACGCG
>JABSRN010000015.1 GCA_013214025.1 Polyangiaceae bacterium
GACTACATCGATAATTTCTACAACCGCGATCGGCTTCACTCTACGATCGGCTACTCCAGCCCAATCGAGTTCGAAATCGCTTCCGCTCTAGACTGCGAAGCAGCATAATCCAACTGTCCACTTCGCGGGGGGAAGCTCACTCCGCAGACTGCGATTGTGCGATAGTACGAGCAGTTCACTTGAGCTTGGGATCAGCAGGGGCTAGGAAGAGCGCTGGCGTTATGGGAACTCTAGTCATGATTGGAGGCGAGATCCGCTCGCCGGATACCGCAACAATTAGCGTATTCGACCGCGGCTTCCTGTACGGCGACTCGGTCTTCGAGACGATTCGCACCTATGGCGGTGAGCTATTCGCTCTGACCGAACATTTGGAGCGTCTCGAGTCGAGCGCGGACAAGGTATTCATCAGCGTACCGATCCCGATCGCCCGTTTGGCGGACGAGGTGCGCCATTTGCTCGCTGAGGCTGCCAATGATGAATCATACGTCCGGGTCGTTATTACTCGCGGAGGCGGCGCCATGGGTTTAGACCCCAATTTGGCCGAGAGTCCCGAGAGAGTCATCATCGTCAGCCCGTTGGTCGCGCCGCCCGCGGCCTACTACCAGGACGGCATCACAGCTGTGACCTTCAAGTCGCAGCGCCCAGCTGAAGTAGCCGGCGTCGGCGGAGCGAAGCTTGGTAATTACCTGCTCAGCGTACTGGCAATGAAACAGGCGAAAGAAGCTGGAGCCCTGGAAGCGCTGATCGTGGATGGCAACGGCTCGGTCGTCGAAGGCGCCAGTTCCAACGTCTTCGGGGTACGCGACGGTCGTCTCATTACACCGGAATTGCGAACTGGCATCCTACGAGGCATCACCCGCCAGCGAGTGTTGGAGCAGTGCGAAATCCTGGGCTTGCCGGTGGAGATGCGCGCTCCGAGTCTCGACGAATTGCGTACCTGTGACGAAATATTCATCACTTCGAGCATTCGAGAAATGCTCGCCATCGTGACGCTGGATGGCGCGAGAGTGGGGTCCGGCAAACCGGGTCCGGTGTATCGCCAGTTGCTAGCCGCGTTCCGCGCGTCGCTTCAGTCCTAAAAGCGCGCGCCCGCGGCTACGTTTATGCAGTGGGTTGGGGCGGTGGCTGAACCCTGCCGCCGGCACCACTGGCCATTAAGCTGAGCGCCTTTTCGAAGAACACCCGGAGGAAAGGAATTTCACTCGGCGGATCCGTGATGAGGCCGCACTTTTCGATGGCGGTCATCGTGGCAGATATCCGGAGCGCTTCCTGTTCGCCCTCACGGCTGAAAACGCACCAGCCCGCGTCCTTCATCCGAAGCAGCACTTCGGCTCGGAGCACGGGCGTAAAGTAGCGGTCTGTCGCAGCATTGATCTCTGCCTTGAGACGCTCCTGCACTTCTTCGGGGCTCGGAGTCTCGGTTTCGTTTTTGGCGGCCTCGCCGACGTTGACCAGCATTTCTTGCGCAGCGGCTGGCGGGGGAAGCCAGCCGCGAAATTCCGGAAAACGGTGGAGGTCTGCCGAGCCCTGAGTCAAATCGGCGGCATCTTCGTCGGACAGCGCGAATCCCTCCTCGTCGAAGGGATGGCTGGGGGCGGACTCTGGCACCGGCTCTAGCAGATCTTGATTGGTCCCCAGGCCCATCGGGAGCGGGTTGGCGCCTTCGCGATGTTTCGCGATAGCCTCGGCGACACGTTGGCGAGCCCAGGGTACAGGGATGCTGACGGGTTCGTAATTACTGGAGAGCACCTTCACGAGGCTCTTCTTCAGCTGTGAACGGCTCAACTGCGCGCGTTCGACTCGATTGAGCCCGACCTTAGGATTGAGGTACACGAAGCAAACGTCCTGCTTCGAATCCTTTGTCCCGGAGCCAAAGATCAGAAGTTGCGAGCCGGACGGGTCGGGAGGGACCATCCAGGCCTCAACGGAGTGGCTCGCCTTTCGTTCCGCTGGCGCTCGCTCGCGATTGGGAATGGAGATCCCCCGAGATTTAAGAACGTTGAGTCCACGACGCCCCGCCTTTCGGCAAGGGCCTGCGTCCAACAAGGATGCCGCTTGAACGGCGGCGGCGTTCCCGGTATCCACCCAGGCCTGAACGAGGGCTGTCGCGTCGGCTCCGGCGGAGTCGAGCGCAGTCACTGCACCGGCGGCGTCCGCTTTGAGCTGTGAGGATTCGAAAGATTTGGTTTTGCTTTTCGCCATCTTGGGTCTTTGGACTTTACGCTGTGCGTGGTCTTTGGGGTTGGGGGATGCTGCGGTATCTAGGAGCGTTTCTTAGTGCGACTTAGGAGCAAGCAACCGCGTCGATTTCCACGCGGGAGCCTTTGGGTAAGGCCGAAACTTCAACGGTTGCGCGCGCTGGAGGGGGGGGCTGAAAAAAGCTTCCGTACACTGTATTGACCGCCTGAAAGTCGTTCAAGTCGGTGAGGTAGATTGTGGTTTTTACGACGTTTTTAAAGCTCAGTCCGCCGGCTTCCAGGACGGCTGCGAGGTTCTTCATCACCTGTTCCGTTTGGGCGCTTACGTCCGAACTCACCAGAGCTCCAGAGGCAGGATCGATGGGGATTTGTCCCGACAGAAACATCATACTGCCAGTAGAGATGGCTTGAGAATAGGGCCCGATGGCGGACGGTGCCCGGTCCGTAGCGATTGCGATCTTGCTCATGTACATTCCTCGAGGGATTTGTGGTCGGTCTCCGAGCGTCTCAGGCGTCGGACAAGATCCAACCTTTTTATTGCCAAGACGTTCATCGCCCGAAGTCCCGACGTCCGTCCAAGGCACGGCCCAGCGTTATTTGGTCCGCGAACTCTAGGTCGCCTCCGTGGGGCACGCCGCTCGCTATTCGAGACACCGTAACGCTTAGGGGCTCCAGCTCTCGGGCTAAGAACAGAGCTGTTGCCTCGCCATCTACGCTGGGGGGAGTTGCGACGATGACTTCCCGAATGCTTTCTTCAGTGATGCGGGCGATCAGAGTATCGATGGGCAGCTGAGCGGGCCCGATGCCATCCAGGGGCGAAAGCAATTTGCCGAGCACGATGTAGCGACCGCGCATCGCACCGCTTCGTTCGACAGCGATCATGTCTTGCACTCGGGCAACGATGCAAATCAGTTTGGGGTCGCGCTTCGGATCGCGACAGATGTCACAGATGGCTTCGCCGTCCGCATCGACCTCGGCGATCCCTTTGCAAACGGTGCAGGGCTGAATGTTGGAGGGCAGTGCGCTGAGTTCGCTGCCGAGGGCGGAACACAGTTCTCCGCCTTGAGCGATCAAGAAGAGGGCATAGCGTTGTGCCGTTTTCTCTCCGACCCCGGGCAGTTTCGCCAGCAGTGAAATAACGTGCCGGAGCGAATCCGGAAGCAGTGCCATCAGGCTATCCTGTGATTCCCGGGATTTTGAGTCCGCCGGACACCTGGCTCAACTCTTCTTCGGCAGTTCGGTCAGCCAGCTCTAAAGCGGCGTTGACCGTCGCTGTGATCGCGTCGAGACTCATCTCGAGATCTTCCACAGTGAGAAAGTCTTCGGCGACGTGGATGTTTCGTACGCGGCCCTCGCAAGTCACAGTCACGCTCACCTTGTCGTCCACTCCGGTTGCGGTGACTTCGCGTTTCTTGAGCTCTTCGCGGACTGAGTCCATCTGAGCCTGCATCTGGGTTGCTTGCTGCAACAGTGGGTTGTTCTGGGCGGACTTGGATCCCTTCGACATAGCATCGCAGAGTACGGATTGGTCGCCCCCGGGTGCAAGTCCCAGTCGCTGGTCGGCGAAAGAATTACGGGTTTTTGCTCGTCGGATGCCGTTGCGAGGCCGTTCGTGGAGCTTTCCGGAGGGGCCGCCAGGGAGTCCCGGACTGGAACAGGCCCGCCGACCTCAGCGCGGCTCAGAGCTAGCCGTCGTCGGCTAGCCGCACACTCTTTACCGTCGCGTTCAGGATCTCCCCCGCTTGGGTGACCAGCGGGTGAGTTTTGGCTTTGGCGATGGCGTCTGCCATACGTTTCTTTTGCGCACGAGAGTGTTGAGCGGCCAGGGTGCCGTCCCCCTCACTGCCCTGGACATCCAGTTCGACGGTGATCTTTGGGGTGCCGTCCAAGTGTGCGGCGGCCGTTTCGGCGAGTGCCCGAATGGCTTCGGGCATTGCGGCTTCTTCAGCCAGTACATTGCTCGCGTCGTACGCGATGTTGATTTGCTCCCCATCGAGTCTTCGAATGACCGCGTGTTGATAGAACGCTGCCAGCTCGGGGTGTTGTTCGCCAAGATCTTGCAGGATGCCCCGCCACTTGGCATCCATCGCCGCGTCTTCGGCTGACCGGACGTGGGGTTTTGGTGCTGCTTTAGGCGCGCGCGGGGTCGAGGTGGCGGCAACTCGCAGCTTCTCTTCGGCTGGCACTCCAGGGAACGGGGGGGGCTCCGAGGGTCGGGGCTGGCGAGGCCGGCTCGGTGTGATGTAGGTTGGCGGGTCTCGGTGCGCGTCGTCTAGGGAGCCAAGCCTGGGCGCTGGGGGACTCGCGGCGCTGTTTGTGGTGTCGCTTTCCTTGGCAGCGGGGGCGTCGCGTATTGCGGTGCCGGCGCGCGATTTCTCGGCGGAGACCGAATGTATGGCAGTATCGTTGCTCGTCGCGTCGCGCAACTGCCGGCCGCTCGTTTCCCGGGAGCCATCCGAAGGAGGGCCCCCTAAGCTAGGGTTTCCGCTGGGCCCTCCTCTTGATCGCGGCGGGCCGCCGCCACCGAGGCGTTTTTCGAGCTGGCCGAGCCGTCGAATGAGCTGATCGATGGGGATTAGTGGTGGGCGCGTCGATAGGCGCACCAAGAGCATCTCCAGCGCTGCGCGGGGGTGCTGGCTGCGCCCGACGTCGTCAAAACCTTTAGAGAAGGCCTGATGCACGCGAATCAAGTCGTCCAGTTCGTGGTCGCCTGCGATTCGCGCTACATCGGCGCGTTCCTCGTCCGGCAAGTCGAGCAATTCGTCTGGCTTTTCGCAGACCTTGACCATTACCAAATCGCGCAGGAGCGAGAGCAAGTCTCGCGCTACTTGCGGCATTCCGAAACCCTGATTCGCCAAGTCGTTGAGCGTCTGCAGCGTTGGTTCTGCGTTGTGAGTGAGCATGGCCCCGACAATATCGTAGAGCACCTGGCGTCCGGCTACGCCCAACACCATGGACACCGCGTCTTCGGTGAGATCTTCGGTGTTCCAGGCGACCACTTGGTCCAACAGACTCATCGCGTCTCTCATGGACCCCGCGGCTTCGCGAGCGATAATGCGCAGGGCTGCGGGGGCGATCTCGATGCCCTCTTCCTTCATGACGTAGCTCAGACGATCGGCAATCGCTTGGCTCTTGATCAACCGAAAGTCGAAGCGCTGAACTCTCGAAAGAATCGTGACGGGGATCTTGTTCGCTTCGGTGGTGGCGAAGATGAATTTTACGTGGGGGGGCGGTTCTTCCAGCGTCTTGAGGAACGCGTTCCACGCATTATTCGAGAGCATGTGGACTTCGTCGACGATGTAAATCTTGAAGCGGTCGCGAGTCGGCTGGTAGGGCAGGGAGTCTTGCAGCTTGCGAACTTCGTCGACGCCGTTGTAGCTGGCTCCGTCGATTTCTCGAACGTCCACGTCCGTGCCGGCGCCGATCTCGACACAGGCCGGACACTTGAGGCACGGCGTGGCAGTGGGACCCGGGTCGTCTGTGCCTGAGGGCTTCTGCAAATCTCCTGTGCAGTTCAGAGCCTTCGCAAGTATGCGCGCGCTCGTGGTCTTGCCGACACCGCGCACTCCCGTGAATAGAAAAGCGTGGGCGACGCGATCGTTGGCGATGGCCCCGGCAAGGGTCTTGGCGACGTGCTTCTGTCCGACCAAATCCTCGAAGCCCATGGGGCGCCATTTGCGGGCGAGTACGACGTAGCTCATGCCGGTTGGGAGTAGCAGATCGAGCCTGTCGCCTCCACCGTTGCTGTTAGCCAATAGATTGGGTCGTCGGGCGACCTGAGCCGCGTCGCCCAGGAGATTTGTTGCTAGGCTCGGCCCATGAGGATGAGTCCACGGAATGCGCTTGCTTTTCTAGCCCTCATTGGTGTCCCCCTCGCCGGAAGCTGCTCGCCGCCCGGTACGCCGAAAAGTTCGGCGCCCACGAGCCTGAAGGCGCGGGATGCGGGCGGTCCGGAGCTGGCACAGAGCGCGGATGCTCCGGCTCAGACTGCCATGGCATCCTCAGACCCCCCTCCGCCGTCACAAATTCGTGTGGTCCCGCTCGTGCTTGGGGCGAGCACGAACATCGCCCCAGCGGTCTTGAAGGTTTCTGCTGGGATTTCGGGCAAAGCCGGAACGAGGCGGGTCACCGTGTCGAGGAGAGGCTGGCCCGCTGCAGATCACTATCGGGTTTTTCTCGACGGACTCGCTGGGCTGGCGCTAGGCCGTGGAAAGTCAGTCTCCTTGACGGAGCTCAACACTCCGGGCGTGCCGTTGTCGGCGGGACAACATCGCGTAACGGCGATGCCCATCGGCTCGGATGGCAGCATGCTTTGGGGCCCGGGACTCAGCAGTTTGGAGGGCCAGGCCGGCGTGTTTGTTGCGTCCCCGGATGCCGTTCCTCAGTCTGACGCTGAGCAGCAACTCGGGTTCGATAGCCCCCCCGTCATCTACCGCCCCTTTGGCACCATCAACGGACCGGGGCAGGCAAGAGAAGCGCGGCTGGAGTTCGCGATCGGAGGTGCTGGAGCGGTCGAGGCAAAGGCCGCGGATTCCGGCACGCCAGCGCCCCCGGGCATTCAGCTGGTGATCGTGGGACCCAAGACGGAGCGTTTGGCTCTCACACTCCGCCGCCACGGCTCCTACAGTCTGCGTGGGCTCAGCGATGGCGACTACACGCTGCGCCTCACGGTCCCAGGGGCGGCCGGGGCCAGGATGCGCGAGCGCCGCTTCACAGTGAACCTTGACGCCCCCGCTGTGGACCCGCCGATCTCGTTGATTCGTCGTCGTTGAGTCGGAGTTTTCGCGGTCGCTTGCCGCGTTTTGCCGTCGGTGCCATGGGTTGGCTCTACGTCAGCTCGGCTCGCGTTAGCCACGAGGTATCGAATTGGATCGGTCGGAAATCGTTAGATTAGACAAGCGTTACGTTTGGCATCCCTACACGCCGATGGATCGCTATCGAGCGGAAACGGAGCCGCTGGTGATCGAGCGAGCGGCAGGCTCGCGGCTCTTCGATGTGGATGGCAAGAGTTACATCGACGGCAATTCCTCCTGGTGGGTCGCGCTGCTCGGCCACAATCATCCGCGTCTAGTGAAGGTACTGCAAGAGCAGTCGCAGAAGCTTTGCCACACCTCTCTGGCAGGGGTGACACACGAGCACGCGGCGTACTTAGCTCAAGAGCTAGTGAAGGTCTCGCCGGAGGGGCTGGAGCACGTTTTTTATAGTGACGATGGTTCGACAGCGGTCGAGGTGGGTCTCAAGCTGGCCCTCCAGTACTGGCACCAAAACGGTCGGCCCCAACGCACTGAGTTTGTCGCTCTGGACGGAGCGTTCCACGGTGAAACCCTGGGCTCCACAGGGCTGGGCGGAGTGGACGTCTTTCGTAAGCCGTTCTCACCTGTCGTCTTGCGCTGCCATCACGTGCCCTCGCCGTCGGAAGGCTTGGACGCGGCTGTCGAATCGCTGCGTTGCACACTGAGCGAGAACGCTGACAGATTGGCGGCATTCGTGCTGGAACCGATGGTGCAAGGTGCTTCGGGCATGCGCATGTACGACGCGGAATACTTGCGGGTGGCCAGAATACTCTGTGACGAACACGATGTGTTTCTAATCGCCGACGAAGTGTTTACCGGTTACGGCAGGACGGGCCAGATGTGGGCGGTGGATCACGCAGGCATTGCGCCGGACATCATGTGCATGGCCAAGGGCTTCAGTGGCGGCATACTGCCGATGGCGGCCACCACCATCAACTCCCGAATCTTCGACGGATTTCTCGGTGATGCCGATCGGGCGTTCTTTTATGGCCACACCTACTGCGGGCATCCCTTGGGAGCGGCCATAGCCCTTGAGGTCTTGCGCATCTACCAAGATGAAAACATCGTGGCGGCCGTGGCTCCGAAGGCAGCAAAGATCGAAGCCGTGTTCGAGCGCCTCGCCCAACACGAAGGCGTCAGTCGAGTTCGCTGCCTAGGCATGATCGGAGCGCTCGAACTGGACGGGGACGGCGGCTATCTCGATCGCGCGGGCTGGCATGTTTACGACGCCGCACTGCGTCGGGGCGCCTATCTTAGGCCCATGGGCAACGTGGTCTACACAACGCCGCCGCTGAATATTCCTGACGAAGAATTCGACTCGCTGCTGGAGATCCTCGAAGAATCGGTCACCGAGGTATTGGCCAAGCGCTAACGAACCGGCGTTTACCGCACCCAATACCGTGGTGCTGCAGCGAGCAACGAGAGAGGCCATTCGGCACAGCAGCGCGCTTGACGGCGTGCTTCGAATCGTGGAACGGTCGCCGCGAAATGGCCAAGCGCGAGAGATATCTGTTCGTCTGTATTAACCGTCGTGCCGAGGGGCACCCCATGGGCTCGTGCGCTGAGAAGGGCTCTGAAGAGATCCACAAGCTGCTCAAGCGCACCTTGAAAGAGCGGGGCTTGGCCAAGCTAAAAGTCCGCGCCTGTACCAGCAGCTGTCTCGACGTCTGCTGGAACGGGCCGAGCGTCTCGGTGCAACCCGATGGTTACTTCTATGGCCCGGTCACCCTGGAAGACATCCCGGAGATCGTTGACGCTTTCGAAAAGGGCGAGCGAGTCGAGCGCTTGGTGCTCGCAGGGAACGATTTCATCGACCCGAAAATGCTAGCTCGCCAAAAGAAGCGGGACCAAGCAGGCGTTTAGGATCGGCATGTTACGGCTTGAGCCCTCGTCCACTGCGGTGGTTCTCATCGACGTTCAAGGCAAACTAGCCGCGACGATGCCGGCGCCGCGAATGCATGCGCTACAACGGGCGGCTGCCATTCTAGGTGCCGCGGCCCCGCGTCTGGGCGCCGCGTTGATGCTTACGGAGCAGTACCCGAAAGGTCTCGGCAAGACGCTGGAGGGAGTGGACCGGTCCTTCGCCGATGCTGACCGTTTCGAAAAGATGAGCTTCAGTGCGTGGGACTGCAGCGAGTTTCAGGAGGCGCTCAAAGCCCGAGCGCCCAAGAGCGTGGTGTTGCTAGGCATGGAGACCCACATTTGTGTCTTCCAGACGGCTCGCGATCTATGCGGGGCAGGCTTTGAGGTGCTTGTGCCTATCGACGGGGTGTGCTCACGCCAAGACGACCACTATCTGGCCGGGTTGGCGGAATGCGAGCGAGCGGGAGCCCGTCGAACCACTAGCGAAACGGTACTGTTCGACTGGCTCAGAGATGCCGGAACGGATGAGTTTCGAGAGCTCAGCCGGCTGGTTCGCTGATAGCCGCCTCTCCGGGATCTCGCAGGCGTGTCGGAGTCGGCTGGCCACGCTACGCGAGGATTTTCCTGGGAGATCGCGCCCACGAGGACCGTAAGATATGAAAATTGCAAGAGTTTGACATTATGGCAGATGCTGCGACGAGTTGACTGTGTCGTGACAGTTAGACATATTGCTGGACAAGATGTCTCAACTCAGCCACCAGCCCAGCATTGATCCCGCGAAATCTGAAGAACTCACGATCCTCGTGGTCGACGACGAACCCAGCAACCTCACTAGTCTGCGAAAGATTTTTGAGCGCGAGAACATGCGGGTGTTCACCGCCGGCGGTGCCAAGGAGGCGCTCGAAATCATTCGGACCCATGGCATCCAGGTGGTGCTCACGGACTTGATGATGCCGGGCACCACCGGCGTGGAACTGCTGCGCGCAGTCAAGCAATTGTCGTCGACGACCGAGGTCGTGCTGATGACGGCCTATGGCACAGTGGAAACGGCTGTGGGGGCGATGCGCGATGGGGCCTACGACTTCGTTGAGAAACCGCTCAAACGCATGGCTATCGTCAAGAGTGTGCGCAAAGCGGCGGAGCGCCAATTCTTGCTCGCCGAGAACCGGTCGCTGCGTCAAGAGATCCAGTTACTGACGACGCGAAAAATCATCGGCCAAAGCCAGACCCTTCGGCACGTGTTGGACGTGGCGAATCAAGCGGCGCCATCTTCTGCCACCGTGCTAATTCTCGGAGAAAGCGGCACCGGCAAGGAGCTGGTCGCGCGTTATGTTCACGGCAAGAGCGGCCGGGCGGATCGTCCCTTCGTGGCCATCAACTGCGCGGCAATTCCCGAGACTATTCTCGAAGCCGAGCTCTTCGGCCATGAGCGCGGTGCGTTCACAGGCGCCGTCAGTAAGCGCGAGGGGCGCTTCGCCAAAGCCCGCGGCGGGACTCTATTTCTAGACGAAATCGGTGAACTCACGCCGTCGGTTCAAGTAAAATTGCTCCGGGTTCTTCAAGAAGGGGAGTACGAGCCGGTCGGAGGGAGCACAGTGAAAGCTGATGTCCGCATCATCGCGGCGACCAACCGGGATCTGAAGGCCGAGGTAGAAGCGGGCCGCTTTCGGGAAGACTTGTTTTACCGGTTGAACGTCATCGCGGTGACCGCGCCGCCGTTGCGATCTCGGCGCGAGGACATCCCCTTGTTGGTTGACCACTTTCTCGGGCTGTACTGCAAGAAGAATGCTCGGGATCGCCTCACTATCGAGGGTCCCGCCATGGAAAAATTGCTCGACTATTCCTGGCCGGGCAACGTGCGTGAGCTGGAGAATGTAATGGAGCGCGCGGCTGTGCTCTGTCGGGGCACGTCAATCGGTCTGACCGATCTGCCTCCGGGAGTCGCGGAGGCGCAGTTAGAAGCGCCGACCTCCATCGAATTTGCCATCGGCACACCGCTTGAAGAAGTGGAGCAGCGCTTGATCAAGGAAACACTGCACCACGCGGGGGGCGACAAACCCCTCGCCGCCCAACTGCTGGGCATCTCGACCCGGACCATTTACCGGAAGCTTGAGGGCATGCCGATCATCTGATCATCGTCAGCGCGCCTGTTGGATTGTCATTTTGGCAAGCCCGTGTCGATAGGGGCCTGATTGCTGTCAGGATGGCGCAAATGCTCCAAAATTCGCTTATTAAGGCGTGGAAATTCCAGGGGGTTTCTGCGAAAGCACGGGTGGCACGACTCTCGCCTTAGTGCTTTCGATCCCCATAATTTCGTCTGATGCCCTTCGATACTCTCTTCAAGAAGTTCTTTCCCGCGGTCGTGCTCACGCTGGTCGCGCTCTGTGCCTATTTTCAGGCATCGGGGATCTCCCAATTGGTGGCGACGAGCTGGTTGGCACCTGATGCCAAGGGCTTAGAGGGTTCCTTCGGCGTGATGAAGACTCCGAAGGGTCTTCCCCAGCGCAGTGGCTCGAAAAAGACCGCTGAGACGCTCCTCGCGCGAAACCCATTCGATTCGGTGACGGGCCCACTCAACGCTCCGCTGCTCGATGTGGATGACCTGCCGGAAGCTCAAAAGGGCGGACAGGTCTCCCTCGATGATCCGCTGTCCGCTGAGGAGTGCTCCGGAGTTGGGGTGCGAATCATCACGGAGTCGACCGATCCGACCTGGTCGCTCGCGGTGATCCAGGGCGATGGGGAATCGGAAGGCGTGCTCAAGCGGGTTGGCGATACCGTTGGCAATCGGCAGGTCGCGTTCATCGGCTTCAATGCTCAGAGAGCAAGCCCATCGGTTTGGTTGCTCGGCAACAAAGACTTCTGCCAGGTCTTGCTGTTCTCCGAGAACAAGCCGGCCAAGGGAAAGAAGAAGCGTGGTGCCAAAAAGGGCAAGAAAAAGTCTAAGAGCAAAAAGGGCAAGAAGCGACGAGGTCGGAAGAACGAAGTCCCGAAGGAAATTCTCGACAAGATCGAGAAGATCAGCGCTACCGAATATCACGTAGACCGCGCGGTCATCGATAACATCCTCGAGAACCAGGCGCAGTTAATGCGCAGCGCGCGCATCGTACCCGAGCAGAAAGACGGCAAGGTCGTCGGAGTACGGCTCTTTGGCATTCGTCCCAAGACCATGCTGGGCGTGCTCGGCATGAAAAATGGCGATCGTCTCGAACAAATCAACGGCTTCGATATGGGGAGCCCCGAAAAAGCCCTGGAAGCCTACGCCCGCCTGCGAACGGCGAGCAGTCTCAAAGTGAAAGTTACTCGGCGCGGAAAACCCGTCGTGCTCGAATACCAGATCAAATAACTGATGACTTGTAGAACACCCAACACAGCAGCGCACAGCAGCGCGCTCCTCCGGCGACCCCTAGTGCTAGGGCTGGCCCTTTCGGCGCTTCTCGTGCCTTGTGCGGCCATGGACGCCAGCGCTCAGGACGAGCCGGAACGAAAGCAGACCGCCGCCGAGCGCCGAAAGGCGAGACGTTTGGCGCGTAAGGCGGGGGGCCCTCTGGGGGGGAACAGAACCATCGAGGCAAAACCCGCCAAGCCAGCTCCGCGCGGTGGCGAGCCGTCTGACAACCCTCCGGGTTCGGCCGCGGATGTGCCGACGTCGATGGAAAAAATTGCCGCGGCCGTCCAGGTGGACGCTCGACCGAAACCCGCGGGTCATCTGATCAAGTTCAACCTGGAGGACGCTGATCTGGCGGAACTGGTACGTCACATCAGCGGGCTGACCGGGAAACGGTTTATTTACGGAGCGAAGGTCCGTCAGATCAAGGTCACGGTGGTGTCACCCACGCCGGTAACTCTCGCCGAAGCCTACGAAGCGTTCCTCTCCATCCTGCAGGCCAATGGCATGACCGTTGTGCCCCACGGTCGCTTCCTGAAGATCGTCGACAGTGGCGGGATCGTTGGACGCACCACACCTATTTACTCCCGCGGCGGACCGCTGCCGGACACGGATCGCTACATCACTCGCTTGTATCGATTGAAGAACGTCTCGGCCCAGGAAACCTCGGCCTTGCTTGGCAAATTCAAGAGCAAAGAAGGCGATATCTCCGTCTACGAACCGGGGCAGCTACTCATTATCACCGACACCGGTGCGCACATTCGACGCATGGTCCGCATCATCGAAGAGGTGGATGTGGGCGGCGCCGGCAGTCGCATGTGGATCGAGCCCATCCACTATGGTGGAGCCGGCGATATTTCGAAGCAGCTGAACGACATTTTTGAACTCAACGGCAAGGGAGCCGGCGTGGGCGGCCTCGCTCGCGTGATGGCGGACGAGCAGACCAACTCGCTCATCGTAGTGGGAACTGAAGAGTCCTACTTGCGGCTGTTGGAATTGCTGAAGCGGATCGACATTGCGCCGGCCGCTGAAGGAAAAATTCACGTGCTGCCTCTGCAACACGCTGTCGCCGAGGAGTTGGCTGCCACGCTGACTCAAATGCTGTCGGGTTCCAACTCAACGCGGGGCAAAAAGGGCGGTGCTGCAGCCACCGCGGGTGGTGAGTTCGAAGGCGAAATTCGAGTCGTCGCTGACAAGGCAACGAACTCGTTGGTCGTGACGTCATCTGGACGGGACTACGCAGCTTTGCGCATGGTGGTCGAGAAACTCGACGGGCCGCGTCGCCAGGTGTTCATCGAGGCTGTCATCATGGACATCAGCGTTGAGCGAACCGAAAGCTTGGGGATTTCCTATCACGGCGGTGCCCTCACGGATGTCGGTGGTGGCGGCGACTCCCTGGTTGTCGGTGGTTTCAATGCTCACAAGACGATCGCGCTAAACGCCTCAGCGCTGAACGCGGTGGCTTTGGGGGTTCAGGGCCCGGGCATTCAGGGTAGCGAGTCGCTGATTCCAGGGGTTGGCGCCAGTATTCCCGCCTTCGGCGTTCTACTCAACGCGATGGCTCAGAGCGCCGACGTAAACGTTCTCTCGACTCCTCATATTATCGCCATGGACAACACCGAGGCAGAAATCAGCGTGGGTGAGAACATCCCTCTGCAGACCAACGTTGGCGGCGGGATGGGCAATATCGCGAGCATGCTGCCCGCGCTGTCCGGCCAAGCGGGTGGAGGCGCTGGAATCGGTTCCCTATTGGGATCCTTGGGCGGCGGAGGCATGAACGCGCCTCGCCAGGACGTCGGTACCAAGATCAAAATCACCCCGCACATCAACGATAACAACCAGGTCCGCTTCGAAATTGAGGAAGAGATCAGCGAACAAGGAGCGAGCGCGACGGGCTCCTTGGGCGCGGTCACCATTACGCAACGCAGCGCGAAGACGACGGTCGTCGTAGACGACCAGCAGACGGTTGTGATCGGTGGATTGGTTCGGGACGTGTTGACCAAGACTCGCGAAAAAGTGCCTGTGCTCGGCGATCTTCCGGTGATCGGTTTTCTGTTCAGAAACACCTCCGAGGTGAAAAAGAAGACCAACCTTCTCCTGATACTGACGCCCTACGTTATCCAGAGCCAGGACGACCTGCGTAAGGTGTTCGAGCGAAAGATGCAGGAGCGCCAGGAGTTCATCGACCGCTATTTCGCTTTTCAGCCGGATTGGGAAGCGCCGAAGGACTACAGCCGTCTCAGCGGTCTGGTCGAAGACATTCGAAAGAGTTACATCCTGGTCGCCGAACGGGAGCGCTTGCGGCGTGACTTGGCACCGAGAACCATCCGCGAGCATGTCGCCAGCGCCCCCTTGGAGCTTCCGCATACGGTGCGATCCACCGGCGCCGGCGGAAGCGCCAGGAAGAGTTCAAAAGCGAAGACCAAAGCCCCGAAGAAGGCTCGCCCGAAACGGAAACCGAAGAGCAAAGTGCGCCGTGGCAAGGGAAGGGCGGATAATTCTCCGATTCGTATCAACCCCGTCGCCCGGAGCGTCAACGTAGAGCGGGTGGAGTAGAGCCCATGATGCAGCGCGCGCTCGGCGACATTCTGCTCCGACATGGCTTGGTCACGCACGCGGCCTTAGAGGGGCTGATCGCGCAACAATCGGAGAAGGGCGCGGACCTGGTCGAGCTGATCGTGGCGAACAGCGTCGCTACTCAAGAGGATATTACGCGGGCTCTGGCGACGGAGTGCGGACTGCCCTTTCTTGACGTGGTGGACGATGGCAACATCATGCTCCAATCCGTTGGTCGGCTGCCGCTGGGCTACGCCAAGAGTCACAAGATGCTGATCTTGGGTGAAGACGATGACCAAGTTCATGTCATCACCGGGGATCCCATGGACACTCAGGCGTTGGACGACGTCCGGGCGATCTTTGGCAAGTCAGTGCGAGCCTCGACGGCGGCTCCAGAATTGGTGGTCGATGCGATCAACCGAGTCTACGAGAGGCACCAAACCGGTTCGGAGTTGGAGGCCGAAGGGGCCCTCGACGAAGAGGATGAGACAGATATTCTTGAGTCGGACGACGACGCTCCCATCATTCGCTGGGTGAACGGACTGTTCACCCAGGCGGTCAAGGAATCAGCATCGGATATTCATATCGAACCGGAAGAGAAAGAAGTCATCGTTCGGTTCCGTGTTGACGGTCAGCTTCACGTGGCGAAGCGGGCGAGTCGACAATTCATGGGATCCGTCGTCGCTCGTGTGAAGATCATGGCTGGTTTGGACATTGCTGAGAAACGTCTGCCCCAGGACGGTCGAATCTCGCTCAAGATCGCCGGGCGGGGCATCGATATTCGCGTGTCCACGGTCCCCACCAGTCGCGACCACGAGCGGATCGTCATGCGGTTACTCCACAAGACGAACGTCTTGCTGGACTTGACGGACTTGGGCTTTTCCCGACGAGACTTCCAACTAATGGACGGGCTCATCCACAAGCCCAATGGCATCATCCTGGTGACGGGTCCGACCGGTAGCGGCAAGACGACCACCTTGTACGGCTGCGTGAACCGCATCAACAAACCGAACATCAATATTCTCACCGCCGAAGATCCGGTTGAGTATGAAATTGCCGGACTGCACCAGATCGCTGTCAATGCAAAAATCGGGCTGACCTTCGCCGGCGCGCTGCGCGCATTCTTGCGCCAGGATCCCGATGTGATCATGGTCGGCGAGATTCGAGACAAGGAGACCGCGGAGATCGCGATGCATGCGTCTATGACCGGTCACCTCGTACTCTCGACGATTCATACCAATGACGCGGCGGGCGCATTCACGCGACTGGTGCAAATGGGGATCGAGCCCTTTCGAGTCAACTCCACCATCATGGGGGTGTTGGCCCAACGATTGGTACGTGTGTTGTGTAAGGCCTGTAAGGAGCCCTACACTGCGTCGGACTACGAACTCCGGCAGTTAGGCGTGGATCCTGAACGCGCACAGCGTCGACGCGAAATCACGATGAGTCCGGGCTACCGTGTGGAAGGTCTCGACTACGTACCCGTCGCGTGCACAGCGACGAAGTCGCCGACCCTCTACCGAGCCCGCGGCTGTGATGCTTGTGACAACAAAGGCTTTCGAGGGCGCCTGGGTATCTACGAATTGTTGGTTGCCGACGATAAAGTCGGCTCGTTGGTGCTGCAGAACTCAGATGCGCAAACGATTCGTCGGGCGGCGATGTCGGGCGGCATGGAGTCCCTGCGGGACGATGGCGCGCGTAAAGTTCTCGCGGGAATCACCAGTGTGGAGGAGGTCATCGCAGCCACTCAGGAAGACGTCTTCGTCGACTAGCCATGGCCGTTTTTGAGTATCGCGGAGTTGAAGCCCAGTCAGGAAATGCGGCAAAGGGTTACCGGGACGCGGACAACCTCAAGGCTCTGCGCGCGCTGCTCCGCAAAGACGGCATCCTCCTAACGTCCGCCACCGAAGGGGACGAAAAGAAGGTCGGAGTACAACGAGAGATTGATTTTTTTTCGGTGTTTCACCGAGTCACGAGCGGTGACATCGCCATCATGACTCGGCAGCTAGCCACCTTAGTCAAAGCCGGGGTGCCTCTCATTGATTCGATTTCGGCGCTCGTTGAACAGGTGGAAAAGGAGGCCTTGGTCAAGATACTGACGGCCGTCCGTGAAACGTTGAATGAAGGCACTTCCTTCGCCAAGTCCTTGGAAGCGCACCCGAAGGCCTTCCCGCCGCTGTACACGAATATGGTCGCGGCTGGCGAAGCCTCCGGGACCTTGGACGCGGTGCTGTCGCGGCTGGCGGATTTCATGGAGGGCCAGGCCCAGCTGAAAACCAAAATCGTATCCGCCTTGGCCTATCCCGTGATGATGGGAGTCGTCGGAAGCGCGATTGTGACGTTGCTGATGGTGGTCATTGTACCCAAAGTCACGGCGATGTTCGACTCGATGGATCAGGTGTTGCCCTGGTACACGCAACTGTTGATATTCATATCATCCGTGGTGGCCAATGCGTGGTGGGCGATTGCGCTGCTCATCGCTGGTGGCATCTACGGATTTCGAAGGTGGCGAAGTACGCCTGAGGGCTTACTGCAGTGGCACCGATTCGTGCTCCGCCTGCCTCTATTTGGGCGCTTGAGTCTGCTCACCGCTGTGGTGCGATTCGCCCGAACACTGGCGACCTTACTCGGAAGCGGAGTACCCCTTTTGCCAGCGATGGGCATCGTAAAGAACGTCCTAGGCAATGCTGAGCTGGAGCTCGTCGTTCAGGACGCCATCGGCTCGATTCGGGAGGGCGAGTCCATCGCGGAACCGCTGAAACGGAGCGGTCGTTTTCCGCCGATGGTAACTCATATGATCACAGTCGGGGAGAGGACGGGACAGCTCGAAGAGATGCTGGACAACGTCAGTCGTGCCTACGAATCGGAGGTTGATGCCTCGGTGACCACCCTCACGAGTTTGCTTGAGCCGGCTGTTATCGTCATCATGGGCGGAGCGGTCGCATTCATCGCCATGAGCATCTTGATGCCCTTGGTTCAGATGAACGACATGGTGCAGTGATCATGAGACGCCGATCCACGACCGAAAGAAAAATCCTATTCCCCTGGGAACGGCGTGGCGGTTTGGTGCGTCGTTTGGGCTTGCATCGAGCTCGGCCGCTCTTTTTTGCACTCTGCGCGTTAGGCTTGGCAATGTGGGTTGGCATGCGCGAACGCGAGCGTACGGGGGTCCGTCGGACCCGGGCACTCATCGCCGACGTTCGGCGCAGCATCGATGCCTACATGGCTGACCACGATGGGCAGTGCCCACCCAGCCTAGAAGTCTTGCTGCCGGAGCTGCCCGGGGCTGTCTTACCGAGAGACGCCTGGGGGCGCCCCATCAGTTTTCGTTGTCCCGGATATTGGGACACTTCTCGTTATGAACTCATCAGTGATGGTCCCGACGGATTGCCCGGCGGACTGGATCGCATCGAATAGGAATGGTGACATGGAAATTGTAGTAGATAGAAGCCCCCAGGGCCGGGACCTTCGCCGGTGTTATCGACGCGCGCGAGCTCTCGCTCGAGGCGTCAGCCTGATCGAGATCATGATTGTTGTCGCGATCATGGCTTTGATCGCGAGTGGCGTAGCGGTCGCTGTACTGCCGAAGTTCAAAGAGGCGCAGATCAAGACGGCTTCAGGCAGTTGCCGGACCATCCGGTCGGGGGTGCAAGACTGGCAGCGGATGAACCCAACGGAGAGCTCATGTCCGTCCATGCGGCAGCTGGTGGATGAGAAGATCATCGATTCAGCGGCAGAAACCAACGACCCGTGGGGCGAGAAATTCACCATCAGTTGCGCCGACGATGATGTGAAGGTCAGTTCCAACGGGCCCGATAAGAAGAGCGGCACTTCAGACGATATTTCGGTTCCGAAGTCGCGCCGATCTGAGTAGCGCGAAGTGTTCGTCTCCGTCGCTGATGTGAGCCTGCGTGGCACAACCGAGCCCCCCCGGAGGGGCGTCGGCCGGCGGCACGCGCGCGGCATGAGTTTGATCGAAACGATGATCGTAGTGGCGCTGATCGCCATTCTTACGGTGAGCATGGTGTTCGGCTCCGGGATGCTCTCGTCCAATCGACTTCGGGGGAGTGCGGTCTTGGTGGTCAGTGGCGTCAAAAGGGCTCTGATTCATGCAAATTCGACGGGCAAGCCGGTACGGCTGGTATTCGATTTTGGGGCCAGCACGGTCCGGCTCGAAGAAACCCGCGGGCGAATGTTGCTGTCGACTGAGGCAGCAGAGCTCGGAGACAATTCCGCCGGCGCCAAACCCTCAGAAAAGATCGCGGACGAGTTAGAGGCTGATGCCGAGCGGCTATTGAGCGGGCCGCAGGCGCCCCAGCCGCAGTTCGTGCCCGCGGCCAAAGGCGACTTTAACGGTGAAAGTCCGGGAGCTGGCCGCGAGTTACTCAAGGGCATCTCCTTCGGTGATGTGCAGACTTCTCATGATGACAATCCAGTTAACGAGGGGTACGCCTACCTCTACTTTTGGCCGGGAGGCGGCACTGAGCGGGCTGCGATTCAGCTGAGGCGGGAGGGAGACGGCGATGACGGCCTCACGGTGGTGGTCAGTCCGCTCACGGGGCGTGCCCGGATCAAACGCGGACTGATCTCTCTCGAAGAGCCCCGCGAGGACGCTTTCGGCTTGAGGGATGAGGAATGACGTTCGCCCGACGGCTGCAGGCGGGTCGCCGCGGATTTTCGTTGCTGGAAGTGCTCGTTGCGGTGTCCATCTTGGGACTCGCACTGACCGTCATTTTGTCGGCTCAGGTCGGTTTATTCGCGAAGTCACGTCGGACCGAGCGCTTGAGCATCGCTACCGGGCTCGCGCGCTGCAAGATGAACGAAGTCGAGATGAAGCTCATGCTCGACGGTTATCCGGTGATCGAAACCAACGATGATGGCCATTGCTGCAACGATGAGTCTCACCCGGATTACAGCTGTCAGTGGAGTATCGAAAATGTCGAACTGCCGAATCTGCCCGATCTCGAGGATACCGCGGTGTCCAGCGATGACGACGGCCTGACCGGCATGAATAAAATGGGGGCGCTCCGCGATGAGCCGGGTGCGCTGGGGGACGACAACAGTCTGGCGGGTTTGGCGTCTGCTCTCGGCGCTGATGACAGCAGTGCTGGCATGGTGTCGATGGTGATGTCCCTGGTCTATCCAGATTTGAAGATGATGTTGGAGGCCAGCATTCGTCGTGTGACCGTTAAGGTTGTCTGGAAAGACGGCAAGCTCGACAGAGAGCTGAGTGTGACTCAGTTCGTCACTGATCCTCAGCAGGGGAGCCTCGATCCGCTGGCCGCCGAGGGGCTGGGCGCCGGGGGATCAGGCAGCGGGGAGGACGACGAGTGAGCGCTCGAAGAGCCCGACAGTCTGGTTTCACCTTGATCGAGGTGATCATCGCGATCGGTATATTAGCGTTTCTGTCCATGCTGATATTTAGTGCCGTTTCCGGGATGCATCGGAGTCGCGAGGGAGTGGCACGCATCAACGACCGCTATCACGAGGGCCGGGCCGCCATGACGATGATCACTCGAGATCTGCAGGCAGCGTACCTGTCGCTCAATTTGCCGGCGGATCAGCAGCTAGCCGTGGTGAAGACTGGTTTTCGTGGCGAATCCCAGTCGCCCGCAGACCGTTTGGATTTCAATACTTTTTCGAATCGTCGGTATTTTCTCAATAGCCATCATTCGGACCAGGCGGAGATTTCGTATTTCGCGTCTGTTGATCCGGAGCAGTCCGGCGTCACAGACTTGGTGCGCAGAATCAGCCCGCGTCCAGACCTTGAGTTCGACAAGGGAGGGCGTGTCGAGGTGCTCGCCACGGATATCGATTTATTCGCATTGGAGTACCTCGACCCGACGACCGGAATGTGGTCTGAAAGCTGGGATAGCACCAGCGCTATCGATCAATCGGAACGTTTGCCCATTCATGTTCGGGTGGCGCTCGTGCTGAATGGCGGACGGCGCGAGGCTGCTGGGCGATCCCGGCAGCCGATCAAATTCATTACGACGGTGAGGATCCAAGTCCTCGGGCCGTTGAGGTATGCTGGGCAGTGAGCGCTACCAGTAGAAAACGATCGGCACAGCGCGGTGTCGCGCTGATCATGGTCTTGGCGAGCCTGACGTTACTGACCGTGATGTTGGCCCAGTTTCAGGAGGAAACTTCTGTCGAGTTTGCGAGTGCTCTCTCGGATCGAGACGCATTGAAGGCGGAGTACGCCGCGCGTAGTGCGATCAATCTGTCGCGCCTATTGATTGCGGCGGAGCCCACGATCAGAAAAAAAGTTTCGTTTATCCCCAATATGCCTCAGATACCGGTCTGGGCCTTCGCTTCCCAAGTGTTGGGGGCTTTCAATGACAGCGAGGGTGCCGAGGCGTTCCAGGCGTTGGCTTCGGTAGATATTGCGGAAGGCAAGAACCTAGGCCTCCCTGACGCCTCGTTCCATGTGCAGATCGTTGACGAAGACAGCAAGATCAACGTCAACGGCCCGTCTCGCGACGATGTCGCATCAAAAATCCTACTGGCGGCGGAGTTGTTAGGACTGATATCGGGCCCCCAGTATGACGAATACTTTGACGGCATCGACTCCGATGGTCAACACACGGACCGTCGTGATGTGTGTAGTGCGTTCGTCGATTGGGTGGATTCCGACCAGGATCAGTTCACCTGCGAACCCGGAACCGCCCAGTTCAGCGCGGCGGCGGCGGAGGACTCACATTACCAAATGTTAAAGGACCCTTATCCGCGCAAGAATGCCGCGTTCGATAGCATCGAGGAACTGCGCATGGTCCGCGGCGTGAACGACGCATTTTGGTCTACCTTCGTCGAGCCGGATCCGGACGATCTGGTGAGTCGAACGTTGACCGTCTGGGGGAGTGGTAAGATAAACGTAAACACCGCGAACGCTCAGACCCTACTGGCGGTAGTCTGTGGAGGCGGGACCGGCCCCGTGTGCGACGGTGGCGAGCAGACTGGATTGTTCATGGGCGCCCTGGCCATGATGAAAGCGGTGATGCCAGGGATCCCTGTCTTCGCCTCCGAGCGGGCGTTTGTGAGGACGATGGAAGGGAAGGGCACCTTCGCCATTATTTTCGAACAGTTGGGTGTGCAACCGATCAAGTTTAACTCCAAGAGCCAGGCTGAAAAGGCAATCACTGTGAAGAGTCAGGTGTTTTCCATCGTTGCTGACGGAGTCGTAAAGTCGGGTGGGCGTGAAACCCACACGAAGATCCACGCCGTCGTCGACTTCAACGGCGCTCCCCCGTTGATTCAGCGGCCGCCCCCAGGCCCACAATCCAACGCCGCAACAGCCCAACTGGACGCTGTCATCGACCTCCTACAAACGAAGTCGATCCTGGAAAATCCGGGCGGCCGAATCGTGTATTACAGAGTGAACTGAACTCATGGCAAAGCTACTAGGTATCGATATTCAACAGCACTATGTGCGAGCTGTGGTGCTGCGGACGAGTTTCCGCGGGCTGGCTGTGGAAGCCATGGCAGAGGTCGACCGAGCGACAGTGGACGGGCTGGATGCGGCTATCGCCGCCTGCGCTGGACCCCTCGCTCCCCAAATGGACGCGTCCGCGATCGCGGTAGATGGTGTCAGTGCCTTCATTCATCGATTGGAGCTTCCACCGGGGGCTGCCAAGCAGATATCTGATGTATTGCACTTCGAGTTGGAGGCGCGCATCCCTCTAGATATTGACGAATTGGTGTTCGACCATCGCACCTTGCCCGCCGCGCGGGGTGAGGCGATCCCCATTTTGGCGGCTGCCGCGAGGGAGTCAGACGTGCGTGCCGAAGTCGCAGCCACGGCGGCGGCGATTGGCCATCAACCGAATCGTGTGGGGATCGGGGGACTCCCGCTCGCTAACTTGGTGGCCGTATGTTCCGAATTGAACGCTGCGGGTCCTGTACTGCTGTTGGACTTGACCGGCGACAGTACGGATTTAGTTGTGATGGCAGCCGGTCACGCGGTGATGGCTCGGACGCTCTCCATTGGTGTATTGGGGCTCCCGGAATCCGCGCCTCAGTTATGTGGCGAAGTACGCCAGTCGCTAGCTGCCTGGGCGAATCTCGGCGGGGAAAGGGTGACCGCCGTATATCTATCCGGCTCCGGAGCGTCGGCTGTTGGGGCGGCGGATTATCTGTCTGATGAACTCCGCATTCCGGTCTCGGTACTCCCGGCGCTTAGGGTGGACGACCTCAGTCCCACCCATGCGGAGATGATTCCCCGGTTTGCCAAGGCCTTCGGACTGGCACTGAGTCTACGCACCGACCCCCGCGATCTGAACTTGCGGCAGGGCAGCATGGAGTACCAGCATGGCTTCGTGTTTCTCAAGAAAAAGGCTCCGGTTCTCGGCAGTCTGATGGCTGCGATCGTGCTGTCCTTTGTGTTCTCTGTTTGGGCAGAAGGGCAAGCCCTGGCGCAACAGAATGAGGCGTTAGAAGAGATTTTGGGTGACGTCTCGAAGCAGGCCTTCGGTGAAGAGAGCTTCGATCCGGATTATGTCCTGGCTCTGGTCGATCGCGGCGAAGGGAAGAAGACCGCGGATCCTCAACCGAAAATTGATGCCTTCGACGTCATGAACGTATTGAGCAAGTGTGTACCGGAAGACGTGATTCACGATGTGGAGAGCCTCGAGTTTCAGCGCCAGCACGTGAAAGTTCGGGGCATCGTCAATACCACCGAGGAGGCGGAGCGAATCAGTCAAGCCATCGCCGAGGAAGAATGCTTCGGAGCAGCGAAGATTTCGAAAATTACCCAGGTGGTCAACAGTGAGCGCCAAAAGTACGTGCTCGACTTCGACGTCAAGTGCGGAGTCGCCACCAAGAAGTCAGACAAGAAATCTGACGACGACGATTCCGCAGAGGAGGAAGAGTGATGAGGATCCAAGAGCGATTCGAGCAGTTGGAGGCGCGAGAGCGCACTCTCGTCATGATCTTTGGGGCCGTTCTGGCTGCGTTGATTTTCCTGGTCGTTCCCCTGGTGGTGACGGGAACGTTGAGCGGAATGCGCGATGACAACGAGCAGCTCCGGGAAGCTATCCAGGCGGTGTATGACGGTCACGAGGACATTGCGCTTCGAAAAGCAGAAAACCAGTCGATCGACGCTCGCTACAAGTCGCCAGCTCCAGCCCTGGCCGGTTTTCTAAGCAAGCTGGCTCAAAAAAATGACATAGACATCAAGTCGAGTCAGGACCGCCCGAGTGTGCCGCATGGAACTGACTACGAGGAGCGTTCGACCAAGTTGGACTTGGAGAAAACCGGTATGTACAACATCGCGAAGTTCATGGAGAGCATCGAACGCGCTGGATACCCATTGAGCATCAGTCGCATTTCCCTCACCAAGTCGCAGGTGGATAGCTACAGGGTGAACATGACCGTCGCGGCCTACCACCGTACCGAAGCGTCAAAGAAAAAGAAGTCACCAGCTGCAAGTGACGAGGACGAGGACGAGGAATAGCCATGAAGGACCTAGTCAAGAAATACGCTGCATGGGTGGGCTATCCTCTGTTTTACCTCGGAACCCTAGCGGTATTCTCGTACGTCTGCTTCCCCTTCGGGCAACTCAAGGATCGGATTGTTGCGGAGTACAACTCAACCCGATCTTCCGACACTTCGCCGCGGCTTGAGATCGATGAAATTAGTTGGTCTTGGAGATTCCCAGGCATCACGATTGAGGGCGTCCGTCTGATTGGACCCAAACCCGCCTCCAAGAAAGAGGCGCGACGAGTGGTGACGATCGATGATGCCTATGCAACGGTGTCGTTGATTCCCTTGCTCTGGGGAACGACGGACGTCACCTTTGCGGGTGACGCGTTTGGCGGGTCGGTTGAGGCAGAAATTGGCGATGATTCTTCCGGTCGCAGCGTCCTACTCGAGCTCAGTGATGTCGATCCGGGGCAGCTTCCCGAGGTAGCCGATGCCGTGGGCCTACCCATCGGCGGCTTGATGTCGGGGAAGGTGGAGCTGCATTTCCCTGGAGGCAAGACGGCTGATGCAGAGGGGGAGATTGAGCTCGAGATTCTCGACTTTTGGCTGGGGGACGGGAAGGCGAAGATCCGAAATACCCTCGCTTTGCCGAGACTCGACATTGGCGAATTTCGCTTCACCGCGGCGGCGTCAAAAGGCCGAGTCGACATCGAGGAACTCTCGGCGTCTGGCAACGATCTGACCATCATCAGCGACGGCAAGATTCGCCTTCGTGAGCGTTTAGAAACAAGCCTTGCCGAGGTGAACTTTCGGTTCAAGTTTTCCGATGTCTACAAGACCAAGAGTGACATTACGAAAGGGCTCTTCGGGGATCCGAAGGCAAAAGGCGGGGGCTTGTTTGATCTAGACCCCAAGAACAAGCGCGCGAAGCGTGAAGATGGGTTCTATTCTTGGAAAATCACCGGTCCTCTTGCGAATCTGTCTTTCCAGCCGATTGGCGACAAGGCGGTCGGCAAGAAGCGCGGGCGGAAGGATTCGTGGCGCCGCAAGAAGCCGAAGGGTCGTAAGCGACCGAAGGAGGGACCGCGTACCAAGCTCAAGGACCGTGGCAGCAAGGATGACGAGGGCGTTAAATCAGCAGTTGAGAAACGCTCGGCGAGGAAGAAGGGCCGGACCGTTGCTCCCTCCGGGGTACCCGAAGAGCCGGCGGTTGCGCCGGCGGCGCCTGAGTCTCAGCCGGCTGCCGTAATTGAAGAAGGAGAAGAGGAAGAGCCGGAAGAGGAAGCGGAAGCGGAAGAAGAAGAAGAAGAGTAGGCCGTTCCCGCAGAGTTCATTCGGCGGTGACGACGGCCCGGCCAAATGCTCGTTTTGCCAACCAAGGGAACATGGCGAGCAACAGTAGCGAACCGATGACGCTGGGTGAGGCGACGTCCTGCAACGTCGAAATCGCCGCGAGCTGGGTGCCGGCATTTACGAATACGATGGTGCCGGGAATCATTCCGATTTGACTAATTAGAAAAAACTTGGATGAGGGCACGCGGGTCAAGCCCATCATCAGGTTGACGACGAAAAACGGAAAGAGAGGCACCAAACGCACGCTGAATATGTAGGCAGCGCCGTGTTTCGCGAGCCCTTCGTTGAAAGAGCTCAGACTATCCGCGAAGCGTTTCTCGACGAGTTCACGGAGCAAGAAGCGAGCGAGAAAGAAGCCCATCGCCGAGCCTAGAGCGCTGGAGAAGGCGACAATGGCGGTCCCTTTGAGCAGACCAAAGATGGCGCCTGCGGCGACGGTCAAGAACGCGGCGCCTGGAAAAAGTGGCGTGGCGGCGAGGGCGTAGACGACGACGAAGGACGTGAGGACCGGTCCGGGGTTTTGAGCGTAGGCCGAACCCACCGCGTTGCGATGGGCGCGCAACGCATCGAAGGAAAAGTGCTGTTGAATGTCGAGATGCTGGGCTAGCGCGAACCCGACCAAAAGGGAAAACAGGAGCGCTAGTTTTGCCCATTTTCGAACACGTGCCGGAATGAAGTCCGCGGTGGCGAGCGGGGGAGGCGGGCTCGAACTATGCACCAGTGTCTCTGTCACGACCGCATCACTGGACGGCGATTTGGAGTCGGGCTCGGAGCTCGAAGTAGTTTGGGCTGATCGCGAACATCACCAGCTCTTTTAGGCGCCGCTTGTTATCGACGGAGGTCGAATCCGCCGAGTCGCGGATTTGTTCGATGGCAGTTTCCAGATCGTGGCAGAGCAGGAAGCCAACCCGGTCGGCTGTCAAATCGACGCCGGCCAGCCACTTCTTCACGTCGAGTGCGCCGCTGCCGCGCACCAGTTGAGAGACGATTCGAGCGAGTTGGTCTTTGCTCTTGGGCGACATGTGCTGCTCAAGGGCTTTGATGCCGTCGCCCACCGGACCTTCAAGTTCGGGGGCGACGGGGAACTGCGGCGCGATCATCTTAATGGCGGCGTACATCCACGACTTGAGCCCCAAAGAGGACTCAATCAACTGACACACGTAGATGCCAGGCCGGTAATAACTGAGGTGCCTAGCGGTGTGGAAGGCGGCGGCTTGGGGTCCCAGGGTGGTGTTCGCAGCGCCAGTACCCAATACGATCGCGGGAGGGTTCGAATCGAGAAAACGCATCGCTGCCGTGTCGTTGGCGTTCTCGAAGGTGAGCGGAGCTTGCATGCCCATCACGCCGGAGGCGTAGTGCAACGTGGGGCTCAGCGAGTAGGGGTGGTGTTCCAAGTCGATAGCGAAGTGCGGGTCGTAGCCAAGCTCCCGGAGCGGTTTGCCGCGGACGGCGAACACCGAGGATTCGATCAAGGCGAAGATGCTCGTCACGAGGGGGTCAGCGTCTGGGTGACGCAACAACTCCAGCCAGTCGTCGTCGCTGATCGACGCTTTCGCGTAGGCGGGGTCTTCGCTACGGACGCGGTTGAAGAAAGTCTCTTCGTCCGGCTCGGCGAGTTTGAGCACGTACAGCGCCTGGCAGAGACACCAGGCGGCATCAGCCTGTTTGGTCTCGGTATATAATCGTCGCATCAGTTTGTACGACTCGACGCGGAATGGGTCGCGGTCGAGCAGTGCCATTTGAGCTGCGACCGCCTTGTTGAGATGCTTTTCCGGGTCTGTGGTGTACAGCTCAGCGAGGATTTCAGCGCGCTCTTTGTTGTCCGGATCTAATACCTGGGCGGCTTCGTAGGCATCAATGGCATCGCCTGGCTGCTCCATGTCTTTACGGAACAGCTTGCCCAGGGCGAGTAGCGCCGCCAGCAATTGGTCGGTTTGTTTCGTCTTGCTCGTCGCTTTGATTTTCTTTCTGAGGAGCTTCTCGCAACCGTTGAAGTCACCCTTCTTGCGCATCAGCTCGAGAGCTTCGGTGAGGGCCTTGACCAAATTGGGGTCAAGTTCCATCGCGCGGTCGTAGTATTCGAGGGCTTGGTCGACGTCGCCCATTTCACGAGCCGTGACGAGTGCAGCGGTCTGGAGGTACTTGGCCTTTTGTGCGTCATCATCGACGAAGTCCGCGAGTTTCAGCACGACATCCACTAGGCGCTTCCAGTCCTTGTCGTCGCTGTAAAGCTGCATCAGGCGCGTGAGCAGTTTTCGATCGTCGGGCCGCGCTTCAACTGCCGCAACAAGGTTTTTCGCCGCTCTCGGCCTGTCGTCGAGTTTTTCCGCTGCAATACTGGCGATCGCGATGAGCAGACTGACGCGTGTGTCCCCATCCGCGAGATCTAGATGTCGGGTCTTTGTATCGGCGACCTTCTCCCAGTGCCCCAAGCCTTCGTAGGCGGATTCGAGCGCTATCAGTGGCAGGCTGCTGGACGGGTTGAGATCCGCGGCGTCCTCCAGGACGTTGATGCATTCCTCGAGTTGAGCCGTTTTCCGCAAGGACTCTCCAAGACCGTAGGTGGCGTCGGCTTTGTCCGAGGAGGCCAATGTGTCCCCAAAGCGGTCCAGTAGAGAGCGGTAGGCATCCACAGCGGCGTGGCTATCACCGTGTTCGAAGGTGATCGTTGCCAACGATAGGAGGACTTCTGGATCGTCCGGAGCCAGCTTCTGCAAACGACCGATTGCGCCCAGGGCTTTCTCCACGGAACCGCCTCGACGCAACGAATCGATGTATCGTTTCAGCGCGTGTAGTGCGACGGCGTCGTCGAGCGCATCGAGGCGTTTCGTCAATCGTTCGTATTTGGCAGCCGCCTCAATGAAGCGGTTCCCGTCATAGGATAGATCGCCCAGAATGATGAGAGCGTCGATGTTTGTTGGGTCAAAATCGAGAGCCCGACCTGCGGCATTGTTCGCTCCCTCCGGATCGTTCATTTGATCGCGATAGAGCTCCGCCATTTCTGCTGCGAGTGTGGCTTTGGCAGCGTCGCCATCCGTTCGTTCGATTTCCCGATCGAGGAGTTCTATGGCGGCATTGGCATCCCCGCTCCGCGAGTAGGCCTGGCGGAGGGCGCTAGCTATGTTGGCATCCTCCGGGTTTGCATCCATCGCTCGTTTGAACTGTTTGATGGCCCCGTTGCTGTCGCCCCGGCTCTCCAATAGTTTCGCCGCTCTGAGGTATTGCTCGGCTTTCAGCGCGGGAGTTCCGGCCTTCTCTGCCAAGGCCTCGATGGCATTGAGGGCCGCGCTGGCGTTGCCGGCGGACTCCCGCAGTCGGGCCAGAGCTTCCAGAGCATCGTCGTGGCTGGCTTCGAGCCCTACGACCTTCTCATAGGCCGTGATAGCGCGGTCTTCATCCGCCAGGCGCTCGGCGGTGACTTCACCGAGCTCTATCAGCATAGCGATACGTCGTTCCGGTTCTTGAACGAGCGCCGCGTGGCTGTCGAGTAAGTCGGCCAGCTCGTCCCAGTTGTCTAGATTTCGATAGTACCGGGCCAGACTCGTCATGGACGCGTCGTGCTCTGGATCGATGAGCAGCACGGATTCGAGGGCGATGGCCGCCTCTCCCGGATTTAGGAATTCTTCCTCTTCAATTCCAGCGATGCGTTCGAGGAGTGTGATTTTCTGGCGAGGGGTGGCACTGATTCGAATCTGCGCTTGAAGGTTTTCGAGCAGCTCGTTGAATTGCTCCGTTTTGCTGTAAATTTCATCGAGCCCGCGCAGCGCGTCCGGGTGTCCCCCGTGGGAGCGCAGGATGTCTTGGTATCGTCGAGTCGCCTCTTTGGTGTTATCCAAATGGACTTCGAACAGAGCGGCTGCTTGGCAGCGCGTGTCCAGTGCCTCACTCTCCCGTTGACCGCTTGACCGTCGATCGAGGAGGTTGGCCAGTTCTTCGAAGTCCGAGCTTTGGCGCAGAACGCGTTCGAGGGATTCGGATGCCAGCTGGTGACTCGGATCTTGCTCAAGAATCTCTTCGTACAGCTCTCTCGCTGCTTTTGCGTCGTTGATCTTGGTCTCCAGGATGCCTGCTGCTTCTGACTTCAGGTTTCGAGCGACTTCGCCGGACGGGTGGCTCTGGGCGCGTTGCATGAGAATGGCGCCAAGTTCAACCCACTGCTTAGCTTTCCGATAAAGTTTTGCGCACCCGACCATCGCGTCATCGTCGGAGGGTGCCATGCTCAGCACGGCCTGGAAGCAGCTGAGGGCCAGATCTGCGCGCGAGACCTTTTCGGAGTACCAACGGCCCATGGCTTGGAAGAGCGGGAGCTTCAGTTCCGGTCCGATGTCGGTGGCGGAGGTTTCTGCGCATTGGGAGAGCACGTCGTCCCAAGTCTTCGTGCTGGAGCCCGCGAGACCCTCGATTCGTTCCGCGTAGTCACGCCGTTTCGGATCTTCGCAAAACGCTTGTGTGTAGGCCACGACCGCTTGTTCTGAGTCCTCAAGATCGTTGGCGTATAAGTCGCCGATGCGGGCCATGATGTCTGTGCGGGTGGCCACGTCCTCGGCTGCCTCAGCCCGTTCCAGCATCCATTCAACGAGTTCATCGTACAAACCGAGCTGCTGTCGGAGAGATTCCAAGCTGGAAACGACGACTTCGTCATTGGGCCGAATTTCCAGTAGTCGGGAGTAAGTTTGTTCCGCCAAACTGAAGTCTTGAACGGTCAGTTGGTAGAGCCGTGCCGCTCGGAATAGGAGGGCGGTGCTTGTTTCACGTTCTGCCTCCGTGTCCGTTCCCCAGGTGGCGGCCGCCGCTGCGAAGGTTTCCGCGATGCGTGTAGCTGGTGCGCCCTGATCGATGCAGCCTTCGAGCTTCAGGGCTGCCTCGGGCGACCCCAGCTCGGATAAAAACTGGTCAATTTTCGCTTGGACATCGTCATCCGCCATGGTTGCCGGTGCCTTAAGCCCCAGATTGGCGAGGGATTCCAATACGGCGTGGGCGCTGTCCGGACGGTGTTTGGGGTCTTTGGCGAGCAACCGGAGGACGAATTCGTCCACCTCGGAACCGACCCAGCCGCGGGGTGCGAATTGGCTGGGAGGGGGGGGGGACACCGTTAGGTGCTGAACGGCGGCGTTCATCGCGCTCCTGCTCTCGAACACAGCGCGGCCGCTCAGCACGCGGTACATGATGGCGCCGAATGCGTAGAGATCGCTTCTTGGGGTCGCGGCGTAGCCTTCGAGCTGTTCAGGGCTCACGGTTTCTGGAGAGCTGATCCCGATGACTTCGCTGCGCCCGTTGACGGGGCCTTTGGACCGCAGCGAGTGGGTGCCAGCATCCAGTAACAAGACCTTTTGGTCGTCGCCGTCGCGGACGATAAGTACGTTCTCGAGTTTTAGTGCACCATGCACGACGCGGGCCTCATGCAGAGCGCACAACGGCGCCAGGATGCCTTGCAGCAACTCCCGCGCTTCGTTGATGTGCATCGCGCCGGTTCGTTCGATTCGCTCCAGTAGTGGCTGAGCTTCCACAAAAGCGTGGGCAACGTAACAGCGACCGTCCACGGTACCGGTTTCGACACCTTCGGGTAATGCCGGGTGGGACACAACGTTCGCGACACGAGTGAGGGTTTGGAATCGGCGCAAGGCACGAAGATCGCGGCCCGTCTCGTGGCGGAGGACTTTGACTCGATAGTCTTGACCATCGCGGCGCGCCAAATAGGTGATGCTGCTGCGCCCTTCGCCCAAACATCGGACGATGTCGAAGGGACCGAACTGGCTCCCGTTTTCGATGCCGTCGCGCTGAGGAAGACCGGTTGTGCAGATGGCTACAATCGCGTCTCCAGCGTTGCCTTTGGAGTGGAGTATGGCCTCGCACAAGGCTTCGATAGAGTCGGTCTCCGCACAATGCTCGGTGAGGGCGCGTACAAACGAGCCTTTGCCGGTTGTCCCGCCTACCTCTTCCGGATCCAGGCCGAGCAAGTTGTGGGTGATGGTCTTGAGTTCGTCGAGCTCGAACATTCGTTCTAGCTCGGCCCGGAGTACATTCATCTCCATGGCGCGGTACCTCTTTCGAAATTGGATCTTGAGCGCCGCCCAACCCTCGAAACAGCCAGTGCGATTTCGGGGGACGGGTTGTGTCGAAGCGCTGAAATATACAGAATCCCGCTGCCTGATGGGGGGGGCACCCATTCACGCGCACAATAAACTGGACTAACATTCCTCTCCTAGTGGCAATTTGCGTTGTTGATATAACTTTCCATAATCACACGGATGTGGCAGTCCTAAGAGTGCGTGACACCACCGATCCTGTTGCTTCAACGCGTCCTGCCCATCGCCCTGCTTTGCGGGGCAGTCGCCACTGTGCCCTACCTGCTGCTGTCCCCCACTGGCATGCCGCGGCTGGAGGAGTTGGAGCGAGAACGTGAACGGATCGCTGAGGAGCGTTCGCAGCTGGCAGATCACATCCGGCAGCTGAGGGTGGAGGTCGATCGGGTCAAGAATGATCCCCGAGCTGTCGAACGCGCGGCCCGGAACCGTCTCGGCCTTGTCCGGCAAACTGAAGTAATCTTTCAGTTCGACGACTGATACGGAAATATCGGACTGGAAACCCGCTCAGAGCCGTTGCATTGAGAAAAGTCTAGTCGTCCTTGAGATATACCTAGCGCCCCGAGCGTTCTGTGGTCTCTCCCGTCGTCAGCACGCCCCTTGCAGTCTGGCTGCAAGGAGGCGAAGGTTTCACTCGTGGGTGACGACCTAGCGCAGCGGTTGATCTGGACCAAGTTAGCCACGGCCGGGGAGATCTCTTCCGCTCTGGCGCTTTCGATGGTGCAGCGAAGGAGCCTACTTTCGGTGTTGGCTGAGTCCCGCTCGGACATCGCCAAGGTTCTCGCGCGACAGTTTCAAAAAGGGGGCCTTCAGATCCTGACGACTCTAGAACCGTCGATGGAGTCTATCCGAAAGCTCCCGAAGGGACTGTGTGCGCGTCTACTAGCTTTGCCGGTGGTTCTGCAGGACGGCAGCGTCGTATTGGCGGCAGCGAACCCGACGGATCCGCAGGTGTCAGAGGAATTCGCCTATCATCTCGGTCTCGACTTAGACATCGTCGGCGCGCGATTGGACCAGCTGCTGCCAGTCCTCCGGGCCAGCACCGCCCATGGCGAGGCAGAGCCAGCACCCCCGGAACAGCTGACTGTTGGTTCGCCAGCAACGAGTCGACGCGGCCGAGTGCGGACGAACCCCGGGCTTCAACCGATCGTGGGAGCCTTGAACCGGCCGCGGAAAAAGATGCCAACAGCTCCAGGCTTGGCGCCGCTCCCGGAACTTCGGCCAAAGGACTCCCAGCCGCCGATACCCTTAGTGCAAGCCAGCATGGCCCCTTCGTCGCGCCGCGCCGCCGGCATGGTCGTCCCGCGCCGTGCACCCGAGCCAGCGGTACCACTGGTGCGCCGCATGGCAGCAGAGCTCGGAAAGGATGACCCCGAGGCGTCGCCGTCTACGGAACGAATCGTTGAACAGCCGCCGGGCTCGCCGGCGCCGCCTCCACTACCTCGCCGGTCAAGCGTTCCTGCTGAAGCTGCGGAGCGCTCCAGCGTTCCTCCGGAACATGATGGGCGCTCCAGCGCGCCCGCTGAGCCCGCTGCTCGCTCCAGCGCGCCTACCAACCTCGGTCCGAAGCCTGCTTCGGGCCCGCCGCATCCGTTGCCGCCCAGCGTGACTCGCGAAATCAGCGACGAAGAGCTGCACAAGTTAAGTGAAGCCATCGGCCTTGCCGGGGCTCCGGACGAGGTCTTCACCGCTCTGTGTAGCGGGCTGTCAGTGTTGGCGCACCGAGTCGCTTTGTTCGCCATCCGGGGCGACGAGCTCCAGTGTCGATTGATCGCCACCGACCACGGAGTGCCGCTGCCTCACTACGATATCGTTGTGAATATGAGCGAGCCCACTGTACTGAAAACGGCCATTCAGTCGGGTCCCTACGTCGGCCCTCTGCCGAGCACCGTGGCCCACGAGCCGTTTCTGGGGCTATTTAGCAAAGAAAGAGCCGAAATCGTTTCGGTTTGCATTCGGGTATCAGACCGGCCGGCAATGGTTCTGCTTGTCGCCGCGACGGGCAATGCGTACGCCACATCTCGTCGTGCTGATCACCTAGCGAACTCCGCCGGAGCGGCGCTGGAGCGGATTCTGCGCGACCGAAAACATTAACGTGTCCCTCGCCGGGACACCGGCAGAAGGACCACCAAATGATCGACCCGAAGAGCCCCGCCGACCTAGACGCCTGGACGAAGCTCGCGACCAAGGAACGTCGCGGCGCAGGCTTAGATGGCCTGACTTGGAAGACCCCAGAGGGCATCGACGTCAAACCGCTCTACACCGCAGCGGATGTGGCGGATTTGGATTATGCGGACAGCATTCCCGGCGCGTATCCTTTCCTCCGCGGGCCCAAGGCGACCATGTACGCCGGGCGACCTTGGACGATTCGCCAGTACGCTGGTTTCTCCACCGCCGAGGAGTCCAATGCCTTCTACCGTCGCAATCTCGCGGCCGGTCAGAAGGGGCTCAGCATCGCTTTCGATCTAGCCACCCATCGCGGCTACGACAGTGATCACCCGCGCGTTGTGGGCGACGTCGGTAAGGCCGGCGTTGCCGTGGACTCCATCGAGGACATGAAGATCCTGTTCGACGGCATTCCCCTAGGGGAGATGAGCGTGTCGATGACGATGAACGGTGCCGTGTTGCCCATCCTCGCCAACTACATAGTGGCGGGGGAAGAGCAGGGAGTGGCGCTCGATAAGATGGCGGGAACGATCCAGAACGACATCCTCAAGGAGTTCATGGTTCGGAATACTTATATCTATCCCCCGGCACCCTCAATGCGCATCATTGCTGACATCATCGAGTACACCAGCGAAAAAATGCCGCGCTTCAACTCGATTTCGATTTCCGGCTACCATATCCAGGAAGCTGGAGCGACGGCGGATCTGGAACTCGCCTTCACCATCGCGGACGGTCTTGAATACGTTCGGGCGGCCATTTCCAAGGGTCTAAAGGTGGACGACTTCGCTCCGCGATTGTCGTTCTTCTTCGCGATCGGCATGAACTTTTACATGGAGGTGGCCAAACTTCGCGCCGCCCGGCTCCTGTGGTCGACGCTGATGACGAAGTATTTCAATCCCAGCAATCCCGCTTCGTTAATTCTGCGGACTCATTGTCAGACGTCGGGAGTGAGCCTCACTGAGCAAGATCCGTACAACAACGTAGTGCGTACGACGGTGGAAGCGATGGCCGCAACTTTGGGCGGCACCCAGAGCCTCCATACCAATGCCTTCGATGAGGCCATCGCGTTGCCAACGGATTTCTCTGCCCGGATAGCGCGGAACACCCAGCTGGTCCTGCAGAACGAAACCAACTTGTGCAACGTTGTGGACCCCTGGGGCGGCTCCTATTTTATGGAATCTCTCACGCACGAGTTGGCCGACAAAGCGCTCGCGATTATCGATGAGGTTGAATCGCTCGGTGGTATGACCAAAGCCGTGGAGTCGGGGATGCCGAAGCTGCGCATCGAGGAAGCCAGCGCGAATCGTCAGGCACGCGTCGACCGCAGCGAAGATGTGATCGTTGGCGTCAACAAGTTCCAGCTCGAAAAGGAAGACGACGTGGAGATCCTAGTGGTCGACAATAATGTTGTCCGCGAAGCCCAAATCGCTCGTTTGACGAAGCTCAAAGCCAGTCGCGATTCAGCGGCTACGGACGCCGCGCTAAACGCGCTAACGGAAGCGGCCACATCCGGCGGTGGAAATCTTCTGGAGCTCAGCGTAAATGCCGCGCGGGCGCGCGCGACTGTGGGCGAGATCTCCTACGCCTTGGAGAAGGTGTATTCGCGGCACAGCGCTACTATTCAGAGTATTTCTGGCGTTTATGGCGGTCATTACGATGAGGACGAAGAGTGGGTCGCGATGAAGAGCCAGGTTGAAGAGTTCGAGAAACAGCACGGTCGACGCCCGCGCATGTTGGTCGTGAAAATGGGCCAAGACGGTCATGACCGCGGTGCTAAAGTCATCGCAACCGCCTTCGCGGATCTTGGCTTCGATGTCGATGTCGGACCTCTGTTTCAGACCCCGGAAGAGGCAGCACGTCAGGCTGTCGAAAACGACGTGCATATCGTCGGCGTGTCGAGTCAGGCAGCTGGGCACCTCACCTTGGTCCCAGCGCTAATCAGCGAACTGAAGAAACAAGGCTCCGAGGATATTTCGGTGATTTGCGGTGGGGTGATCCCGAAGCAAGATTACGAGGCTCTGACGAAGGCGGGCGTCGCTGCCATATTCGGTCCGGGCACGGCGATTCCCACCGCCGCAGCGCGCTTGCTTGAGATCGTTGGGAACAAGCGTGCCGACTGACGGCTTCGATGCGGTCCAGTTAGCGGACCGGATCCGGTCCGGCGAACGGCGCGCGCTGGCCAAAGCCATCACCCTGGTAGAGAGCACCCTGAGCCTGCATCAAGATCAGGCGCAACGATTGCTCGAGGAAATCCTTCCGGATTCCGGAAATTCTGTACGGCTTGGCATCACGGGGGTGCCGGGGGTCGGCAAGAGCACTTTTGTCGAGGCCTTCGGGCTGTACTTGTTGCGAGAGGGCAAAAGCGTCGCCGTATTGGCCGTGGATCCGACGAGCGCAAAAACCGGCGGTAGCATTCTGGGGGATAAGACACGGATGCCTAGGCTCTGCGCGGAGTCTCGCGCATTTATCCGCCCGTCGCCCTCACGGGGCTCTTTGGGTGGAGTCGCGTCTCAAACCCGTGAGGCGATGCTTCTATGCGAGGCAGCGGGTTACGATGTGCTCATCACCGAAACTGTTGGCGTTGGACAGAGCGAGGTGACGGTCAGCTCGATGGTCGATTTTTTCCTGGTTTTGATGCTGGCTGGGGCCGGGGACGAGCTCCAGGGCATAAAACGCGGAATAATGGAATTCGCTGACGCAATCGCTATCAACAAGGCGGATGGCGAGAACGTGACCGCTGCCAAACGCGCTCAGGCGGAGTACCGGGGCGCCCTACGCCTGCTTCGTGGTCATGACAGTTGGGTTCCGCCGGTCCATTGCGTGAGCGCGATCGAAGAGCGGGGAATGGCCGAAGTCTGGGCGATGATTGGGAATCACCGGAGCCAACTCACAGAGAGTGGCGAGCTGGCGGCCAAGCGCCGTTCTCAACAAGACGCGTGGTTCTGGGCGATGGTTGAAGATGGGCTAAAGCGGCGTTTTCTGGGCCGAGAAGACGTAAAACAGCTGCTCCGGGGCCTGTCGTCGGAAATGTCGGCGTCGCAAATCACTCCGTCCCAAGCCGCGCGGCGACTCCTAGAATTGCTGGGCGGTTGAACTTTCCAGGGTAGTCTCGGCGGAATCCATAGATTCGGCCGGCGCCGAGTTGGCCGCTCGGAGCCGGCGCGGCCCTTCTTGGCTGACTCTTTCTTGTGTGAAGAATCTGGGGGTATTTGTGCCGTTTCCTCGCGACCGGCGCTAATGTATGTGCCGTGTCAGTTCTCCTGGCAGCTTTGGGGTTGGTGCTGATACCCGCTGTGGTATGCGGCGCGCCGTTGTTTGTGATGCTTCGCCATGGTCACCCGGAGTGGCTGTATCCCAAGGTGGACTCGCTGCTTCTCAGCTTTCGTGGCGGATTGTGTGGCCTGAGCCTGTTCAGTGGACTGCTGGTAACGGCGAGCACCATGCGTTTTATCGCTGTGTTCCCTCTACATGGGGCTGAGAATGCGACCGGCTTTTCGCTGTTGTTCGGCGGCGCCCTGTTGGGGGTGGCTATGGGCATTGTCCGCTACGATCCCCCCGCCTTCAGTTTTAAGGCCTTCTCCAAGACGGTGCCAGTTCCCGTTACGGTGATTATTGCGATCGCGGCGATCGGCTACGGAGGTGCTGGATTGAGCGACGCCGTCAGCTCGGCCAAGGATGGGCTGACAACAGTCGATATGTGGAAATATAAATCCGCAACCCAGCCGATTGATTTCGAGCTCACCGCGAAGCTCAAATCCATCTCCGGTTCCAAGTTGGGAGAGCGGAAACATTTGAGATCGGTGCAGCTAGTAGACGACCACGGGGCGTTTCGCGTATTGGTCAAAGACGCGACGGTCGAGAGCTTGCCGGAACTCGGAACACGCGTGACCGCTGCCGGCAGTTTCGCCCGAGTCCGGATCTTGCCCGGTAGTGATGTCGTTTCCCAAGAAGCGCTGGTGACTTCGGTAAAGGTGGCCAGCGCTGTGTCCGAGTAGGGCTGCGGTCGTTCCCCCCCCCTTGCCGAGGAGTGGTCGATTAGGAGGCGAACTGGGAGAAGGCTTCAATCACTTCCGGCGGTGCCTGAATCAACTCGATGAGCACACCTTGCCCGGACTTAGGTAGGGCTTCGTTGCCCTTGGGGTGAATAAAGCAGACGTCGTAGCCGGAGGCTCCTTTTCGGATCCCGCCGGGCGTGAATCGCATGCCTTGGTCGCCGAGCCATTGCACGGCCGCCTCCAATTTGTCGATCCACAGCCCGACGTGATTCAAGGCTGGTTCGTGAACCTTTGGTCGCTTGTCGATGTCGAGAGGTTGCATCAGATCCACTTCGACCCGAAGGGGGCCTTCGCCGATCACGGCAATGTCTTCGTCGACATTTTCTGATTCGCTGCGGAAATCTCCGACCTTCGTCAAGCCAAGCAGATCGATCCAGAGCTCCGAGAGCTTGGACTTATCCGGGTTGCCGACTGCGATTTGTTGAATTCCGAGTACGCGAAAGGGTCGTTCTGACATGCCGCTCCTTTAGCCTCAGGGCGCTCGGACTTGAAGCCCTATCCCGGCTTCCATGGTCATGTCGATGGCGCGAATCGGCGCGACGCTGAGCCCGACCGAGCCGTACAGGCCTATGCCTTTGGCGAAGTCGAATTGCGGGCCGAAGGCGAGGTGAAAATACATGTTCTCTTTGTATTCGATGTTCACGTCCTCCTCGTTCCCGCCCCAGCCGCTGTTGGCCAGAGGTGCGGTCCAGTCGGGGTGGGAGCCCCCGCCCTCGGTTTCATAGCCCACCGAGGGTTCGACGAAGAGTTTGAAGCGGGAATCGCTCATCGTGTAGATACGGAGTCCTGCGCCAAACACGCGCAATGCCTGAGTGTTCGTTTCGGATTCCCCATCGAGTCCGAAGCGACCGAAAAGGAACGGCTCAATGCTGTCGAAGGGCGCAAAACTTAGGGCGACGTCCACCATGGCGGGAGCGCCAAATCCGCAGACCTTGGCTTGCTCCTTAGGCTCGTCCTTCCATCGGGATGAACCTGCCTCGCGTTCCGGCACTCGGCAGAACGGAGAGTCGTCGTATCGGAACGACATGCGATATCCCATGATGAGACTCGCCCGCAGACCGGCCTGCATGCCGTGACCGAAGTGGTCGCCTTCGCCCTTCTCTTTGCCGGTCCCCTCGGCGGGAAGCCACTCGTCGTCGATCGTAGTTTCCTCTACTGGCTCCTCTTTCTCAGTGCCGATACCCACCTGTGATTCGGACAGTTCGGAACTGGCACCGGCTTCGGTGTCGGCGTCGTTCTCCACCTCCGGCTTCGCCGAGACTGAAGTCGACAGGGCGATGGCAGAGGCAATGATCGTTAGACAGCGGGCGGCGTAGGGAATGGTGCTCACCTGGGCAACCATATCGAAACGTCTCACTATGGCAATACGCCCGGGCGGCGTGAAGCGCGCTCGCCAGCCCAAGAATTCCCCCGCACCGCCGCCCAGAAGGGGCGGTAGTCAGCCTTCTGTGGCCTTCGTGATGGTGGTGCCTGCGACCGTCCAGTCGCGTTCAGCGCCCAAAGCCAGCCAGTTTAGCTCGTACTTCACGCTGCCAGCGGACACGGCCAGTGTGGGTCCGGTTGGGCTCTTCGGTGATGCAACCGTTAGGCATTTTTGCTTACGGAGCGTCTGAACCGTGTCTGCGTCGCCAATTAGGACAACGACACCCAGCCCGGAAAATAGCGGCACCATGCTGGTGGGAATGTGCGGGGCGATGACGGCTCGGAGATGGGGGCTCATGGCAGTGGCTGCGCGTGCGGCCCATCGAACATCATCCAAATTTTCGAGGACCAGTGCCGACGGTTCTTCGGCGGAGTTACGTTCCGAGATGACCTCAAGAGATAGCTCACTGTCCCAGGGCTGGGGAGCTGGGGGCTTGGGCATCGGAGTCGGCTCCGGGGGAGCGGCATCGCCTTTGCCCTTAGCCTTGCTCTTGCGGATCACTAGCACGTCGTCCGTTGGCAGCGTCCGCGGGATAGTGACGCGCACGGGCCGCTTGAACGAACGGGGATCGCCGATTTGGCCGTTGGCGACGGCGTAGGCCAGTGTCTCGGCAGACGCGACAATGTGTCGTTTCTCTTTGGCGAGTCCGGGATTGGGATCGAAGGTGCGAATAGAAGCGCCATCTGCCGGTGGCGGATACAGATCACCGGCCGTGATCCGGTGATCCGGCTCGATCAGTCGCGCGCCGGCGGCAATCAAGTCGACCAGGGCTCCGGATTGAGCGAGCACTTCGAGCACTTGCCGAGAGGGAGCGGCGATCAGCAGGTCGAGTCCCGCAGGGACTCGTTTGCTCTTGAGCAACGCGGCGGCCGCGAGCATGTCGCGCAGGGAAGCCCCGGAGTCTCCTCCGAGAATGACCTGACCCACACGACCGCCCTCTAGTTCGCGCACGGGACGGACACTTCCGTCGACGTCCATGAGCAGGGGATCCACAGCGGCGAGATCGATCGTCACCACCTCGTCACAGGGGGCGCCGGGATCCGGCACTAGCGCGCGATGCGCTTTCGAACGACGTTGGTCCCGAAGATACACCTCGGTCTTGTCGTCGCTCACGAACACGGCGCCCGCCGCGCCCAGCTGAGGGGCAAGGGAGCAAAGCAGGGCTCGTTCGGGGACGGATAGTAAACGTGCACTAGGGCCCGCGAATTCGATCACCACCGGAGCGCTGTGCTCGGTGTCGATGGCCCGGGTCACGTCGCCGAGACCTCGGCGGATGAGCTCCAGAGCTACGTCACGTACGCATACGAAGGGGCGGATCTTGCCGGACAGCAAGATCTGTACGCTACGTGGCGGGCGTACCATCACGCTGCCGCGGATGAGTGCTTCTGCTAGCTGCGACGGCGAGGCCACCATGGTGAGCATGCCGGCGCCGCCAACGGACGCCATTCTCGGGTCGTCGGTTAGCGCTAGGCGCGCAGGGGCGGCGAACCGCTCCAGATGCACGGCGCTGGGGAATCCGATCCCAGGTCTACCGATGAGGATGCCGTGTTCGAGCGCTTCTCGGGACACTTGTTCCGGAGCGTTCATGACCAGCTCGTCGGGTTCGCCGGTCGTCAGGCAACGGGTGTCGTACGCGATAGCGATCTCGATCGCCGACTTTTTTAGTCCCAATCCAATTGCCTCGGCCAACGTACGGTTGGGCTCCTTGGCAAGGATCACCTGATCCACTTTGGTCAGGACCAAATCCGCTTTTAGAAGAGGATCGTCGGCCCGTCCCGCGAGGATCTTTTGGGGCATTGTGCGGGGTGGATCCCCCGCTCTAGCTCGCATGTCTCGGTAGTTTCTTCGTTTTTGGTGAGTGGCTTTCAGTCAGCTCCGAAAGCGACCGGAAGGTAGCCGCTCGGCATTGGAAGGGTCAAGGTCGGTCGGCGTTCGGCTTCCCGCTTTTCTTCGGTACATAAGTGTCACGGCATTAGTCACGGCAGAGCATCAGCTGGCCGGCCAGCAACAAATCGCTGTAATTATCGTTGTTTGCGACGATACCTGGAGGCGCGGTCGCGAAGGCCGCCGGACGGCTTGCCAGAATGGTTACTTATGTAAGTCCGTGCGGCTGACAGAACGATCCTAGCTACGCACCTCACATTCGGTCGCGGCTGCAGAAACATTCACGGGTCGAGTTAAACCGGTTACTGTTCCGATATGTTCAAGGAGGCACTTCAGGGCGTAGTCGACCAGATCGACGGCGGTATGGCCGGCATGCTGATGGATTTCGAAGGCATTCCGTTGGAGATGTACGCCCGAGACGAGGACTTCTTCGATGTCGAGGTCGTCGGTGCTGAGGCTAGTGTTCTCGTGAAGGCGATTCAGCGTGCGACCGAAATGCTCGAGGCCGGCACCACGCAAGAAGTGTCTTTCACCAGCGAGAGCCTTGTGACTCTCATCCGAGTGCTCGATGAAACGTACTTCATCGCCCTGACATTGAGGCCCGACGCCAACTTCGGCAAGGCGCGGTACCTACTCCGCACGGTGGCACCCAAGGTGCTGGCTGAGCTTGCCTAGCTCACGAAAACAAACGTCGAAGCCTCGCGCGCGGAATCCTCGCACCCCAGGGCAGTCGTCGAAGACCCAAGTTACGGCTTCTTCGAAAAGCACCGCTACTTCTCGGGCGGGCGGGCGGGCCAAACGCCCCGCGGTTAAGAGAGTCGCGCGCGCGAAGAGCCCGTCGGGCGTAAGCCGCGTCTCTGACGCTGCAACAAACAAATCATCCGCCAAACCCCAAGCACGGGTTCCGGCTCCCCGAGTTTTGGTTCTCAATGGACCTAATCTGGACCGACTGGGTAAGCGGGAGCCTGAAGTTTATGGCGCGACCACGCTGCCTGAAATCAACAAGGCACTGATTGCCCGGGGCAAGGAACTCGGCTTGCGAGTGACCTGTCGGCAGTCCAACCACGAAGGCAAGCTGATCGATTGGATCGGTGCAGCGGACGCTGACGGTTTTTCTGCCATCGCCATCAACCCGGGTGCGCTTACCCACACGTCTTACGCGTTGCACGATGCTGTAAAGGGCGCAGAGATCCCCACCGTCGAAGTTCACATTTCGAACCCCGAGTCCCGAGAGGCGTTTCGTCATAAGTCTTGTGTTGCGCCGGCCTGTATCGGAAAAGTCGCGGGTTTCGGCAGCCATTCCTACCAACTGGCGCTGAGCGCGCTGGCCCACCTGCTGTCTGCTCCTGTTAGCTGAAGGCGACGGGGGGGCTCCGCTGTGGTTCGACGCGGTCTCCACGCGGGCTTATGGCTTCGACGCAGCCCCATGTTTCGACGCGGCTAAGAGTCTGATGACGCACGGCGCATAGGCCTGGGCTGCGCTTTGACGTGGAAATTCGGCGCAGTGCGAGTCAGGCTGTAGGTTGTGCGTTCTCTCGTTGCCAAGCTAGCCAGTGGAGATGTCGCCGCCGCCGCCCGGGCTTGCAGAATGGTCGACGATCGCAGATCGGGCGTGACCGAGTTGTTGGCAGAGCTCTATCGTAGGGGCAGTCAGGCCTGGATTTTGGGCATCACCGGTACCCCCGGTGCGGGCAAGAGCTCCCTCACGAATCAGATGATCTGTCAGTTTCGATCGGAGTCACTACGGGTGGGCGTCGTGGCAGTGGATCCCAGTAGCCCGTTTAGCGGTGGAGCGATTCTGGGGGATCGCATCCGTATGCAAGAGCACTTCGAAGATCCGGAGGTGTTCATCCGATCGGTAGCGACCCGTGGCGCCCAAGGAGGCTTGTCTCGGACTGCGTTGGATATCGCTTTGGTGCTCGGCGTGTGGGGGGCAGAGGTCGTCGTGCTGGAGACGGTCGGTGTCGGTCAGGACGAGCTGGACGTGACCCGGACAGCTGACACCGCGGTTGTGGTGGTGCCCCCGGGCATGGGTGACGAAGTTCAGGCGACCAAGGCAGGGCTTTTGGAATGCGCAGATGTCTTCGCGCTCAACAAGTCGGACTTGCCGGGGGCGGCACAAACTCGAAGTCAGATCGAGATGATGATGTCCTTGGGCGCGGCGCTCAGCCCGACGCTGGCGGGGGCATCAGCATCGGGGGGCAGTCCGGAAGCCTCCGATGAGCCGTGGGAGGTGCCGATTTGCTCGTGTGTTGCCACGACAGGGGAGGGAGTCGGCGACCTGTTGAAGAAACTCCGCGAGCATCGCCAGTGGACCGAACATTCGAGCTTGGGCCAATCGACAGCGACCGCACGGCAGCATGCGGGGTGGCGAAATCGGCTGCGCCAGGAACTCATGCACGAGTTTGAGCGAGAGCACTCGGAGCTAGCGGAGAAGATAGCCAGCCGAATCACTGACGGGGATTTAGATCCGGAGGAGGGTTTCGAGCAAATCCGAGAGATAGTCAGGCGGCGATCGCGTTGAGGCTGACCCTCGTCGGAAACACCGCCCTGTGAGCATCGCTAGGTGGCTGGCGTCAAGAACTGCTGCCGGACGCCTTCTTGGCCCGCATCCGTTTGGGGGACGGCTTCTTGGCGACGGCCTTCTTGGACTTGGCGACGGCCTTCTTGGACTTGGCGGCGCTCTTCTTGCTGGCTGCCTTTTTTGAGGGCGCATTCGCATCGCTGGTGCGCCCGGGTTTGGGTGGTTTTCGCCCCACATTTTCTGCCTTGAACGCAGACGGGCACGCCTCGCTCACGGTGCAGGCAGCGCAGGCTGGTTTTCGGGCGGTGCACACCCGTCGCCCATGAAAAATCAACGTATGGGACACCATGGCCCAGTCTTCCCGAGGAAAGGTGCCGGCGAGGTCCACCTCGATTTTTTCAGGCGTCGTGTTCTTCGTCCAGCCCAGTCGTTGGCCGATGCGTTGCACGTGAGTGTCGACCACGACGCCCTCCGGCTTGTTCCAAGCGACGCCGAGCACGACATTGGCCGTTTTTCGTCCCACCCCCGGCAGGGCCACCAGCTCTTCGAGAGTTTCCGGAACGCTTCCGCCGTGACCGGCCATGAGCAGCTGAGACAATCGGACGATGTTTTTTGCCTTCTGCCGAAACATGCCGATGCTGGAGATGGTCGACTCCACGTCGTCCCGGGAGGCCGACGCGAGATGTTTCGGAGCTGGCCAGCGCTCGAACAGCGCAGGCGTTGCCTTGTTGACGTTTACGTCGGTGGTTTGGGCGCTCATCACCGTGGCGACGAGCAGCTGGAACACACTTTCGTGATCTAGCTCGCAATGGGCATCTGGGTGCGCTTTTCGCAGGCACGCGTAGGTTTCGGTTGCCTGACGGAGAGCTTTGGAGCGCGCCACCCTCAGTCGTCGCCAGCGCCGGAATCGCTAGCGTCGTCGCCCGTGCCCTCAGCGTCGCCGTCGCTTGTGCCCTCAGCGTCGTCGTCGCCAGCGTTCTCGGTGCTATTGCCGGCATCGGCGGGGTTCGTGGAAGTATCACCGGGCTCTACGTCGTCAGGCGTCTCCTCGACGATGTCCTCTTCGCCGACGGATTCCATCGCGACGACACTCTCGCCGTCGCTGACGTTCATGACCCGGACGCCCTGGGCGTTTCGCCCGGTTTGACGGATCTCAGAGACGGTGGTTCGGATGGTCTGTCCACGGTCCGTCATGAGCATGACTTCGTCTCCCTCTTTGACGAGAGAGATGCCCACCACCGGGCCATTGCGTTCACTGGCGTCGATCAGGATGATGCCCTTGCCGCCACGATTCTGGAGGCGGAAATCCTCTAGGGGCGTTCGCTTGCCGTAGCCGCGAGCACATACGGTCAGCACCTGAGTTCGATCCGCTTCGGTCACTGCGAGGCCAACGACCTCGTCCTCCGGAGCCAGCTCGATGGCTTTCACGCCGTTCGTGTTGCGCCCCATGGCGCGCACCTGGGACTCGTCGAAACGGATGCTTTTTCCGCTGCGAGTGGCGATCAGAACTTCGGATTCGCCGTCGGTCACGGCGGCGCCCAACAGCTGGTCGTCGTCGGCCAGCTTGACGCCGATGATGCCCTTCTCGCGGTAGTTGGAGTAATCCAGAACGCTGGTTTTCTTGATCTGACCGCGACGGGTAAGCGTCGTGACAAACAGCCCCTCGTTGAATCCCTCCACGGGAGTGATCGCGGCAATTTTCTCGCCGTCTTCTAGGCCGACGAAGTTGACGATGGCTCGCCCCTTCGCGTTCCGAGCGGCTTGCGGGATTGTGTAGACCTTCTTCACGAACACCTTGCCGCGGTCCGTGAAGAAAAACACGAAGGAATGGGTCGAGCAGATGAACAGCTGGTTGACGAAATCGTCGTCGCGCGCGTCCATGCCACGGTTGCCTTTGCCGCCCCTCTTCTGAGCGCGGTAGGTCGTGAGCGGAGTGCGCTTGATGTATCCCTTGTGAGAGATGGTCACCACCATCTGCTCTTCTTGGATCAAGTCCTCGACCTGAATTTCCGCTTCGTCCTCGAGGATCTCCGTGCGGCGTTGTTGTCCGTACTGGTCTCTGATCTCGATCAGCTCGTCGACGATGACTTTCATCAGCAGGGACTCGCTCGCCAGGATGGCTCGGAGTCCGGCGATCTCGTCGCAAAGTTTTCCGTACTCGACGGCGAGCTTCTCTTGCTCAAGCCCGGTGAGTTTCGCTAAGCGCATCTCGAGGATGGCCTTGGACTGTCGCTCGCTCAGGCGGTAGTCGCCCGACGCGACGGCTTCTTGAATCTCTGTTTCGGGGCGCCCAGCGCGGCGAACGAAGCTCTCAAGCCCCGTGAGAGGAAGAGCCATCAACGCCGTCTTGGCTTGTTCCGGATCCCTGGATGCGCGAATCGTCTTGATGACGAGGTCGGTATCCGTGGTGACCATCCCGAGGCCTTCGACTAATTCTCGCTGGCCCTCGGCGCGGCGGAGATCGAACTGGGTTCGTCGGCTGACGACTTCCCGGCGATGCTCGATGAAGAGCTCGAGGACCTCCTTGAGGGTCAGCACCGCGGGGCGGCCATTGACAATAGAGAGGTTGATCACGCCGAAGGTGGTCTGCAAATCAGTCATCGAATAGAGCTGATTCAGTACGACCTGCGGGAACACGTCCTTCTTGAGTTCGATGACCAGGCGCATGCCGTCGCGATCGGACTCGTCACGGACTTCTCGAATGCCTTCGATGCGTTTGTCTCGGATAAGTCCACCGATTTTCGCGTGTAGGCGAGCCTTGTTGACCTGGTAGGGGAGCTCACCGATGACAATTTGCTCGCGCTCGCTGCCTCGGACCTTCTCCTCCTTGGCTCGGCAGCGCATGGTGATGCTGCCGCGCCCGGTCTTGTAGGCGGCGTAGATACCGGCGCGCCCGTGAATGATGCCGGCCGTGGGAAAGTCCGGGCCCGGAATGAAGCCCATCAGATCTTCGATGGTCGCGTCGGAGCTGTCGATGAGATGGATGGTGGCGTCCAACACTTCCGTTAAGTTGTGCGGCGGAATGTTTGTCGCCATGCCTACGGCGATGCCGCCGCTGCCGTTGACCAACAAGTTGGGATAGCGCGCCGGCAAGACCCGGGGTTCTTCGCGGGAATCATCAAAGGTGGGCGAAAAATCGACGGTGTCTTTGTCGATGTCCGCGAGCAGCTCGCTCGCGATTTTTGCCAGACGGGATTCGGTGTAGCGGTAGGCCGCGGCGGGGTCACCGTCGACCGAGCCGAAGTTTCCCTGCCCGTCGATCAACGGGTAGCGCATGGAAAAGTCCTGCGCCATTCGGACTAGGGCATCGTAAACGCTGGCGTCACCATGGGGGTGGTACTTTCCGAGTACCTCTCCCACCACGGCTGCGCATTTCTTGTACGAGACGTTGCCATGAAGGTTGAGCCCCTTCATGGCGTACAGAATGCGGCGATGAACCGGCTTCAGTCCGTCTCGAACGTCCGGTATCGCGCGTCCGATGATCACGCTCATCGAGTACGCGAGATAGGATGTCCTCATCTCGTCTTGGACGCTGATGGGTTGCTCGTTGCTGCTCTGCTGGGGAGGGGTCTCTTCGGACATATGTAACAGGCGATGTTGGGTCAAACGGCGCGATTAACGCGCTCGAAGCGGACACCGATTGGGCGGGTCACGAACTCGCGGGGAGGCTCAATGGGTACTCCAACCGTACGGCGGAAACAATGCCTCCAGGGCGCTTCCTCCGAGCTTAGGTCACCGCATAACCCCGCAGAAAAGCAGTGTCTTTGTGGCACCAGGGGGAACCCAGCCACACCGCCGCTACAGGGCTCCGAACAGGGGGCAGGGGCGCCCGACTGGGGCGCGAAGTTTCGAGCTAAAGAGGCCCTCGGACCGGTTGTCCAGCGGGGGTTCCGAGCCAGCGTCTGTGGACTCCGAGAGCCATCCTGGAGATTTAGAAGAAGTTCCCAATGGTGAACTCGAAGCGCGAGTCCTGCTCGTAGGGGAGGGGGTCGAAGGGGAAGCCCCATTCGAAGCGGAGCGGACCGAGCGGCGAGAACCAACGCACGCCGAAACCGTAGCTCGTTCGTAGATTGCTGAAGTCGTAGGGGAACTCGAAGCAGGGGCTCACCTCGTCGTAGGGGATGCCGTTGCGCCCGGTGTCGCAGTAGTTTTGCTCAAGGTTCCAGGCGTTGCCTGCGTCGGTGAACAATACGCCCCGAATGCCGACCTTGTCTAGCAGCGGGAACTCCAGCTCGAGGTTTTGGTAGTACTGCATGTTGCCACCTATATTTGCCCCGTTGGGGATGGGCGAGCAGTTCGGATCGGTGGCGTTACACAGGGGCATGCGCGGGCCCAGGGAGCGGAAGATGAATCCGCGCATATTGAGAATACCACCCAGGAAGTAGCGCGCGAAAATCGGCACGCCGTCCTGGGAGGGGCTGGTGACGAGCCCGAACTCAGTGTTGAGCTTGAGAACGAAGCCATGGCCGAGGCCGTAGTAGTAGCGACCGGTGATGCTGTGCTTCCAGAATTCGTTTTCAGAGCCAAAGGGCGCGACCGCGAGCTCGGATTGCCCCCGTAGATAGATGCCGCCGGTGGGAAACAGGCGGTTGTCCCGGCTGTCGTAGGTCACCGCAGGCGTCAGGCTGGAGGTCAACCCATCGTTCATCAGGTTGGCGAGGGGCAGCTCGGTGAACAGGGCGGGGGTATTCGTGGCGCTGAGGAAGGACGCTTGGCTGGTTGCAGCCGAGATATCGAGGCGCTCAAGCTTGTAGCGAATCGATACGCTGAGCTCCGGCTGGATGATCGGATAACCGAAGGTCAGCGCGCCGCCTCGTTTGGCCTGGGTGTAGGCGCCGAAGTTCTGTACCTGATCGAATAGATCGATCGAAAATCGGAACGGCGTATCCAAGAAGTATCGATCGAATAGCCGGATATTGACGCTCTGGCGGATGCCACTCAGAGACGCGTTCAGGCTCAGGCTTTGCCCGTGGCCGAACAAGTTCGCCTGTTGCACTTGGGCGGTGGCAATGAAACTTTCGATACTGGAGAAGCCGGCTCCAACCTGGAAGGTGCCCGTCGGGCGTTCACTGACCTCTACGTTGACCTGTACCTTATTCGGGGCGGAACCCGACTGGGTGGAGATGTCGACCCGCTCAAAGTAACCCAGCGCCGTGATCAGTCGGCGAGACCGCTCAAGCAGTGTTTCGCTGAACTTGTCGCCCTCCTGGATTTTCATCTCGCGACGGATGACCTTGTCTCGGGTCTTGGTGTTGCCGAGCATCTCGATGCGCTCGAAGTAGACAACCGGCCCCCGTACGATCGGCACTGTGACGTCTACTTCGTGAGTGGCTTCGTCGAGATGGGTATCCGGATTGGCTTCGACGTTAGCGTAGCCTTCGTCGCGGTAGAGGGTTCGCACCGAACCCAAATCGTCCACCAACTGCGCGCGATTGAAATAGTCTCCGGATTTTGCCCGAACCCGTGCGCGGAGCCGGCGACGGCCGCCGATGGGCTCGACTTCTTTGCCGTCCGGGCCACGCTCATAGATACGAAGCTTACGAATCTTGTATCGCGGCCCTTCATCGATGGTGATGGAGATCTCGATGCCGTTTCGGTCCGGCGTTAACATGACGCGAGGGGTGTGCACCTGAACGGTGAGGAAGCCGCGGTCGTAGTACAGGGCGCTGATCACCGCGATGTCGCGCTCAAAGGCGTCTTGTCGGTAGGGACCGCCGGAGCCGAAGGCCATGAAGCCCGCGTTGCCGGTGAACATCACCTCCCGCAGCTCATTGTCCTTCAGGTGTTGGTTCCCGATGAAGGTGACTCGCTTGACGCTGACCTGGTTGTGCTCGGTGATTTTGAACACAACGAGGACTTCGTTATTCTTCTGCGGTGTGACCGCGGACTCCGCCTCCGCGAGGAAATAGCCCTGCTCGGCGTATAGGTCGCGGATTTTCTGCGTCGCGCGCTGTAGGGCGGGGCGGCTGAGAATCGTGCCGTCCTTGACCTCCAGCGCATCCAGTAGATCTTCGGTCTCGATCTCTGAGTTGCCCTCGAACTCCACCTTGCTGATGTTCGGACGCTCCCGAACGATGAAGCGCAGAACGACGCCATCGTCCTGGCGCTCCAGATCGACTTCGATGTCGTCGAATAGTCCCGACGTCCACAGCTCATGGACATCCGTGGCGAGACCTTCAGGGGTGAACGCATTGCCACGTCCCAGCTTGAGGTACGCCTCAATGTCTTGTTCGGAAACTCGTCGGTTTCCAGCAACCTGAATGCCGATGATGGTCATGCCCCGAGCGAGTTCGCTCTCGTTTTCGATTACCGGGGAAGAGGTCAACGGCGCCTGGGGCAGAGCAGGTGGCGTGCTGACTTGGGCAACTGCCGTGGCGGGCCAACACAGACAAATAGCGATCGCCCAAACAAAGAACGGACGAGCGAAATGAGAGGCGTTCATGTTGTGAAGGGGTGCAGATCCACTAAGCAAGGGCAGTGAAAAGCACTGAAAAGTCGCGCTTCCGTAGCCCAGGGAGCCCGCCGTCACAAGCCGATGAACAACCGCGATAGGACACCCGGACGATTCCGGCTCGGGGGCAGATTTGTCCGCGACCCTTCAGGCCCCATTTGGGTCTTTCCGGCGTCAGAACATTGCCGGCGCGGGCCTACTGGCCGGCGTGTCAGGTTTGGACTCAGGGTTTTTTTCGGCCGCGATGTCAGATCCCGTGTGGATGCCGCTTTGACCCAACAAAGGCTGAAACTGTCGGTGGGCCAACGGTTCGGCAGGGACGGTCGGCTGGATGAAAATGCCGGGACTACCGATTCGCTCGCGGGAATCTTGCCTCGGGCCACCATTAGGAGTTAGCGAAGCGTTAGAAGCTTAGGCGCAATCCTTCTCGCGCCTGCCGTGGATAATAGTGGCCAAACGACGCACAGGTTCAAAACGAGGGTCTTCAAAATCATCCGGTGACGGCGAAGGGCCGCTGTTCGCCAAACGCCGTCGGGGCAAGTCGCCGCCGGCTCCACCGGACGAGGGCGCCGGCCTTCATGACCTAGCGCAGTCTCGCTACCTCAACTACGCGTTGAGCGTCATCACCAGTCGGGCGCTGCCGGATGTTCGAGACGGTCTCAAACCGGTTCAGCGACGCATCCTTTACGCCATGTGGCAACAGCGGCTGACTTCGGAAACGAAGCATCGCAAGTGCGCCAAGGTCGTCGGCGACGTGATGGGTAGCTTTCACCCCCACGGTGACTCATCCATTTACGACGCGTTGGTGCGGATCGCGCAGCCTTTCAGTTTGCGCATGCCGCTGGTCGACGGCTCCGGCAACTTCGGCTCCCTCGACGGGGATCGCGCCGCTGCCATGCGCTACACCGAGTGCCGCCTCGCGCCGGTGTCAGCCGAAATCCTTCAGGAGCTGAGCCAGAATACTGTCCAGTTTCGCCCGAACTACGACGGAACCAAAACTGAGCCGGTGGTCCTGCCATCCAAGCTACCCAACCTGCTCATCAATGGCGCCACCGGAATCGCGGTGGGCATGGCGACGAACATTCCGCCGCACAATCCGGATGAGGTCTGTTCCGCCGCGGTCCGCATGCTGGATGCCATCGTCGATGGCAAACAACTCACTTCGCGCGAACTGTGTCGCACCATCAAGGGCCCCGACTTTCCCACCGGCGGGCAAATCGTCTCCACCTCGGAAGAACTCAAGCAGATCTACGAAACCGGCAGCGGTACGGTGAAGCTTCGGGGAACGTGGGAGAGCATGGGTAAATCCCGGAATGGGAAAAAGGTGTGCATCACCAGCGTTCCCTACATGGTGAACAAGAGCACGCTGGTGGAGCGCATTGCGGACGTCGTGACCTCACGCAAGATGCCGCTGATCGTCGACGTTCGGGATGTTTCTGGCGAGGAGGTGCGGATCGAACTTGAGCTGAAGAAGGAGGCTGATGAGCGAAAGGTTCTCGCCTATTTGTTCAAGCACACTCCGCTGCAGACGAACTTCAACGTTAACCTAACGTGCCTGGTGCCGACCGAAGATCCGGATATCGGCCGTCCCGAGCGGCTCGATCTCGGCTCTATCATCTGGCATTTTTTGCACTTTCGTTTTGAGGTCGTGACCCGGCGTTTGAACCATGAACTGGCCGAACTGAGGAAGCGGATCCACATCCTGGAAGGCTTCGTGAAGGTCTTCGATGCCCTCGACAAGATCATCCAGATCATTCGTAGGAGCGACGGTAAGACCGACGCCGCGAAGAAGATCATGGGTCACTTTAACTTGGACGCGGAACAGACTGAAGCCATTCTGGAATTGAAGCTTTACCGGCTCGCCAAGCTGGAGATTTTGGTTATCGAGCGAGAACTGAAGAAAAAGAAGTCTCGCGCCAGGGAGATCAAAGCCCTGTTGAACAACAAGGACTCCAGCGGGCGATGGGGCTTGGTTCGCAGTGAGCTGTTCGAAGTGTCCGCTAGCTTCGCCAAGGGCAACAAGCGTCGGACTCTGATTCAATCGGTCTCTGACGAACCGGCATTTAGCGCCGAGGATCTGATCGTTGCTGAAGATAATCACGTGCTCGTCACCGTCGACGGGTGGGTGAAGCGCCAGCGCGAAATCAAGGATCCGTCTTCCACTCGGCTTCGGGAGGGCGACGATGTGCTCGCTTGTGTTGCGGGCTCCACGCGTTCCAGCGTGGTGTTTTTCTCGAGCTACGGTACGGCCTACACCTGCAGAATCGCTGATGTACCGGCGACCACGGGATACGGTGAGCCGATTCAAAAGTTGTTTAAACTAAAAGACGGGGAGTCGATTGTGGCGGCCTGCTCTTTGGATCTGCGCCTAACGGGCGACTTGCGGGACGGCGAGAAGTTTTTTCCGGAAACCTATGGCGCGGCCGCCAGCACTGACGGATACGCTCTCTGTTTCGGGCTGTTGCCCTTCGCCGAGCCGAGCACCCGCAGCGGGCGCAAGTTCGCTCGGGTTGGCAAAGGCGCCAGAATCGTGGCCGTGGAGATGATCCACGGGGAGGAGATCTTGATTGCGGCTACGCGCAAACGCCGCATCCTTCTCTGTAAGGCCCAAGAGGTGAACTACCTGGCGGGAGCGGGTCGGGGTGTCATCCTGATCAAGCTCGGCAAGGAAGACGAGTTGATGGGATTCATCGCTGCAGCGGATGACCGTCGTACTTTGGTGGTCAAGACCAGCATGGGCGGAGAACAGCGCATCAACACGGCCAAGTACGAAACCAGTGGCAGGGGCGGCAAGGGTCGCGAGGTGATCAAGCGTGGCTCCTTGGTGGATATTGTGCGGGAGCCTCCCGTGTCACCCACCCTAGAGCTTGAGGAGGAGGGCTGATATGGCTACGAAGGGATACACCGCGAAGGACATTCAGGTCCTAGAGGGACTCGACCCGGTGCGAAAGCGCCCGGGCATGTACATTGGCGGAGTTGGCAGTGCCGGACTCCACCACTTAGTCTGGGAAATTCTCGACAACTCCATCGACGAAGCGATGAACGGCTATGCGACGGAGGTGAGCGTCACGCTGCACAAGGGCGCCCGCTCCGTCACGGTTAGCGACAACGGCCGGGGTGTTCCGGTGGATATCCATCCGAAACACAAGAAGTCTGCGTTGGAGATCATTTTCTCCACCCTTCATGCCGGCGGCAAATTCGAAGAGGGCACCTACAAAACATCGGGTGGTTTGCACGGGGTCGGTGCCAGCGTGGTGAACGCCCTGTCCGTGAAGCTGGAAGCCACAGTGCGGCGCGACGGCAAAGAGTGGGCGATGAGTTTTCGGCGGGGCAAGGCTCAGGGCAAGCTCAAGAAAGTCGGCAAGTCTCGCGGGACGGGAACGACAGTAACCTTTTCGCCGGACCCGCAAATATTTCCGAAGACCGAGTTCAACCCCGCCACGATTTCCGAGCGACTGGAGATTGCCAGCTACCTGCATCGGGGGCTGAAGATCAGCTTCAGCGATGAGACGACGTCAACCAAGACGCTTTTTCATCATCAGGATGGGATCAAGGACTTCGTAGACAAGTTGATGAAGGAGCGCAATGCTCGGTCGGTTCACGAGCCCGCATTCGTCTTGGAAAAAGATAATGGCGCACGAGTCGAACTGGCATTCCGCTGGACCGAGTCTACGGATGAGTACTTGAAGAGTTACGTGAATGGCATCCCGACCGGATCGGGTGGGACTCATGAGAACGGGCTTCGCGCAGGCATCGCCAAAGCCGTTCGTAACTACATCGAAACCCATAAACTCGCGCCTCGCGGTGTGAGCTTGAGCACCGACGATATTCGCGAGGGCATTGTCGGGGTGTTGAGTCTCTTTATTGCCGAACCGCAGTTTCAGGGACAGACCAAGGACCGACTGAATAATCAGGACATGCAATCGGTCGTGGATGGGGCTATCCGGCCCGGCCTGGAGCAGTGGCTGAACAAGAATCGGACTGTGGCGGAGCAAATCGTCGCCCGGATCATCCTGTCGGCGCGGGCTCGGGAAGCCTCGCGGGCAGCCTCCGCTGCCGTTTCTCGCAAAACGGCCCTGAGCGGCCGAATGACGCTGCCGGGCAAACTGGCGGATTGCACCAGCTCCAGTCAGGCGGAAACGGAGCTCTTCATCGTGGAAGGGGATTCTGCCGGTGGATCAGCCAAGCAGGGGCGCGACCGCAGGGTGCAAGCGATTTTGCCGCTTCGAGGCAAAGTCCTCAACACGGAATGCCTCGGTCTCAATCGAGTGCTTGAAAACAAAGAGCTGGCGGATTTGGTCACCGCGCTGGGTTGTGGAATCGGAGCGAAGCTAGATGTATCGAAGCTTCGCTACCAACGCATTGTACTGCTGGCAGATGCGGACTCTGATGGCCACCACATCACGACGCTGCTTTTGACGTTTTTCTATCGGCATATGACGGAACTTATCCGCGCCGGAAAATTGTTTGTTGCGGTGCCGCCGCTCTATCGCGTGGACATCGCTAAATCGACTTACTGGGCGGCAGACGACGCTCACCGAGACCGTCTGCTCAGCGAATACGCCAAGAGTAACTCGAAGGTCGAGATCACGCGCTTCAAGGGGCTCGGGGAGATGATGCCCAAAGTGCTTTGGGAAACGACGTTGGATCCGAAGAGGCGTCGCCTGCTACGGGTGGATATCTCCGATGTTCTCGAAACCGATCGCATCATTAGTGATTTGATGGGCAAGGACCCCGCGGCGCGTTTCCACTTCATCATGGACCGCGCCGACGAGGCTCATTCGCTGGACGTTTAGAGCGGCGTTGGGTCGGCATTGGGTCGCGTTGCGGCCGCTGGGCACTACGCGGGGGTAGTACTGCGCGGGGGTCTGCCTAGCTTTCCCGGAAGTCTTCCGGAGAGATATCGTATCGCTTCAGCCAACGGTGAATTTGCATTCGAGCTTTGCCGAGCTCGCGGCCCACGGCGGCCACATTGCCGTCGTGCTGTTGCAACAAGGAGCGAAGTTGAGCTTCCGAAGGCGGAGCGCCGGCGACCCCCTTGCTCTGTTCGTCGGTCTCGGTACCCTCAACCCGCATCCCGTAGCCCTCCATCGCTTCCCGAATCGCTGCGGGTAGATCCTCTTCTTCGAGCAGTGACTTGTCGCAGAGGGCGACGCAGCGTTTCACGCAGGCTTCCAGTTCGCGAACGTTGTACGGCCAATCGTACTGCAGCAAGCCGGTCATGAAGTGAAAGTTGACCGCCAGATCGGGACGCTCGTGTCGTTTCAGGAAGGCCTGCAAGAGCATGTAAACGTCCTCCTTACGATCGCGGAGGGGCGGCAAGGGGAGTTGATACTCGTTCAAGCGCGCGAACACGTCCTGTCGAAATTCCCCGTCGTCTTGCATTTGGCGGAGATTGCGGTGAGTCGCGCAGATCACGCGTAGATCTACCGTCTCCGGTTTCGTCGAGCCTACGGGATAGACCTCTTTGGATTGCAGCACTCGGAGCAATTTTACTTGGGCGTCCAAGGGCATGTCGCCAATTTCGTCGAGTAGCAGAGTGCCCTCGTGGGCGGAGCGAATGATGCCGAGTTTGTCGCGGTCCGCGCCAGAGAACGCGCCGCGCTTGTAGCCGAAGAGCTCGCTCTCCAGCAGGTTCTTGGGGATGGCAGCGCAGTTCACCCCGACGAAAGGGCCGCTACGTTCACTCATGCGATGAATCTCGCGAGCGACCACCTCTTTGCCCGTTCCGCTTTCGCCGAGAAGCATGACGCTGAGGTTAGTCTTAGAAATTTGCTCCAGCTCCCGGGCGATCGCGTAAATTTGATATCCGCCAACGAGGAAGCCTGAGGGGGGAGGGGAACTGGCAGAATCGATGATGGTGCCATCCACACGATGCCGCCCGTATTTTTCGCAATCGTGATCCACGTATTTTAGGATCGCATCGCCGATGCGGACCTCGGAATTGTGTTCAAGAACGCATGCCTGAACTTGTCGCCCGTCTACTAGGACGCCATTCGTGCTGTTCAGATCGCGGATGCTCAGGCGCCCCTTTTCCCAGGTTAGCTTCGCGTGTCGTCGGGACACGGCTTCGACAGGGAGGTGGATTTCCGCGTCTGGATCTCTGCCGATGACGCTCTTGTGCTGCGTGATGGGCCAGGCTGTGGGCAATTTCGCGAAGCCTTCGGCGTAGAGCAAGACGAACCCAGGCTGCTGGGAGTCGTCGCCGGCGCTGCGGGCAGCTCCGTAGCGCTGCATGGCGCCGGTTTCGTTCTCGGTCATGGTTTATTGAGCGGTCAGATGGCTAGCTAGTGTAACCGGTCCCGAGGACTGAAACCAGTTGCGCGTCAGCTAGGCATGCCGGCGGACGCTCGTCGCCGAGGGCGGGAGAATCATTCGTCGACGCACTCCCTAGGCTCAATTAGTCTTCTGGTGTGGATGATGAGGCCGCAATCGGCGAACTGAGTGACGAAATAGCTGCGGCTGTCGTTCAGCTGAATTGCCAGGATGACGTAGCCAGCAACCTGCGGATGGTGGAGCAGGCGTTGCTGGATGCAGCGAGCCAGGGGGCTCAGCTGGTGTTGCTGCCGGAGAATTTTGCGTACTTCGGTGCGGACTCCCAGCGCCATGGCGTAGCGGAAACCTTGGGGGATCCCGGGGCGCCAATTCAGAGAGCGTTGTCCGTTTTAGCGCGTCGCTTTCAACTTTGGATCATCGGCGGAGGCATGCCTGAGCGCAATGATGAGGGGCTGCCTCCTTACAACACTAGTGTCGCGTTTGGGCCGGACGGCAGCCTGCGAGGCCGGTACCGAAAAATTCATTTGTTCGACGTGAGTCTGCCGGACGTGCAGTTGCAGGAATCAGCATCGACAAGTCCGGGCAGCGAGGTCGTAGTGGTCGATGCGGGCAAGGCTCAAATTGGGCTGAGTGTCTGTTACGACATTCGCTTTCCGGCTCTATACCAAGCGCAGGTTGCGCGCTCCGCGAACGTCCTGACTGTGCCGGCGGCCTTCACTCGACCGACGGGGGAAGCCCACTGGGAAGTGCTACTGCGGGCCCGTGCCGTGGAGTGTCAAAGTTATGTGTTGGCAGCTGGCCAGTGTGGCGAACACCCCAACTCCCGGTCCACCTATGGGCACTCGATGCTGATCGATCCCTGGGGACGAGTGCTGGCTACCTGTACAAACGGCCCGGGCGTGGCGTTGGCGACGATTTCGCTGGCTGAGCTTGCGGGGATTCGATCAAGAATGCCGATCCGGAGTCATCGGCGTGACTTGCCGATCGATTAACGGGTCTGTCTGAGCCAAACATTCTCGCTAGCTCTCTGCGTCGCTCGTTCGCTGTCACAGGTGACGTTTGGCGATTTCAGTCCAGGTACCGCTGGGCTCGAGCGAGATGTACTCTTCCCAGTAGGGGCGGGCCCGCGTGGATTCGCCGATTTGTTCGAGTGCCATTGCCAGATTGAAATGAGCGTCGGCGAATTTTGGATCCGCGTCGATGGCGCCCTCAAACAGTGGGATGGCCGAGTCGGCGTCGCCACGCTCAAGCATGAGGTAGCCGAGATTGTAGCGGGCCTCCGGCTGGCGGTTATCGATGGAGAGCGCTCGGCCATACAGACCTTCAGCCGCTTCTTGGTCGTTTCGTCGATACCGGATGTTGCCTAGATTTGTGTAAGCAATGGCCAACCACGGATCGTGTTCGATTGCCTGAGCGTACAAGGCTTCGGCTTCGTCCATGGTGTTGGGGTCTTCGTCGAGTTGACTGGCCTTCAGGTACAGCTCGTAGGCCGTGCGAGCCCGCTCACGACCCGCGTTGGGGCGCAGCACTCGGACGACGTCTTCCCTCAGCTCTTTCACTTCAAGATCGAGCAGGAGCTGGCCGGTTTCCGGCTCGTAGCGTCCGTCTTCGGTGTGGACGATGACCTTCTTGCCGTCGGACTGGATACGAAGCTCGGCCAGAGGGAGTGCGACTTTCGGCAGGGTTTTCTTTAGCGCTTGGGTGGCGCGGATCACGTCACGGAGTCGGACCTTGTTGGACAGCAGGCCCTGGGCGGTCTTCAACTGAATCAGATCCGAGAAAGTGTACGCTCTGCGACCGCGCAGTTTGCCTGTGGGAGAAACAACACCGGACTTGTCCAGATTCTGAAGCCGCGAGGGCGTCAGTCCGAGCAATCTCGATACCTCGGCGCGCGTGAACTGATCCGCCGTCGGATCGCTTGGCTCTGCAATGCCATTGCTCACGGGATCTTTCTTCGCGGGGGGCTCCGGTGTTATCCGGCCGCCGCCCGGACCGAAGACCACGTGAATGATTTTATCAGGATCGGGTTTGCCCCGTCGTCGTTGTCGTCTCGCCGCCATCAGTTAGAGCGCGCACCAATTTCGCGCGTGGCTTTCGAAGTCAAGACGGAACCGAGAGATCTCGAAAGAGCCCGTGAAACAAGGCTTGAGCGATGCCCCGGCGCACCGACCGCAATTCGCCCGTGGGCCAGTTGGGTGTTCAGCATTTTCGAAGCCGTTGCTGTCCGAATGAAGGTTGCGGGTGGCTTCATCGGCGCCCCCCCCCGACTGGCCTGGGCCATGGCCGGAGCCTCCAATTCTACGGTCATCCGCATGCCGGCGGGATCCACTACAAAGACCAGTTCTGCACGCACTTGAATGAGAGGCAAGGGGCTTCGGACTTGGGCTTCTCGGCAGGCGATGCGGATCGCGCGTACGCGGGCGTGGGGGTCTCGCTCAGCCTTTGCCCGGGCAAAGACTAGCTCTTCGTCGCGAAGTTTTCCGCCGGCGGAACGAGTACGCAGCAGGATACTGCTCGTTCCGAAGTAGACGGGGTCGGTGCTATCGCTCACGAGCGCGCCTTCGCTCATTATGTCCGCGGATTCGAACAGCTCGGGCCACCGGTAATCGTCGCAGCGGATGAGCTCGCGTGATCTAGAGTAGACCAGACTCTGTTCGCGAGTCTTGCGCAGATCAGGACCGGGCCCCCCCATGGCCCGATGGTATGCGTTCCGGGGCGTCGATAGGAAAATTCCCTCGCTATGGCGGAAAGCCGTGTGACCGCAGGCCGGATTGTTCCCAAATGTTGGCCCCGGGAATCCGCCGGACGCTAATATTTCGTGTGAGCAAAACGGAGGAAAGCGTGAGCAAGATCGACGACGTACGACCGAATGAACGACGAAAACACCGGATGTACGTGACTCGGAACACCGAGTATCACTTCCGTAAGGGCGTTTGCGTCGCCGTCCGTTGCCGCAACACCGGAAATTGGTTGCTGGGTCACACCACCCTGAATCGTACGATCAGTGGGGCTGTGTCCTTCCGAGGGGGAGAGGCTTGCCCGACTTTGACGCCACCAAGGGTTGGTGAGGCGCTGTTTTTTGGGGAGAACGGCCCCGATGTCGTGACAAGTGCGCTGACGGCCGTTGCCCGGCCCCAGAAGGCCCTGGTCTCGGCTTACCCCTTTTAGACGAAAGTTCTGCATTCGAAGCCCATCCAGGCGTCGACTTCTCTTGAGGCGCGCCCCCGGGGGGCCTAAATTGAGCTATGCCCAACGAACTGTCCCCCCTGCGCGCGGGAGACGGCTAGACGGGAAAACGGTACCCGGTGACTGCGATTCCGAATCAAGTTGAAGAAGCGAAATTCACCGTCGTCATTTCTGAAAAGGGCGGCGGGGAGCGCCGCGAGGCATTCTCGCAGCCGGAGGTTAGCGTTGGGCGGGTTCAGGGTAATGAACTGATGCTGCCGAAGGGCAATGTCTCCAAACGCCATGCCCGGCTGACGATGCGCGATCGTGACTTCATCGTTACAGATCAGAACAGTACCAACGGTACGTACGTCAATCGTCGGCGGATTTCCCAGGCGACGGTCGTCGGCAAGTCTGACCGTATTTACATTGGCGATTTTGTTCTACGCATCGAACCAGCTGCCGGATTCGGAATGAATTCGACGTTGTCATCCGTCGCGGATTTGCCTCCGGCTAGTGCCTCCAGCGCACCTCCAGTGGAGCCCCTCGAAGTCGCCTCGTCGGCTCCGCTCTCGATAACGCCACCTGGCGCCGTGCTGGGAACCAGTTCGGAGCCACCGTCGAGCACGTCCCGCGGTGCGTCCGCGCCGCCTGTTGGGGCGAGTCAATCGGGGGCGAGGGCCGATTATTTCTCTGCCCTCACCGCGCTGGACCGGGAGGTCACCGGCGGACTCGATGCGAGGGTGCTGGACGGCGAGATCAGCGACAAGGTTCGCCGCAAGATCGAGAAGCTGGTGCGCGATTCCTTCACCAAACTTCAGGCCGTGGGCGTCATTCCTGCGTCTATCGCAGAAGGTCGAATCTCCGAAGACGCTCGTTCCGAACTGCTCGATCTCGGACCTCTCCGTGAGCCCCTCGAAGATCCCGAGGTAACTGAAATCGACGTGACCGCTTCCCGGAGTATCTTTGTGACCCGCAGCGGGGTTCGATTGGTGCTGGATCAGCGCATCTCGTCCGAAGATTCTGTGGAGCGTATCCTGAGGAGGCTCTGTCAGCTGGCAGCGGAGCCGCTAAACACGGACGAGCAGTTGGTGCACCGGACACTGCCGGGGGCGATTCGTCTCTCTGCGTTGCGGGGCGCGCGAGCGAGTGTGGGCACCTCTCTGGGCCTGCGACGTGCTCGTCAGGTCCGAGCGAGCGTTGATGAGCTCGTTCGAGACGGCACGATGTCACGGGCGATGGCGACGTTTTTGGGCTATTGCGTATCCGCCAGACTGAACATTCTTGTTGTCGGACCCCGGCACTCGGGCGCGACGATGTTGGTGAGCGCTCTGGCCGCTAGTTGTCGCAAGGAACACCTGGTGACGCTCCAGGACCGCGACCAACTCTTGGTTGATGCCGAACATGTCACCGCGGTGAGCACCGCCGCTAGCGACGGCTGCGACGACGCCGTGAAATTCGCCACCGAGATATGTGCTGGACGCTTGGTCGTCGAGTCGATGACAGGGGAGACCGCGCGCCGTGTATTGGCGGCTGTGGGCGATGGCTCCGACGGAATTATTGCTGCCCTGCGGGCCTCCACACTGCGCCAAGGACTCATTCGTTTACCCGCGGAACTGAGCTCGGTCATGCCGGGTGTCGCTACCGAGACTGCTCGGGACTGGCTGGCTGGATCGTTTCATCTCGTAGTCGAGATCGCGCGCCTCGCCGATGGTCGAAGTCGCGTACTTCGCATCGCTGAAATCAACGGCGTGATCGACGGCACGGTGCGATCTGTGGACATCTATTCCTTCGTGCTTGAACGCACGGCCACCGGCGGCGCCCTCGAAGGCTCCTTCGCTCCCTCGGGCACGGAGCCTTCGCTCCTCGAGGAACTCAACGCTCGCGGAATCGGTCTCGATAGCTCGTTGTTCGCGCGCTAGCGGTTGTTTATCCCTTAGCCGTGGTCGCGGACAGAACGCGTCAATCGCCCGCACCGAAACATCAGCCGCTCTCTTTGGCGACTTTTCGACTCAGTCGACGTTTACCCAGTGGGTTGAGCTTGTCGATCATGAGCACCCCGTCCAGGTGATCGTTCTCGTGTTGAATTGCGACGGCGAGCAGCCCCACGGCCTCAAGCTCAAATTGTTTTCCGTCCAGCCCCGTCGCTCGCACGGTAACGGATTCGGCTCGCTTGATCGATTCGGTGGCTCCGGGGAAGGAGAGACAGCCCTCGTCCCAGCGGAGGCTTCCCGCGAGGCTCGTAATCTCTGGGTTGATGAATACCTTCAGATCGCTGGGTTCATCGTCGCCGGCGATATCGATGATGAAAATCCTAAGTAATTTTCCGATCTGCGGAGCGGCAATTCCGACGCCGGGAGCGTCGTACATAGTTTCCGCCATATCGTCGACCAGTGTTCGGATGGCATCGTCAACTTTCGAAACAGGGACGCCCATTTCTCGAAGTTGGGGATTGGGGTATCGAAGTATCGGGAGAATCGCCACGAGGTTACCTCTAGGGTGAGGAGCTAAAATCCGCGGATGCCTGCGACTAGCTGCTGCTCGTCGGACTAGATTGCACTTTTTTCTTGGGGTAGCTCAGCGGCCCGGACACATAGGCATCGGGACCACACTGCTCCCAGTTCGGAGGCGCGATGCGAGGCGCCTGACCGGGAGTTTCTGGCCCCGCCCAATCGACGGCGCCCGGTCGGCCACGAGGCCCCAGCATGATGGGGGCGATGAATACGTGCATCTCGCTGGGGATAGCACCGGCGAGCAGAGTTCCGGCGAGCTCGGCCCCACCTTCGCACAGCACGCTCACGACTTCTCGCAGGGCGAGTGCCTTGAGTGCGGCGGCGAGATCGCAGCGGCCTTCGGCCGTTGGTGTGACGCGAATCACGCTCACGCCGCTGGCTTCTAGAACCTCTGCGGCGGCTTCCGGTGCGTCGTTGGTCGTGATGACACAGGTCGGCACGTCTTTTGCTGTGGCGACGACGTGGCTATCCGCCGGAATTCGTAACCCGCTGTCAACGACGACGCGGATTGGATCGCGACCCTCTATTTCGCGAACGGTGAGTTCCGGGTCGTCCGCCAAGATCGTGTTGATGCCGACCATGACAGCATCATGGGCTGCTCGGAGCGCATGGACCTTGGCTCGGGACTCCTTGCTGGTGATCCACTTGGAAGCTCCGGTACGTGTCGCTATGCGTCCGTCGAGGGACATGGCTAGCTTCAGCGTTACGTAGCAGATCTTTTTCTCGATGAACGTTTTCCAGGGCTTGATAAGCGCGCGGGCTTCTTCTTCCAGCACGCCAAAGGAGACTTCGACGCCGCCTTCGATCAGTCGCTCGGAACCTTTGCTCTCTTCCAGCTTGGGATTCGGGTCCTTGCAGCCGACCACCACGCGCGCCACTCCCGCCTCCAGGACAGCGTCGACACACGGTCCCGTGCGACCGGTATGGTTGCAGGGTTCCAGCGTGACATAGAGCGTCGCGCCTTTCGCTTCGTCACCGGCTTGGGCTAAGGCCACAATTTCGGCGTGGTCGCCCCCGGCCGCGTTATGGAAGCCTTCGCCGACGATCGTGTCGCCCTGAACGATCACGCAACCCACATGGGGATTGGGTGAGGGATCGCCCTTCTTTCCGAGCTCAAGAGCCCGCGCCATCATTTCGGCGTCGTTTTCCGCCATTGCTCGCCTTTTTTACTCCGTCGGTCGCGACCGTACAAGCTCCGTCATCTCGTTCATGAACTCGTCAATGTCCCGAAATGACTTATAAACACTGGCAAATCTTACATATGCCACTTCATCGAGCCGCTTCAGGTGATCCATAACGCCCTCTCCTAGGGTCCGAGATGAGACTTCCCGGTCACCGGACTCAGCCAGTTTGCGTTCCAGTGTTTCCGCTGTGGCCTCCAGGGTATCGGCATCTACCGGGCGTTTTTTGCACGCGATTTGGAGGCTGCTGAGCAGTTTGAGGCGGTCAAAAGCTTCTCGCTGTCCGTCCTTCTTGACCACAGTCGGCAAGCTGTACTCTACGCGCTCATAAGTCGTAAATCGACGATTGCAGGCTTCGCACTCTCGGCGACGCCAAATCGAGGTACTGCCTCCGGCCAGTCGCGAGTCGGCGACGCGACTTTCCGTTTCTCCGCAATAGGGACACTGCATGATTTGGGGGAGTCCGGAAGATCAGCGACGGTGGGTGGGCGTTTAGTCTTGGTACCGCGCCATGACGAGAGTGGCGTTGGTGCCGCCAAACCCGAAGGAGTTGCTCATGACGATGTTTGCCTGTTGCTCGCGCGCCGTGTTGGCGACGTAGTCCAGGCGGCACTCTTCATCGGGCTCATCCAAGTTGATGGTCGGCAGCAGGATTCCCCGGCGCATCATCTCCAGGCTGAGCACAGCTTCCGCTGCGCCGGCGGCGCCCAGCAGGTGACCTGTCATGCTCTTGGTGGAACTCATGGGGAGCAGTTTGTCGGTTGCGCGGGTGCCGAAGAGCTTGGAGACGGCAGTGGACTCGGCGATGTCACCCACGGGCGTGGAAGTACCGTGGGCGTTGATGTAATCAATCTTGTCGGGATCCAAGCTGGAGTCCTCAAGAGCCATTTCCATACAGCGAATCGCGCCGCTCGCGTCTGGGGACGGTTTGGTGATGTGGAAGGCGTCCGTGCTCGCGCCCCAGCCCAATATCTCGCCGATGATATTGGCGCCGCGCTTCTTGGCGCGCGTTAGCGACTCCAGAACGAGGATGCCTGAGCCCTCGCCGACCACAAAACCGTCGCGGTCCTTGTCGAAAGGGCGACTGGCGCGAGTGGGTTCGTCATTGCGTGTGCTCAACGCGTACATGGCGTTGAACCCGGAAATGCCGATGCGCGCGATGGTGGCTTCGGCGCCGCCTGCAATCATCGCGTGGGCACGCCCGCGACGGATCCATTCAACGGCTTCGCCGATAGCGTGTGACCCGGAAGAACAGGCGCTGGTATGGGAGTAGCTAGGGCCGCGGAACCCGTGTTCGATCGCGACCTGGCCTGCGGCGAGGTTGGGGATGATCGACGGGATAAAGTAGGGGCTGATTTTTTTCGGTTTCTCTCGGTGTAGGTGCAACGTCACCTTTTGAAGGTTCTCGAGACCTCCAAGACCAACTCCGATGAAACAGCCGACGCGATCTCGTTCCTTGTCGGTGAGGTTCAGATCGGCATCTTCTAACGCCATCTTAGTGGCAGCCATGGCGAAGGGAATGAAACGACTGGTTTCCTTCACCTTCTTTTTCGGCATCCATTCGCTAGGCTCGAAGCCCGTGACCTCGCCGGCGAAGTGCGTCTTGCAGTCGGTATGGTCGAAGAGGCTAATCTCCCCGATCTTGCTCTCGCCGCGGCTCAGCGAATCCCACGTCGCATCTATCCCGATGCCATTCGGGGTCACGATGCCCATGCCTGTTACTACGACGCGTTCCATATCTTACTCAGCTAACGGGTTGGTGTGACTCCAGAGGGGGATGGGCCGGGCGGATTCGTCACCGCACCCGACGCCATCATGGTGACCCTCGAGAATTCACTGTGCTCCAGTCGCCTCAGCTACCGGAGTTCTTTTCGATGTAAGAAACCGCATCTTGGACGGTGCGAATTTTTTCGGTGTCCTCATCGGGAATGTCGATGTCGAAGGACTCTTCGAAGGCTAGGACGAGTTCGACGAGGCCGAGAGAGTCGGCTCCGAGGTCGTCAATGAAGCTGGACTCAATTTTGATGTCAGCTTCCTCGACATCAAGTTGTTCCTTGATGATCCGCGTGACTTCGGCGGTGATTTCGGCAGTGTCAGCCATATGCTTGCTCCAGGATCCCCTGAAAGTGGTTATTCAGTGGGGCTATAAGTTCGAGGGTTAACGTGTTCAATATCAAAGATTACATGTACATCCCGCCATTCACACGAAGTGTCTGGCCGGTGATGTACGCTGCCTCATCTGAGGCGAGAAAACTAACGGAGGCACCGACTTCGGCGGCGGTTCCGGGACGCCCGAGGGGAATGCCCGTCAGCATCGCTTCACGCTGTTCGTTTTGGAGTTCGCCGGTCATGTCGGTTTCGATATAGCCCGGGGTGATGGCGTTCACGGTAATGTTTCGGCTGGAATATTCCCGGGCGAGGCTCATGCTAACTCCGAGGATCGCCGCTTTGGAGGCAGCATACGCCGTCTGTCCGGCATTGCCCATTTCGCCTACGACGCTGGAGACGAAGATAATCCGTCCGCGCTTGGCGCGCATCATCGGCTTGATAGCGCCTTTTGCGCAGGCCACGGCTCCCTTCAGGTTCACCGCGAGGGTGCGTTCAAAATCGTCGTCTTTGAGCCGGAGCAACAGGCCATCGATGGAGATGCCTGCATTCGCGACAAGAATGTCCAGACGACCCAGGCGTTTAGCGACGTCGGCAACAGCTTTCTGGGCGGCGCTGGCGTCGGCGACGTCGAACTGGATGGCCTCGGCTTTGCCTCCGGTTTTTTCGATTAAGCTGATCGTCTCTTTTGCCGGACCTTCGCCGTTGACGTAGGTGATCACGACCGAAGCACCTTGGGAAGCGAGGCTGATAGCAATCGCACGACCAATCCCTCGGGAACCGCCGGTGACGACTGCAACTTTGTCGGTGAGGTCAAACATTCGTAATTTCAGATCTTTCGCGGCGCTTGGGGCGCAAAGCTGGCGCCGGTTTAGCACGTCGAGCGCGGAGATCACGCCCAAAAACTAGCGTGAGGACTTCGAATCGCTCCAAATCGGGGGCAGGGGCGGCGGCTAGCTCCCCTTCAGAGCCTCGACGGCCGCGGGATCCCCAACGCCCTGGACGCTCAGCTCCTTGTGAATCTTGCGAATCAGGCCGGCGAGGACCCGGCCGGTGCCGATCTCAAGGGCGGCTTCGGCGCCCCCGTTGACCATCGCCAGGACGGAATCCGTCCACCTGACGGGGTTGTCTACCTGCCTCACGAGCAAGTCGGCCACCCTCGATGCGTCAGCGTTGGGCGTAGCGTCGACGTTGGCGACTACCGGAAAGCTCATTTCGCCGAAGCTCACTGACTCGAGTGCCGTTTCGACGGCGCGCGCTGCGGGCTCCATGAGGGCGCAATGGAAGGGCGCGCTCACCTTCAGGGGGATGGCTTTCATTTTGCGGTCCCCAGCTAGAGCTTGGGCTCGACCCACCGCGGCCGCGGAGCCAGCGATAACAATTTGGCCCGGCGCGTTGAAGTTGGCGGGGGAAAGAACAGAATCTTCTCGGGCGTCGTCGCACAGGGCCTGGACGCTCTCCGGTGTGCCGCCCATCACGGCGGCCATGGCGCCGTCGCCCGGCGGAACGGCGTCTTGCATCGCCTTGCCACGAAGGTGCACTAGTTTTACCGCTTGCTCCAAGGTCATCGCTCCGGCGGCAACCAATGCGCTGTACTCGCCCAAGGAATGACCCGCCGCGAAAATCGGGAGCGGCAGTTCGGGACGTTTCTCCCGGAGTGTCGCCAACGCGGCGATGCTCGTCGTGAGGATGGCCGGTTGGGTGTTTGCCGTGAGTGTCAGATCATCGTCGGGACCTTCGAAACACATCTTTGAGATCGAATAGCCGAGGGCTTCGTCCGCCCGTTCGTAGACTTCACGAGCTGCTGGAGAGGAGTCGAATAGGTCTTTGCCCATGCCGACTTTTTGACTGCCTTGCCCAGGAAAGAGCCACACTGTCTTCATTATTGAGTCCCGTCTGTTCGACTTGGGGGTGTGAGCCGGCTGGCGGCGTTTACATTCGAATGAGCGCGCTGGCCCACGAGACACCTCCGCCGAGGGCGCAGGCAAGGACTGTTTGGCCGGGCTTGATTCGGCCATCCTGGATGGCTTCATTCCACGCCAGCGGAATGGAGGCACTCGACGTATTCCCGTAGCGCTCGATGTTGAGAACCAACTTCTCCTGGGGGACTTTGAGTCTCGCGGCCACCTGGGAAATGATTCGCATGTTGGCTTGGTGCGGGATGATCCAATCCACGTCAGCGAGTTCCATCCCGGCATCTTTCACGGCGTCGAGCGACGCGCTGGTCAGATTGCGGACGGCATGTTTGAAGATGTCCGAGCCGATCATCTTGATCTTCGTGTGACCGCCGGCGATGAGTTCCGGAGTAGTGGGCTCACGGCTACCGCCGGCTCGGATGAGCAGCGACTCCGTCAGACTCCCGTCGGTGTGCATTCGGGTCGAGAGAATGCCCGCACCGTCGCCACGGCTGGGGCTCAGCACCGCAGCTCCGGCGCCGTCGCCGAAGAGCACACAGGTGCCGCGATCCTCCCAGTTCGTCACGCTGGACAAGCGCTCGACTCCGACGACGAGAATGTTCTTGTGGGAGCCAGATCCGATGAAGCGATCGCCGATCGACATCGCATACATGAAGCCGGCGCAGGCCGCCGATACGTCGAAGGATGGGATGCCCTTTGCTCCCAATTTGTGCTGCAAGTGAGCGGCGCAGGCGGGGAATATGGTGTCGGAAGTCACCGTGCCGACGATGATCATGTCCAGATCACTCGGCTCAAGATTGGCGGCTACTAGTGCGCGTTTCGCTGCCACCAGCGCCATGTCGCTGGTGGTCTCGCCGTCAGCGGCAATGTGGCGTTCGCGAATGCCCGTGCGCTCTCGAATCCATTCGTCCGTCGTGTCGACGAGGGCCTCAAGAGCCGCATTGGTGAGGATCTTTTCCGGCGCATAGGCACCGACACCCGCGATTCGCGTGCGGGGACTGGAAGCGGACGACATGCGCCTTTGGTACAAGCATTACTCGGCGTAGTCAGTAATATTGGTTAAACCAACGGCTGATTTCGCTGAGTCAGCTGCTTCAGCTGGCTTTTTGGTCCGCGGACTGAAAAATTACGCGACCTTTATACTGGCCGCACGATGCGCACACTCGGTGTGAGCGGCTGGGTGCCGAGCAGTTGGGGCAGGGCACCAAGTTCGGAGGGCTCACCTTGTCGTGCTGGGATCGGCGCATGCCTTGCTTACTCGCGCTCTTGCGTCGTTTGGGGACTGCCACGTTTGCTGCTCCTGCTGTTATCTAAACTAAAATCTTGGGGCGAAAAGACCGATTGTCGAAAACCAACAGACTACTTCTTAGAGTCTTTTCGCATTTTCTCCGCGATGGCCTGGAGGGGCGCAAGTCGTGGATCTAGCTTGGGTGGTTCGTCTTCGGGAGACGGACCGTTACCGGTTGTAGGTATCGGAGGCAAGTCCGATCGCAGGGGAAACGCCGGTAGTTCGAGTAATAGGAACTCGCGGATGAACGGATCCAGCACCACTTGCTCCCCCTGGTAGTAGTCGCGAGCTGCCTCGGATTCTTCCAGTTCCGGATCTTCGGAGTCGGCCATTGATTGCTTTTTCCCCTCTTCGTTCCGCCGCCGACGCTTCGGTTTGGCCTTGTCAGAACGCATGGAACCTGGTGAAAGCATTAGGAAAATGTCCGACTCGATCTCGATCGGAACCGGCTCGAGGGTTCGCGCACAGGGCATGATGACGAACGCCGACATCTTGCCGTGAACCACTATTTCCGCGCCCTGTTTGATGAACTGCGCCTGGATCTCGCCGGATTGTTCCCCCGGGATGGCGTCGGTCTCAGAAAGTGCCGCTGCCAGCCACTCGGCCGATATTTTCCAATTGTAGTCCCGAGTGCCATCCTCAAGATCGGGGAGGCGAACCATGAATTCCGATGTAGCCACGGCCCTAAGCTAGCGCGAAGGCGAGGGGCCAAGCAACGGTGGGCAGCAAATCTGCGTTCGCTCGGCGGCGGGAGCCTATGGGCAGCGCTGTTCTCTGAGGATGCGCGCGCTCAGGTGTGGTTTCGGGTTAGGTTCCGCGCGGACATGCGCGAGCACCTGCGGCACGACACCCGGATCCGACGCGTATTGATCGCCGCCGGCATCTACCTCGCGGTCGTCGCCGTATTTTTTGCGAGCACAGCGAGAGAGCGCCTGATTGCTCACACCCCGTACAACCACTTCGCGTTGCTGGCCGAAGCGTGGTTGGACGGAAACCTTCATTTGAGCGGAGCCCCACCGGGCTACGCGAAGAACAACGATTTCGCGTCCTACGGCGGACACTGGTTCGTTACGTTCCCGGGCTTCCCGGCATTGCTGCTTGTTCCGGTTGTGAAATTCGCTGGCAGTGCCGAAGCGGTACGTGACGGCCAGATCTTCGTTTGGCTTGCCGGCGTCGGGCCCGCCGTGTTGTTCCTGGCCCTTGAGAAACTCCGACGGTCGGGGCATAGCCAGCGTTCGTCGACGACAAATGCAGCGCTAGCAATACTGTTCGCCTTCGGCACTGTTTATTATTTTTCGGCGGTTCAAGGAACGGTTTGGTTCGCTGCCCATGTGGTCGGGGTTGGCCTCAGCGCGCTTTATCTCTTGTTCACGATTGATGCCTCCAGACCGGCGCTCGCCGGGTTGATGATCGCCTTCGGTTTCTGGACCCGTTCCCCTCTCTTGTTCGCAGTACCCCTCTTCGCTTTCGAGGCGCTGCGAGTCTGCACCAAGCGCCCAGAACAGGCGCTGGCTTCGCAGCTCAGTGGTTGGCTCAAACGGGGCGTCGAGGCATTGATCGATGGCGCTCAAGAACGCCCGTCGCCCGTCGATGGGCGTTCACGACTTGCGGAAGGAGTGGGGAGGTGGCGCGACCGCTTATTGGGCTGGTGGGCGTGCGTGGAGAAAGCGCGTCTGCTCAAGATGTACCTGGCGTTCAGCGTGCCGATACTTGGTGCTCTGGGGCTGGCCTTCCTTCACAACGAACTGCGTTTTGGCGACCCGCTCGACTTTGGATACAAATACTTGAAAGTGGCGTGGGCGACGCGCATGGAGAAGTGGGGCCTGTTCCATTTCCACTATCTCGGTCGAAATCTGGGCGTGGTGTTTTCTGGGCTGCCGTGGCCTATGGCGTCGGGCGCCGTGCCTTTCAAGATCAATACTCACGGGCTTGCGCTGTGGTTTACGACCCCGATCTATCTATGGCTGCTCTGGCCGCGCGTGAAGCGCGCTCCGCATTGGGCGCTTTGGTTGACCGTGGCTGCGGTGGCAGTCCCCACACTATTTTACCAAAACACCGGCTGGGCGCAGTTTGGTTATCGCTTCTCTAATGACTACGCGATTTACCTATTCGCGTTGCTCGCCATCGGCGGGCGTCGCTTCCATTTTGGGTTTTGGACTCTGGCTATTTGGTGCGTCGTTGTGAACACATTCGGTGCGCTCACGTTTGAGCGACACGAAATGCGGCGTTTCTACCATTCGGACGCATCGCAAAAGGTTTTACATCAGCCGGACTGATCGGGGCGCGGGCTATTTTCCGCGCTTGACGCTGACCCGTTTGAGGCGCGGCGCATTGATGGCGCGCTGGCCGCGGACGGGGGCATTCGCAAGCTTTTCGATCACGGCATCGGGTCCACACATGCCAAAGATCGTGTAGCCGCCGTCCAGGTGCGGGGCGCGATCGTCCAGAATGAAAAACTGTGACCCGTTGGTGTTGGCTCCACGATTGGCCATGCACAATTGACCCCGCTTGTTGTGCGTCGCGCCCGGCCAGATCTCGTCCGGGATAACAAAGCCAGGGCCGCCACGTCCGTTGCCCAAGGGGTCGCCACCTTGAATCATGAATCCCTTGATGATTCGGTGAAAGGGCGTGCCGTTGTACAGCGGTCGCTTTACCCAACCGAGGTCGGGAGTGTTCCAGGCTCGGGTGCCTCGCGCCAATCCGATGAAGTTGGCGACCGTGTTGGGTGCCCTGTCGTCGTAGAGCTCGCACACCAGCGTGCCGATGGTGGTGTCGAGTGTCGCCATCAATTTGCCCGTGCCAAAGATGCCTTGGGTGGCTTCTGCCAGGGTGAATTTGCCGCCGTGGGGGTCCTTGCCCGGTTCGGCGGGCGGCGAAGAGGGCGCGAGGGCCGCGGAGCTCAGTGGCGGAGAACTGCTCGCCGAAGCTATTGGCGCAGCGGAGGCGGCAGGTTCCGCGGAGCGGGCGGGCTCGGCCTGCTCCGCGGATGCGGATGTCTTCGGTTTGACGGTCGCGCTTTTTTCTTCAGTGGAGCCGGGCTCGAGGCCTTCAGGCTCCGGAGTGGCGCCCGATTGGCAAGCGTAGAGAAGTAGCAGGCAAGGGGCAATTGTGAACGTGGCTAGAAAGTTTCGCATGACGGTCGTGACCCTTGGTTAGCTTTCGACTCTAGTCAAGCCCGGCGTCGCCGACGGCGTCCGCCGCGGCTATTGAACGATTTGCACAGAGTGCCCGGGCTGCACGCGGTGGGCGCGAGTCCATCCGGACGGCACTTCGAGTACATATCGTGCTGGGCAGGGGATGCGCCGCGACGCTTCGTTCATGGTTGGGACTTGTTCGATGATGCCGACGATAGTGTGCTGGGCATCGATGAACAGCATATCCAGGGGGATGCATGTGTTGCGCATCCAGAACGACCGCGGAGCCTCGTGATCCCACACGAAGAGCATTCCTTGGCCGTCCTCCAGCTGTGTCCGGTACATCAATCCGCGTGTACGCGCGCTCTTGGATTCGCACACCTCGACATCCACGCTCGGCTGGCTCTTTGAGTCGGGAAAACGGACTGTCTGGTGACGCAGGTTTGGCGGAACTGTTGGAGCCTCCGGACATTCGCTGGCGGGTTTCGGGTGGTTGCCGGCTCGGACGACACGTTCGATTACGCACCGGGGCCCAGGGGAAGCGGATGGCGATAATGATGGCACGGCAGACGGTCGCGGAGCCCCGCGAGTGGTGGAGCCGGGCTTGAGAGCTTCGTCCTTCACGGGGACCGACTCATGGGGGCTGGGCTCTGACGCCGCTGTGCTTTGAGGCGTGGGCGGGCGCGAGCTGGTTCGATGTTCGTCGCAGCCGAAAATACTCCCTAGCGCGACGCCGAGCAGTAGAAGCCTCGATGGATACATGCACAGGGCTAAGAATACAGTATGGGCGTTGCGGCTCATGCCTCCTCCTACCATGATCGCTGCTGCGTGAGGCGAGGGGAGCCAGTATGCTGCCCTCATGACTCAAAGCTGCTTCTGGCTGAGCGTCGCCGTTGCCCTAAGCTCGGGCGCCTGCGGCGGGAGCGTCGCGCCCCGTGTGGACGACCGGCAGAATCTGGCGGACGGCGGAGGCGGCTCGGGCGGTGCCGCGGCGGAATGGTCCTGGACGCCCCCGCCACCGGCTGGTGGTAGCGGCGGGACCGCTTCAGTTTCGATGGTCGGCGGCGGCGCTGGCGGCTCGCCGCTGTACGTCGAGCCCGAGTGTCCGGACGTCGCTGCTACGCCGGGTCCCGAAGAGTGTGCACTGTTCGGCGACACTGGGGGGTGCGGATTGGGACTGTCTTGCAGCCCCTACGTTGAATATCCGTCGACACCGTGCGGCGCAGAGATTTTCGGAACCCATTGCGTCACGGCCGGGGTGGGGCGCCAAGGCGACGAATGCGATGATGGCTGCGCCGAAGGGCACATTTGCGTGAGCAGTGCTCGGGGCTTTCTGTGTGTGCAGATGTGTCCCATTGACGCTCCGGATGATTGTCCCCCCGGTCTCCTATGCGGCTCCTTGGATGTGGAGGGCCTAGGCGGATGCATTTGAGTCGGGGCAGCCCTTGGCCGACGACAACAGCAACCGTTTTCTTCAGCGTACTGAGCGCTTGCGGTGCCCGCACATCGATCGATATCTTCGAGCCGCCCTCACGGGCGCCCACCGGCGTGTCCGTGAGGGCTGTGGATGCGGGGGTGCAGTGCGTTTTGCCTGATGAGTGTCCGGAGCCGACTGCTTGTGTGAGCTACGACTGCGAGCAAGATCGCTGCGAGCAAATCGTGTTGGTGCGTTGCCCTCTCTCGCTGGATCCCTGTCTCGAAAACATCTGCGAGCCGGTGACGGGTGATTGTGAGATCGAGCCCAAGACCGTGGATGCGGATGGCGACGGTTACACCGCCGCCCTGGCGGGCTTCGTGCCCGGAGAACGGGGTGCTTGCGGTGACGACTGCGATGATTCGAATGCCAACGTGTTCCCGGGTGCGACCGAGTCTTGTGATGGCGTAGACAACAACTGCGATGGCGCGGTGGACGAAAACTCAAGCTATGTGCCGGACAGCTTTGATGTGGCCATCGTGCCGGGGAGCCAACAGTCGAGTGTTGGTGGCATGGCGTTCACCGGTGAGTTCCTGAGTTTGAGTTTTTCGGAGCAACAGGACCACTGGGCGGCATCCTTGCTCGGTTTGCCCGGGGCTCCTAGCCCGTTGTCGGAGGGGGTCGCTCTGACGACTCTCAATAGCGATACCTTCGCCGGGCCGGTGGTTTGGAGCGGAGACGCGTTCGGGTCGGCCTGGGAAGACCGACGGCATGAGAACTTTGAGATCTACTTCAATCGCTTCGATGAAGCCGGGAACAAGCTAGGCCCCGATCTGCGTGTGAGCAATACGCCCGGCTTCTCCCTTCGTCCGTCCCTCGTCTGGACGGGAGAGGAATATCTGCTCGCGTGGGCGGAACAGGGCGATGGCGACGTGTTCCAAGTCGACGCTTCCCGCATAGATAGCGCTGGCCGATTGGTGGGCAGTCCGAAGCTGGTTAGTCCCGTGGGAGAGGAAGGCGACGGGCCCGCACTGGCTCTGGGAGCGAGCGGATTGGGGCTGGTTTACAACGGCGTACGGAATGGCTCGCGTCAGAGTTTTTTTCGCATCTTAGATTTTGAGCTGCTACCGACGACCGATGCGGTGGCAGTGGGCGAGGAGAACAGTACCGGGCAATCCGTTGTCTACAACGCCGGCCAGTACATTGTGAACTGGCATATCCAGGATGTGTTCCCCGGGAACACCGCCTGGGCAGCGGCGTTCAGCGACAGCGGGGAGACGGTCATCGATGCCCGGTCCGTGGTCTCTTCGGACAGCTTCGTTCGGGGTAGCTCGCTACTTCCTTTGGGCGATCGTTACCTGCTCGTTTGGGCGGAGGAGAGTTCCGGCAGTTACGCTCTGTTCTCCAGCCTACTGAGTACCGAACTCACGCCCCTAGGCGACGTTCAGCCCATCACGCAGGCGGATGGGGATTCGACGGCTCCGGTGCTGAGTCTGGGGCCTGGCGGCGATGTCGCAGTGGCGTACCGGGACAACCGAAGCGGCGTGTTTCAAGCTCGGCTCTTGTGGCTGCGCTGTCTGTAGTCGGTCTCGCTTCATGGGCTAGAACAACTCGGGCGAATGGCTAGCGCCCAGCTAGCTAGGGCGGCGACGACGGGGCAGCCCAGCCTGGTGCACCTTGCCGGGTAGCGGTCGGTGCAAAATTCTAGCGGCGACTCGTCCTGCCTCCACCAGCGCGGGGAGGTGTATGCCTGTTTCGATGCCCAGGCCGTCCAGCATGTAAGTGAGATCCTCAGTCGCGAGATTGCCCGCAGCGCCTGGCGCGTAGGGACAGCCCCCGATGCCGGCGACCGAGGCATCGAAGGTCTGGAATCCGCACTCAAGCCCGACCAGAGCGTTCGCGAGGGCCGTGCCTCTTGTGTCGTGAAGATGCAAAGCCAAACGGTCGACTCCGATTTCGCTAGCGAAGAGCTGGCAGATATCTCGAGTTTGCCGGGGCGTGCCGACGCCTATGGTATCGCCGAGGGATATTTCGTAGCAGCCGAACTCCAACAAGCGTTGAGCGATGCTGAGTGCCCGGTTCACGGGCACCGTTCCTTCATAGGGACATCCCCATACTGTCGATACGTAGGCGCGCACCCGGATATTCGCCTCGAGTGCGAGTGCCACCAGCTCTTCGTAGACATCGAGGCTACGCTCGGTCGAGCGATTCAAGTTCTTGTGGTTGTGGGTCTCTGACGAACTGAGAAAGATCGCTATCTCTTTGAGGCCGACGCTCATCGCCCGCTCCAGCCCCTTGCTGTTGGGGCACAGAGCACTGAAGCGCACCCCCTCCGGGGGGATCTCATCAGTCAGCACGGATTCGGCGTCCGCCAGTTGGGGGACCCAGCGTGGCGACACGAAGCTGGAAACTTCGATTCGTTTCAGGCCCGCTCCGATCAGAGATTCGATGAGCAATTTCTTGCTTGCTAGATCGACCGGGGTCGCTTCGTTTTGCAGCCCATCCCGCGGAGACACCTCGTATATCGAGACCCGGGGGGGGAGCGAATCGAGCATTAGATATCCAGGAGTCTCATCTGTCTCGGCCCGCGCTGTTTTTCGAAGCGGACGGGATAATCACCACTGAAACACGCGTGACAGAACGAATCTTTGTCTAGGGCTTCGTTCTGCACTGGTAGATGTGTTTTGCCGTCTTCCGGGTCGAACTCTTCGACTTTGGCTTTGGACACACAGCTAGCCATTTGCTCGAGGGGCAAGTAGCTGAGCGAATCGCTGGTGATGTACTTGTTGATCTCTTCAACGGTGTGATTCGATGCGATGAGTTCCGAACGGGTCGGCGTGTCGATGCCGTAGTAACAGGGCCACGAAGTGGGAGCGCTGGCGATGCGCATGTGCACTTCCGAGGCACCCGCATCTCGTAACATCTTGACGATCTTACGGCTGGTCGTTCCACGAACGATACTGTCGTCGACGACGACCACGCGTTTTCCGCGCAAGGACGTACCCACGGGATTGAGTTTCAATCGAACGCCAAAGTGCCTAATGCTTTGTTGGGGCTCAATGAAGGTGCGCCCGACGTAATGACTGCGAACCAACAACATCTCGAAGGGGATACCCGCTTCTTCCGCGTAGCCAATCGTAGCCGGCACGCCGGAGTCGGGAACGGGAACGACGATGTCGGCCTCGACCTTGTTTTCGCGAGCGAGGGCACGCCCCAAATTTTTGCGGGCTTCGTAGACACTGACGCCGTCGAGCACAGAGTCCGGCCGGGAAAAATACACATACTCGAAAATGCACATTTTCCTGGGTTTCGTCCCGAAGGGGTAGGAACTGCGCATTCCGTCCTTGTCGATGACGATCATTTCCCCGGGAGCGATCTCGCGCTCTAGCTTGGCGCCAATCAAGTCGAAGCTAGTCGGCTCACTGGAGACGACATAGGCGTCGTCGAGGCGCCCCAGGACGAGGGGGCGGATTCCGTGCGGGTCGCGAGCGGCGATGAGTTTGTCCTGGGACAGAAGGGTCACCGAGTAGGCGCCATCCACTTGGTTCAGAGCGTCGGCGACGCGATCTTCGATGGTGGTCTGTTTGCTAATAGCGACGAGGTGGACAATCACCTCCGTGTCGCTGGCGCTCTGGAAGATGGAGCCTCGCTCCTCCAACATCGTTCGCAGCTGCTCTGCGTTGGTGAGGTTGCCGTTGTGAGCGATGGCCAGTGAGCCCTCGGAATAATCGACCGCGAGGGGCTGCGCGTTTTTCAAGAACGAGCCGCCTGCGGTCGAATATCGGACATGACCGATCGCGCTCGTTCCAGCGAGGCGTTTGATTTGCGGATTGGCGAAGACGTCGATGACGTGACCCATGCCGCGGTACAACGATAGCTGTTTGCCGTCGGACGTTGCGATGCCGGCGCTTTCCTGCCCGCGATGTTGCAGGGCATGCAAGCCCAGGTAGGCGAGGTTTGCGGCCTCCGCATGCCCAAAAACTCCAAAAACTCCACACATGTTTTTTCGTGCTTTCCGGGAACGTTCGGCCGTTCATGCCGTCAATCGACGGTGTTGGCAAGCTTGGTTTGAGTGCCGCACAAAGCGCCTACAAAAGGGTGACCGTTGTGGGCTGCAAAGCAAGTTCCGAGCATACGGTACTTGGGCGCGGCTGAGTGTGAAAGTTTGGCCGCCCGGATGAAAATGCCTAGGTGCGCCCGCGATTTAGCGCCAACCCAAAGCATCCTTGGTCTTGTGGACCGAGATGTTGGCCGACTAAGCTGACGAGGATATGAGTGCGCTGACTGAGCTTCTTACAGGGTGGCGACACAATCCAGATGCCGACGCGACTCTCGCGCTTTGTGCCTACCTCAGCACATCAACCGGCTACGACGAGGTGGTCCGAGAGGTCGGGGCCAGCGCCGAGACCTGGCACATCAAAGACGCTCAAGTGATGCTGGCGGTCGGCCGCATGTATCTGGACACGGGCTTTCTACAGGAGGCGCAGGCGGCTCTGGTGATCGGCGGCAAATGTAATCCCCAGTCGCCCGACCCATTTCGGTATTTGGGAGAGGTGCTGCTCCGACGCGGGGACGCTGTGCGCGCGGAGAAAGTGCTCGCTCGCAGCGTGCAGCTGGGGCGCCAGGATGAGGATGCCCGCATGTGGCACGACCGGGCGGTCGTCTACGTGGCTCTGCAAAAGCGAGTCGGCATGCAAGCTGTGGCTGACGAGGTGCGGAGGAATCTGCCCAAACAGAATTCCCTCCCGCCGGTAGCGATGATGGCCACAGCCGAACCGGTATTGCCGACTTACTCTGCGAACGACCTGGATGACACGACGGCAAGCCGCTCAATCGAAGAACTGACCAATGGGGCTTCGGTCGAGGACACAGGGGGTAGCGCACTGGCGGCGCCGTTGACTCCAGGGATTCCGGTTCCGATAGCCCCGGCAGCTACGGCGCCCGATCCCTTCACCCCGGCGATATTGGCGGTACCCCCCGCTGCGCCGGCTGCTCTCGCTGCGCCGGCCCCCGTCCTCCCGGCGGCTGTCGTACCCGCTCCGATTAATCGCGCGGTTCCGGTTCCCGTCTTGCCCCTGACCAGTGGGCAGACAGGAAGTTCTCCAGTAGCGCCTTCCGCCGCTGATCTCACGCCCCCGACACCAGTCGTGGCGCCCAAGCTTGAGAGCGTGACCCCAGTAGGTTGCCCGATGGTCGACGATGGATGCCCGCTGGCACCCGCTCAAGTGCTCGATGCGCTGGCAGAAGTCGGTGTGTTCGAGCCCGCCGGTGGGGCTGCGCCGGCCTGGGAGAAGGCTCCCAAAGAGAAGAAGCGCGGCGGTTGGGTTATGATTCTAGCTGTTGTCCTGGTGATGGGCGGAGGGGGATTCGGCTACCACAAGATCCAAGAGCAGAAACGCGCGCGAATGGCATCGGCCCGAGCCATCGAAAAAGAGGTCGCCGCGCTGCTGTACTCAACGAGGCCGTCGGACATCGCTTCCACCGACGACAAGTTATCCAAGGTGTTCGATCTGGACTCCCACAGCACGGTCGCCGCCAGGCTCTGGCTTCAGAATCGCGTGATGTCGGCGTTGCTGTTGCCGAATCAGGTCCGTGGCATTGAGTCGGCGATTCTACGGGCCCGGACCGTCGGGCTGTCAGAAAAAGAGCTGGTGTTCGGGTTGTTGGCGAGTCGAATCAGCGGAGGCGACACCGCTGGTGCCGCGGCTCTCATGACGAAGTGGGATGAGTCTAAGGATCCAGCTGCGGATGTAAAAAAAGACGCGATGTACCAACTGGTGTCGGCTGTGACGCTGGACCGAGCTGGGGACGTTCGCGCCGTTGAGCGATACGAACGATCCATTAAACTGGATCCGAAGCTCTTGATCGCCAAACTGCTGCACGCTCAGCTTGTGTTGTTCGCCGTGGGGAGCGAGCCAGCGATGCCGTTGTTGGACGAGCTGGGGAAGTCCGGCAAGGGTTCCGCTGCGAAGGCTCTGAGAGGGGCGCTTTGGGCTTCGGATCCGGCTCGTCCGGCAGAACTGCCCGAAGAGATTACGCTCTCGGACGAAGAACTCAAAGAGCTCCCGTATCCGCTACGAGCGGCTCACTTTGCCGTAAAGTCGGTCCAAGCGCAGCTAGCGGACGACGAAAAGGCTCGTGGAGAGGCCATGGACCGAGCGATTCGCTATGCCGCGAGTCCGGCGTCGGCGACCTGGCTAGGCTATCTCAACATTGACGTGGGTGATGGGGAACGGGCCCGTAAGGCTGCGCTACGCTCCCTGGGCTTTTCGGCATTCTACCCGCGGGCCCGTGCACTAGCGGCGCGAGTTGCGTTGCTCTCCGCTCGTTTGTTAGAGGCGCGGAAGGCCATCGAGAAGTTGGATCCGGGTAATCCTGAGGTTCTGACTGTGAGGGCCGTTATCGCTTACGAGGGTTTGGACTTGTCGGAGTTGGACAACACCCGGGCAGCGCTGGCCTCGAACAAGGCCAAGGCGAAGTCACTGAGTGCTCTCTTGGCGGCCGAGGGCGCGGTCTTGGGCCGCTACCCGAACAGCGAGGCGATCCAAGCCATGGCAGTTCCTGCTGTTCCCTGGGGCGACATCGTTGCCATGGACTCGGCGCTTGGCTCCGGTGACTTGAAGCTAGCCGCCGAACTGGGAGCGCAGTGGGAAACCACCAAGGAGCGTCCGGTGTACGCGCTACGCCTCGCTCAGCTGGCTCGTTATCAAAAAAAATCCGAGGCTGCTGTCACAGCCCTTGCCCCCGCGCTGATGGCGGATGCGATGACCCCCCGTACGTTGGTCGAAGCGGTCTACATCATGATTGAAGCTGATGACCTCGACGGAGCGCGGTCGCTCCTGGCAAAGTTCCCGGCGATGATGGGGCAGTGGAGCAACTGGCTCAAGGTCAGCGTCGATGTGGCCGCTGGTAAAAAACGACGGGCCGCGGTCACCGCCAAGGGATTGGAGCTGGCGACCCCGGAAGCCCCGCTGCTGTACCAGTTGATGGTTCTTCGGGGGTTACAGGAGACGAGCGATCGCCGGGTGCGAATCATGGCTCGTGCGCTCCGTCGCTACCGGAAACACCCCGACTACCAGCGCGCTCTGACCCGCAAAAAGCGCTAGCGTCTAACGATCCCGGAGGAGCGTGTGCATGCGACCCCAGATAGATGACCGCCGCCCGCGCTGTAAAGTTTAGTGTTGTCGAGCCGGCGATCAGGCGGGAGGTTTGCCTTCGATCATTGTGCGCAGTTCGTCTTGATCTGAAGAACGGCCCATGGCCTGATCGAGGCTGATAAGTCGCTTGGAGTAGAGCGAAAACAGCGACTGGTTCATCGTCTGCATCCCGTGACGGGATTGCCCAACCTGCATCGAGGAGTAGATCTGATGAATCTTGTCTTCGCGAATCATGTTTCGCACCGCGGGGCTGGGGATCAGAACTTCGAGAGCCAGACAGCGACCGGCGGCGCCGTCACGGGGGATCAGTAGCTGACACAGCACCCCTTCGAGCACGAAGGAAAGCTGTGCGCGCACCTGTCCCTGCTGATGCGGCGGAAATACGTCGATAACGCGGGTGATGCTCTGGATAGCCGAGTTGGTGTGCAGAGTGGCGAAAACCAAGTGACCGGTTTCCGCGATGGTGAGCGCTGCCTCGATGGTTTCGAGATCTCGCATTTCGCCGATCAGCACGACGTCAGGATCCTGCCTCAGCACATACTTGAGCGCTTTGGTGAAGGTGTCGGTGTCCGCGCCAATTTCTCGCTGGTTCACGATGCTTCGCTTGTGCGGATGGAGATACTCAATCGGATCTTCCACCGTCATGATGTGCTGGCGGGTCTCGCTGTTGATCTTGTCGATGATCGACGCGAGGGTCGTGCTCTTGCCGGAGCCCGTGGGCCCGGTAACGAGTAGCAAGCCTCGGGGCTTCGACGCGAGGGCGCCGACGGAAGCTGGGAGACCGAGTTCGTCGAAGCTCAGGATCTTGAACGGAATGGACCGAAAGGCTCCAGAGACAGCACCGCGTTGCATGAAGATGTTGGCGCGGAATCGAGATAGGTTCTTGACGCCGAAAGAGAGGTCGAGCTCCTTCTCCTTCTCGAACATGATCTTTTGCTCTTCGGTGAGCACTGAGTAACAAAGCTGTTTGGTATCCACCGGGGATAGGGGCTGCAGCTTGAGCGGCACCACAGCGCCATCCACACGAAGCAGAGGCGGGGAGCCGGTTGTGATGTGCATGTCGCTTGCGCCCTTTTCGATCATGGCGCGCAGCAGCTGATGCAGATTGACCTTTAAGCCTTCGCTCACGTTGGTTCCTTTGTTTGCCGATGGATCATTAGACTTTCGTCTAGTGGTATTTAGTACCCGGGCGCGTCCCAAAAGCAATGCGCGTTTGGCCTCCGCGGGATGATTCTTGGTCTAAGGGATCGGGCGTGCTGCTCGCGAACGGCTGTGCGCCTGCGGCCCGTGACCTGGACTGGGCGGCCAGCCCTGAACCGGGTCTGCATGGGCAGGCCAAGATCAGCGGGTGACCCAGCAAGGAGTCGGCGACCCAGGCCGGATGGCGCTTGTTTGCTGAAGCGCCCGCCTCAGTTAGGTCCCCCGCGGCTCAGAGGGCGGGGGCGCGAGGGATGAGGAACGTCCCCAGGAGCGCAGGGAGCGCCAGGAGTGCAGGGAGCCTAGGATTGCAGGGAGCTGGTGCCCGGGCCATGTGCCCCAATGTAGGCGGCGCTTTTGGACTGAGTTCACTTCAGCAAGCGCGTCTGTTCCGGCTCAGTCTCCCGGTGTCAGTCGCCCATTGTGACGCGAAGGATTTCTTCGGACGTCGTAGTACCTTCCATGATCTTCAGGATGCCACTCATGCGCAGGGAGTTCATGCCGCCCTTGATTGCGCCGGCCTTGAGCTCGGCGGTGGACGCACCCTGAAGCACCATCTCTTTGAGTTCTTCGTTGAACTTCATCACTTCGTAAAGGGCGACGCGCCCCTTGTACCCGCTGTTGTTGCAGGTTGGGCACCCGGCGCCCTTCTGGATGGTGGGCGTTGCTTCGAGTTGTTCGTCGGTGAAGCCGAGATCTCCGAGCACGTCATGGTCTGCGGGTTCTTCAGTGGTGCAGTCTGCGCAGATCTTTCGAGCGAGACGCTGGGCGAGTACCAAAGTCACGCTAGCGGTGATCAGGAAGGGCTCGACGCCCATATTCAACAAGCGGGAAATGGTCGCCGGAGCGTCATTGGTATGCAGAGTAGACAAGACCAAGTGGCCCGTGAGCGCCGCCTTCACCGCGATTTCAGCCGTCTCAAAGTCTCGAATCTCGCCGACCATGAGAATGTCGGGATCCTGACGAAGGAAGGAACGCAGGGCGCCGGCAAAGTTGAGGCCGATGTCCTCGTGCATCTGCACCTGGTTGATACCGAGAAGGTTGAACTCGACGGGATCTTCGGCGGTGCTGACGTTCGTATCGGGCTGGTTCAACTCGGAGAGCGCCGAGTATAGCGTTGTCGTCTTGCCGGATCCCGTGGGGCCCGTTACTAGAACCATCCCCCAAGGCTGACCCACGGCCCACTTGAAGTCCGCTAGCGGCTTTGGATCGAACCCCAGCTTTGTCATGTCGAGCTGGAGGTTGGACTTGTCGAGGAGTCGGAGAACGATTTTCTCGCCGAACAATGTCGGCAGTACAGAAACGCGAAAGTCCATCTCGCGGTCCTTGCCGAGCTTCAGCTTGATTCGACCGTCCTGGGGCAGCCGCCGTTCGGCGATGTCCAGCTGGCTCATGATCTTCACACGACTGGAGAGGGCGTTCTTCAGTCGCAGGGGAGGAGCCATTTCTTCTGTCAAAACACCGTCCACACGGTACCTAACGCGCAGCCGCTTTTCGTAGGGCTCAATGTGGATATCGCTCGCGCCCTTCCGAATGGCATTCAGAAGGATGATGTTGACGAGACGCACGACCGGCGCGTCCTCGCTCGCCTTTTCGAGATCCGTCGCGTTCGCTTCTTCTTCGTCGTCGGCAAAGTCGATGTCTTCTTCGCCGAGATCGAAGTCCGCCATCACCTCTTCGATTGAGGGCCCGGCGCTGTAGTAGCGCTCAGTGGCACTGGCTATCGCGGTTTCGGATGCGACGACCGGTTCGACGTTGAAGCCCGTGAGGAACTTGATGTCGTCGATGGCGTGAAGGTTGGTGGGATCCGCCATCGCCACGATCAGCGCGGAGCCCGAGCGGGATACGGGAATGATCTTATGTTTCTCGGCCACGTCGCGGCTGACGAGTTTGATCACTTCCGCATCGATCTCGTACTCGTCGAGATTGATTGCCGGCAGCCGGTACTGCGTGCTGAGGAAGTTGGTGATCTCCCCGTCGGAGATGTACCCAAGCTTGGCCAGGGTGTAGCTAAGGTTCTGCCCGGAGGCCGCTTGATCATCCTGCGCTGACCGCAGCTGCTGAAGGCTAATGAGTTTTTCCCGGACTAGGAGTTCGCCAAGTCGATTGCCTGCTGACATGCTTCGTTCTTCCGCCCCGTTAAGAGAGAGGGTCCGACTGTATCAACGGAGTATCGTTGGCCCAAGCGTGCCTTCACTGCACGGATGACGTTAGTCGGTGAGAGCTGGTTGTCCTAACCGGACGACCAGCCCAATTGTGGACGACGAACCGGCAAGATCCGGATGATTTATCCGCTTTGGGGACGGTTGGCACAGTCCGAAGTCGGCTCTCGCGTGCCGGCTCAGGCCCTGCGGCCGGTCCTGGCACGCGAGAAAGCTGAGTGTTTGTCCTGTTTTGCACGGTTCTGGGTTGTCGCTGTTGACGTCGCCGGGCCGCGCACCATATTACCGGCGCAATTCTCGCATCGGAAAACTCAACTTTCAGGAAAATCAGATGGCTCCGACCTATTCCGACCTATTCGCCGAAATTCGCAACACAGTGAAGCTCGTTTCTTTAGAGAAACTAAAGAGCCAGTTGGAGGGCGATTCTGTTCCGACCATCGTCGACGTTCGCGAGAAGGACGAGTACCGAGCGGGATTTATCCCAGGCGCGATTCATATCCCGCGTGGGTTTTTGGAGATGCAGGTCGAGGGCAAGCTGCCGGATCGCGACGCGGAGATCGTTGTGTACTGCGCGGGGGGCACTCGAAGCGCCTTCGCTGCCAAGACTCTGAGCCAGCTCGGGTACACCAACGTGACTTCGGCTAACCCCGGCTTCGTGCGTTGGAAAGATGTTGGCTACCCGGTGGAGAGCCCGCCGAAGTTGAGTGCCGACCAACTGGATCGTTACTCCCGGCACATTCTGTTGCCTGAGGTAGGCGAGAAGGGTCAAGCCAAACTGCTAGCTTCCAAGGTGTTACTGCTCGGTGCCGGTGGCTTGGGAAGTCCCGCCGCTATGTATCTTGCTGCGGCGGGCGTGGGCACCATCGGACTGGTGGACGCCGACGTTGTCGACGCATCGAACCTTCAGCGCCAAATCATTCACACCACGGAAGCTATCGGCACTCCGAAGGTGGACAGCGCGGAGAAGACCCTCAAGGGCATCAACCCCGACGTGAAGGTCATCAAATATCAAGAGCGCGTCGATAGCAGCAATGTGGATCGCATCTTCAAGGGCTGGGATGTGATCGTCGATGGTTGCGATAACTTCCCGACACGCTATTTGGTGAACGACGCGTCACTGTTCAACAAGATCCCAGTGGTTCACGGATCGATTTTCCGCTTCGATGGTCAGGTCACGACCTTTATGCCCTTCGATGGGCCGTGCTACCGCTGCCTCTACCCAGAGCCCCCGCCGGCTCACTTGGCCCCCTCCTGCGCAGAGGCGGGCGTGCTGGGCATATTGCCGGGCATCGTCGGGACGCTCCAGGCGACAGAGGCGATCAAGATCATTCTCGGCAAGGGCAAGATCCTCAAGGGCGCGCTCTTGCAGTACGACTCGTTGAATATGGCCTTCCGTAAGTTCAAGTTGCGGGCGGATAAGAACTGCCCGACTTGCGGCGACGAGCCGACCATCACCGAGTACATCGACTACGAAGGTTTCTGCGAAGGCAGCTGAGCTTCGGAGTCGCCACAGATCCTTTTTAGGCTCCGACGCTTAGTCAGCCGCTTTTGCCTAGAGAGAGGTGGCTGATTGCGTTTGTCGAGTGGCAGGAGCTGACGCCACAGAATCGCGCCGTCGTGACACCGGCGTGCTTCGTTTCTATTTGCTGGTGCGGCTTCCGAACGGCAGGGGAGGCCAGACCGGACTGCTGCCGTCGGCAGCTCTCTGTTCTTGCTCGTGGGGCCAGATCCGAAGCGTCAGAAGATGAGCTGTGAGTGCTAGTAGCAGCCCGACCACGACGTCGATGACGTAGTGCCAGCGTAGGAACATGGTGGCGAGGATGATGTTCGCCACGAAAAAGGCCAGGGGCAGCCAGATGTATCGGAAGGGCGCGTGTTTTCGGTTGGAGTAGGCAAACAATACGATGAACGCGGGCCCTCCAGTATGCAGGGACGGGAAGATGTCCATTTGCGCCCCAGCGCTACGGACGACTCCCCAGACGGCGTCCATCCAGAAGCCGGGGGGCAATTCGTTTACGAAGACTTCGGGCATTGCGTGATAGGGGCCGTAGCCGGGAACCAGGAGATAACCGCAATGGCCGATGCAGAAGGTCAGCACGATACCCAACGCGAACTGATGAATGTTTCGGCCCCTCGGGGAAAACAGTATGGGGAACACGAAACCGCCGACGACCCAGAAATACCCGTAATAGAAAAACGCGAACCACTCAGTTGTAAAGGCATTGACGTAGCGATCGAAATACACTGCCGGCTCCACGCCGAAGAGTTGGAGATCGAGCGCGTACAACTGCTCGTCCAACACGTAGCGGTTGATGGCGGGGAGATATTCCGAGAAGGTCAGGTAGCTGCCCATCACCATGCCGAAGGCCACGATCCGGTACGTGATCGGCATGAGCCACGGATGGCGCCAGTGACCCCCGCGCACGAGGGTGATCAGTAGCAACCAACCGCCCAACATGGGCCCGACTAGACTGAGCGCGTGGGTGCGACCTTCGTCGGTCGGCGCGCCAAGTCCAAAGAGCCCGAGCACCCCGAGGTACGCTGTGAGCACCCATTCGTGCACGCATATCTGACGCCACCAGGGGATCGCTGGAGGCGCCGGGCGGGGCTTCAGTTGGCTCTCGGTCATGGACGAGTCGACGGTGGCTGGAGGCGCCGGAGTTAGCCTAGCGGCTGAGTTTGGTGGGGGAATCGGGTTCGCTCTCCGACTCGTCGTCCGCGTTCTCGACGCGCAGCTGGGCGGAAGGACCGGCAAGCAGGCTACGGACGCTGGCTTGTCCGAGCAGCAGCTCAGCCTGGGTGTCGTCAATCCGCATGAGACTGGCCAGTTGGGTCGCCCGCGTATCTTCCCCCAGTTGAGCGAGCACGTCGGTGGCTACCAATACCCAAGCCTCCTCGACTTCGTCGGTGATTTTTGAACGCAGTGCGGCTGCTTTGAAACCCGAAACGATGGCGAGCACCAGCGGGGTCAGCGCCATGATGAGCATCACTGTCGATATGGGCCCGCTGATGTCTACAAAGGCGAGAGCGAGGCCCGCGAACAGCGCGGCGATAACCCCGAAGACTGCCAAGATGGCACCCCCGACGGCCCAGGCGGCGCGTTGTTTCTGAAAGCTCTTCGCGGCGGCTAGGTGGCGGGTTTCGTTATTGGAGCGGTGGATCGCCGAGTCGTCGACTGGGACCCGCGGGCCGCCACAGACCCGGCATCGGAAACGAGTCAACGGCGCCGGTTCGACGTCGGCTTTGCCACTACAGTGGGGACAAATGGTCATGAGTGCGTCAGTCACTAGGTCCTCAATTCGCGCGTTCCGTAATATCGCGCGGTCGCTGGGATGTCACGGGAGAAGCCTGCACGACCGCTTAGAGCGCATCGAAGGCGAAAAATAGTTTCTGCAAGATCTCATACGTAATTCCCCAGACGGTTCGGCCGTCGACGTCGTAGGCCGGTAGCTGGTACGTGAGCCCTTGGCGGACGTAGGGTGTCTGAGTGTCGAGCCGGCCATTGTGCATCGCGCTGACATCGCCCCAAAGCGTTTCGACCACTTCAGAAGCGTCATGTATTAGCTCCGGGAACCGCCTGATGCAGAACACGAAGGGCGCGATTTGCAGGTCCAATATTTTTCCGCGAGCCTTGGCTTGCAGCGGGGGCAGTGCCCCGAGGTACTCGCCGTGTTCGGCGAGGTCGAGGCCGACTTCTTCGAGCGTCTCGCGGATCGCGGTCTGGCGCAGGCTCGGATCGCTCGGGTCGCGACGACCCCCTGGTAGTGCCATTTGCCCCGACCATGGGTCGGAAGCACGGGAGCTTCGGCGAATGAGCAAGAGCTCTAGCTTGCCCTCGGACTCCCGGAGGATCGCGGCGACGGCTGCCTGTAGCGGGGCCTCCGGCTCCGGTATGGGCGCGGCCTTAAGGGCGCGGCGGATAGCGGATAACCTGATGGGCCGAATCGTTGGGCTACTCATGACTCGCCCCGTGTACTCGAACTACCGCGCCGGGCCAACGCCGAGGGAGCGCGGCCTGTTTTTGAGCCGATCCTGATTAGGGGCTGGGCCAGACCAGGGTGGCCGTGGTGTCCCGCTGGGGCTGCGGATTTTAGCTGCAGTTCTTAGCCGGCTTCCCGGAAGGGATCGCTCACTCCACGACGTTTCGAGAATTGCGCGCGCAGGACATCCCGGGCCACTTCGTTGGCCTTGCGACGCCAGACGGGGCCGTTCTGGAGGAGAACGCTGATGACCACCTCAGGATTGCGACTGGGCGCGAATCCGACGAACCAACTGGCTGTGGGAGCCGTCTTGTGTGGTTGTAGCGTTCCCGTTTTGCCCGCGACCCGGATACCGCCGAGGTAGCTGGCCCCGTAACGATTGGTGAAGGCGTCCAGCGAAGTACCGCTGTGTACAGTGACTTCCATCATGCGCGTCAGTCGACGTGCTGTGCGGCGCTTGATGGCTTGCTGGAGCAGATCCTGATGCTTGTTTACGGCGTAACCCTTGGACTCTTTGACGATGCGGAGTCGGGCGGGGGTCCCACCGTTGGCGATCGCGAAGGCTAGATGAGTCGCTCCGAGCGGCGACAGAGAACTTTTGCCGAAACCAGCTGCAGTACGGGCGAAGTCCAGGTTGTTTTGCGGGACTCGAATTCGCCCCATGGGAGCTGGAACGTCGAAGGGCAGCGAACGATTGAAGCCGAAGCGCTCGGCGGCTTCGAGCAAAACCTCGGGCTTGAGATGCTGGGTCGCGAGTTGCGCGAAGACCGCGTTGCGACTGAATCCAATGGCACGGGAGAAGGCAGCGCAGCGTCCTTGCCCCCGGGGTGGCGCCGTGAGGTGCCGGAGTTGAATGCGCCGCTGCCCGCCAGAAACGCAAACTTTCGTTTGGGGCACTACCGGAGTCTTTTCGAGGAGGGCGGCGGTGGTGACCAGTTTGAACAGGCTGGCGGAGGGGGCGTGCTGCGTGCTGACGGACGTCTTGCTGCCATCCCGTCGGTAGCCCTTCATCGCGAGGATATGACCCGACTTTGCGTCGGCCACTACGATGGCTCCGGACACGGGACGGGCTCGGGCGAGCAAGCGTGCAGCGGTTCGCTGCAGTTTTGGATTGATCGTTAGGGTTGCGCGGCCACCGCGAAACAGAGGGGCTGTTGCGGTACCGTTTTCCAATCGGATTTTCTTGAGGTTCGGGACCGGCGGGTCGTTGAGTCGGGTACTGGCTGCGTCCGGAGTCACGCCCACGAGAACCGCGAGAACCCCAGCTGTGAAGAGTGGACGTTCCATGTCCATGGCGCATATCGAAACCGAGGCTCACGGGCCAACTTCGTCCGGTCGCCGAGGCAGGGGGTTGGGATATCAAAGCGCTATCTTCAGTAGGCGCATACCGAACCTGCGCTTTAGGCTACATTTGACTACATGTAGTTGGACAACCTACATGTGGATGGCTACGGTTCTAATTCGGAGGCTGAATTATGGAACGACGAATCAACCAGCGTGCGCGAACCGACTTCGGAGTGATTGCTTCAGAGGGCATCTACGAGTCCGTGTGTCGAGGAATCGAAATTTCAACGAGCGGTATCGTTTTGGACCGCGGTCGGGAAGTCGTCGAAGAGGACAAGCGTTTGTTCTTCGGTCTTGAGATCTGTTTACCCGAGCGCCACGCAGCGTTGTTCGCTGTCGCCCGCCCGGTTTGGCATTTCGGAAGCCAGCAGGCCTTTCGCATTATTGAAATGTCCGATGTGGATCGCCTGAACATCGCCGAACACGTTGATTTGCGCCGTCAAGGCGGCGCCTGGCTCAGCTGAGCCGCCCAGTCCAAGCAAGCATCATCATGACTAAGACTAAATTTAGAACAAGCGCGCTGCGCGGCCTGACTGTGCTGAGCACGTCTGTACTCCTTGTCTCTTGTGTCGTTCCCGAGCGGCACTACAACGAAGCGGTCGAGGGGGCACGAGCCGAGGCTTCTGCGCACCAGAAGACTGCCATCGCTATGGTGGAGCTAAATCGAAGGCTCGAACGAGCCGAGACTGTACTGGCAAATCGTGAAGCTGATTTGTTGAACAAGCAGGTGATGATCGAGCGTAAAGATCTTAGTGCTTCCCAACTCGCCAAAGAGCGCGACGATGCGGCATTGATCGTGGACCAGCTGCGTGGCGAGCTGGGTCGAGTTGGTGACCACCTGCGCGCCTTTTCGGACCAGAAGAACAGCCTAGCGGCGTCTCTTGACGCGGCGGAGGAGCGCCTCGCCGGGATCCAGGTCGTGGCCGACGGGCAGAACCGATTGAGGTTATTGGTTCGTGATCTCACTCTGGCTATCCACGCTCCGTTGGTCGAAGGTCATGTCGTGCTGGGTGCTGACGACCAGGCGACAACCATACGCATTCCGATCGGTCGTGGCTTTGATGGGGACGGCGGAGAGCTACACCCGGAGTACAAGCTTCTGTTGCGCCAAATCGCTTCTGTCGTGGCGGAATACCCGGAACTCGGTGTCGAAATTGCCGAACTGCCCACTTCTGGCGAACGACTCCCGGAGGAACTCATCGTGCGTTTGCAGCGTATCGCTGACGAACTCCAGGGTGGCGGTCTCAGCTATGAGCGGGTCGTGTTCTCCCTGCCTACTGACGCTATCGCGGCGGCGGAGCCCGCCACCGAGGCATCGGAGGATTCGTGGAAAAACGGTCCGGGCAGCCTTGAGCTGAAGATCAAGCGCCAAGCGGCGCGATAGTCGCGCTCGTTGCCTAGCCGAATTTTTCGAAGGCGGCGACCGTGCGTCCACCGTCGACGATCAGCTCTTGTCCCGTCACGAACGGCGAACGGGCTAGGTGGATGACAGCATCGGCGATGTCTGCGGCCTCCCCCACTCTGGCCAACGGAATGTGGGCCTCGATGCGCTGCTGTTGTTCGCCGCTCATGCTGGGGGGTGGCAAAACCGTCCCAGGAGCAACGGCGTTGACGCGGACATCGGGGGCCAGCTCTAAGGACATGACGCGCATGAGTTGTTTGAGCGCGCCTTTCGAGACGACGTAGGGCAAATACTCGCGAAGGGGAGTGGTGGTGCTGGAGCAGGTGATGAACACTATGTTGCCGCGGCTCTTTCGCAAGGCCGGTGTGCAGGCTTGGGCGAGCGCGAAGGGGGCCGCCACATTGAGTTCCATCGATCGATTCCAGGCGTCGTCGTTGACATCGTCGTAAACGATATTCTCAAAATTCGCGGCGCTGGACACCAGCAGCTCCAGGCCACCCAGTAGATCGATAGCGGAGCCCCCGAGATCTCGAGCTGCTTGTCGCTCGCTGAGGTCGGCTTGGATAGGCGTGGCCTGACCTCCCGCTTGCCGTATCAGCTCACAGGTTTCTAAGGCCCCGCTTTGCTGTCGGAAATAGTGGACGGCCACATGCATGCCGGCGCGACCGAGGGCGAGGGCGATGCTCCGCCCCACTCGATGTCCGGCGCCCGTCACGAGCGCTCGCTGCGTGCTCAAATCTCCCCGCACGGGGGCCGCATTTGTGGGCTCAGGTGTGGTGTTCATGCGCCAGCCTACAACGGGAACATGACTTTTACGGCCCAGCTGCCGGGACTATCGAACTTGGCGCCCTTGACGACGCCGGCGAGACATTCAGACGCCTCGTCCTGACCGGCCCCGGGCGCGACGACGCCCACGCCGAGGACGGATCCGTTAGTATCGATATAGGCGGTCGCGGTGAACTGCCCGCCGGATCCGCCCTTGCAGTCGCCGATTTTCGAGCTCAGTTTAGCGATAGTGTCGTCGACTCGGTTGGAGTCCCATACCCCGGGCGGTCGAACGTCGTTGACCATGTCAAAGTCGAAGGAATTTTGCGCGATGCCGAACAGTCCGCCCTCGGGCTTCGGCCAGCTTCGTTCGGCGAGGGCGGAGAGCATGCACTTTTCTGTTTCGTGATCGCCGAGGCTGCTGCGCTCCATGTAGTTCTCTACCAGCTGGCCGCTGCCGTTGATCTTTAGATAAAATGCGATTTCGCCTCCCAGAAACTCAACGCGTCGAGCTCCGCTGTGCAGGCACGACTGGAGATCTCCCAGCGCGTCTTCGAAGGTATGGGTCACTTTCGAAGAATCGAGCGCTCCGATTTCAGCGCTAGTGCTCATACCGCCGGAGCGACGGGAACCGCCGCTGCCGGAGTTGTCATGAGCGAAATCGTCCGCGCTTTCGGCGTCGGGCTGGGTGCCACTGCCGCAGGCCACGCAAAGAACGAACGCGCTGAGTAGGCAGGTGGGGGATAGAGAAGAAGAGGATAGAGAGGAAGGGGGGACAGTCGAGGGGCGCCGGCTCTGCATCAAAGGGATCAGTCTTTCAACATCTGACGGGCGACTTCGTTTCGATCGCGTTCGCTCGTCGTGGGGTAGATAGCCAGAAAACGCGCGTCGCTAAGCTGGCTTGCCAGTTTGCACGTATACCCCTTCTGCCCGACGATTTGGACCGCTGTTGTGAGTGCTCTTACGTTCATCTCGCACGAATACAGTTTGGCTGCAGCGCAGTGCCCAGAGTGGGACTCTGTTTGGCCCCATCGCTGCGCCGAGTGTTCGACACTGAGCTCCGCTGCTCGCAGTTCCGTGGCGAGGTCACTCAGCATGAAGTGCAGTGTCTGTTCTTGAGCGGGCAGAGCCTTTCCTGAACGCAGGTAGTTGACGGTGGCGGTGAGCGCAGTATCCGCTATTCCCAGGGCCATTGCCGCCACGCCGAGGCGCAATCGGTCCTCGAGGCCGGCGCCCTCCGCATTCCGAGCCGGCACGCGCTTCCAGTTTGGGTCGAACTCGGCGGGGAGGCTAACTTGTCGCGGCCCGAGATTGCGGAGCCCGATAGCGACTCCCAACGGTTGGCTCTGACAGAGTTCGGTGGGCACCTCCCACAGAACTCGCGTCGCATTATCGCCAGTTTCGACCCACGCGAACGCGGCAAGCTCCCAGCCAAGAGCGGCGTAGCTAGCGTCTCCTGTCGTGGCATCGGTTGTGGGGACTAGGACGGTTCGAAGAATGGGCGTATCAGCTTCAGTCCACGGCATCGTCGATGTCATCGCCAAGAATGCCGCGGATGGGGAGATTTGGCTCAGCTCGCGGATATGCGCGCACCACTCGATAACGCCGCTCGTCAGTTTCGCGTGAGCATGGGAGAGCACTTCAGTCGCCGAGCGCCGCTGCTCCGCGAACTGATCGGTACCGCTAGCGCCGAAGGCGTCCAGCGCCAGCGCTTCAGGGCGGCTCAAGGGAGCGGGACTCGGACGGGACGCAGACATACGGACGACGGCCCCCCTAGCGTAGCACCGCTATCGGGCATCGTCGCGGGAGGGCAGCAGTGACGACTGCGCCTACGTCCGATAGCGCGATCGAGCCGGCAGAACTCATTCGATTACGAATATCGGATCGAGCTTGTTCAGACAGAGTTTCAACGCTTGTTTGGGGAACACGGCTACCTTTACGACCGCTCGCTGGAGCATTTCGCTGTCGAAAATATTGTCTCCAAAGCCGCCGAGCCACTCAGAGCTGGCGAGGTGCTTCGCGCATGCGCTCAGCTTGGTGGGACCGTAGAGCAGCGGGGTATCCAGCTGCGGTTGGATCGTTCCGTCGGTGAGCTGTGGCCGGCAGGCGAGGATATCCGACGGGGCTAGCTGCCAACTGGCCCGAACGGCCTGCCTCACTATGGCGAGGGGCGATGCGCTGACGACAACACAGCGCCAGCCCTGGGCACTCGCTTGCGCGAGTATGGGGGCCAGCGCATCTTGGCGCCGGGTGGAGAACGAAGCTGCTTCCAGCGCCGCCACGATGAGATCGTCGAGCTGACCTTCTGTGAAGCCGGCGTAACACCAACACATCATTTCGCAGACGAGATCTTCGGGGACTTTTCCTGCAAGATAGGCCTGGAAAAGTGTGTCTGCGACTTGATTGGAATCTCCGTCGTCGGCCAGGTCGTACTGACTAGCTACGTCGCGCAGTGCCTGGAGCGGCAGCTCCCGAAGCATTCGGTTCTTGGTGGCGAACTGAAACACATCTTCGCTGGCGTCGCCTTGCCAGAGAGTGCCATCACCGTCGAACACGAGAGCACGAGAATCTGTCTGATCCTGGGCGCGTAAGAGGGCCTCGGCGATGTCGCAGACGATGGCTGGGGCAGAGGAGGTCATGGGGACGGGCTGCGTCGCGCCTATCCGGCGCCGGCGTTGGGAGATCTTGGTCGACGGGGGGACGGCTGTCGAGCGCTGCTGTGCAATTCATTCGGGCGTACACCGGCCGACTGGGGCGCGGTGCAATTCGTCGCGGGAGGCTTGCACAGGGGTGCGGGCGCGGCTCGCTCCGCGCTAGAGTGCGCTCAGTGAAACAGCTAAAATTGAACGAAGAACGATTCCTGAGGCTCCTTTCTGATTTCGTCGGGAACGGCGAGCGCCTGCAAAATTGTCCGCCAGCCGGATTGATCCCTGAAGAGGCGTTGGTCGCCGATGAGGTGAGCGCCCAGCTGCGTCCGCATGTCGAGAGCGGGTACCTGCGCTTGGAGTCACTGCAGGCTCCGGGGCACGAGAGACGGCCGAGTCTCGTAATTACCGTTCCGGGTAGCGGTCCGCGCACTGTCGGATTTGTCGGGGCGCATTTTGACGTGGTGCCGGCGAACAAAACCCAAGAGGGGTGGGAACGTGAGCCTTTTGAGCTGACCGTGGAAGACGGCGTTTTGTATGGGCGTGGTGTGACGGACTGTTTGGGTCACGTCGCGTTGCTCACGGACTGGGTGGTACAGCTGGCGGAGAACAACATCCAGCCGGAGGCGACGATTAAGATCGTGTTCATCGCAAACGAAGAAGAAGCCCCGCAGCCCGATATCGGCTTGGACTACGTCGTCTCCGAGGGAGCGCTTGATGGGTTGGTCGACGGTCCCTTGTATTGGCTCGATAGCGCGGACTTTGGTCCGACGGTGGGCACCGGCGGCATGGCGATGTGGCAGCTGGAGGTGCAGGGGGTTTCGGGCCATTCGGGATTTGCTCACAACTGTGTCAACGCCTTGGAGCTTGGCGCAGCGACCAGCTTGGCTCTCAGCGCTTGGTTCGCAGATCGATTCCCCCCGCACGCCGACGAGCCCAAGTGGGGTTTTCTGAGTAGCTCCACACTGAAGGCGACTACGATTGTCGCAGACAACACCAAGGTGACGAAGATTCCAGGTGCGGTCACGCTCGGCGGCGATATCCGCCTCACACCCTTCTATGACGTCAAAGATGCCTTGGCAGAGGCGGCAGCATTTGTCGAACGCCTCAACGATGGATTCGCTAAGGGAGAGGCACCTGTTGGATTTCCAAGCGTTCAAACGGCGGACGGGGAGGCCGGTGTGGTTCGATTTTCGGCCAATGGGCGATTTATGGAGGGCATCGCTTGCGATCTGGATTCCACGGGTTTGGCGTCCTTGAAAGCGGCGATGACCGATGTGGTCGGCGAGGGCGGAGTGAGTCAGTTTTCGATGACCGGCTCGCTCCCTCTTGTGCGCGATCTACAGCGGCGCGGTTTTGATGTGCAAATTACGGGCTTCGGCAATAGCCGCTATTACCACGCGCCCAACGAGCAAGCGTCCCTCGATCATTTTCGGCAGGGCTTTCAGATCCTGTGCGAGTTGCTGCCGCGCATGGCATGAGCGAAAGCGCGCACATCTTCGAAAGCCCCCAGTAGGTGGACGGCGCATAAAAAAACGCCACGTCCCGTAGGAGTGGCGCTTTGTATCCGTGCCGAAGCGCGGACAGTGGTAGGTAGCTAGCTAGCTAGCGATCTTGTTCAGCGCAAGTTGGATGCGCGAGATGCTGCGAGCGGCGGTGTTCTTCTTGAGCACGCCCTGGGTGACCGAGCGGGCAATCGCGAGGATCGCCGCATGAACGCCGTCTTTCGCGGCCGCAAAGTCTCCAGCTTCGATGGCGGCACGGGCTTTTTTGACCTTGGTGCGCATGGCGGTGCGGATGTTCTTGTTGCGCAGTTCCCGCTTGAGGATTTGGCGGTGACGCTTCTGGGCTGAGGGATGATTGGCCATGTCTTATTGCTCCGGGCTCAGCCCGACTTGGTGGTCTTACTCGAGGGCTTGCCATCGAGATGAATGGGGAACTTGGGGGTGCCGTTTTTTGCGGCAAGCTTCTTACGACGGCGACCACCGTTTGAGTGGTTACGATCTCGTCGAGCTTCGGTCTGGGCGGTTGCTGAAACCATTAGAATTTCCTCGTGAAACGCCGTATTTCGGGCGTTGGGGACGCGGACTATGGGGGAACGACCCTGGCTTGTCAACCGTACCGTACGATTGTTCAGCATGACGCCGTCGGAGGGGTGTTCCACCGGGCCACTCGCACGAATAGAGACGCCGCTGAGCTAGCGCGGTCGGACGGAAATGCTCGTGCTGACGGTGTCTTGGGAGAACGGGCCGACCCGAGCTTGGGAAAGCGCCGAACGAATGCAGGTTTCAGAGGGGGAGTCGGCGGCGGGGCCTGTTACCCGTACCGATTTGACCCGGCCATCCGAACCGAAAGTAATGTGTCCCGTAGATGCCCGGGTTTGTCCGGCGACGCAGGCTCGGGCTTGACCCAGTACCCGTCCGATGGCCGCCTGGATGGCCCCGAGGGACGGGCGCGTCGGCAGGGCCGTGGTCTGCTCAGCGGGGCGCATGTTGGGAGGCGCACTGCGGGAGGCCATCTTTTTCGTCGTAGGTTGTGGCTCGCGGCGCGGCGCCTGGGGCTTCGCCTTGGGCGAGGACCTTCGGCGAGCCGTGGGCACGGAGCCCTTGGTCTCTCTCAGTGTCATGACGGGTCGCGGGGATGCCTTGGGGAGGCTGTCGAGGCTCGCGGTGGATGGGCGACTATCGTTGTCGGCTTCCTCGAGGGAGGTCTCCTCCTCCCCGTCGTCGAGTTTCACAACCCCCTCCAGGCTTCGGTCTTCCGCTAGCTTCCCTGCGAGCGGGGGCGCCTTGGCGGCATTGCCGAAATCTGCGCTCGTTGGGCGGGTCTCAGCGGGAGCCTGAGCCAGGGTGTGTTCGGCGTCTGGTCCGCCAGCTGACATGTAGAGAACGCAGCCTGCGGCTATCGCGGCGATAGCGGCGCCAACAGTGCCAAAGCGGGACCACGGGCCCGGAACGATCTCGCCTCGGGATGAACCCGTGGTGGATTCAGGGGAGTGGGCAACCGCCTCCGACCGCTCGGATATAGCCGGTACCGAGCTGGGTGCGGGTTCTTTAGGAGGGGCGACACCGGCGGGGCCTACTGGGGGCTGGCTCTTTTGCGCAATGGAGAGGGACTCTCTGACGACCTCGCTGTAGTCCTCCTTGGCAGGATCTGCCTCCAAGGCGTCCCGCGCCATAGCGGCGAGACTTCGCGGATCGGACAAGGGTGGCGCGGCTATGGCGCCGGCGCTGTCTTCGGAGTCGTCATCGGTCGTCAAATCAGAGAGCGCGCCGTCGTCGGAATTCTGCGGCAAGGGGGCTGCCAAAATATCCAAGTCGCCGTCGTCGGCGGTACTGGCTTGGGAGATACGCTCCTCGATCTGTTTTGCCGAGGCTTCCCACTCCGATTCGCTGCGCTCAGGCACAGACCAGTCCTTCAGCAACGCGTCGGCGGCTTCGGAAAGCTGTTGGTTTTTTAGCTCGGAGCCGCTCATGCTTCTCCCTCTTCTTGATTATGGCCTTGATCGGCGAGAAGCGCGCGTAGCTTTTTTCTGGCTTCATGGACGCGCCAGGCCACGGTGCCCTCGGGGCAACCGAGAATTTCGGCTGCTTCTCCGTGGCTTAGCCCATCGACAGCCACCATGATCAGCGTTGTCCGGAGGGTTTCGCTGAGGGCGTCGATGCCCCGACAGACGGCCTGGGCGAGCTCCTTGCGTTCGGTCGCGCGGTCCGGACTCGATCTGTCCGGGTGACGTTCGATCATCGCGCCCTCCACCCGAGGGTCGTCGATCGGCGTCGAATTCTTTGAGCGCTTTCGGGAACGAATCGTATTCAGCGATAGGTTGACCCCGATGCGATAGAACCAGGTGTAAGGCTGGCTTCGGCCGTCGAAGCGACTCAGTGCTCGGTACGCCCGTACAAAGGTGTCTTGGGCGACATCCTCGGCTTCTGCGGAGTTCTTCAGCATGTGCACTGCCATCCGATAGATGCGGGGCTGGTGACGCCGCACCAATATCCCGAAGGCCTTTTGGTCGCCTCCTTGGGCGGCGACCATCAGCTCGGAGTCGTCGGTAGGCGGCATGCTCACAAGGAAACCGCCGCGCCCCGAGGACACGGCGGATATGGCTGAGAGTTGCGCAATTTGGCACGATCGTACAGTCCGATGTTTCGAGTCGTGCTGGATTTCGCGACCAACCGGCGACATCAAGGCCCGCTGTGGGGCCCTACATCTGACACCCAGGTGCCGCCTCTCTTGGGTGTAGCAGTGGGCGCACGGCCGCCCCACGCGCCTTGGAGCACGTAATATGGGGTCGCCGAGGGCGTGCGCGCTATTTCTTGAGGTGTTTTTTGAGCAGGTCGCCCAGGGTACCGAAGCCACCTTCTTCAGCGAGCTTCTTCCGGTAGTCCTTGTGGGCCTTGCGCTCTTCGTCTTGGGCGAGGCGGCTGATGCTCAGCTTGGGCTCGCCGCGGCGCGGGTCGACATCGAGCACTTTGACGGTGAGCTTCGTGCCCATCTTGAAATGCTTGCGCAGGTCTGTCCCACGCTCTGTGCCGGTTTGTCCTGCCGGGATGAAACCTCGCGCTCCGCGTCCGGTTGCACCGAGAACGCGCACGACGATGCCGGGGCCTTCTGCTTTCAACACCTCGACCTCAAGGGTCGCGTTGCGGGCGATCTTCTGAGGTTTCTCGTCGGCTTTGTCGCCGGTCAATGCGGGGTGAAGCGACACCTTGCGGTTCTTGGTGTCGAAGCGATGCACGACCACTTCAACCTCTTCGCCAACCTTGACGACAGATTCGGGGCTATCGATTCGCGTGAAGCTCAGATCCGCGACGTGAAGCAGTCCCTCGATGTCGTCATCGAGTTTCGTGAAAGCTCCGAAGTTGAGGATCTTCGTGATGGTCGTCTTGAGCTTAGTGCCAGGTTTGTACTTCTCCTTGGCGGCGGCCCAGGGATCCTCGATCAGCTCTTTGCGGCTGAGCCAGATCTTGCCCTTTTCGTCGATCTTCGTGATCTTGACGTCGAACTTGTCGCCCGGCTTGAACAGATCGGCCATGCGGGCGCGGGGATCGTGGCTCGCTTCAGTGACGTGAACCAAGCCTTCGAGATTTTCAGCGCTGGGTAGGGCGACAAAGGCACCCCACTCGACAACCGTACGCACCACGCCTTCGCGTACTTGGCCCTCTTCCAACAGTTCACGGGCCTTCTGACGACGCTCGTGAGCCTCTGCTTCGAGCATGGGGCGGCGGGTGACGACTACGTCGCGGCCGGCCTTCTCGTATTGCAGTACTTTAAAGTCGAGCACGCTGCCGAGCAGGCCAGCAAAGTTCGCGTTCTGCGGGTGCAGATCGATACCTGATGCCGGTGCGAAGGCACGCACGCCCTGGATGTCCACCTCTACGCCGCCCTTGATGACGCCGGTGACGAGACCGCGGATGAGCTCGCCTTCTTTGTGGGCCTTTTCGACGATGGGTTTCGCTTCTTCTTCTCGGAGGGGCTTACGAGTCAGCACGACGAGGCCGCCTCGGCCGCCGTCTTGATGGACTCGAGCCACGAATCGGTCGCCTTCGGAGGGCACGAGATCGTCCGCTTCCATCTCTCCGCGATCAAAGACGGCCAGCGCCTTGCCAGCCAGATCGATCATGATGGCGTTTTCTAGAATCGACGTTACGAGGCCGAACACCTCTTCGCCGACGTGGAAGGGTGCGCGCTCAGTCGCCGGCGGGCCTCTTCGTTCGCTGGAGGCTTCGCTGCCGTCGGCGTTCTTCTTTTTCTTGCGCCGTCGCTTTCGTTTTTTCTTCGGCTTGTCGCCGTCAGCCGGCGTCTCGCCGTCAGCCTTGGCTTCGCCGTCAGCCTTGGCTTCGCCGTCAGTCTTGGCGCCGTCAGCTTTGGCTTCGCCGTCGGCCTTGGCTTCGTCAGCTTTTGGCTCGCTTTCCGCCTTGGCTTCGGGTGTCGGCGCGTCGGTGGTGCTGCCCTCGGCAGGGACTGCATCGGCAGGCGTCTCGCCTCGGGCAGTCTCGGCACTGGCGGCCGCGTTGCCGTTGGCTTCGGGGGTAGAGGTTTCCGCGGGGGATGCGGGCGTCGCGGCTTCTGAGCCGACGGGATCTGTAATTTCAGTCATGGGTACTCTGCACCGCCGATACAGCGGGTCGTGTCGTATATCGCGCATCTGCGCGTCTGCCAACGACGGGAAAATTAGCGGGTTTAGCTCACGACCGGGAGTCGGCGCTGAGTGCCGCCGCTGCGGTCGATTTCCACTGCGGGTGCGGCGCTTTGTTGCTCATCGCAGCGCTCCATCAGCTCCTCGGCTACCGCGATAATGCACTTTGCGACGGCTGAGCCCGGGGAGGCCTGGACCACGGGGGTGCCCGCGTCTGCCCATTCGCGGATTTTCGGGTCGACGGGGACCTGGCCGATGAGCGGAGCCTCGGCGAATTCGGCGACCTTCTGTCCGCCGCCTTTGCCGAATATCTCGTGTTTTGTGTCGCAGGAGTCGCACAGGAAATAGCTCATATTTTCAATCACTCCGAGAATCGGAATGCCGACTTTTTTCGCCATGCTGACGGACTTGTAGACGTCCATCAGTGCCACTTCCTGGGGAGTCGTGACGATCACAGCCCCGGTGGACTCGACCTGTTGGGACAGCGTGAGGGCGATATCGCCGGTGCCGGGCGGCAGGTCGAGCAGCAAATAGTCGAGCTCGCCCCAATCGACGTCGTTCAGGAACTGAACCAGTGCTCCGTGAAGCATCGGACCGCGCCACACGATGGCGCTCTTGGGATCCTCGAGCATGAAGCCGATGCTCATGAGCTTGACGCCGAAGCGCTCGAGAGGCTGGATTTTCTTGCCGTCACTCATCGGGCGGCCCGTAATTCCGAGCATGGTCGGGATACTGGGTCCGTACATATCCGCGTCCAACAAGCCGACACGATGACCGGAACGGCTGAGGGCGAGTGCCAGGTTGGTGCACATCGAACTCTTGCCGACGCCGCCTTTGCCACTCATCACGAGTACGACGTTTTTTACGTTGGGGATTTTTTGCCCTTTGGATTGAGCGGGGGCGTGGGAATGCGCTTCGGTCACGGGCCCGGACTAGGCCGCCTGGGGGGACGAGTCAATATCGGGCGTATTCGCCGCGTCAGTGAAAGGAGGCGAGCCAGGCGGAAATGGCTCCGACCCCGAATCCCAGCAAAGTAGCGAACAACGCGACCCGCAGCGGTTTCGAATCGGGCGCATCCAGTTCCGGGAATATGCTGTCTCGAACGCTGTGGCGCAGACTGTCCACGAGGCTTTTCGGCGAGGTTTCTCGTGGAAGAGTTTCTGGGGGCGGCGACGAACTCGCTGGACGCACGCTGTCCGGCAGGGGTTCGATCTCCCGCAGTCGGCCCAGCGCTTGCTCCGGGCCATCAGATATCGCCCGTTGTGTGGTCGGCACGGAACTCACTGGGTCCGACTTATAGCGCACGGGGACCGGCATCGACGGAACGCCAGGGCTCGGCACGCGTTGGATCGGCAGTTTTACGCCGGTTTTCTGCAGGGCCTTCCAGGCGTCACTTATGCGCAGCACGGGATCGAACGAGCGATAGGTGCCCTGATCCCCGCGCACTCCCTCGAGGTACGGGAGTAGTTCCTCGGCGAAGGCCGGCGCCGTCTGGGTGCGAAGATCGGGTTTAGTAGCGAGCGCGTGTTCGACCGCGAGACACAGCGCGGGATCCAGGTCGTTGTTTTGCGCGGATAGGGGCAAGTGATCGCCAATGACGACCTTAGTCAGAAACTGTCGAAGCGATGGCGCCGAGATGATGTCCTTGCCACACAACAGCTCGTAGAGGATGACGCCTGCGGAGTAGACATCAGCTCGGCTATCCACGGGTTTGCCGAGAGCTTGCTCCGGGGCCATGTACATAGGCGAGCCGATGAGCTCGTTTGGATCGCGGAGCGATTCCTCGCCGCCGACGCCTTTGGCGATGCCAAAATCAAGCACCTTGACGAGGGGGTGGCCCGGGCGCGGGTAGGTGACAATAATATTTTCGGGCTTCAGATCCCGGTGAACGATTCCGCAGTCGTGGGCGGCGGCAACCCCGGCGAGTACTTGCAGCATCAACTCGCAGGCCAGGCCCGGCTCCACGGGCGCGTTGCCCGAGATGATCTCACTCATGGTCTGGCCATCCAAAAGTTCCATCACCATATAGGTATCGCCATTGTTCGTGACGCCCAGATCGTAGATGTCCACGACATTGGCGTGACCGATGCACGCAGCGGCCCGGGCTTCTTGCACAAATCGACTGCGGCTCTCCTCGTCGTCGGACAACTCCGAGTGCAAAACCTTTATCGCGGCCTTCTTGCCGACCACCAAGTGCTCGGCCTCGTACACCGTTCCGAATGCGCCTTTCCCGAGTACGCTCAGCAGCGC
>JABSRN010000150.1 GCA_013214025.1 Polyangiaceae bacterium
GGCAGTCCGCCGCGCGCTCAACGCGTTGCAAGTACCCGGCACCCTCCACCCGTCCGTCAACCAGGCCGTAGAAGCCGTCGCCGGATCTCTGGGCATCGTCCACAATTTGGCCCAAAGCATCCAAGCGGCTCCCGCTGCGCCACAACAACCCGCGGCTCAGCCTGTCGCTCAGCCTGTCGCTCAGCCTGTCGCGCAGCCTATTGCGCAGCCTATTGCGCAGCCTATTGCGCAGCCCGTTGCTCAGCCCGTCGCTCAGCCCGTCGCGCAGCCCGTCGCCGCCCAATCCGATGCTGCCTATGCTGGCACGCTGATCGCGGCGCCAGCTGAGGCCGTCGCAGCGGCGGCGTCCCCAGCCCCTACCGCCGGTGGCTCGGTACCCCAGCCAGTGCCCGGCGCGCCCCAGGGCAACGGTAAATATCAAATCGTAGAAGCTGCCCTCGGCGCCCACAGCGTGACTAACTTCTACAAGGGTTTGAGCGGCAACGACGTCGTCGACGCCGGAGGCATCTTCGTCGCCACCTACCAAATTCCGCCCCACGGTCAGAATCTGATCATCAAAGTCAGCATGCCCGGTGGCTACGAATTTGAGGCCCGCGGGCTAGTGGCTTGGAGCCGCGAGGTGGCTGCCGGCAATGAACAGCTGGATGCTCAGCCTGGATTCGGCGCTCAGTTCACCGAGATATCCAACGAAGGTCGTCAGCTGATCTACCGCTACGTTCGCAACCGTGAACCGCTGTTCCACGACGATCTGTAGTTCAGTCCCATCGGCCCTGATAAGCTCGACTCGTGACTCCTACTAGGAGAGGGCAGCTCTTCGTTTTCAGGCGTGTCTTCAGCGGCGTCTTCAGCCTCGCCTTTTGCCTCTGCCTGGCAGCTGGGACGGCACACGCCGGAGACCCCTATTTGCAGTGGCGCACGGTGCGCTCGCCGCACTTCCGGGTGCATTTTAGCGTGGGCCTCGAAGCCATCGCTCAACAAGTGGCGGTGGTCGCCGAGGACGCTCAACTTCGGCTCACCCAGCGCCTGAAGTGGACTCCGTCTTCGCCCACGCACATTCTCATCATAGACCCTAGCGACGCTGCGAACGGCTCCGCCACCAGTGTTCCCTACGCGCAGGTGAAACTTCGGGTCACCGCCCCCGACGACATGTCGACGATCGGTGACTACGAGAACTGGATCGGACTGCTGGTCACCCACGAACAGGCCCACGTCCTACACACCGACAACATGTCGGGCGTGCCTGCCATCGTCAACGCCGTGCTGGGCCGAACCTACGCGCCGAATATGGCTCAGCCCCGATTTGTACTGGAAGGCTTCGCCGTCGCATTGGAGTCCCAGCTCAGTTCGGCGGGCCGCATCCGTTCATCTCTGTTTGACATGTATCTGCGCGCTGACGTGCTCGAAGACCGGCTGGCTCCGCTCGATCAGCTCAGTCATTTGCCGCGCCGCTGGCCCGGCGGGAACCTCGCCTACCTCTACGGCGGGCGATTCTTCAATTTTATTTCCGAGACCTACGGCCCCCAGAGCCTCGCCGTCATCGCCCACGATTACGGCAACAATATCATCCCTTGGGGGATCAATCGATCGCTTCGGCGCGCCACCGGCCGAAGTTACCCCCAGCTGTTTGAGGCTTGGAAACGAAAACTCCGTCGACAATATCGGGCCCAGCGCAAACGAATCCTCAATCGCGGCTTGCGAGCAGGCACACGGCTCACCTTTCACGGTGGGGAGGCTGGCTCCCCGCGCTTCGCTCCCGCCGAAGTGCGACGTGGATCCAGCCTCGAGCTCTGGTACTGGCGCGCAGATCTCGACCAACCCGCGGGCATCTATCGTCTGCCCTTGGGCCCGGCTGCTGCCAAGAACAGCGGCGAGCTCATTGTGCGTACTAACGGCAACTCGAGCTTCAGCTTCGAGCCAGACGGCTCGGCCGTCTTCGACAGTGTGATGCCATCCCGTCGCCGCTACCAGTTCAGCGACTTGCTCCGGCAGCCTTTCGGCACGAGTTCCCCCCAAGGGCTCTCCTCCTCCATTGAGCGTCTCACCCACGGGCACCGCGCCAGGGACCCCGACGTCAGTCCAGACGGGCGGCAGATCGCCTATGTGACCAACCACCAAGGCACCTCCACCCTGCGCATCGCTCAGCTGGGCGCCGGCGGGAACATGCACTCCGAGCGGCGGCTGGTGCCCACGCCGCGATTCGAACAAACCTTCACGCCAAGGTTCTCCCCCGACGGACATTCCCTCGTTTACGGTGCGTGGCTCCGCGGCGGCTGGCGCGCGATTCGTCGGGTCGATTTGCGCTCTGGCACGCTGACGGAACTGTACCGGGGTCGCGGGATGCATCTGCAGCCCAGCTGGTCACCGGACGGAAAGTACGTAGTGTTTTCCTCGGATCGCAGCGGAGTCGGCAACATCTACGCCATCGAAGTGGCGACCTCGGAGCTTCATCAGGTCACCAATGTTGTTTCTGGCGCCTACTCCCCCGAGCTGAGCCCGGATGGCCGCCAACTGATCTACGTCGGCTACACCAGCTTCGGCTTTGATCTCTTCGCAATGGCTTTCGAGCCGTCTCGATTTCTAGCTCCAGAATCGCCCCAAGTGCGCCCCCAGCCCCGAGCCCTTCTGCCCCACGCAGCGTACCCGGTGACGCCCTATTCCGCCTTCGAGACCCTACGCCCGCGGAGCTATTCCATCGAATACGGCCCCGGTAACTTCGGGCAAACGGCGACCTTTCGCACCAACGGAAGCGATATCGCCGGGCTACATAATTTCCATGTCACCGTCGCGACGGCGGAAGACATCGCGACACCTGCCGCGTCCGTCAGCTACAGCTATCGCCGCTTGCCCTTCGACTACCAGGCAACTCTATACCGCAGCTTTGTTCCGCGAAGCGGCGCAGGTTTTGCCCCCAACGAAAGCTTCAACGAGTCCCTGATCGGAGTCACGAACGCGCTGTCCTACGCATGGCCGGCCCCCTACGTTTCCCAGCGCGTGAGCCTCGGTTACTCGGTCACGCGCTACGAATCGGACATCCCACTGGGCAGCGAGGTGGACCCCTTCCTCCTGCCTGCTGGCAGATTCGAAGGCTTGCTAGGTAGCCTACGCCTCCGCTACGGATTCGATTTTCATCAAGGCAGCGTCCAGGCCATTTCGCCCGAGCGACACTTGTCGGTGTCCGTCGCGGGAGATTTCGCTTCCGAGGCGACTGGCAGCGACCGCAGTCTCGCCTCGCTCAGCGGCGCATTCGCCACCCACTGGGTCATGCCCTGGCTGCCTCACCACGTCGTAGCCCTCGCCGGCGCCGGCGGGACAGCGGCCGGCAGTTATCCGGGTCGCGGCTATTATTCCGTCGGCGGCTTCGTCGACATGGACTGGGTCGAAGCTTACGATACCGGAATCCGGCAACGGACATTTGTCTTGAGAGGCTACGAACCGGGCGCTTTCGCCGGCAGGAACTTCGTCGTGTACAAAGCCGAGTATCGCTTCCCAATCGCCACCATCGACCGCGGCGTCGACACACTTCCGCTCTTCCTTCGGGGATTCAACGGAACCTTCTTCGCCGATTACGGCGGCGCCTGGACCACTCGGGATCCCGATGATTTTCTCGCTCCCTACCACGGCTCGGTAGGTGCAGAACTCGCCGTGGATCTGGTGTTCGGCTACTTCAGCCCCATCCAAGCTCAGGCGGGCTACGCCTATGGTCTCGACGGGGACGCCATCGCCGGAGGACAGACTTACGTGGTGCTGGGCTCTAAATTTTAGCGATCGACCGCCTCTGGCTCTACCCGAGTTTTTTTGGATCCTCGCCGGTAGAGCGGCGGCGGCGGCGGCCCGGAAGCTGCCGCTGCGGTTTGTGACCTCCTTATATTTGTCCCGGAGGGTCAGTCGGTGTTACGGCCTTGGCAATGTCCCGACTGTTCCTCGTCCTCGCGCTCTCTGGAAGCACACTGATCGGCTGCATGCGGCCTCCTTCTCCGGCTGAGAAGTTTTCGGACACGGTCCGGCACGTGGCCATCGCGGCGCGCTTCGGTAGATTGGACGTGGCCATGGCCCACACCCGAGGGAAAGGCCGAGAAACCTTCATCGAGCAGCATCGGGAGTGGGGCAAGAATATCCGCGTACTCGATACCACCGTGAGCAACGTGCGCATGACCGATCCCGAGCACGCCACCGCCTACGTAGATTTTTCCTGGATGAGGATGAACGAAGCCATCATGCACTCCACCCGAATCGCTCAAGTCTGGGAGAACCAGGATGGGGTTGGCTGGGTGTTGCAGCGCGAAAGCCGCGTCGCTGGGGACTTCGGACTACTCGGGGAGAACGTCGTGCAAGCTCCCGCGCAACGCCGAAAAGACGTGCACTTGCCCAGCAAGACTATCCGCGCCCGCTGAGGCCACCCAGAACTGGCGCTCATCCCGGCTCGCCGCAGATTACGACCGCGCCGCATCTAAACCGCCCGCGACACAAACGAAAAACACCGCGCTAGCAGCGCGGTGTTTTTGTATCGTTTGCCCGAGAACATCGCTCAGCTGGCGATGCCGGGCTCGGGGCTTTACTTCTTGCCGCGAGCCTTTCGAGTCTCTTCGGCGCGACGCTCGATGCGGGCTTTCTTTTTTGCCTGGGCCTTGCGGCGACGCATCTTTTTGGAATTTCTACGGTCAAAGCTTGCCATGGTTACTTGCTCTCGATGTTCTGATTAGTCGATGTTCAGCTGATTGATGTTCAGCCGGTTAGATTGACCAAAAGCCGCGGGGAGGCTCTGGGGTGCACACTGATAGTTCAGGGCCGGGGAAAAGGCCAGTCTAGAAGACTGACCCACCTAGACTTGGTTCGGTTCAGGGCAACCGAGTGCCCATCAGCCGCTAGAAGCGTCGTCGAGACGTCGTTCGCGGTCGCGTACTTCGAGGCGATAGCGGCTGTTGACGGTCTCGATATAAAACACATCGCGTGCCGCCATTCGAAGCACGCGCTTGACGGGAGTCGTCACGTATTCGTGCATGCCGTCAGAAAATTCGATCACGACAACCGATCCCTTGCGCGGCGCACGTACCAACCGACCACTGACGGACCGGGAGCCCTTACCTATTTTCCGGAGGACGACCTGCATCTCAACAACTATAGCTACGATAGGGCGTTCATGCACGCCATTCTTCGTGTGCTAGCTCTGACAACGGGAGCAATTTCGAAGCCTACAGAAGCCTACGTGCTCGTGTGAACTGGGGCCACGAGCCCTCGTTTTGCGGAGTAAATTCAACGGGGTGAGCACCGCGAGCGAGCCAAGCCGCGCAGTATCGCCCGCTTAGGGACGATCTTCATTACGGCCCGCGACACGCCGCGCCATCCGCTGCGCTGAGGCGTCGTCCGCTGAGACTGAACAGATGCCGAGGACAGGGGCGCTGAGTGAACATGAAAAATGAGTCGGAGCGAGCCAGAACGACCCTTCCCACCCGCTGGGGTCAAGTAACCAGGGAGCCCACGCGGCCCGAAGCCCCGCGTCCATGCCTTGGCCCCGATGCCCGTTAGGGACGACTTACGCCGCGACGGCCTTGCTTGGCGAAGTAAGCCCGCAACACTTCACGCGCCAGGGTGGGGCCCTTGATGCGCCAGATGGGCGTGTTCACCACCAATGCGGCGACCGCCACCTCAGGTTTGTTCGCCGGTGCGAAACCCACGAACCAGGTGTAGTGGCGGTTCGCTTTGTGTCGGGTCAGCGTGCCGGTCTTGCCTGCCACCTGCATGCCCGGCAGGAACGCATTTCGCTTCCGGTCGTGGAAGGTCTTGAAGCCCGATCCGCTCGCGACGGTTTGGATCATCATCTTCGTCACTTCTCGCGCGGTGTCGGCCTTGATCGCGCGCCGCAGGATCTGGGGCTCCTCAGGAGTCGTCCAAATCTCTTCGCGGCCCTTAAAGATCTTCTCCACGATTCGCGGGCGGAGCGTCACTCCCTGGTTCGCCACGGTGGCCGCGATCAGCGCGCCCTGCAAAGGTGACAGACTAGTATTCCAGAAGCCCGCAGCCGTTCGAGCGAACTCCAATGGGTCCTCGGGGATGTCGATCTTCGATGCCTCAGTCTTGACGGCGAAGGGGATGGGAGCGCCCATACCGAAGGCGCCGCCCATCATCGAAAGATCTTCAGGCGTCAGGTTCTTCTGCGCCAGTCGCGCGAACACCACGTTGATGCTGCGGCCGAGGGCCATCGCCAGACTGGCACACCACTTGTCTCGCGCTGGGTTGTCCTTGAGTTCGTTCGCGCCGATACGACTGCGGCCACCGTGGTAACATTGCTCGGTGCTGGCGCTGAGACCGCCGATTTCAACCAAAGCCGAACTGGTGATGATCTTGAACACCGAGGCCGCGGGCGCCTCAGCCCTGACGTTCACATCGATCTGTTCGCCGCCGCTGACATGGCTCGCGTACACCAGCAGCTTGCCAGTCTTGATGTCCATCAACACCGCTCCCGCCTCGGGGATCCGATATCGCTTCATCACGGCCTTGGCGGAGCGCTGCAACTCAGGATCGAGGGTCAATTCAGCCAGACGCCCGCCCGAAAGCGGCGTGGTCACTCGCTGGGGCCGCATCTTCAACCGGATGAGATCCAAGCCCTTCAGATCTGGTTGATCCGACTTCCGGACGCGCTTTTCGAGCTTACCGAGGGGATCCGTGAGGTCGATTCCAGCAACATTCGCCCCTTGGACGACGGGAACCAGCGCCGAGATGATTCCGAGGGCGGCCGCCACTCCGATCCACCGATTGATTGAAGGCATAGCTCTTCGGTAACTCCAGACGGCTCTATCGGCCAAAAAACGCGATCCACTTCGGCCGACGGAAAGGGACGAACACCACCGGAAAGCCGGCTAAACTCCCTGCCATGGCCTCAAACACCTTCCGCAAGGAGCTGGAAGTCGAACGGAGCGACGTATTGATCTCGCTAGCGGGGCCCAACTCCGAGCTGTTGGCCGAGCTGGGAAAGCAGACCGCCACGACCGTGAACCTTCGAGGGAACAGCCTGCTGGTGGCCGGCAAGCCGAGTGACGTCGAGCTGGCCCACCGCTTTCTCAGCGGAGCCGTCGCCTGGGTGCGCGGGGGTTTCCGGGTCAGCTGTCACGACGTCGCCCCCGCATTGCGGTCTCTCAGGGACGATCCGACAGCCGCATTAACGGACTGGCTCGATCAGGTCATCACCCTGGCCAGCAACAAACGAGTCGCTCCGAAAAGCCTCACCCAGCGTCAGTACATCGAGAACATTCGTTCTCACGATCTGAGTTTCGGTTTGGGCCCCGCCGGCACCGGAAAGACCTACCTAGCCATGGCCATGGCCGCGAGCGCGCTCCTGTCGCGGGAGGTCAAACGCATCATCCTCACTCGACCCGCGGTCGAGGCCGGCGAAAAACTCGGATTCTTGCCGGGCGATCTCGCGGAAAAGGTCAATCCCTACCTCATCCCACTCTACGACGCCCTCTACGACATGATGGACTACGACAAAGTCGAGCAGCTAAGGGCCAAGGGTCTCATCGAAGTCGCCCCTCTCGCCTTCATGCGGGGCCGAACGCTCAACGACGCCTTCATCATTCTCGACGAAGCCCAGAATACCACCAGCCAACAGATGCGGATGTTTCTGACGAGGCTGGGCTTTCGCTCCAAAGCAGTGGTCACCGGCGATCTAACTCAAACCGATTTGCCCGGACAGCGAAGTGGGCTCGCCGAGGCTCACGCGCTTCTCAAGGACGTCCCCGGCATCAGCTTTTGTCAATTTTCCGACCGAGATGTCGTGCGCCACAGCTTGGTTCAAAAGATCGTGGTGGCCTACGAGGGCAAGGACGCCGCGGACGCGCAACGCCGTAGGCCCCAACGGTCCGCCGCCGAGGATCCCCGCCGCTCCAGTCAAGCCACTGACGGCGCCAGCCGTGCCTCCAGCCCTCCCCACGATTCTCGGGCGCAGACTCTGCGAAACAAGGGAGCCCCCCCCGGGACGTGATCGACGCCCTTGTGCGGCCCTTTCAGCCGTGATCGAAGGTGGAGACGCCCACCCCCTCCGGCAAATCACTCTGCTCCCTGACGCGCAATAGCTAGAACCGGCTGGCATCCCGCGCTACAGCGGACCGGGTGGGCGCGTTGACTGATCTCGAAAATCTCGCTGGCGAACTGAGCCAGGATGGTCGATTTTCCAAGTTCGGGCTGACCCGACCCGATCCGGACATCATCCGACTTCAGGAAGAGGGTCGTTCCGTGCTCGTCCTGCTGGGTGCGGCGATGGACACCAATCGTCGATTGCTGAAACCCTACAGTCGGAGTCTGGCGGACTTTCAGGCGCGCATCATCATGCTGGGCGCCCCCACCAGCGTCGACGTCGCCCGCGCTATGGAGCTGGGTGTGGGCGCGCTTCTCCGGACGGACGCCAGCACCGACGAGCTCATCGTGAGCGTGCGGCAGGCCTTCGATTTTTTGGCCGTGAAGGGACGCAGCAAAGTGCGCGCCCAAACGGTCACGCGGTACCGCTACGAGCTCGACGAAATGATCGAGATTGCCCGAGCGCTAACTACCGAGCACGACATCGAGCGCTTGCTGGATCTGATCCTTCAAAAGAGCCGGCACATCACCGGAGCTGACGCCGGCAGCATGTACATCGTCGAAGATTCGGACGAGGACGGCGAAAAAAATCGGCTGCGCTTCAAGCTCAGCCAAAACGACTCTATCGGGTTTGACTCGGCCGAGTTCACGATGCCGCTCAATCAGAAGAGCATGGCGGGCTACGCCGCTTGTGAGAAAGAGACCGTCAATATCGACGATGTCTACAACCTGCCCTCTGGCAGCCCTTATGGCTTCGATCGCTCCTTCGACGAGCGCATGAAGTACCGCACCAAGAGCGTATTGTGTTTTCCGCTGGTGTCGAGCCAGGGCGACGTGATGGGGGTGTTGCAGCTCATCAACAAAAAGCTCACGCCCCAGGTGAAGCTGACGGAGCCCGGAGACTTCGAGCGGAACGTCGTGCCCTTCGACGACGGCAGTGAACGCCTGCTTGCCACGCTCGGTGCGCAGGCAGGCATCGCCCTAGAGAACGCCATCCTTTACGATGAGATTCGCAAAATATTCGAAGGATTTGTGCGCGCCTCTGTGGACGCCATCGAGGCACGGGATCCCACCACGAGCGGCCACTCCCGACGCGTCGCGGAGCTCACCCTAGGCCTGGCCAACGCCGTCGAACGCGAAGACAGCGGCGAGTTCAAGGAGCTCAGCTGGAAACGCGGCGACCTGCGCGAGATCGAATACGCCTCCCTGCTCCACGACTTCGGCAAAATTGGCGTTCGTGAGCACATCTTAGTCAAGGCCAAAAAGCTGTTCCCAGAGAATTTGTCGGCCATTCGCCAGCGATTTGATTTCGTGCTGCGAACCATCGAGGCCGAGACCCTCCAGCGGAAATTGGAGGTCATTGAGAGTGGCGGCACCCGAGATCAACTCGAGAGCCTCGACCGCGAAATGCACGAGCGCCGTGCAGAAATCGAAACCACCTGGGCCACCATCGAACACGCCAACGAACCTACTGTGCTAGCCGAAGGTGATTTTCAGCGTATCGAGGAGCTCGGACGCAGCAGTTACCGCTCCTTGACAGGCGAGTCCCTACCGTTGCTCACCGCCAAAGAAGTCACGTCACTGGAAATCAAGCGAGGCTCGCTCACACCGGAGGAGTTCGCCGAGATCCGCTCCCACGTCGAGCACACCTATCGTTTTTTGTCCGCCATACCTTGGGGCAAGAGCTTCTCCAATGTGGCGGCCATCGCGGGTGCCCACCATGAGCGCCTCAGCGGCGACGGCTACCCGAACCAACTGCCCGCAGAGAAAATTCCGATTCAAAGCCGTATGATGAGCGTCAGCGATATTTTCGACGCGCTCACGGCGAGTGACCGACCCTACAAACGCGCGATGCCCGTACCCAGGGCCCTCGACATCCTCGGCTACGAAGTCAAAGACGGCCACTTGGACGCCGAGTTGGTGCGCATCTTCGTCGCCGCCGAGCCGTGGCTCAAAGTCACTGGCGCGCTTTATTAACGCCCACCGCATCTGAAGCCCCACCGCATCCGAGCCCGCGCCGGATCCGATGCTTCGCCGCTACAGGTTCAACCTGCGACACTGAACCGTTGCTCCCCACCGCGCACGACGTCCCCAACGGCAGTCTGGGCGAAGGCCTGCAGCCGTACAAACAGACACGCCGAACGAAAAGGCCTGAGGGAAACACCGGGTGGTACTAGCTGGTTTTTTCGGCCCCCGGTAGGCCCTGGCCGGGTCTCGGGTTCCGTGATAGTTCGCGCGATATGCCGGAAATCCTTGAAGTCAGCGCACGTGAAATCCTCGATTCCCGGGGCAACCCTACGGTGGAAGCGGAAGTCCATACCACCAGTGGCTTCGGTGTCGCGGCTGTCCCGAGCGGGGCCAGCACAGGCGAACACGAAGCGGTTGAGTTGCGAGACGGTGACATGAGCCGATACCTGGGTAAGGGCGTGCTGAACGCCGTCAAGAACATCAACGACACGCTCGGACCCGCCGTGTGTGGACTCAACGCGGCCGACCAAGAAGGCATCGATTCACTGATGTTGGAGATCGACGGCACTCCGAACAAGGGCAAGATGGGCGCCAATGCCATCCTCGCCGTGTCCATGGCCGTGGCGCGGGCAGCCGCCGATACCCTGGGGCTGCCGCTCTGGCGCTACCTCGGCGGCATCAACGCTCGGGTATTGCCGACCCCGATGATGAACATCATCAACGGTGGACAACACGCGGACAACGGGCTGGAAGTTCAAGAGTTCATGGTCATCCCCTTCGGATTGCCCACCTTCGAAGAAGCCCTGCGTGCTGGCGCGGAGGTGTTTCACGCGCTCAAGGCGAACCTCAAGAAAGACGGGCTCGCCACCTCAGTCGGGGACGAAGGCGGTTTCGCGCCGCGCCTTGAGAACAACGAAGAGGCTTTGAGCCGTATCATCTCCGCCATCCAAGCCGCCGGTTACGAGCCCGGCGAACAGATCGGTATCGCCCTCGACTGCGCCTCCAGTGAGTTTTTCAGCGACGGCAAGTACACCTTCGACAAGAAACCCTGCACTGCCGAGGAATTGGTCGAAATCTACGCCGATCTGTGTGGCAAGTACCCCATCCTCAGCATCGAAGACGGTCTCGACGAAAACGACTGGGATGGCTGGAAGAAACTCACCGATAAGCTCGGCAAGAAAGTCCAGCTGGTGGGGGACGACCTGTTCGTGACCAACCGCACTCGTCTCGAGAAGGGCATCGAGGAAGGCATCGCCAACTCGATTCTGATCAAGCTCAACCAGATCGGATCCTTGACCGAAACCCTCGAGACCATCCGCATTGGCGATGCTGCCGGCTATCGGTCGGTGATTTCCCACCGCTCGGGGGAAACCGAGGACTCTTTCATCGCGGATCTGGCCGTCGCCACCAACGCGGGACAGATCAAGACTGGCAGCCTGAGCCGAAGCGATCGCATCGCTAAATACAATCAGCTGCTGCGCATCAGCGACGAGCTCGGCGAAGGCCAGATCTACGCTGGCAAAGCCCCCTTCGCTCGCTTCTAGCCCACCGCTGGAGCCAGACGGCCGGACTCGTGGGGATCGGTCCCTATTTTGTCTACCTACGGGCTGGGCTTGCCCGCCATCTAGGGCTATGGAGGGAGCCCTTTTCCCAGCGTCACCCCGCGCTGGCCGGATGTTCAGGAGTCTGTTATGGCGAAAGCAAAAGTCGCGGTCATCAAGGTCAAACCCGAAACCATCCTGCGAGACACAGAAAAGCTGTGCGACCTCGCTGGCATGGCGCGATGCATGGCTCATGACTCCACCACGATCCTGAAAGACAACATCTCTTGGCACTACCCGTTCCCGGGCGCCAACACGACGCCATGGCAACTCGAAGGCACCATCCTCGCGCTGCAGAAGTCCGGCTTCGCCGACATCAGCTGCGTCCAGAACAAGACCGTAGTGACCAACGCCTTCAAGGGCGAAGACCTGAACCACTACCTACCGCTGTTCAAAAAATACGAGATCCCCGTCCTGTACAACTTCAAGCCCGAAGACATGACCTGGGTCAACTACCGACCCAAGGCGCGCATGCACGTCTTGCACGACATCTTCCCCGAAGGCATTCAGGTGCCAGAGTACTTCTTCGGCAAGAACATCGTGCACCTGCCCACTGTCAAGTGCCACATCTACACCACCACCACCGGCGCCATGAAGAACGCCTTCGGTGGTCTGTTGAACACCAAACGGCATTACACCCATAGCTGGATCCACCGCACCCTCGTCGACTTGCTTGCCATCCAAAAAGAGATCCACAGCGGCATCTTCGCCATCATGGACGGCACCACCGCCGGCAACGGCCCGGGTCCACGCACCATGTTCCCCGTCATCAAAGACTACATGCTCGCGTCCGACGACCAGGTAGCGATCGATGCGGTTGCCGCCAAAATGATGGGCTTTGATCCCATGAGCCTCGAGTACATCAACGTGGCCCACGAGGATGGCCTGGGAGTCGGCGATACCCGGGACATCGAAATAGTCGGCGACGATATCAGCAGCGAGTCCTGGGGATTCAGCGTCGGTGACAACGCGGCCAGCAAAGTGGGCGACATCATGTGGTTCGGCCCCATGAAACGCTTTCAGAAGCTCTTCTTCCACACCCCGTTGGTGAACATCTTTGTGGCCGGCAGCGAGGCCTATCACGACTATTACCGTTGGCCCCGCAAGGACAAGCAGGTCTTCGAAAAGTGGTGCGCCGAAACCCACTGGGGGCAGCTCTTCGAGGCCTACGCCCGTGGACAGAGCCAGGACATCATCCAGTCAAATCCGGCGCCCGTCCCCGGGCAGTGACCAACTGGGGTCGAGGCCCCGGTAGTGGATAACAGGGCGAGAACAACAGGGCACACGCGCCGTTTATTTTACGGGAACGGTCCGCCGCTTCGCGTTGAGGCCCAGCACCGTGAGCGGTTCCGGGGACGTTTGCATGGTGATGGTATCGCCCAAGCCGACCTTGGTCTGCTTGTAGGGCCCGTCCAAAAACAGTCGAGCATCTTGCATCTTGCTCTGCACCGTTAGCTTGGCGGTATTCGGGATCTCGATACGGCTCATACGGTAGGGCTTGCCCATCACCAGATACGGCTCGCGCACAACGGCCTGAATGCGCTTGGACGAAAAGGGCATTAGCTTGCCGCCCGCCGAATGGGCGGCTCCGGTGGAGCCGGCAGCTGTAGACACCCAGATACCGCTCGACCGTTGTTCTTCGCGACTTCGGCCGCAGCGCAAAATATAGCGCGAGGTGGCCGCCGGGATGGCGTGACAAAACAACGCCTCGTTGAGCACATGGCGCGAGATCGTCCTCCCGTTGAGCGCCACCTCCATGCGACTCAGTTTGATCTTCGCCAGCTTTCCAAGCAGGGCCGCCTCCAGCTTTTGGGTCACGTTTTCGGAGCGCGCCGCGCAAAAGAAACCGACACTGTGCTCCGGTGAGCTGTTCACGCCCAGCACCGGCACACGATTCATATGATGGGAGGCCGCCAGCAGCGTTCCGTCTCCGCCCACGGCGACCACCAGGACCGCGTCCGTGGGATCAAACGCTACCTGGGCGCCGCGTACCTGCCAAACCGTTGCCCCGGCGGTTTTTAGTACGCGGTGCACCAGCTTCAGGGTCGCAACATGATTCTGGTGCGCCTTTTTCCAGCGGGCGACGCTGATGTCCCCGCGCCGAATGAGACGACGAGCGTGGGCGTCTTCCTCGTCTTCAATGTACCTCCCGTAGGCGGTCTCCTTGGCCACCAGGACGACTTTGGGAGCGCTCATGAGGGGCACTCCTGCAGCTGCCACAGCGGCTGACTCGAGCGAAGTTCACAGATCATGACGACGGGAGGACGAACGGCCCCAGGGGCAGCCCCACGATAGCACCCCGCTAGGGGGACGACCACGGGCCGACTGAGCGGAATCCGCCCTAGTCTTGCCAGTCTGGGTGCGAGCGCGGTACAGCATAAGTATCGGAGAGAACCCTCTTTATGTCTTATCGAAGCCTAGTCCTTGCCACCGCCATCGCCTGCGGAGCTCTCACTCTCACGCCGCTTTCTGCCAAAGAAGCCCTCGATATAGAGGCCATGGAAAGCGCGCTGCGCTCCCAGGATCAGGAAGCGGTGCTCAAGGCACTGAAGACGATCCGAAAATCGAAGGAGCCGAAAGCGGCCCCGCTACTCGATAGTCTGCTCAACCGCGGGGGCAGCGCTCCTGTTCTCAAGGCGGCACTCAAAGCTGCGGGCAAACTCGGCCAGCGCTCCTCGACCCACGCGGTCGGCCCCTACGCCCGTCACCGCATGCCGGAAATCCGGCGCGCCGCAGTTCAAGCTCTGATCCGAACGGGCGGCCCCGAAGCTGTTCAAATTCTTCAGCTCGCCCTGCGAAGCAACGACGGCCGGGTCCGCGGTATCGCCGCCACCGGCCTCGGCAGTTTGGCGGCCCACGAGTCCATCGACGACTTGATGACTGCCTTCGATCACGGGGTAGCCGAAGCAGCGGCCGCCATCGGACAACTTTGTCTCCCGGAGGAGTGCGAGGACTTCGCCGAGAGGGTGGGCCAGGCGCACTTCGACGTGATGACCGGCGGCTTTGATCAAATTCTGTTTCGTCCCACCAAAGAGATGCCGGACGCTCAGAAATTGCGAATCATCGGCCGAGTCCGCGAACTGGGTACCAGTGAGGCAGCCGCCTTTCTCGGCGACGTGCTGGAACGATGGCCTTCGGATTGGAGCAAGAAGGTGAAACAAGCCCTGCAGTCCGCAACCAAAGCCACAGGAGGTTCCTGATGAAGAATCTAGCCCGACGTCTCACCACCTGCGCCGCCCTCAGCTTTGCCATCGCCTGTGGGGGCAACTCAGCTTTCGGCGACAAGGCCTTCTCGCAGAATTGGCAGAACGATGGCGGTGAATCCATCGCCGCCGTCTACGAACGAGTTCAACACGCCAGCATGCCCACCGGTACGGCCATAGCCTTGGGCATAACCAAGTCCGAGCTAACCGGACTCATGCTCAATGGCAAGGGCAAGTGGAAGTACACGGGCCCCGTGGACGAGCGCCCGGTCATCACTGGCGATGTGGTCGTCACAGTCGGCGGCGGCCAACTCACCGCACTCGACGCCAAAAGCGGGCAGCCGCTCTGGAAGCTCCCGGCCCCGAAGGGGCAGCTGCTGGGCGCCGGCGACGACGGCTCCCTCACTGCGATGAGCTTCACCATGGGCGCCGGCCAGGGCAGCCAAATCCTAGTGGTCGATCGCGGCGGTAGCATCGTGCAAAAAATGGACGTCGAACCGCGCGTCGGCACTCCCGCTCTCCTCGGCGGCGTGCTGTTCGTGCCCTGGAGTGCCCAGTACGTCACCGCCATCGATGTCGAGTCCGGCAAAGAGATCGGACGCATGCTTGTGCGCTCTCAGGTAAGCCACGCGCTGAACATTGGCGGTAGCCTGTATCTCGGCGGGCGCGGTCTGTTGCGCTTCGACCAGAGGGCATCCAAAGCCTCCGAACACTTGGGGTCTTCGGTTCTGTTGCCTGAAAGGGAACTACCCGGCAAGCCCATGTGGCTCCACGATGGCTCGATGGCTCAGACCGAACTGGCCACCGCCAAAGACAAGATCCGACTCTACGCCCGTCCAGCCTCTACGGAATCCGGCATTTCCATTGAGGGCAACCGCTACATGGCCACCTACTTTCGAGTCGTGTTGGGCATGAGCGCGGTAGACGGCGCCGTTGCGTGGGCGAAAACGACGGAGATGGACGTGCTCGGCGGGGACGCCGCGTCCGGCGGCTTTGTCATTTGCGACGTCGGCGGCGGTGTGCGCGTGCTCGAAGGAAAACGCGGCGGAGAAACTCTCAAGCTCAACATAGGCCACGACATTGACGCCTGTATCGTGCAAGCCGGCGATCTGCGCATCCAAGGTGGCGGCGACACTGGACCGCTGTCACAGCAAATGGAAAACGCCATCTTGCTCGAGGCATCCCAAATGGTCACTATGCAGCGCTTCTTGCTGCGCGAACTGGCAACCCGGGAGGATCCTGAAGTCACCAAGACTTTGATTCGACTGGCAAGCAGCCCCCGCACGCCTCCCATGCTGCGCGACGATGCCAGCGGTTTGCTCGCAGCGCGCCGGCACGGTGCAGAGCACATGTTGGCAGCGCTGGAGTCACGATATGATTACCTCGAAGGTGTCACTCGCATTCCACCGGTAGGCGCCCTCGCCGACGCACTGGCGGCTATGAAAGAGTACAAGGCCGCGTCCTTGCTTGCCGAACACCTCGGGGATCCAGCCACCCCCATCAAGGATGTCCTGCGGGCAGCCCGAGCGCTCATCAAGCTTGGCAGCTCGGAAGAGTACCCGGCGCTGCAGCTGTTCTTTTCGATACATCGCGGGACGGCCTCCGATGAAGACTCCGTCGAGGCGGTTATCGCAGCGGCCCAAGCAATGGCGAAGATCAACCCGGCGCTCTCCGGTCCCGTATTAAAGGCGGCAGCCAAAGACTCCCAGACGGTCGCCGGCGTGAAGAACGGCATCGCCTCCCTAACGGGCGGCTGAGCCCGCTTATCGAGACCCAAGTAGCGATCGCTGCGTGTCCCGCCCCAGTCTGGGCGAGGGCGGGACACTCCACTCATTCGTTACGGGTGGTCTCGGCGGAGTTTCTCTCTAGACCCTCGCTCCTACGGAGCTGCGGCGCCTCGCCTTCGGCGCGTCCAGTGTACAAGCCCTGGCACGAACGCTGCGCCGCCCACCGCCTGACCTTCGGCCAGTCCGGAATACGAGCCGCCGTCGACGCAGGACAATTCACCCCCCTTGGGTGAAGGGTAAATTGTCTTGCTCGTTCGCCGACCGCTGGCGCTACCGGAGTCATTTCTTTAGGTCCTCGGCCTGTTGGGCCTGCGGCGGGGTGAGGGCGGTCGGCTTCGCTCGTCGCTCCTGGCTCTACTGGAGTGCCCCAAGCGGCGCAGCGGACCGGATGCTGAACACCTGATCGCCCCGTTTCCCGTCCAGGGGATCGGCCTCCCGAGGCCCCAGCCGTACCTAGCTGGGGTATAAGCGCAGCCTTCATGCAAGCTGCTCTCACCCTCGGACAACGAATCCCTCTGGCCTTCCGACATTTTTTTCGCGTCCTTTTCGACGGGCAGTTCGCTGCGTCCGCGGGAGCCGAATGCCGCAGCCTGCCGCCGGCCATTACTGTTGGCGATGTCACACTGACCAGCACACCCGAGACCGCTGACTCGCCCCATCCGCCATCAAGCACACTGGGGGAATCGACGCTAATGAGCCCCAGCGGCCAGAACGAACCGCACGACAAGTCCAGCGAACGGGAGCGGGGCGCGCTGATGTTATTGAGCCTCCTCCAGCAAGACGGGCGCTTGATCGATTTTCTCCAACAAGACGTCGAAGGTCACTCGGATGGCGATCTCGCCGCAGCGGCACGAGTCGTGCACGCCGGATGCCGCAAGACGCTCAACGCGAGAACACAGATCGCGCCGTTGCTCAGCGAGCCCGAGGGAAGCCCCGTGACCGTGCCCGCCGGCTACGGCTCCCAGAGCTATAAGCTCAGTGGCAACATCAGCGGACCCGCGCCTTATTCGGGCACTCTAGAACACCCAGGGTGGCGCTCCAGCGGCCTGCAGCTGCCCATCCCGGCGCCGGACCACGACGCCGAGATCCTAGCCCCCGCCGAGGTGCTGCTGTGAGCGCGCCCTTCGTCGTTGGCATCGATCTCGGCACCACTCACACGGCCATCGCCCAATGCTTGGTCGAACAAGGCGCTGTCGAAAACTCCTCTCCCCTACAACTGGAGCCCGTGAGCCAACTCAGCGGCCCTTCCAGACTGGAAAGTCTGCCCTTACTGCCTTCGTTCTTGTACTTCGCAGCGGATGGGGAGCAGGCTCTCGCCCTGCCCTGGGACGATAGTCGCGATTTCGCCGTCGGAAGCTGGGCGCGAGATCACGGGGCCTCGACTCCAGGACGCGTCATCTCCAGCGCCAAAAGCTGGCTCTCCCACTCTGGAGTCGACCGACGAGCGGAGCTCTTGCCCCCCCACGGCGCCCCCGACATCGAGAAGATCAGCCCAGTCGAAGCTTCGTTTCGTTATCTCGATCATCTCGCCGAATCCTGGTCCCAGGACCACGAAGAGGCACTCGGAGACCAAGAAGTCATCCTCACGGTACCGGCATCCTTCGATGCCGGCGCTCGCGATCTCACGGTGGAAGCCGCCTACGCCGCAGGCTTCGAGAATGTGTTCTTGCTGGAGGAGCCCCAGGCGGCTCTCTACGCATGGTTGGAAGCATCCGGTGATGCCTGGCGCGAACACTTGAAGGTGGGTGACGTCATTCTCGTCATCGACATTGGCGGCGGTACCACCGACTTTTCCGCAATTTCTGTTCAAGACAATGACGGCGATCTCGGATTCTCAAGGATCGCCGTGGGCGATCACATCTTGCTCGGCGGCGACAATATCGACTTGGCGCTGGCCCACACCATCAAACAGAAACTCACAGGCTTTAGGCACTGTGTCGACAACGCGGCCTTGCAGTCGCTGACTCATGCCTGCCGAGCCGCCAAAGAACGCCTGCTGAGCGAGAACCGTCCGGAGCAGGTACCCGTGGCCCTCGCCCAACGCGGCGCCAAGCTTCTGGGCGGCGTGGTGCAAACTGACCTGCGCGCCGAGGAAGTGGACAACTTGGTACTCAATGGCTTCTTCCCCGAAGTGACTCTCGACGATCGTCCGCGATCGCGCGCCCGCGGCGCACTGACGCAAATCGGCCTGCCCTACGCGAGCGACCCTGCGATCAGCAAACACCTCGTTCAGTTTCTGCATCAGCACGGTCCGGACGGGCAAGCCCTCACCCCCACCCGCGTGCTGTTCAACGGGGGCGTACTCAAGTCCACCGCGATCCGCGAGCGACTGCTCCAGATGTTAGGCGGCTGGTTCCCCACCACCACTATCAGCGAACTGCCCAGTACCGATCTCGACGGAGCGGTCGCCCGGGGCGCTTGTTATTACGGTCAAGTCCGCCGAGGTCGGGGCATCCGTATCCGGGGGGGCACCGGTCGCGCCTACTACGTCGGCGTAGAAAGCCCCGCCCCGGCCATTCCCGGAATCGAGCCCCCCGTCAGCGCGCTTTGCGTCGCACCCCTCGGGATGGAAGAGGGCAGCGAAGTGGCACTACCCGACACCGAGCTCGGACTGATCGTTGGGGAGGCGGTTCAGTTCCGTTTCTTCAGCAGCACAACTCGCACAGAGCCCGCCGGCACCCTCCACGAATCCGTCGACTCGACGGATCTGGTAGAGCTCGCCCCCATCGAAATCACTCTAACGGCCGACGGCCGAAGCGAAGGCGACGTCGTAGCGATACATCTCGAAGCCTCCATCACCGCAGTCGGCACCCTCTTGTTGGAGGCAGTACCCACCACCCCACTGCAGCCCGACGAGCGCTGGAAAATCGAACTCTCCGTCCGAGGCTAAATCTCATGAAGCCATTGGCCAATCCATCGCTCATGTTGTGCGGCATCGATCTCGGCACCACGCATTCTACGCTAGCCTACGCTCCCTCCAGCGATCCCCAAGCTCCGGTACTCGTATTCGAAGTCGAACAAGCGGTATCGGGCACTCAGCGCGCCAGCTCCGATTCTCTCCCCTCGTGTCTGTACGCACCCCTCGAAGAAGAGCGCTCCAAGTCCCAGGACTGGGTCGTCGGCAAGTGGGCCCAATCGAGGATCCCCGAGTTACCCGGACGTTGCATCAGCTCCGCCAAAAGCTGGCTCAGTCACGCCCGGGTCGACCGACACAGCCAAATTCTACCGTGGGGCGCGGACGGCAGTACGCCCCAACTGAGCCCGGTGGAGGCTAGCTCAAGGATCCTCCGCGTATTTCGAGACTGCTGGAACGAACGCTTTCCGGACGCCCCCCTAGAAAAACAGATGGTCATTCTGACCGTGCCGGCGTCCTTTGATCAAGTCGCCCGTCGACTCACCTTAGAAGCGGCACACACAGCCGGCCTCACCGTCCGACTACTGGAGGAGCCGCAGGCGGCCTTCTATGACTACTGGGCAAACCCTGACTGCCCGCTGCACGACTCAATCAACGAGCAAGCAACGCAGATCTTAGTTTGCGATATCGGCGGGGGCACCTCGGATTTTACCCTGATTGAAGCCTCACGCTCCAGTGACGGCAGTCTGCTGCTCCATCGGAGCGCCGTGGGCAAACACTTGCTCCTGGGAGGCGACAATATGGATCTCGCCCTCGCACACCTCTTGGAGTCGCAGCTGAGCACGGACGGCAAACGCCTCGATCCCACCGCCTTCGCCTCCTTGCAACAGAGCTGCCGCGCCGCCAAAGAACGACTCTTGCAAACCGACGGCCCAGACGACATCCCGATACAAATCGCCGCCCGCAGCTCCCGCCTCACGGGCTCGATCAAGACAGCCACGTTGACTCGCCAACAGGTGCACGATCTTGTGCTGAATGGTTTTTTTCCGTTCGTCACCCGGGACGCCGCTCCACGCCCCACACGGGCCGGCCTCACTGGCTTCGGTCTGCCCTATGAACGCGATCCTGCCATCACCCAACACATTGCTCGGTTCCTGCAGACCCACAAGCAGTCAACAAATCCGGATCTCCTATTGGGTTGCGGCGGGGTCTTCGGATCCAGCCAAATCGCCGAACGCCTGACGGCTTGTCTCTCCCAGTGGTCAGACAAAACTCAGGCCTTCGACTACGTGCCTGATACTCGCCACAGTGTGGCGCGGGGGGCGGTATTTTTCGCCCGAGCGCTGCTCGGACACGGCGTCCGCATCGGCGGCGGTTCGCCCCGGGGCTACTATGTCGGCGTCGATGACAAACATCGCCAGGCCGTATGCCTCTTGCCTCGGGGGGCCACCGAGGGCGAAGAACACACCGCGATGCTCCCTGGACTCCGCCTCGTATTAGGTCGAGCGGCCCGATTCGATCTGTATACAAGCGAGACCGAGCTTCATGCCCCAGGGGCTGTCGTCGACATCGACGGCGAGAAATATTCGCAGCTGCCACCGGTCACCACCCGATTCGACTCCACCGACAAGCAACAATCCGAACTCCCCGTGGCTCTCGGAGGCCTATTGAGCGAAGTGGGAACCCTCGAACTGGCGGCGGTAGAGCTGCGCCAAAGAGTCGCCAGCGGCAAACGTTTCTCCCTTGAATTTGAGCTACGGACTACCTCAGATGCACCCGCTGACGCCGCCAGCGACAAGAACGCTCACTCCCCCCCTCGTCCACCCCAGCTCTCAGTGGGGCGTGCGGGACAGCGACTGTATCAGGCGACGGAATTGATCCGAGATGCCTTCGACGACGCACGCAGTCCAACGCCCCGCCGCGCCAAAGACTTGATGCGCGGCCTAGAGAAACTGCTCGGGGAGCGTCGAGTCTGGACTACCGAACTGTGCCGCGCGCTGTACGACGAGCTGCTCAACTACCCCAACGTGCGCCGTCGCAGCGAAGCCCACGAACGAGCCTTTTGGATGCTGGCGGGCTATTCGCTACGGCCCGGCGTCGGCTTTCCTGGGGACTCTAAACGCATCGCTCGGCTGGTGCCGCTCTTTGGACCAGGCCCGCATTTCGGGGAAACTCGCAACTGGCAGCAATTTTGGATTGCCTGGCGACGCGTGTGCGCGGGGCTAGGTGAAAAGATGCAAGTCCAGATCCGGAATTCCATCGACCCCTTCCTGGCGCCCGCCGAAGCCAAGCTCAAGAGACGCAAAGGCTTCAAACCCCAGGCCAAGGAAGAAATGTTGTTCCTCGCCAGCACCCTAGAAAACGTACCGGTGGCCCAACGAAGCCAACTGGGGGAATGGTTGCTGGAGGATACCTGGACCAACCGAGATCCCCGCTTGTGGTCAGCGATCGGACGGCTAGGAGCCCGACTCCCAGCCTACGGCAGCGCTCATTATGTATTGCCCACGCGGCTCGCCGAAGAATGGTTGAAGCACGCCCTACAGGAAAAGTGGGACGAGGCCAGTACGGCTCAGGCAGCGGCGGTCAGCCTGGGGCGACGCACCGGCGACCGTAGCCGGGACGTCTCCGATTCTGCCCGGACCGAGCTGCTCACGCGCTTGGAGGGCGCTGGAGCCGATCCAGAGCAGATCCGCCGCATCAACGAGGTGGTCGAACCGGAGGCCAGCGATCGCGCGGCCTTCCTAGGTGAGGAGCTGCCAGCTGGACTGCAATGGTCGGGTTCCGAATGAGCCGCTGGATAACTCAAAATATCGTCGTGAGCACATCTATCGCGTTTGTGAGCACCGAGCCGCCCACACGATTACACTGGGGCGCTGATGAATAGTTCGCAGGCTTTTCGCGCGTGGTTGGTTGATCTCGATGGGACGCTATACCACCGTCTCCCGGTGCAACTTGCCTGCGGCTTAGAGCTGGCCTTCGGCGGCGGAAAAGCGCGCCGAACAGTCATGCGCTTTCGAGCGGAGCACGAAAATATGCGGCGCGCCCTCGCTGAGGCTGACGAGCTCGCTTCGACTCTGGACAGCGGCGACCAGAACGACGACGACCAGAACGACGACGACCAGAACGGCACCGCCAGCGCCTACGAGATCCAACTCCAGGGCGCTGCCAACGCTCTCGGGATTTCGACAACCGAGCTCCGAGGGGACGTCGAGCTCTGGATGCACCAGAAGCCTGGGCGTTGGATCCACCAGTTTCGACGGCGCGAACTGTTAAGCGAAATCGAATACTTCCGTGCCACCGGAGGCCGAACCGCTCTGGTTAGCGACTACCCAGCCCGAGATAAACTCGCGAGCCTCGGCGTCGCCTCCTTGTTTGACACCGTCGTCGCCAACGGCGAACCCGGGGGCCCGAGTCAGCTAAAGCCCGCCCCAGAGGGGTATTTGCGAGCCGCACGCGCCCTCGACATCAACCCTAGCGAATGCCTCGTGATCGGAGACAGAGACGACGCTGACGGACAAGCCGCGCGCGCCGCTGGCATGAGCTTTCGTTTGATTCGCTGAAGCGCCGCCGTCTCAGGCAGCGCCGCGAACGCTCGGGCTCCAGCACGATACCCGGTTGCGGCCTGTGCGCTTGGACACGTAGAGGGCTTCGTCCGTCGCTTTGAACATCGATGCCCAGTCACTGCCCGCCAACGGGAAGGTCGCACAGCCCACCGAGCAGGTGACCTTGATGGCCCCCCCCGCACTGTGAAAGGTGGTCGCCTCCAACTCCGTGCGGATACGTTCCGCCAACAGTACCGCACCGTCGGACTCGGTCTCTTCGCAAACAAAGACGAACTCTTCGCCACCAAATCGTGCGACCAAATCCGTATCGCGTTTGGTCCTCTTGAGTACGTCCGCAAAACCCTTGATAACCACGTCGCCCACGTCGTGACCGTAAGTATCGTTGACCTTCTTGAAGTGATCGATGTCGCAGACCAATACGCTGAGCGGCCGCCCAAAACGCACCGCGGCGCGAATTTTAGCCTCCGCCAAATCCGTCAGAGACCGCTTGTTGAGCAGCCCAGTCATGCCATCTGTGGTCGCCAGATTCTCCAGGCGCTTCACCATGCGGGCGTTGGAGAGAGACACGGCAATATGGCTCGCCAACACTTCGAGGATGGGGCGCACGCTCTCACCAAAGGCGTCCCTCTGCTCGGAACCCAATACCAAGGTGCCCAACACATTGTTTTGCACCACCATCGGGATGACCAAGAGCCCGGGTAGCGGGGGGGGGCGCAAACCCTTCGAAAACACGGTCTGCCTAGCGGAATCGTAGTGCCCGCGATACGGCAAAGGGTGCTGGTTCGCCACTGCCATGGCCACTAGCCCCGAGTTGTGTCGAAAGGTTCGGCCGATGAGTTCCTCGGTGCCTTCGCCGCTGGCGGCACATATTTCATGCCGTGACTGGCTACGATCGAACAGGGTGACGACAGCAAAGTCGAAAGCCGTAAATTCCCGAGCCGAGCTGACCCCAGCTTCGATCACTTCCACCTCACTGGTGGCATCGGCCAGAAGGTTCACCGCTCGGTAGAGCTTGCCCTGTTCCACCTTGGAGCGTTCCAACTGAACAAAGATGCGTTCGTTCTCGATTGTGCGCATGATGTAGCGGCTCACGGACTCGAACAGCGCCATTTCGTCATCCGTCAACGGCTCCGCCTCTTTGCGGTCCGCCACCAGCAGGCCGCGAGGCGCGTTGTGTTCCAACAGCGGCAGCGCTCGAACGTAGGAGACCTCGCGCGGCGATCCGTAGTACGGCACATGCCGCCCCGCCTTGTCGCCGCTCATGCTCACCGCTCGCCGGTTGCTCAATGCCGCCGCGAAAATTCCTTCGGCCGCGCTGAAAGGGCCCGGATCGATCTGTTTGGACTCGGTGGAAATCTCTCGAATGTGCAGATGACGACCCGCGCTGTCCAACCACATCAGGACGGCGCTGCGCAGTCCCAGAGAGCGACGGAGCAGATCGAGGGTGTGCTCCAATGTCAGATGAATCTCTTCCACGCTCGACCGCAGCAGGCGTTCTTCGTCACCGCCACCCGCGTGGCTCGCCGGGCCGCCAGCTACGGCATCGATGGCGCTGCTCGGTGCGCCAATCAGCCGGTAGGAGCGGGCCGCCTCCTTCATCCGGTCAATCTCGCCTTGAAGCCGAGTCCGGGAGAGTCGGCGGACACGGGTGATCTCCGCCCGAAACGCCAAAAGGTTCAGGGACGAAAAGACGACGACCAGCGCTGCGTGGGGGATGAGGCTTTCCACCTCCCGCCCGAGTCCCGAGTGAGCGATGCTCGCCTCCAGCCCGATGGCGTAGACGACGGTAGCCGCCGCTGCCAGGGGACGAGCGAAGCCCGCCACCACAATGACCAGAGCGTACAGGGCTGGGTAGTACTGGCCGTCTAGGCCCCCAGGGCTATACAGGATCCCCGCAAGAACCAGCACCACCAGGTGGGTGCAGATTTCGGCGTCCAAGCGACTCGCCCCAGTCGGGCTCAGTACCCGCAGGCGGCGAACCGCACGAATGGCCAGGGACAGGACCAAACTGCCCAGCATCAGGAGGTCCCAAACGACCGCTGTCTCCCCCCGGATCGACCAGAAGAGGCAGGCCCCAAAAAAGAGACTCAAAAGGGACCCGACACATCGGGTGAGTGTTTGCTGAGCGGCGAATGCGATTCGCACAAGAGGGGCCATGCGCAAGAACACCGCGTAGCAATTTCTCGCCGGCCGGGCCCACTTTCCGGCCGAGCTAGGATGTGAGAAAATGGGCACTTAGTGAAACCCGGCCTCCGTCTTCAGATCCTGCTCCTGCTCGGTGCGTTGCTCACTCTGGCGCTAGTCCCGCTGTTTTTTGCCGTGGCCACCTACACCAGTGTGGCGCTGACGGAATTGCGTACCGTCGGCGCCCGTTCCCTCGGCCGTGCGGTGGCCAGCCACATCTCTGACGCCCGGGGTGTGCGCTCCCCAGCCGCACTGGTCGAGTTGCTTGAGTCCCAGGTCGGCATCGACGGGGTGGAGTCCCTGACCGTCTACGACCGCGCGGCCAAGCGAGTCGCGAGTGTCGGCCCCCAAGCCACCCTGCCTCGAATTCTCGACCACGTTCGACGCAGCGAAGAAGCGTCCTTCTCTCTGCCCACCCGACATGGCGCCGGCCTGGCTATCGTATTGCCCAGCGATCACGGATCCGTCGTCGCTATTCTCCGTACCGACACCGCGGTCACCCGAGCCGCTCCCTTGGTTCGCTTGGTCGGCCTCTACACCAGCGTCTTCGCGCTATTGCTACTGATTGTGTCCTACTTCGCACTCACTCGCTTCATCGTGCGCCCGGTCGACCAACTGTCCCGAGCTGCTCGCCGGGTTGCGGGGGGAGCCCGTCGCCTCGACGTCCCCGAAACCGGCAGCCGCGAACTGCTCGAGCTCGGCGCCAGTTTGCGCACAATGACCGAGCGGCTTATCGCCGAAGAGGAAGCACTTCGAAAGAAGGTCGCCGAGGTTGAGCGCACCACCGCCACACTTCAACAGACGCAGAAGAACCTAGTGCAATCAGAGCGCCTCGCCTCCGTTGGGCGATTGTCCGCCGGCCTCGCTCACGAAGTGGGCAATCCCATCGCCGCCATCCTCGGCATGCAGGACCTGATGCTCGACGGCGGCCTGACCGCCGGAGAGTCGCGAGACTTTCTGACTCGAATGCGCAAAGACACCGAGCGCATCAACACCATCATCAAGGAGCTGCTGCAATTCGCCCGTTCGAGCGACGAGCTCGTGGGCAAAGGCAACGAGTCCGGCTCCGTCGAAATCGCCGTCCACGAAACGGTCACGCTACTGCGATCCCACGAGGGCATGGCAGAGGTCGAGGTGACGCTAGATCTGTACCCAGATCTGCCGGCCATCCCCTTGCCCACGGCTCAACTGGTACAGGTGCTCGTCAACTTGATGCTCAACGCCGCCGATGCTTGCGATGGCCAAGGGGAAATCCGCATCGCTGCCGGTTGCCAATCAGACATCGTCACGATCTTGGTGGAGGACACCGGCCCGGGAATATCCCCAGAGGTCCGCGACCTGTTATTCGAACCCTTCGTGACCACCAAGGACGTCGGAGACGGCACCGGGCTGGGGCTTTCGGTCTGTGCCGGCCTCATCAAAGCCGTACGCGGCACGATTGAAGTCGATCCCGACTATCAGGGGGGTGCCAGATTCCGCATCGAACTGCCCGCCGTCAGATCCGACGACAAACAGCTCGGCGGCCCCGACCCTTCGTCCAGCTAGGCGTCAACCGACGGACTGCAACTTTCGCGGTCATCGCCCGGCTGGCTCAGTGCCGCGGTTGCCCGCTCGCCCCGCAAATTCACGCTTCGCCCCGGCGATTTTGAATTCCCCTCCCGCCCCGGCTAATGCGTTACGCACACCGTGCTTTTTAACACCCTCGGCTACGCGCAGTTTTTTTGCGTTGTTTTTGTTGTCTCGTGGCTGCTAATCGACCGCCGTTGGGCGTTGCTGCTGCCCTGGGTGGGCTTAGCTCTGCATGTCGGGTCGCAATCGCTCAACCCCCAGAGTGCCTTAGTGTGTGCAGGCGCTCTGGGGCTGACCCTCGCCCTGCGTCCAGCTATCGGAAGCGGCAACAACCCCGAAACCGAACGGCTCGGTCTGAAGCGCGCAGTTACCGCCATATTTCTCAACTTCCTCGCCTTCGCATGGCTTGCGGGCCCGGGCATGCTCGTGGATCCCCTGGGAACAGCGCTGCGTGCGCTAGGCGTTCCGGTTCCGTCGGGGACTCTCTGGGCCGTAGCCGGTTGGTCGGGCGGCTTCGCTGTTCTGCTGAGCCTCGTGCGCGCTCGCAAGGTTCGGCTACTGTTCATCTTGGGCGCCAGCTACGTGTTTTACGCCCACTGGGACTGGCGTTTCCTACCGTTGATCTTCGGCTCTTCCACCATCGATTGGTGGCTGGGCAACGCCATCGGTAGAGCGGAAGATCCCACCGTGCGAAAGCGCTGGCTCGGCGTCACCGTCACATTGAATCTCGGCGTACTGGCCGTCTTCAAGTACTTCAATTTCGGTATCGACAACGCCCGTAGCTTGCTCACCCAATTCGGTTACGACGCACCCGAGCTCAGCCTACAGATCGCCCTACCAGTCGCCATCAGCTTCTTCACCTTCGAGTCGATGAGCTACGTCATCGACGTTTACCGACGGGAGCTCGAACCCCAAGAAAGCTACGTCGAATACCTCTCGTTTGTAGCCTTCTTTCCGCACCTGGTAGCCGGACCCATCGTCCGCCCGCGGGACTTGTTGCCCCAACTCGCCGGCCCTCCCCGCTTCTCCGGCAAGGTCGGCAGCGAGGCTCTGTTCTTGATCGCTCTGGGGCTGTTCAAGAAAATCGCCATTGGAGACTACCTCGGGCTCAACCTGGTGGACCGAGTCTTCGACGCGCCCGCCCAGTATTCCGCTCTGGAGTGTTACACCGCCGTCGTCGGTTACGCGCTGCAGATCTACTGCGATTTTTCTGGCTATACGGACGTCGCCATCGGTTCGGCCCTACTGCTAGGCGTGCGTTTCCCGCTCAATTTCAACTCGCCCTACAAGGCCGCAACCATCCAAGACTTTTGGCGGCGCTGGCACATCTCCCTGTCCACCTGGCTGCGCGACTATTTGTACATCCCATTAGGTGGAAATCGCAGCGGTGGGGCGCGGACCTATCTCAACCTCATGCTGACCATGCTGCTGGGCGGGCTCTGGCACGGCGCCAATTGGACTTTTGTTGTTTGGGGCGGCCTCCACGGCGGCGGCTTGGCACTGGAGCGGTACTTCACGAGAAAACGCAAGCCCCGGACCTCCGAAGCGGGCGCCCCCCGGCATCTCTTGCAGGTCTGCTTGACGTTTCATTTCGTTTGCATCGCCTGGATCTTTTTCCGCGCGGAACACTTTCAAAAAGCCCAGCTGATGTTCTCTCAAATGATAACACTCAGCACCTACCACCCGAACCTGGATAACCGAGTGCTCGCCGTGCTCGCCTTGGGTCTGTTCGGGCACTACGTGCCCGACACTTGGTTTGAACGCGTTCAGAAGGGGTTCACCGAAGCGCACCCCGCAGTGCAAGGGGCACTGCTCTTCGCCATCGCCATCGCCATTCGAAAAATGGCTAGCGCCCAGGCCGTACCCTTTGTCTACTTCCAGTTCTGATGGCCAAAAGCGAAACAGAATCCAGCCAAAACCCAGCCGTGTCCGGCGCGGAGTCAGGAAAAACTCCAGCGGCAGGCCCGGAGCCAGCCCAGGACGCCGACGCCACCCAGCTTGATCCGGATGGCCGACGCCGCCCAGATTTCCTGCTCAGTTTCCCCGACAATGAGGAACTCGCCGCTGTTTGCCGCCAATTCGAGGTCGGCGACTTTCGAGGAGTGAAGATTGCAGCCCTCCGGCTCAAGGAACAAAGCAGCGACCCCGAGATTCGAGACGCAGCCGACGAGCTCTTGCTCCGAATCCAAGCAGATCCCACGGTCAAGTTCATGCTCGCAGCGTCCATCTTGCTATTCATATTCCTCTGCCTCTGGTCCTACGGGGGACACTGATGACACGAACTCTCCGCGGTGTTCCCCGAGTCGCACCAGTTGCTGCGCTCGTGTTGAGCGGGTTTCTCACCGCCTGCGGAGGCTCCGAGAAACCCGCTCAAAGCCCAACCCCCCAGAGCCAGAGCGAGCTGAGCAGTGAGGCCGAGCGATACTTCCCGCTCAAGGACAACACCGTGCTGGCCTTCGTCACCGCTGGCGACAGCCCGAAAGACACGGGACTGCTGGTCATGGCCATTTCCCGCACCGGCCCGGCGAGAGCGAAGCTCACCGTCGCTGGCCGAAGCCAAGAACTGCAATTATTGCCCACTGGGATCCGACACCGAGATGGCGGTTTCGTGTTGCGCCTGCCCCTGCAGGTCGGCGCTCAATGGCGTGGGCTCGCCGGTATGGTCACCATCGAGGCCATCGATCAGACCGTCAAAGTCCCCGCCGGAGAATTTTTCGGCTGCCTGCAAACGGTGGAAGATGCCGGTGATGCGGAGAACGGAAAACGCATCGCCACTACCTATTGTCCCTACGTCGGGATCGTCAGTCTCGACATCCAAGCCTTCAGCGGCTCAACGCTAGTGGTGGAACACGCCCGGCTAAAATCCCACGGACCGCGCGTCGATCTGAGCGACATCAAGTGAGCGGTCGGCGTCGCTAGTCAGTCAGCGATTCAGCTACGCTGGGCGGGAACAGTCTCGGCTGCCACATCCCCCGTCGCCCGAGACGCTCCGTCCGAGTCGACTCAAGGACCCCCATCCACCGGCGAGGGCAGCACAAATCGCTGCTCTACCAAAATTGAACTCTCGCAAGCCTCGTCCACTTGAGCGGTGAGAGACTCCGCCACCTCGGGATAGCCGTCGGATTCTACCCGCAACTCGGCGGCGCCTGTTGTCCAAAGGTCGCATACGACAGCGCGAATCGCTGTCGCTGGGTCTTGACCCGCGTCTGCCGATGTCCCGCCGCCCTCGGCAGAGGCCGATCCAGGACCGGCGTCTACCCCGCTATCCACAGTCAAGCCGCATTCTGGCACCGGCAAGATTTCACCGAGACCCGCGAAAAGCTGACAACACAGCACATCGGTGTCGTGCTCGCTGCCGTCCACCGAGAAACTCACCTCGCGCGATCCACCAAACAACACGTAAACCGAAAATTCGCCTGGCAGCTGCCCCTCCGGGGGCGCCTCCACCGCGACGCGAAACGAAGGCACGGGGGCACCACAACTGGGAGTTTCTGAATGCCCGTCGCTGTCGCAGCCAAGAGCAGCACAGCTCAAAGCCAAGCCGAGCCCGCAGCGACTCAATCTAGTCAGGCGGTTCAAGTCTGCAGCATGGACGGGGGGGGGCAGGGGGGCAATGCTTTGTCGCGCCAGAATCACAGTTCGGTCCGGCTGCCCGCGGCTCGCGCCGGCGATTTACTATGGGCGACTTTCCGTCGGGCCTTGCCGGTCGGCCCACGCAAAAAAGCACCCGGTGAGGGGTGCCTTTTTGTTGGCGTCCGAAGTGTTTGAACGCCGCGTCGGATCAGGACTGGGTCCTAGAATTCCGGTCCGCCGTGGGAATGACCGCCGGCAGCCGGCTTGTCATCCTTGGGGGCGTCGGCCACCAGGGCCTCCGTGGTGAGCAGCAAGCCCGAGACGCTGGCGGCGTTCTGCAGAGCAGAACGAACTACCTTGGTCGGGTCGATGACGCCCATAGCGATCAGGTCGCCATACTTGTCCTCGCGTGCGTTGTAGCCGAAGGGACCTTTACCATCGCGCACCTTCTGCACGATGATAGAGCCTTCTTCGCCGGCGTTCCCAGCGATTTGACGAAGGGGTTCCTCAATGGCGCGACGAATGATTTGCACGCCGAAGGCCTGCTCGTCGGATACCTCAAGCTTGTCTAGCGCCTTCTGGCCACGAAGCAGAGCGACACCACCGCCGGGGACGATTCCCTCTTCCACGGCTGCACGAGTCGCGTGAAGGGCGTCTTCGACGCGGGCTTTCTTCTCTTTCATCTCGGTCTCGGTGGCAGCACCGACCTTGATTACCGCAACGCCGCCGACCAACTTGGCGAGACGCTCTTGGAGCTTCTCACGGTCGTAGTCGCTCGTGGTGTTCTCCACCTGGGCCCGGATCTCGTTCTGACGAGCCTTGATCTTGTCCTTCTTGCCCGCGCCATCAACGATGACCGAGTTGTCTTTGTCAATCTTGATGGTCTTGGCCTGGCCAAGGTCGCTGATCGTGACATTCTCAAGTTTGAGACCGAGTTCCTCGGCGATGACCTGGCCACCGGTGAGGGTCGCGATGTCTTTGAGCATTTCCTTGCGGCGATCGCCAAAGCCGGGGGCCTTGACTGCACAGCACTGAAGGGTGCCACGGAGCTTGTTGACCACGAGAGTGGCCAGCGCTTCGCCGTCGATGTCTTCGGCGATGATGAGCAAGGGCTTCTGCTGACGCGCGATAGCTTCGAGCACCGGCAGCAGATCCTTCATGTTGCTGATCTTCTTCTCGTTGAGAAGAATGTAGCAATCCTCCAAGCTGGCTTCCATGCGCTCTGGATCCGTAACGAAGTACGGGGACAAGTAGCCACGGTCGAACTGCATGCCTTCGACGACGTCCAAAGTGGTATCGGCGCTTTTGGCCTCTTCCACAGTGATGACGCCTTCTTTGCCGACCTTTTCCATGGCTTCGCTGAGCAGCTTGCCTACGGTCTCGTCGCCGTTCGCGCTGATGGTACCCACCTGAGCGATTTCAGCAGCGTCCCGGGTGGCCTTGCTGAGCTTCTTCATGGAAGCGGTAACGACCTCAACAGCGGCGTCGATGCCGCGCTTGATTTCCATCGGGTTGTGGCCCGCGGCGACTAGCTTGGAGCCCTCTCGGAAGATGCTTTGGGCGAGAACGGTAGCGGTCGTGGTGCCGTCACCAGCTACATCGCTGGTCTTGCTCGCCACTTCGCGCACCATCTGGGCGCCCATGTTCTCGAACTTGTTCTCAAGCTCGATCTCTTTGGCGACGGTGACGCCATCCTTGGTGATCGTCGGGGAGCCGAAGCTCTTCTCGATGAGTACGTTACGACCCTTGGGGCCGAGCGTGACTTTGACGGCATCCGCGAGAGCGTTGACACCATTGAGAACGAGGGCTCGCGCCTTCTCGTCGTAAACGATTTCTTTTGCAGACATATTTCAGTTCTCCCTTATTTCTCGATTACGCCGAGGATGTCGTCTTCGCGGAGGATCAGATGTTCCTCGCCATTGAGTTTGACCTCGGTGCCGGCGTACTTGCCGAACAACACGCGGTCTTTCTTCTTGATGTCCAGGGCACGCACGGAGCCGTCTTCCAGCACCTTGCCGTTGCCAACCGCGATGACTTCACCCTCGATGGGCTTCTCTTTCGCGGAGTCCGGAATGATGATTCCGCCTTTGGTTTTTTCTTCTTCTTCAACGCGCTTTACGATGACGCGGTCTTGCAACGGTCGGATCTTCATAACTGGCTAAGCCTCCGGAATGGGTTCTGCGTGTCTGGCGGTGTTTCAAGAGTTGGGAGACAACTGCCCCCGGCTCAACTTCTGCCCGCTGAATAGCTCAGCTGGAAGGAGTGAAACCCGTGTTATTTAGGTAATTTGAATAAATGCGCCCGGCACGATTGGCTCCAGACGCGCCGCGCAACTTAGCCACACGGCCGGGGGTGTCAAGAAGCGGGAGGACGATATTTGTAGGTCTGGTCGGATCGCGAACAAACGCTGTCCAAGCGTCAAGGCACTGTCATGGTCCGGCGGCCCGATTGAGCGTATACTGAACAGGAGATGCCGATCATTCATCGCCCGTCCTGGGGCCCGCGAGGCCCTCAAAGGCACGCCCTGTGAGCGAGCCCCCGGACAGCGACAGCGGAACGCTCGACCTGTCCGGCGACGTCGGTGGATTCTTCGACGACATTCTTAGCGACACCGAAGAACGCGAGGGGTTCACCTTGGACGGAGCTATTCATTCGTACCTCGTCGGGGTGCTGACGGACCAAACTCGGGCCAGGGAGCCGGGATCGGACACCGAACCCCTCACGCTCCGATTGCATACGGCGACCTTGGCTCCCCCGGCGGAGTGCTTCGCTCAGTTACGGGAGCTAGGCGACGACGTGCTGTTCACCACGGGCTTCTTCGCTGACCGAATCGCCTCCCAGGGCGTCAGCTCGGGTTATCTGTGCGGGATCGGAGCGCAGGCCTACGGCTCAGCCTCGGCCATGATGCGAGGAGGGACCGGTACCGGAACCGACGTACTCGGAGAGCTGGCCGGACAATTCGTGGAATTTGTTGGTTTTTTAAGCGCAGTGGCCGACCGCCTCCAGCGTACAGAAGCTCAGACCCCCCAGGCCACCCTTCGTCTGTACGAACGATGGATCGCCCGGGGTTCGGCCGGTGCTCTCGCGGATCTCGCAGCCCTCGGACTGAGCGCCCAACACCCAGGGCCTAAGTCCATCAACTGATCAGGACTCCATCGGCGCAGCTCCACCCGAGAGCTCAGCAAACCGGCCCCCGCCGCCGGACGCCGCGCTGACGACGCGCAAAACCAAGGCACCAACCGAATGCCGTCCGGCCGTTTCTTGCGGCTCTGGCTCGTGCGTGTGAAACATTGGTGATGACGGCACTTCGAAATTCCCTCCTGGCGCACTCGGCGGCGGGCGCAATTGCGGGGCTCTGCGTGGCATGCGGCGGCCCACGTGAGGCAGAGGATCCTCATACTTTGTTGGGCGATCCGGATTTCCTGGAGGATCCAGCCTATTTCAGTCCACCGGAACATTTCGAGCCGACAGGGCCCTACGAAGCCTCTGCAGGCCCAGAAGGCCCGGCCTCATCTGACGGCGCTCACGACAGCCGACCGATCGCCAGCACGCGTTCTCAGGAGCCGTCCCGGCGGAGACTGGACGCCGCCGAAGCCCCCCCC
>JABSRN010000151.1 GCA_013214025.1 Polyangiaceae bacterium
AGCCGGGAATGTGGTAGTACAAAAGGACGATGACGGACGCGGTGAAAAAGCTTTACGAGGCAGCACGAGGGCTCAGTGTTGATGAGCAGCTCCAGCTCGGCGAAATGCTTGTGGCCGCGAACGACGACGACTTTGATGCTCAAGAGCGCGAAGCTCTGCATGCCGCGATGGACGAAGCCGAGCAGCAGCTCGACGCTGGCCAGAGCGTGAGCGAAGACGAACTGTGGAACCGTTTGAAGGCCATCCGTGAAACTCAAGATAGCGCCGCGAGCGGCTAACGACGCCGAACGACACGCCCGCTGGTGGCTCAGTAATCGCGAACTCGCCTCGCTTCTGTTTGAGCAAGAGCTGAGGGGAGCCCTGGATAAGATCAAAAAGTCTCCGCATGTCGGAGTGGTCTACAAGGGGCGCCGGGATCGAATCTACCACCGGGTGTTGATGCCAAAGACACAGTTCCATGTGTATTACCGAATCCTCGAAAAGGAATCGGTGATCCGTGTGGTGACCATCTGGAGCACCGCTCGCCGACGAGCTCCGAAGTTGTAGGCGCGTCATCCAGTCATTTAGTCGTCCATTGCGGCACAACTGGCTTTAGAATCGGGGGATGCATCCGGTGGGCACGACCCCGCGCACCCCGCCGCTATGAGCCGCGTCGCGGCGACTCGCGTCCCGCCGCTATGAGCCGCGTCCCGTCGCGGCGACTCGCGTCCATTGGCGAACTGCACGTCGGGGATTTTGGGTGAGTGGACCCAGTCTGCATCGGGCGATCCGAGTGCGCAACGTCGCGGAACACGACGGCGAATTGGGAAGACAACTACGATTTGCACGTCAGAGCATCCCATAAACACCATCGAGAACCTCGGATCATGGACGGTTGCGGAAGCCGGTTATCTAGAGTCCTCCTGTGGTCCGACGAATGTATTGTTCGATCCGTTGTTTGAGGAGAACAGTTACATCTACTTGAGCTACTGCGCGAACACCGAGGAGACACACTTTACTCGCTACAAGTGGAGTCCCGAATCCGGCTTGAGCGATCCGGCTGTCATCGTCAAGACCACCATTGTCCCGGCAGATCCGTGGCATCGATTTGGCTCTGCGGGTTTCGAGGAAGATGGCGTGACCCTGTGGATGCTCTCGGGCGATCACTTTCACAGTGAACACGGATAGAACCCCACCAACAGGATGGGTGGGCTCCTGCGCATCATTCCGAACCGCGAAGACGGCGGCGACGGTTACACGCTTCCTGCTGGCAATATGGCGGCTGTGGGCGGGTTCCCGGAGTCCGATCCGGCGCTGTTTGTTTACGGCCTGCGTTCGCCGTGGAGAGGTTCACGAGATTCGCTCGGTCGTATTTGGGTGGGAGACGTAGGCCAAGGTTTGGTTGAGGAGGTGAACCTGATCACCGCTGTCGGGCAGAACTTTGGATGGGCTACCCACGAGGGGCCCTGCGATCCAGCTTTGTTAGTGAGCGGCACCAGCGACGCGGGGAGCGATTCGGGCAATGCTGTGGACGGGGGGGGGCGATGGCGGACCGAGCACGGCTCCCGCTGCGTGCGCAGGCTATACAGAGCCTGTCGCCAACTACACGCGCGACGGAGCCCACGCCTACGTGCTCGAGGATCCGTTGACCGAGCCCAACATCAAACGAGCCATCTGGGTGGGCGAAGTTTACGAGAACCCCAGCACCGATCGTTACGCAGGTTTGATGGACGGCGTGGTGCCCTTTGGCGATTTTTTCACGGGTTGGGTGAGGGGGCTCAAGGCAGACGCCGCCAACAAGATCGTTATGGATCAGTCGATGGGGCACCTGACTTCAGTGACCCAGTGGCGTGTCGGGCCCGATGGTTACGCTTATGCGCTCGAGCATGGTGGCTACTGGAACCGCGCTCTGCTCGTTTGGCCGGACGCGCCCGCGACCACCGAATAGCCGAGCAATCCCGCGCAATCGGATGATGCTGTTGGTGACGTCCGGCAGGGAGCACAGCTGCGCCAGTCGGCTCGTCCAGTTATTGGCCGAGTCAAGTATCTGATATTTAACGTTTGCATATGCGTGGAGAGTATGGGATTCTCCTTCATGTAGTGCAGCATTCTCCTTTCTTCGGGATTAGCCTGGCGTCTTCGGCGTCCGCACAGATTTGTGCGGGGCGCTTTCCTAAAACCCAGGGGAACCCCACAGATGAGTGACTTATTCTACGACGCAGCCCAAATTGATTACCCGATCATCGACTCTGACGCCCATGTGAACGAGCCGCCTGAGCTGTGGCAAGACAGTGTGCCAGCGCACCTCAAAGACAGAGCGCCCAAGGTCGAAAAGACGGACAAGGGCGATATCTGGGTCTTCGATGGCGGCCGCGAAAAATGGCCCGTGGGGCTCACCGCAACCGCCGGTCAAAGCTACTTCCAGTATTCGCCTTTCGGCGGCAGCTACGAAGAGATGCGACCCGCGAGCTACGATCCCGAAGCACGCCTCAAGGAGATGGACATCGACGGCATCTACGCCCAGGTGATGTACCCGAGCGTTACGCTCAAGGGCGCCAAAATCTACTCTGAGGACGCTGAACTCCAGAAGGCCTGCGTGCGCGCCTACAACGACTGGATTGTCGACTTCTGCAAGGTTGGCAAGGGGCGCTTAGTACCCCAGGCCATCATGCTCACCACGGGTTTGGCGGACAGTCTCGAAGAACTCGAGCGCGCCATGAAGGCCGGCCACAAGGGCGCGGTCATCTCTTCGTTCCCCAACGGCACTCTCGATCCCAAGGACGAGGACGACAAATTCTGGGCCGTGTGTGAGGAGGCCGACTTCCCCGTCGTCATCCACATCGGCAGCTTCCTGCGGGGCGGGGGCGGCAAGGCGCTGCGTAATGAAAAAACGTGGTCCTCTTTGGCTTTTGTTGGCAAGGCGGCCTGGACGAAGGCCGGCGGTCAAACCCTCGGCGTCGTCTGCGACCTATTGTTCTCGGGCATCTTCGAGAAACACCCCAATCTCAAGATCGTACTGGTGGAATCCAACATCGGTTGGGCGCCCACCTTGCTGGAGCAGGCGGACGATATGTTCCGGCGTTACCGCTTCTACACGGGGGCTCACAAGGTCATGAGCATGATGCCCAGCGAGATCTTTCACCGAAATTTCTACGCGACGTTCTTGGTGGATACGGTCGGCATGGACCTACGTCATCGTTTGAATATTGATCACTTGATGTGGAGTACGGACTACCCCCACAGCGCGTCGGACTGGCCGGATTCACGTCTCTCTTTGGAGAAAAACTTCCGCGGCATCCCCAAGAGTGAGGTGTACAAGATGACGCACGAGAACTGCATCAAGCTCTACAAGATGGATGACATCCCGAAGAAGCGTTTCGGCTGAGCGAGTATCAGAAGCACTGGGTATCAGAGGCATTATGTTGGATCTAAAAATCACGGGCGGAACCGTCGTCGATGGCACCGGAAAACCGGGCGTCAAAGGCGACATCGGCATTCGAGACGGGCGCATTGTCAGCATCGGTGCTGTCACCGAGGAGGCGACGAAAACTATCGACGCTTCCGGCAAAATTGTCGCGCCGGGTTTCGTGGATGTTCACACCCACTACGACGCGCAATTGTTCTGGGACAAGACCCTGAGCCCGTCCCCTTTGCATGGTATCACTAGCGTCATCGGCGGCAACTGCGGCTTCAGCATCGCTCCCTTGAAGCCGTCCGAGGGCGACTACCTCTCGCGCATGCTCGCTCGCGTCGAAGGCATGCCGCTCGAGAGCCTCCAAAAGGGCGTGCCGTGGGACTGGCAGAGCTTCGGTGAATTTCTAGACCGCGCTGACGGTCTCGCGGTGAACGCGGGTTTCCTCGTCGGCCACTGCGCTCTGCGACGTTGCGTCATGGGCGATCGCGCCGACCAAGAGGCGAGCCCCGAGGAGTTGGAGCAGATGAAAACCCTGCTCGGCGAGTCCTTAAAAGAGGGTGGCCTCGGTTTTTCCTCGACGCTGTCTCACACCCACACGGACGGCGACGGAAACCCCGTGCCGTCCCGTTGCGCCACTCACGAAGAGATCATCGCCCTGTCTGCCAAGGTGGGGGAGTACGAAGGCACTTTCCTGGAGTTCATCGCCGTAGTCGGTCCTTTCGCCGAGGAACACAAGGAGCTCATGGTCGAAATGAGCGCTCAGTCCGGCCGCATGTTGAACTGGAACGTGCTCAGTGTGAGCAAGCGTTCGCAGCCCATGTACGAGTCTCAGCTGGAGACCTCGGACCGCGGCGCCAAACGCGGTGCCAATGTGCTCGCGCTGACGGTGCCCCAGGTCATGAGCATGCGGCTCAACCTGCGCGGTGGCTTCCTGTTTGACAGCTTCCCGGGTTGGGGCGAGGTCATCCTCAAGCCCTTGCCCGAGCGCATGGTCGCCTTGAAGGATCCCGAGATTCGCAAAAAACTGCACGGAGGTGCGACGTCCAAGGGCGCAGGTCCCCTTCGTGGATTGGCCCGATGGGATCTGATGACCATCGCCGAGACCTTCCTGCCTGAGAACAAGAAGTACGAGGGCCGCAGCATCGGTGATGTCGCTAAAGAACTCGACAAGACGCCCTTCGATACCCTGTGCGACCTCGCCATCAGCGAAGAGTTGCGTACGTCCTTCGCCCCGCTCATTCCCGGGGACGACGAAGAGACGTGGAAGCTGCGCGCCGAGGTTTGGGAAGATCCTCGCACCCTCGTTGGCGCATCCGACGCCGGCGCTCATCTCGATATGATCGACACCTTTTCGTACTGCACGACGCTGCTCAGTCGCGCGGTACGGGAACTCAAGCTGCTGACGGTGGAGCGGGCCATTCACCACTTATCTGACGCTCCCGCGCGAGCCATCGGCCTGACAGAACGCGGGCGTATCGCCGAGGGCTGGCACGCGGACATCGTCGTATTCGATATGGACACAGTCGGCGTCGGTCCGCTTCACACCCGCCAAGACTTGCCCGGCGATGAATCGCGCCTGTTCGCCGAAGCGATAGGCATCGAACACGTGATCGTCAACGGCGTGCCCATCGTTGAGGGCCAAGAGTACACAGGTTCGCTGCCGGGCATCGCGCTCCGTAGCGGCCGCGACACAGTTACAGTTCCCAACCCCGCTCAGTAAGGAAGACGTCATGGAAAACACAAAACTATTCATCAATGGTCAATGGGTGGCATCCGAGTCTGGGGAGACCGTAGACGTAATCAACCCTGCGAACGCTACTGTCATCGGAAAGATGAGCTGTGCTAGCACCGACGAAGTGGATCGGGCGGTACAGTCCGCTAAGAAAGCGCTCAACGCTGGCGCGTGGAAAATGGCGACGGGTAATATGCGCCGTCGTTGGTTGCTCAAATTCTCCGCTGAACTGCGCAAGGCCAAACACACGGTTGCCGAAGTAACCACCGACGAGGTGGGCATGCCCATCAGCTTCACCCAGGGCACCGTCAAGGGCGTCTGTGAATACTTGGATTACTACGCGGGTTGGGCGGACAAGATCGGCGGCGAAACCATTCCCATCCCCAGTCCAGGAATGCTCGACTACACGATTCGTCACCCGGCAGGCGTCGTCGCGGCCATCGTGCCGTGGAACGTTCCGGTATTCATCGCAGTGGCCAAGCTGGCGCCGGCACTAGCCGCAGGTTGCACTATCGTGCTCAAACCGAGCGAGCTGGCGCCCCTGAGCGTACTTGAGTTCATCAAATGCGCCGAGCGAGCTGGCTTGCCGCCGGGCGTAGTGAACGTAGTTACCGGTCTCGGTGACGTGGGTGCCGCCCTCGTTCAGCACCCGGATGTCAACATGGTGTCATTCACCGGTGGTCCCGCGCTGGGTGCCAAAGTGGGTGCGGAAGCCGCCAAAACATTCAAGCGAACGGCGCTTGAGCTAGGCGGCAAGAGCGCCAACATCATTTTCGACGATGCGAACCTCGACGCCGCCATTCCCGTAAGCGTCATGGGTTTCATGCTCAATACCGGTCAGCAGTGCACATGCGGATCGCGCATTCTCGTCCAGCGCGGTGTGTACGACGAGGTGATCGAGCGCCTGGTACAGACCGCCGGCGCCTATCCCATCGGAGATCCGAAAGTTCCGACGAACATGGTTGGCCCGCTCATCTCCGAGCAGCATCTGGAACGAGTGCTCGGATTCGTCGACATCGCCAGCAGTGCCGGCCGGGTCGTTCTCGGCGGCAAGCGCCTCATGGGCGATCTGGAGAAGGGCTATTACCTCAGTCCCACGCTGGTGGCGGACGCCGATCCCAAGCACCGTCTCTGTCAGGAAGAAGTGTTCGGCCCCGTCGCGGCAATCATTCCCTTTGATACTGCCACCGAGGCGCTGGAGATTGCGAATGATTCCGAGTTCGGTCTAGTCAGCGGCGTCTGGACGCAAAATCTCGACCGCGCTCACGGCATGGCTGCGGAACTCAAAGCCGGCACCGTTTGGGTCAACACCTATCTGTCTCTACACCCGTCGACACCCTTCGGTGGCCACGGCGCGTCCGGCGTGGGTCGCGAAGGCGGCTGGGCAGCCATCGAGGATTACACGGAGCTCAGCAACGTGATGATCCAACTCGGCGGCTTGTAATTTAGTGCGGGATTCAAATACTCTGGAGGGAAATGGAATCATTCGCTCACCTTGGGTGAGAGCGAATAATTCTATTGCTTATGCCCAAGATCGTATTTGACGCATGTTTTTCATGGTCGCGATTCCCATCAACTGATGTGAATCGCGCACGAGTCCACCAACCACGGGTCGGGATCGCCAGCGCGGCACCGACCACCGTTTTCTTCTGCCGACAGTGGAAGCATCCGATACACTTTTCCCCAACCTTGATCCCGGAGTCCGAATAAATGAAAGCCGCCCTCTTCACCGCTGTTAACGAAAAGCTCGTTGTCAAAGACGGAGTCACCCTCGGCGAGCTCGGTCCGAAGGACGTTCACGTCAAGATCAAGGCCGCCGGCATCTGCCACTCGGACTTGTCGATCATCAACGGCAAGATCCCCGGCATCACCAACAGCGTGATGGGCCACGAAGGCGCCGGCATCGTGCTCGCAGTGGGCAAAGACGTGACCCGCGTCAAGGTTGACGATCACATCGTGATCGCCTGGGGCCCGCCCTGTGGCGCGTGTTTTCATTGCGGCGTGCGCGAACCCCAGCTCTGCGAAAAGGGCATGCAGCAGACCCGTACGCCGCACTTTCAGTTGGACGGCAACATGATCATGTCTTCCATCGGTACCGCCACCATGTGCGAAGAGACGATCATCCCGGAAATCTCGGCGATCAAGATCCTGAAAGACGTGCCTTTTGAAGTTGCCGCTTTGGTTGGTTGCGGCGTCACCACGGGAGTGGGCGCAGCACTCAATTCAGCGGAGGTCCGGCCAGGCTCGAGTGTTGTCGTTTTCGGCTGCGGCGGAGTGGGCATCGCGGCGATTCAGGGCTGCAAGGTGGCTGGAGCTAGCGAGATTGTTGGTGTGGACCCCTTCGAGACCCGCCAAGCATGGGCGAAAGAGTTCGGCGCCACCCACGCGTGTTCGCCCAAAGACTTGGGCGCGCTGCAAAGCAAGTTGACCCGCAATCGCGGCTTCGACTACGCCTTTGAGGTCGTCGGTAAGAGCGAAACGATTCGCGCCGCCTGGGACGCCACTCGGCGCGGCGGCACCGTCACCGTGCTTGGCGTCACTGCGATGGACGACACCGTGCAGTTCGGTGGAGTCGAGCTCTTCTATTCAGAGAAGACCCTGCGCGGCAGCATGTATGGTAGCTCTGACGTGCGAGTCGACTTCAACCGTTACCTCGGTCTGTGGCGCAACGGCCGTCTCGATCTCGACGGCATGATCACGAAGCGCTTCAAGCTCGAAGAGGTCAACGAAGCCTTCGACGCGCTCCGTGACGGGAGTGTCGTGCGCAGCGTCATTACCTTCGACTGAGGCTCACAGCCCCGGGGCTGTGCGCCGACTGGCCGGGCTTCTGCCGCCGCTGCGGGCTTGACAAATCGGACGGTGGCAGGGAGCCTGCACCCATGACGCGTATCGCTGGCTATCGCTTCGGGCCCCGCATGTTCACGATTGGTGCCCTCACGCTTGGATCCTTCCTACTCGGGGTGTGCGGGGCTTGTTCCAACGTGCCGGAACTGGCCTCGCTGCCGCTTTCTGAAGAGGAGTTTTCTCGGGAGTGGGCGTCGGAGTATTGCAGCACTCGCGAGTCATGCGACTGCAGTGTCGCCACCGGATCGTCTTGCGAATCGCGGACGCTGGACGAAGTTCGGAGCGGTTCGTCAGAAGCTACAACCGCAGGCCTCTACTACAACGCCGAGTGTGCGCACCGTGCCTTGCGCCAGCTGGCGACCGCAGGCTGCGCGTCTTCGGGGGAACTCACCGCTGCCAACTGCGAAATCTGCGCCGTTTATCATGGCGACGGACTCGAAGGGGATGCCTGTGAGGTGGTGGCTGTTGCCGTCCTCGGCGTGGTCTCCGACTGTGGCTCCGATTTGAGCTGCGTGGAGTCAGTGTGCACCGCGTCCTGTCGTTCGGCTGCCGAACTGCCGTTTCCGGAGGCGGGTAGTTGTGCCGACGCCGGCTGCGCTGCCGACGGGGGCACGGATGGCGGAGCCGACGGGGGTGCCGAAGAAGCCGCGGTCTGCAAGTGACACCGTTCTGGACGGGGAGTCGCCCAGCGCGTTAGCCGGCGGCGAATTGTTGCGACAGGGTGGCCGGGCTCGACTTGTGCACATTGCCGTCGCGTGAGAGTCCTAGCCAGTTCAGAGCCGGTGCCTCCGCCCTAAAGACCTGCACTTGGTTGTCGTAGCCGCTGTTGACCATCAGTTCGTACATACGGGCAATGCCGTAACCGATGGGACTATTGGTCACGATCGCTCGTCTTGAGCCTTCGCCGAAGGCATTGCCACGGGCCACTCGGCGTACGGCTTCGGCCGTGACTTGGTAGTCGACCCGGCCCCGATTGAGCACAAGTTGATCCATTTCCGGAGCGAATTGCTGACTGTGGAGTAGTTGGTGAAGGTGCCCACAGACATCGTCGTCAGTCACGCGACCCCAGACTTCGGTGACTACAAGTCCTTGAGTGGGGTCGATGCGGCAAATCAATGGCATGGGGGAACGGCGATTGTGTCGATAGATAAGCCGCACGTCAACGCACCAGTCGTGGCATTGGCGGCCGTTCCGTTGGCGGCGTATCGACGGGCGCCGTATTGAGTGGAGGCGTTTTTTCGGGCGTCATCAGATGCGGCGTATGAACTGCGGGGCGTGGGGCGTCGAGTCATAGGGTCTTACCGTCTTACCGTCTTACCGTCTTACCGTAGAGTCGCACCGTTGAACTGGAGGTAGTGTCGCGGTTTACGTTGGCGCGATGATGCTTGAATGGTTGCGGCGGCGTCGCCCTTCATCGATTGCACAGGTGCGGTCGGGTAGTCGCAGAGCCGCTGTAGTTGCTGTGTCGTCGATGCTGGCAGGGATGGCTGGGCCGGTTGGGTTATCCACAGCGATTGCGGTCGAGTGACAGAGCTTTCCCGCTACCGGGCGTGTTTTTTCCTCCGCTGATTGGCGCTGCCGCAGCTCGTGATATGACAGGGTGTGCTCCCGCCCGTTGTTGTAGATATCGCCGCCGGACAAGCTCCCGCGGCGCTCGTGGAAACAATGTTGGCGGCTTGCGGTCGCGCTATCCCAACCGCCCGCTGCGAATTGCGCGGGACTAGCCAACAGCGGGAGGTCTCGGCTAGCGCCCGTGTGCGATGGACCCATGGCACCGAGGTAACTATTGAGGTGAGCGTCTCGTTGTCGCCGGGTGGCACGGTACGAAGGCTGACCTTCCTGGAGCTCGACACGCCTGCCGAGCGTTGGCGTTCCGTCGGTTTAGTGATTGGCACGATCGCCGGGGTGGTTATCGAAGAGGGGGCCCGGGCGGTGGAGCGCGACGCTATGGCCGTCGCTGCTGTTTCGGGCACTCGCGCATCCGCGGCGGTTCCAACGGAAGAAGCGGGCTATTCGGTCGCTCCTGCGCTCCAAGCGGCCCCCAGCGCGTCAGCGGAACCACCCGGTACCGCTGCTGCGACCCCCGCCGTAACCTCAGGCCCAGGCACGGCCGCTCAGGCGCCCCCAGCTCCCGAGCCACGGCCTCCGCCGCCGGCAATTGCACATGGACCGTCCGTGGACCCGCCGTCGACTCCAGGGCGACCAGCGACACCGGAGGACGCCGGGAACACCGGCTATCTCGCGTCGGATATGTCGGTGCAGTGGGCGGCCCTCATGGGGTCGGCCTTCGAGGGGGACGCCATCCGCTACGGGGGGCAGGTGTCCGGCCGTTTGGCAGTCGCTTCCGTGTTCCTTCGTGGGGGCGTCAGTTACGCCGTGACGTCAGAGTTGCCCTCGGGACTGCGCAGCCAGTGGGCCACCGGCTTCGCGGGTATCGCCGAGCGTTTCTCCCTCGGTGGCGACTGGAGCCTGGGGCTGCATGTTTCTGGGGCCGTCCAGCGATTCGGCTCCCAGCTCGACAGTTCAGGGGGCGCTAGCGACAATATTTCGCGCTGGCGGGTGGGGGCGCAGAGCTCCGTTGACGTGTGTTGGAATTGGGGACCCCGGGGCGCGATTTTCCTCGCACCTCAGGTGAATTGGTTCCCCGCCACAACGGCGGTTTCCGTAGCGGCGGGGGGACGTGGTCTCTACGATCCACCGCTGCAACTTAGCGCTCTCCTCGGCTTACGGCTCGGTGTTCTCTAGGGCCGTGGGGTAGCGGCCGTGCGTGCTGAGTTGCCGGTCGGCTCAGAGACTGCAGTCGCCGCTTCCGCTACACGGCGAACAGATCCCCAATATGCAGCGCGGCGACGCCTCAGTACAATCGTCGTTGCTACGACAACCGACACAACTGCCGAGTTCGCAATAGCCCGCTCCGATGGCGCCTCCGCCGATGGAGCCCAGCACCGCACAGTCGGTGTCCTCTAGGCATTGCACGCAGACTTCGAGGGCCGGGTCGCAAAACGACGAAAATAGCGGGCCGCTGTCGTCGCATTGCGAAGCTGATGTGCAAGGCGTCGCACAGTCGCCGGGTGTTGCCACGCACACTTCGCCAGAGGAGCAATCGGCTGCCGACAGGCATTGAACGCATTGGTTCCGATTGAGGTCACAGCGCCCCGTGCGTGGCAACGGACAGTCCGCATCACTCAGACAACTCACGCACTCGTGAGTGACCGTTTTGCAGACGCTCAAAAACCCAGGACATTGGTCATCGTTTTCGCAGCCGGGATCTTGTGCCGCGTCGACGGTTCCTGTGCCGCTGTCGATCGACGGGTTCAGCGAGCAATCATCCCCCAAGCAATATTGTTCGTGTTCACAGCCCGTGCTGGCGGCGATTCCGAGTAATATTCCGAACAGCGCTCGGATCGCCAGAGAGAGCCCGGCGGCGCGAGACATCCAATTTCGCCCTAAAGGCGCAGGGATCCGGGGCTTGGGGGGACGCATCAGTCTGAGCCATGCCATGTGGCGTAGGGGTGGGCAAGCTGTTGTGGACGACGCTCGGGGGCCGCAAATACCGAAGTTTTGTGACAGAAACGCGTTGCCTGATTCGCCTCGGCATCGGTTACTAAGCAGCTGTGTCACTCCGGCCCGCCAAAAATCGACCGCATTTGGTCGCCGTTCCCGATCGTCGGGACGCGGATGCTGGCAATGACGAGGGGTGGGTAGGGGGCTCGGTCTCCAATCCGCCAGCGAGCCGGCCCGGTGGCAGGCGGGTGCCCTCGGACGAAGAGGTGATCGCTGCGGTGCAATCCGGGGAGAACTCCGTCGCCGGCGAAATCTACGACCGCTTGGTACCGACGGTGGACCGCACGCTGTTTCGCATATTTGGGCGCCAGGAGAACGACCACGATGATCTTGTCCAGCTCGCGTTCGAGCAGATCATCGTGACACTTTCGAAGGGTAGCTTTGCCGGAGCGTGCAGTCTGAAGACTTGGGCGGCCAGTGTCACCAGTCACGTAGGGCTCAACGCTCTGCGATCGCGCATCCGAGAGCGCAAGTACATCGACGCAACGGACGAGCTCGCAGAAGATGATTTTCACGGACCTGCGTCTTCGGATACTGAAAAGCAGAGTTCGGTTCGGGCAGAGCTGAATCGTTTACACGAGCACCTCGCCCAGATGAAACCAGCTCACGCTGAGACCGTGTTCCTACACGAAGCCCTCGGTCACGATCTTGCAGAGATAGCAGTTATTACAGGTGTTTCGGTCTCGGCGGCGCAGTCGAGGTTGGTGCGAGGGCGACGAGAGTTGCATAAAAGAGTCAAGAACGATGTTTAT
>JABSRN010000152.1 GCA_013214025.1 Polyangiaceae bacterium
AACGCCGCGCGGATATCGCTTCGCGCCCGCCGCTCGCGACGTCAGAACCAATTCTCGAATCTTTGAAAGCTCGTTTTCCATGCGCCGAGTTAAGCGCGTGCCATCCGATCATGCACGACGGTGCACGGCGAGGACGTACCACCAAGGGGTCGGCGATCAACTCAATAGCGGTCTTGCCCACCTCTGTCTCTTCACCTGAGATTTCCAGATCCACCAGATTGGACTCTCGAGACGCCCCCCCCCGAACCAAGCGCACCATTTTCTTGAACGTCATCGCGATGGGTAGCATCCGCACCGCCATGGCGATGTCCTGAAGGTTGCGGGTAATGCGATTCAGTTGCAGCGCGGCCTTCTGAAAGTTTTCAAACTCAAGGCCTTCCAGATCCGGGTTGTGGGTCACGGTAGTTTCAGCAATGAGCCACTCTCCGAATAGGTTCATCAGCGTGTCGAGCTTCTCCGGGTCAACGCGAACACTTCCGGCCCGCTCGTCAATTTCTCGCCCTACGAGACGTCTCGCGCCTCCAGCCGTGACGCGCTTACTTCTGCGATGCCTTCTGTGTCTGTGATACCTCCGGTGCTGGAGGAGGTGTAGATTCAGCGGCGGTAGACAGTCGCATCGCTCCTGGAAGGAGCGCGTCTGGAACTCCGCGCTCCTTCCTCTGCAAGCCAGTCATAGCTCGAAAAATCAAGCAAGCAGTGGCAGCCATCGATGGTGGACAATCGTTCGTCCACATTGCCGCCTGAGCCCCAGTCACCGATTCTCGACGGATCTGCTGGCCGAGCCGAACGGGTCCTAGCCCGATGCTCAGTCAGCGATTCGGCGGCGCCATAGACACGGAGAGTTCGCGGAGCGAATACAAGAATTCTCGCCCGTCGCAAGGCTTCACGAGCCACCCGTTGGCTCCAGCTTTTCGCGAGGTGACAATGGAGTCGTGACTGGCCATGCCCGATAGCACCATCGGTACTCCGCAGCCGGCAGCGTGGGCCTTCTCAACGAACGCGGTGCCGTCCGTCCCCGGCATGCTGAGGTCGCAAATAATTCCGGAAATGTCATTCGAAACCGCCAACTATTCAAGGGCCTCAGCCCCACCTTCGGCGGAGAGGCACCGATAGCCCAATGCCACCAGCCGCGCCTCTGGATGCGCTCTGTGCGTTCTCGAATCATCGACTAAGAGAATCTTGCTCACAACGCCCCCCGGCACGGCGACCCACCTTTGGACGGGTTCGTATCCGGTAGAATGGCCAACTCACGCGGCCCCGTAATGGTTGGCGGCTGGTCGGCGGAATCGTGTATTCCCACACCGAAGAGGCGGAGACCCTCGAAAAATTGAGCTGCCGCATGTGCTTCAACCCAGCCCCATTTTGGAACGAATGCTGCGGTGGAGCTTGCCACGGAGCCCGGAGCTCTCGACTGGTGACTGTTTGAGCATCCGCATATACTTCACAGCAGCCTCCGACACCGTCTCGGAGATCTTAAACGAGAGCGATGGGGGGCGAGCAGCAGTTTGGCGGTGTCGAGCTGCGTAATCGTCTCCGGGAGTCCGGACGCGAGTATTCTCAAGAGGCGCAGCTCCGGAGAACTGCCGCGTTGACCGCGGCTGCCAACTATTGGGGCCTGCCACCTCCGTTACCATTTTCGTAGCCAATACTGATTCTATACGTTGCCCCATGTTTTCCCCCTCCATCGTTGATCCCGGGACAACAACGTCCCACTCCGTCTGGCACGCCACCGCAGCCGCCATGCTCTCGTCTGCTTCCACCCCCGCCTGCTTCCGGACGACATCGCTCTCCCTGAGCCGCAGTGGGCCATCTTGGACAAGTAAATCAGCCCTCAGCGCCGATGCTGTCCCCCCATCGTTCGGGACTGGCTTAGAAAGAGGAAGCGGCACCAACTCTGGAGCAGACTCAGGCATCGGTTTATCGCTGCCCTCCACACTCGGCGCGGACCCCACCGGCTCCGCCAGCTCCGCAGTCTCTTGTTCGACGGTCTCAAACGAGGGCGGGGTCAGCTGGGTCAACACCGAGAATGGGTCAGCGACGAGTTCGGCTGGCGGCACAGTATTGTGAATCACCTGAGATAGATGTTCTTCGACGCCTGAGGACTCCGCCAATGCGTGCTCGAGCTGGACTCTTGTATCCGGCGCCCCAGCTACG